>JAFLDO010000072.1 GCA_017302455.1 Accumulibacter sp.
AAGTCCTCACGACCTTGCCCTTGCCTTCGGCTAGTGGTTATCATGGCTTCATCATGAAGTCACGTCGGTACTCCCACAGGGGACTTCCACCCCATCACATCGCGCCCATGCTGGGCGCACACCCGGCAGTCAACCGGACGCTGCGCGATGAAGCCGCGCAGCGCCCGTTACTTCTACGTTAGGCTTCACGAACAACCACCAATGGGGGGTCAGACGAATGGATACCAAAACGCTGCTATTGATCGCACTCCTAGTCGTGTTTGCAATGCTGACGGGTTGCGCATACAACCACAAAAAGTTTGATCACCACATTGATGTCACGCACGATCAAGATGACTTTGTTGTTCAAGTGGACGACTTTGGACAGTTCTGGGACCCAGCTGAAGCCGAAAGAGCACTTACGCGGGTTTCGAGTCTTGCGAAGTCAAGAAACGTAATCGTCGTGCTCTTCGTACACGGATGGAACCATGATGCAGATCCAAAGAACGAAAACCTGGTCGATTTTCGCGAGTCCATCGTTGATACAAGACGTCGGTTGACTGACGAGAAGGCCCCCGAAAGCGCCGTGTATCGGCAATCAAGAAAGAATCTGACCGGAACCGAAGATCTTACGGTCGTGTCCATCTACGTCGGGTGGCGCGGCAGGTCTTTACCTTCGTATTTAAACTACACCACTTTCTGGGGGCGCAAAGCTGCAGCAGAGCGGGTGGGTGAGGGCGATACCCGAGAGTTCTTGCTTCGGCTCAACTCCCTCTATCGCAATCAGCAGGCAGCACGTGTCGCTGGGACAAGTAAAACGTTCATGGGCCTCGCAACGATTGGGCACAGCTTTGGCGCACAGGTTCTATTCAAGGCTGTAGCAACGGAGATTGAGAACGAACTAGTAGCGCGAACTACTGCCGCATCGAAACAAGGTGCTGGGCAGAACACCGTATCAGACCTACCGGGCTTCGGCGACTTGGTCGTTCTAGTCAATCCCGCGTTCGAAGCCATGCAGTTTGAGCGCATTGACAAGCTTTCAAATCAACTTAGCTACGGACGCCAGCAAAACCCCATTCTACTAGTCGTCTCTTCTGCAGGCGACGTGCCCAGACAAGTCTTGTTTCCGCTTGGGCGGCAGATCGATGCACTTCTCCTGAGGCCATCATTTCGGCCGGGGCAGCGAGCGCTTTGGACCCAGGCACTGGGGGAGTATGAACCAACGCGAACTCACTCTCTCACCATTACACAAGCAGATCCTGCTTTAATTCCGGGCTTTGATCCGGGCGTCTACATAAAGGACCCTTGTGCAATTGTCAATCTGGACCTAACAAATGTTCCGTCTGTTGGCGGTGTGAAGCTCACTCCAGGACCAAATCATCGGCCGAACAACCCATTCATTGTTGCCTACGCGAGCACCAGTGTCGTGCTAAACCATAGCAGCGTCTTCGAAGAAATTCTTCGAAGGTTCCTAAACGACTACGTGGCAATTGCGCAGGGAAAGAGGATGCTGACTGCATCCGATTCAATCAGCTGTAGATGAGCCGTGAAGCCTAACCCCTCCCTCAAGCTGACCCGCTACGGCAGCTTAGCTCGAACGTTGGGCGTCAAGAACAACCAATGGAGGACCGTGATGGATCAGGCGAAGCACGATTTCGGTGTCGAGAGCTACAAGCAGATTCGCGCGGAGGTAGCTGTCCTTCTCGCACGGATAGAGAACCTCTTTCGATATTCGCTCTTGGCAAGTTCGGCTGTGTTCGCCTGGGTGCTCACCCAGGCATTCTCCGTTACGGACAAGGGAGCTATCTGTCTCAAACTTCCAACTGAGGCGCTTGCGGTCGCTTGGTGGATTCCGCCAGCCTTCATAGTGCTAAGCGGCGTGATCACGCTAGCAACGCACATCAGAGTTATGCAAATGTCAGGGTTTCTAGCCAAGTGCGAAACCGCTCTCGGGCATGCGAATTTGAGTTGGGAGGCATACCTCAAGCCCAAACCGCCCATGTTCGCCACCATGACGGTCATTGCGTGGGTTTTAATGTTGTCGACTGCCGGATATTCAGCTTGCGTCGGGGCGTCTCTAAGCAAATCGGCTCCGTACTGCACAGCGAGCAAGTAAATTGACGCCCAACCTTTCAGTCAACACGGACCGTGCGAGCGGCGCTGCGCGCCGCTCGCACGGTCCGGTTACTTCAAACGTTAGCCATTTCAATGACCTCATCACACATCCGCGCAGTCGTAGAAAGCTTCTACGCCGATGTCTGGAACCGCCACGACAAGTCGAAGATTCCGGCCTTACTTCGTGACAACTTCACTTTTCGTGGCTCTCTCGGTCAGGCCAAGGTCGGCCACGAGGGGTTTGGGTCGTACGTCGATTTTGTGCACTCCGCCCTGGCCAGTTATCGCTGCGACATCCTTGATCTCGTTGTCGAGGACTCAAAGGCGTTCGCGCGCATGCGTTTTTCCGGCATCCATCGCGGCGAGTTCTTCGGCTACCAGCCAACAAGCAAACCCGTTGAGTGGCTGGGGTCTGCTCTCTTTTCGTTCGATGGAGAGAAAGTTGCTGACTTGTGGGTGCTTGGCGATGTATACGGCTTGCTTCAATTGCTCGAAAAGAATGCCAATGACTAATCGGGTAGCCGGAGGTTTCTCTCCCCCGGCTCCCACACCACCCACCGTGCGGGTCCGCAATGGGAGGTTCAACGAGTTGGCGCGCTCGACGAAGTGACTGGAGCCAAGTAGCCCTGGGCCTTGCACCACAGGGCCTTGACGCTGAGGAGGCCTTGCGCCTCCAGCCGGGCATTGGAAAGGGCCTGCTGTACCGCCGGGGTTCGCGCCATGTGCCAGTAGCTCTTGCTACTGACGCCATGCTGGATCGCGGTCTTCAGGCGGACGCCCAAAGCCAGCAGGTGGCTGATCTTCGTCCGCGGCCAGCGCCACTGTTTCCAGTAACACATGCGCACGCGGCGGCGCAGCCACTCATCCAGCTCCGGGATCGGCCGGCAATACTCGCTGATGCCAAAGTATCCGAACCAACCCCGCAGGAAGTTCCCCAGTTTGTTCAGCCGAATGGTCATGGAAATCCCCCCACTTCGCCCCGTCAGTTCCCTGACCCGGTGCTTGAAGTTCGCCAGCGCCTTGTCGCTCCAGCGTATCTTCGTGCCGCGCAGGGTGAATCCGAGGAAACGGCAGTCACTCATCGGCGCCACCTTGCTCTTGGCAGGATTGACCTTGAGTTTGAGGCGGGTCTCCAAATAACGCGTGAGATTGTGCATCACGCGCTCCCCGGCCCGCTGGCTTTTGACCAGAATGACCCTATCGTCCGCGTAGCGGGCAAAGCGACGTCTGGGGCGTGCGCCACGACCAGCATGACATCCCGGCGTGGTTGCTGGGTGCCGCAGCCTCGGACATGGGCGATGCTCAGTGAGCTCGGAGACCAGCGATAGCCTGCCGAGGACGCCTTCCAGTCCTCCGAGACACGCAGGGTAACGCGTAGCCTGTTTGTCCGTGCTTTTGTCCGTGCTTTTGTCCGTGCTCTTGTTCGTGCTCTTGTTCGTGCTTGCCCGTGCTTTGCCTCGACTGTGCCGTTGGAGAGCGAATTGCCGTGCAACACTTCACCCCGGTTTTCCGCAAGGTTTCGGCTATCGTCTGGACAAAGCAAAGTTCTGAGCAGCGCCAAACGGAATTTGAGCAGGCTCTCGTCAGCGTTCCGGAATTGGCATCGCAAAGCAACCCAGCGTGGTTCAGCGCTGCCGCTATTCGTCTTATCGCGGGGAGAGCGAGTGCACAAGGCTGCTTGATCGCTGCGAAGCCACGGCTGACACCTGCCAAGTCATCGGAAGGCGGGCATTTCCCGTCTCGGTTAACCTGCATCAAGGCTGCATGTCGCCGGCGCCTGTACAATGGTTCGCCCGTGCGTCCGCGCCGCCCACCGGAACCTCGCCGGCGCTGCCACCGGATGCGCTGCGCGCGCTGCGCGTCCTGTCACCCGGCCGCCGTTCGCCCACACCATCGGAAACCATGAAACTACTCACCACCCTGCTCCTCTCCATCGCCCTGCTGCTGCCCGGTTGTTCCGGCCCGCCTGCCTTCAAGTCGACCGACATCACCGGTTCCGACTGGGGCAAGGAGTTCGCCCTGACCGACCCGCAGGGGCAGGCGCGGCGTCTGGCCGACTTCAAGGGCAAGGCGGTCGTGCTGTTCTTCGGCTATACGCAGTGTCCCGACGTTTGTCCGACGACGCTGGCTTCGATGCGCGACGTCCTCGCGCGCCTCGGTGACGACGCCAAGCGCGTCCAGGTGGTTTTCGTGACGCTCGATCCGGTGCGCGACACGCCCGAGGTGCTGGCCGAATACGTCAAGGCGTTTCACCCGAGCTTCATCGGCCTGCACGGCGACGAGGCCACGACGGCAGCAGTGGCCCGCGACTTCAAGGTTTTCTACGCGAAGCAGGCGGGCAGCACGGCAGGCAGCTACAGCATCGACCACTCGACCGGCAGCTACGCCTTCGACCCGCAGGGTCGACTGCGGCTGCTCGTCCGTCACGGCGAGACGCCCGACAACGTCGCCGCCGATCTGAAACTGTTGCTCGCCGGAAAATGATCCTTGAGGACACCTGACATGAAACGCTTGTTCGTGCTGCTCGTGCTGTTCGCCTTTCTTTCCCTGCCGGTCACTGCCGCGCCGACCAGCGACCAGATCAATCTGGACATCGGCACGCCGCCGGTGGTGGTGGTCAAGCACAGCCTGGCGCAGCGCGCCTCGCGGCTGGTCCGCTTCTACGACGCAGGCGTCATCGGGCTGGGGTACGACGGCATGGTCAAGCTGCGCGATGGCAGCCGGCTGACGCTGCCGCAACGACAGATCGCCGAGAAGCTCATCGACAACGAGAACCCCGATCGCAATTCGCTGATCTATGCGCTCGCCGAAGCACAGGGCGGCAAGGCCGCCGAGCCTGCCGCGCGCGAGGCGCAGGTCAGGCGCTGGAAGGAGCAGTTCCACGCCGGCTGGTGGATCGAGGATGCCAAAGGTAACTGGAGCCAGAAGCCGTGATGTCCGCCTGCCGCCTGACCGGCTGCGGCATCTTGTCGCAGAGCGGTGCGCAGGCGCCCGTCTATAATCGCCATCCCGCAACGAACAAGGAGTATGGAGTGAAAGCAATCCGAAACCCGCTGGCCATCGCCATCCTGCTCGGCGTTTCGACGGCGGCATTGGCTGCCGATGTCGAGGTCAGGGAGGCCTGGGTGCGCGGCACGGTGAGCGGCCAGCAGGCCACCGGTGCCTTCATGGAGATAACCAGCAAGTCCGGCGCGACGCTCGTCGGCGCGGCCAGCCCGGCCGCCGCCATCACCGAGATTCACGAAATGAAGATGGACGGCGGGGTGATGAAGATGCGCGCCATCACCCGCCTGGCATTACCTGCCGGCCAGCCGGTGCCGCTCGGCCCCGGTGGCTACCACGTGATGCTGATCAACCTGAAACAGCCGCTGAAGAAGGGCGATTCGGTGCCGCTGACGCTGCAGGTCGAGGGCAAGGACAAGAAGATCGAGGCCGTCGAGGTCAAGGCTGAAGTGCGCGAGTTGGGCGCCACCGCGGCGCCGGCCAGCGCACACAAGCACTGACTGGCGCCAGAGCGGGTCGGCCGGTCGTCGCTGGGGTGAGGCCGCAGGTCGTCACCCGACCGGCGGCCCCGGCAACACGGCTCAGCGACGCAGGAGCGTCGCCACCGCCGCCAGCAGCATGGCGGCGCAGGCTCCATGGCTGATCGCCATCCAGAGGTTGAAACCACTGAGCACCATCAGGCTCCCCAGCGCGACTTCGCTGGCCAGGAGGAGCAGCAGGGCGACTGCCGCCTGGCGCCGCGTCGGATCCGCGAGCGCCTGCACACCGGCGCTGCCGAGCACGAGCAGCGTTGCGAGAGCAGCGTAGCGATGCAGGAGATGCAGCGTCATGCCGCCCGGATCGCCGGCAAGCGGCGGGCCGGTGAGAGCGGCGAACGGCCGCAGGCTGGCCCAGCCAGCCGCCACAGGCCACCAATTGCCCCCACAATCGGGAAACGAGGCGCAGGCCAGCGCGGCATAGCCGGCGCCGATCAGAGCGCCGAGGACGACGGTCAGCGACAGCAGGCCCGCGCCCAGACGCAGCCGCAATGTCGGCGGTGTCGCCGTGTCGAGCAGCGAGCGCGGTCGGGCCGCCAGCACGACTCGCCATGAGAAGGTCACCAGCCCCAGGCCGCCCATGATGTTGAGGAAGCTGACCAGCGCCAGCCGCGGATCGGAACTCCAGATGCCGAGTGCGGAGAGGACCAGCATCAACAGCAGGAGAAGGGTCGCCGAACGACCGGCCGACTCGACTGCGGGACGGCGCAGGCACTGCCAGGCGAGGTAGCCGGCGAAGAGCAGCGACAGCGATGCCGTGGCGCGGTGCAACAGGCGGACGAACCCGAAATGCAGGGCCTGCGGCTCACCGGCCAGCAGTTGCCCATAGCAGGCGGGCCAGTCGGCACAGCCGAGACCGGCGCCGGCAAGCCGCAAGTGAGCGCTGAGGACCACAACCAGTAGCGACAAGGCGCTGAGCAGGAGCGCCGTCGTCCGGATATTCCGCAGGCGCAGCGCCTGACTCGCAATCACGAAGCGTCGCCTGATGCGGGCGCCACCCGGAGTTCGTGGTTCAACCAGAGCAGGACCCCGAGAACGACCATCGCACCGCCCTGATGGGCGGCGCCGAGGCCGACCGGAACGAGCAGCAGCAGCGTCGCGATGCCGAGCAGGATCTGGGCGAACAGCACCGCCACGAGCAGCGTGGCGGCACGCCGTGCGGCGGCGGAGACGCCTGCCGCACGGATCTTCCACCAGAACCATGGCACCAGGAAAGCGAGCAACCAGGCGCCGAGGCGGTGATCGAACTGGACCAGTGCCATGTTGTTGAAGAAGTTGAGGTACCACGGCTCGATGATGAAGCTCTCCGGCGGCAGCACGTGGCCGTTCATCAACGGGAAGGTGTTGTAGGCCTTGCCGGCGCGGATGCCGGCGACGAAACCGCCACTGACGACCATGTAGGCGACCAGAATCGTCAGCCAGAAGCCGCCGCGCTGCAAGCCCCGCAGTGCCGCGTCGGCGGTGTGGCGGGCGCGCTCGGCGAGCAGGCCGAGAGCCAGCCAGAACATGGCGATGAAGATCAGGAAGGCCAGCGACAGGTGCGCCGTCAGGCGGTAATGACTGACGCGCGGATCATCGATCAGGCCGCTCTTCACCATGTACCAGCCCATCGCCCCTTGCAGGCCGCCGAGTACGAAAATCCCAAGCAGCTTCGGCAGGAGTGGCGGGGCAATCTTGCGGCGCAGCCAGAAGTAGAGGAAGGGCAGCAGGAAGACGACGCCGATCAGCCGCCCGAGGACGCGGTGCCAGTACTCCCAGAAGAAGATCCCCTTGAATTCGTCGAGCGTCATCTGGTGGTTGACCTGCTGGTATTCCGGCGTCTTCTTGTATTTCTCGAAGGTTTCGTCCCACTCGGCCTGATCGAGCGGCGGGATGACGCCGACGATCGGCTGCCATTCGACGATCGACAGGCCGGAATGCGTCAGGCGCGTAACGCCGCCGACGACCAGAATGGCGAAGACCATGGCGCTGCAGACCAGCAGCCAGAGCGCGATTTGTCGGCGAGCGACTTTATCCATGTCGGGAACCAGGAAAGCGGGAAAGGGGGCCAGGCGCGGATTATATGCTCTTTGATAGGCCGTTCGTGCGCTCGATCGGCTGCGACCATTGGCCGCACCGGCGGCCCTGCGACGCCCATCCCTGCTGGTTTTGCCGCTGACCGCGGTCTTTCCGCGTTCTTGACGTGCATCAAATCAATCAGGCACCCGCTGCAGGTATTCTTCGGCCAATTGTGCCCCGAAAGGCCAAGGAATTCGACGTTTGACCGCAACTTAGCAACTTACCATGCGCCGCGCGCGCCAATCAGTGATGGGGGATACAAAGATGGCCGACCAAAACGATGACGACATTCCGTTCATGCAGAAGCTGCTGGACAACCACTTTCTGCTGCTGTTTCTCGGCGTGGCGTCACCGGGCTTGCTCTACATCCTGTGGGGCATCATCGACATCATGAACACGCCGGTCGCCCGCTAGGCCAGTCATTCACATCAGGGAGAAACAACTATGAGTGCAATTCTGCCGCCGTCCGATCGGCTATGGTGGAAGCAACCCATCGACAAGGTCGAATGGGCGTGGATCGCGATCGCCTTCGTCTGGGGGATGGTCATGTTCGTGATGATGATCTATTGGCACATCTACGGTAAGCAGAACCTCTCCAACGAGGCCTACAAGACGACCCCCGAGATGTTCGCGGCCAAGGCCGAGAAGTTCATCGCCGAGAACACCATCCGTACCGAGACCGACCAGAACATTCCCGTGGTCAAGGTGCCGGCCGGCGGCGATGGTTACCTGATCGCCCGCCTGTGGGCCTGGTACCCGATCCTCGAACTCGAGAAGGGCCAGACCTACAAGATCCACCTGTCGTCGATGGACTACAACCACGGCTTCTCATTGCAACCGGTCAACATCAACATCCAGGTGATTCCGGGTTACGAGCATGTGGTCAAGATGACACCGACCAAGGCAGGAACCTACGCCATCGTCTGCAACGAATACTGCGGCATCGGCCACCACTCGATGCTCGGCCGTATCTACGTGAAATAAGGGGGGAACAAACAAGATGGCAACAACCTACCGTACCTGTCCCGTCTCCGGACTGCAGTTCGAGGACCAGGCCGAGAAACTGATGCGCTGGAACGCCGTCGCCGGCGTCCTCTGGCTGCTCGTCGGCGGCATCACCGCCCTGCTGGTCATCCTCACGCGCTGGCCGGCGATCAAGCTCCTGCCGGCCGACCAGTTCTACCTGATTCTGACTGCCCACGGCATCGACATGCTGATCCTGTGGATCCTCTTCTTCGAGATGGCCGTTCTCTACTTCGCTTCGTCGACCCTGCTCCGCTGCCGACTGGCGACGCCGAAGATCGCCTGGCTGGGCTTCTGGCTGATGGTCGTCGGCGGCATCATGACCAACGTCGCCATCTTCCAGGGCGAATCGAGCGTCATGTTCACCTCCTATGTGCCGATGCAGGCGGCCCCGCACTTCTACCTCGGGATCATTCTGGTCGCCGTCGGTGCGCTGCTCGGCACCGCCGTGTTCTTCGGCACGCTGGTCGTCGCCAAGAAGGACAAGACCTATCAGGGCTCGCTGCCACTGGTGACATTCGGCGCGCTGACCGCCGCGATCATCGCCACTTTCACCATCCTCGCCGGCGCCGGTATCCTGCTCCCGACCTTCTTCTGGTCCGTCGGCCTGATCAAGGAAATCGACGCACAGTTGTACCGCATGGTGTGGTGGGGACTGGGGCACTCTTCGCAGCAAATCAACGTCGCCGCACACGTCTCGGTCTGGTATCTGACCGCGGCCGTGATCTTCGGCGCCAAGCCGCTGTCCGAGAAGGTGTCGCGCTTCGCCTTCCTGCTCTACATCCTCTTCCTGCAACTGGCGAGTGCGCACCACCTGCTCTCCGACCCCGGCATGAGCGCCGAGTGGAAGGTGCTGAACACCTCCTACTTCATGTACTTCGCGGTGATGGCGTCGATGATCCACGGCTTCACGGTTCCCGGTGCGATCGAAGCCGCGCAGCGGCGCAAGGGCTACACCAACGGCCTGTTCGAGTGGTTGCGCAAGGCCCCCTGGGGCAACCCGGTGTTCTCCGGCATGTTCATCTCGCTGGTCAGCTTCGGCTTCCTCGGCGGCATCTCGGGCGTCGTCCTCGGTACCGAGCAGATCAACATGCTGATGCACAACACCTTCTACGTTCCGGGCCACTTCCACACCACGGTCGTCACCGGCACGACGCTGGCCTTCATGTCGATCACCTACCTGCTGGTTCCGGTCCTCTTCCGCCGCGAGATGATTCTGCCTAAGCTGTGCCAGATCCAGCCCTACCTGTTCGGCATCAGCATGTCGGTGCTCGGCCTGGTGATGATGGGCGCCGGCACGCTGGGCGTCTCGCGCCGGCACTGGGACATGGCCTTCTCCGGCGCACCGTTCCAGTATGAATGGCCGGGTGCCGCCTACCTGATGATGGGCCTGACCGGCATCTTCGGCGTCATCGCGGTGATCGGCGGCGGCCTGTGGATCCTGCTCGTCGTCGGTTCGCTGCTGTTTGGCAAGAAGCTCGACGGCGGCAAGGTCTCCAACCAGCCGACACCGATCCCGCCGAGCACGCAGGCCGCGTCGGCGGTGGCACACGGCAGCGACCATGTCGGCGTTCCCGGCACCGTGGTCCTGGCACTGCTGCTCTTCGTCTGCTTCGTCCTCTACTACTTCGTCAACTGGAAGTACCTGTCCGAAGTCTGGCTGCTGAGCTGATCCGGCAATCTCCCCCGCGCCGCCGGCGTGGGGGCCTGCCTCAATCGGGCCTGGAGTACAGGCTCGATTCAAGCAGGCCTGACCCCGAACCGATCGTCCCATCGTTTTTCAACTGATCGCCAAGCTATCGACGCCAATGCAATCCACACTCCCATCGAACAGCACCCCCGGTTTTCCCTTCCGTGCCATTCTGGGCGTCTTCAAGCTGCGCATCGGCGTCGTCATCACCTTCACCGCGCTGGCCGGACTTGCGGTCAGCCCGGGGCCTGCCCTGAGCCTGCTGCAACTGCTGGTGCTGACCTTGTCGGTGCTGGTTTCGTCGGCCAGCGCCGGCGCCTTCAACCAGTATTACGAACACGACAGCGATCACCTGATGGCGCGTACCAGCAAGCGCCCCTTCGTCACCGGCGAACTCCGCCATGGGCCGATCTGGCTGCTGGTCATCGGCGCCCTGATGGCGCTGTCGGTCGGCAGCGCCTGGCTCGCCCTCAACGCCTGGTCGGCGCTGTTCGTCTTTCTCGGCGCCTTCTTCTACGCCATCGTTTATACGGTGTGGCTGAAGCGGCGGAGCTGGCTGAACATCGTCTTCGGCGGTCTGGCCGGGAGTTGGGCGGTACTGGCGGGGGCGACCGCCGCCGACCCGCAGCCTGGCGGCGTGCCGCTGGCGCTGGCACTGGTGCTCTTTCTGTGGACGCCGCCGCATTTCTGGAGCCTGGCGATCGCTTTCCGCACCGATTATGAAGCCGCCGGCGTACCCATGCTGCCGGTCGTCGTCGGTGACCAGCGGGCAGCGAACACCATCTTCTTCAGCACCCTGGCGCTGGTTGCCGCTTCCTTGCTGCCGCTGGCCTTCGGCCTTGGCGCGATCTACTTCGCCGGCGCCGCCGTCGGCGGCTTCCTGTTCATCCAGAAGGCCTGGCGGCTGACACGCGACCCCAACCGCAAATCGGCCATGGTGTGTTTTCATGCCTCGCTGATCCAGTTGACGCTGGTCCTGCTGGCCGCCATCGTCGACACCCAACTCCGGTTCTGATCCCCGACAGGCAGGTTTCCGCGATGGCTCGGTTTGCTCGCGCGCTGGTCGCGTCGATTCTCTTTCTCGCAGTCAATCCGCTGCTTGCCGACACTGACGTCGCCGAGAAACCCAAGCTCACGGCGCGTCCGCAGGGCGTCAACAGCGGCCTGGCGCTCACCGCCCTCGATGAAAAAGCGGCCTTCGCGCTGTCGCAGAGCGCGATTGGCAAACGCGTAGGCGACTTCGTCCTCCTCGACCGCGAAGGGCAACCGGTACAACTGGCGCGCTATCGCGGCAAGCCGCTGCTCGTCAGCTTCATCTATACCGCCTGCTTCCAGGTCTGTCCGACGACCACCCGTAACCTGCAGAAGGCCGTCCAGAATACCGTCGACGTGATGGGTGCCGACCGTTTCAACGTCATCAGCATCGGCTTCAACCAGCCTTTCGACTCGCCAGCGGCCCTCAAGGACTTCGCCAGGCAATACGGCATCCACCTGCCCAACTGGGAGTTCCTGAGCCCTGCCCCGGCGATCGTCGGTGAACTCACGCGCGAGTTCGGCTTCAGTTTCGTCGCCACGCCAGCCGGGTTCGACCATCTCAACCAGATGACGATGGTCGACGCCGAAGGCACGATCGTGCGCCAGGTCTATGGCGAGAAGTTCACTGCCGAGGATCTCGCCGAGCCGCTCAAGGTGCTGATCGCCGGCTCGGCCATCCCACGCGAAGTGGGCACGCTCACCGAGATCATGGAACGTGTCAGGATCATCTGCTCGATCTACGATCCGCTGACCGGCCGCTACCGTACCAACTACTCGCTGTACTTCCAGTTCGCCGGCTTCCTGACCTTTGTCGGCTTCATGATCTACCTGTCGGTCAACTTCTGGAAAAACCGACGTCGGGGCACGCCAAAAACCCCCTGAAGGATCTGGCCGCTGCCACCAGCGCTTGCGGCGTCCGCCCGTCACCGCGGCCACGCAAAAGACCTTGCTTCCCGCGTGCCATCGTCTACACTGCATTTAATTAATTCCCTTTCTTGCTCTTCGACCGAAGCAGGCGCGGCGACCACCGCGCCCGGCTTGGCGTTGGACATTCGCATCGGCGGGCTGCCGGCGATAACCCTCGGCACAGGGAGTTGTCGGGTGATGGCGAGTGCAACGTGTGGAATCCACGGGAGATGCCCTTGGCCGGCGGTTCGCCGGGTGTCCCTCCCATTGACCAATCGGCCTGCATCGGCAAGGCCGGAAAGGAGCGTGACAAATGCCTCTCATCATGCACGGCAACTGGACAGTTGCAGTCAAGGAGAAACATGCGGCTTTTGCGCAGCGTTTCATCATCAGCGGCGCGACACACGGCAATGGCACCTACGTGGCGCCGCATGCGCCGGTCTATGTGACCGGCAGCATCTGGTCGGTGCGCATCCAGAGTGACCCCGGAGGGTCATCCTGGGCTGATTCGGAGTACCAGATCACCTTCCCGGTAAAGTCGGCCGGGCAGTACCAGTTTGATCTCCAGTCCAATGACGTGTGGGGCGGCGACGCAGACTTCAACGACCTGGTGTTGACCTTCTCCACCCCGGTTACCGAAACCGATTTCCTGATCTATGGGCACGTGAGCAACTACAGCGGTTGCGCCTACAACCCCTGTTATCCCGGCTACATCTACCTCGAGAGTGCCCTCGCCCTCGCCAAGGCGCGTCGCTTCCCGGTCCTGCGCCAAGCGATCGAGCTGCTGTATCCGCAAAGCATCCCACCGCAGCGCATCCCGCTGCCGGATCCACCGCCCGAGTTGCCGGCCGCGCTGCTGAGCGGGCAGGCCTACACGCCGGTGCTGATCCCGGTGCAGGGCAAGACCTATACGCCGGTCAAGCGGGCGCAGGTGATGAGGACGGTGCCGGTCGAGCAGGCAGCCGATAGCGGCAGCGAATCTACTGCCGCTGCCGGAACGACCCGGGTTCCCGTGCGCACGGTCGAAGTGGCTCAGGCCGTGAGCGCCATTGCCGCCCTGGACAAGGTTGCCCTCGGCCGATTGCTGGACATCGGCATCCGCAACTGCCAGACCGAGTCGCTCGTCAATGCGGCGCTGCGCTTCCTGGAATACGACCGTACGCTCGCCGAACTCGGAGGTGGCCAGTACACCGGCGAAGGCAACCGCGAGGAGCTTGGTCAGGCCAGCACCGACCGCAATGGCAACTACATCTTTCGCTTCAGCCGCAGCCTGGCCCAGTTGATCGACGAAACCAATACCGACGTCGCCCTCGGCGAGAACGAGGTTCTCGAAGCCATGCCGGACCTGATCATCCAGGTACTCGGCGCTACCCTGCCCGGGGGCACGCCGTACGAGACCGCGCCTTACTGGAACGTGCCGCTGGTCAAGCGCCTGAACATCTGCATACCGTCCAGCTACTGGCATACGCCCACCGGTTGCCACGGCAAGCCGATCTCGCACATCGGCTTCATCCCGGTCGGCAAACCCTCAACGGTTACTCTGGACAGCGATGGCCGCGTGACCTGCACCGACACCTCGAAGATCGACATTCCGCAGACCCAGTGTGCCGCCTGGTGGGGTGCGCTGCGCATGAGTGCGTGCATCGGCAAGTACGACCAGGTGCCGCATTTCACCCTCGAGTATCGCGCGCGACGACCCGACGGCAGTTGGACCAACTGGAGCATCTATCAGGAGGCCCTGATGCTGGATAACTGGAAGACCCTGGTGAACGAGTGGGTTGCCACCAAGGCGGGCCCCTTCATCCACAATCTCGAACTGGTCAAGGGGCAACCCAAGCAGGACGTCCTGGCCTACAACAATATCCAGGGCAACATGGACTGGTCCGGCCCGGACTGGTTCATCAAGGCCGTCATCCCAAGCTGGGTGTATTCGTACCAGGGCGGGCCGGGCAGCGTGCAGTTCCGCCTCAAGGCCTACGGCCCGGATGGCAAGCAAGTCCAGCTGTGGAGCGATCCGGTGACCTCGGCGCCGCTGTATCAGGACAGCATCCGGCTCTATGTCGACCATACCGGCCCCGAATTGAACTTCAAGGAGGTGACCATCGGCACAGCCACCACGAATCCATGCCCTCTGTTCACGCTGACGGGCAGCGAGTTGGTCAATGCAAGGCTTGATCTGAAGTTCAAGGCCGTCCAGCGTCAAGGTTTTCTCGGCGCCTACACCTTGAGCGTCACCAAGTGCAATACGCCCAACTTCCCGCTGGAAGACTTGGCATCGGCACATCCCCTGCACCTCGACTACCTGGCCGGCCCACCGCCCTGCGGCGATCTGTTCGGCACGCTGTTCGGCGTCGATGTGGATGCCGACGTGAACGACCATGTCGCGGTGCAGCTCAATCCGCCGGGCAGCTCTCCATGGCTCGGGCCCGACGAAACGTTGTCGAGCTTCACGCTCAACCTGAGCGCAAGCGTTCGCCGCACCGATGGCCACAGCAGCAATTACCCCGTTTACTACGGGCCGCTGCAGTACAACCTGGTCATTCAGCGCGGTTCATGAGGTCGCGCGATCGGCATGCAGCAGACAAGTGAGGCAGCCTGGCTCTTCTTCTGCGTCGCGACGCTGGCCGTCTGGCGTCTGACGCATCTGCTACACGCCGAGGATGGTCCGTTTGACGTATTCGTGCATTTGCGCCGTGGCGCGGGAGGGGGATTCTTCGGAAAGCTGCTGGGCTGCTTCTATTGTCTGAGCCTGTGGACTGCCGCCCCGGCCGCCTGGCTCCTCGGCGGCGACTGGCGGCAGTGGCTCTTGTTGTGGCTGGCGCTGTCCACCGCTGCCATACTGGTCGAACGCCTGCATGCCGGACTGTTGGCCCGCGAGCAGGCCTTTGGCCTGCCAGCCATCTATTCGGAAGACGCGGCGACACCTGAAGAGGGAGCGGATGGGCTGCTGCGGAAATAACCGTGCTGCACCCGGGCCACCAGGAGCGGCGACCGCCACACGTCCTGGCAGCGCGACAGCGGGACAGGCCCAGCAGCGCGTGGTCGCTGCCGTGGTCCACTTCCAGTACATGGGGAACACGGCCTTGAGCGCACGCGGCATGTTCTCCCGCCGCGTCTATCGGTTCGCCGCTCCGTTGGCCGTGCTGGAGGTGGACGCGCGCGATGCACCGAGCATGGCAGCGGTACCCCTTCTGAGAAGGGTCAAGGCACCGGGATAGCCGCAACTCGCCGGGCGAGACGGATCCCTGCGATCTGATCCGCCACATCGCCTTTGGTCAGAAGCCGCTCACCCGCTGCGAACGCGCCGTGCTCATGGCCAGCCTGCGCGAACTGGTGCGGGAGATGGAACTCCTGCTACTGCAATCGCATCGAGGGCCAGAGCACCCATCCGCACACCATCAGGCGCGCCCTGCGGCAAGACTTCTCCGACCAGCCTGAAGTTGCGCGCCTGCAGCGTGTCGCCCTGGCGCACATCGAAGCCGAACGTCAGCTCGAAACCGCTGTCGCCGCGGGCACGCCGGCGCTCCCGGTCGCCTTCGTCCAGCAAGCCCATGCCGCGCTCTACGGCCGGCTCGCCGAAGCCGACCGCCTCACCGCCCAAGGTCAGCCCATCGCGCCCGGTGCACTTTGCCTTCCCGCTCGACGCCCTGCAGCTCCTACTACCCGTGCTCTACCCGGAAGCCGCCAGCCGCCCATACTTGGGCGATTTCCCGGAATCACAATACCGAACCACTGGCGTGGCGACTTGTTTTGCTGGACGTAAGCCCGGTCTACTGCCATGACTCTTGGTATGGCGTTTTTGCGGAAATTACCTAAGGTCCGTTGCGAGGTGGTCGGGGTACCCGAGGAGGCACAGGAGTTCCGTACCAAGGGCGAGATCGCCCCTAGAGGTGGTGATACGCCGGAGGCGGGAAGGCTTCCACTTTTCGTGCATTGGCTTTGATGGGGGCTACGGGCACTTGCCCTTGCTACTTCGGAAACGGGATGGCGATAGAAAGCGCTTCTTCGCTGAGGTGCATTCGGATCAAGCGGTCCATCTCCAAGATCCGGCACCCACCGTGGCCGAGCGACGTTCGTCAAAGGGTCGGGCGCCACGTCGGCTTCGGACCGCGGCAGAGCCTATGATAGGGACTGACCAGGCGGCCGCTCCGCCGGCATCAGCCGGACGCCGCTTGTTGTTTCGTGACGGCGAGAAGGGCCGGGGCCATGGCCGACTATCTGACCCAACGAATGTCAGCTACGTCGTTGGCAGGCCAGGCACGATCACATGGTGCTGGTCATGATCGCCACCATGTTTCTGGCCAAAGAGCGCATGGCCCTTCGCGATACGGCTGACTTGCTCTCCTGCCGCAACCTCGTAGAGATCATGCGCCACCGGTTGCCCACCAACATCACGGCTGACGAAGACCTCGCCATATCCATTACCGAGAGGCATCAGCGGCAGCGCCAGGCAATGCAGTCGGCCTTTCGACGGCATGCCGGGATGCCTTCGGCATCAGATTGAAATGCAAACAAACAAGGTAGAACGAGACGAATTTGCAGTGCGCGAGGTGCACCACACGCAGCCGTCGTTCGTCGAAAAATTTTACAGATCACCGCCCGCCCCCCGTCAGAATCGCTCTGGAGTCTCCAAGTGGTTGTTTTCTTGCGAACCGTCTCAACATGGCATGTTCTGTGCTTTTCATTCGCTGTGACCCGGGAAGAGAACCTCAAATGTATCGGCGGCGCGCTCCGACGTCCGCAGACCGCAATTCGAGACGACCAGCGGGGCCGTCCACAGAACCTCCAGCCAAGGACCCTTTCTCCATGAAAATTATGCGTACGAAAAACCTAGTTGCCGCGATCGCCAGCGTCGCGGCTCTTGCCACGGGCAGCGCAGCACACGCAGCCTTCCAATACACGCTGAACAGCATCTTCGGCGACGGCCTGCCGGACTTCGTTCTGACGGTCCCAACCCTGATCTCGAGCGATACGACCTTCCAACTGACGGACTTCGACTCGATCACTCTGCCCAGCGGCGAGACCGTTCTGTCAGTCGCTATCCGCTCTCCTCTGGGCGGCCCCGAAATTGACTTCAACATTGCATCGGGATCTTTTGGTTACTTTTGGGTGACTACGGATGCGTTTGTCGGCCCGGGGACGTATTGCGCAGGATTCCGCGGCTGCACCGACACTGCCGCCATCATGACCATCACTGAGACGGGGACGGTCCCGGAACCCGGGAGCCTCGCTCTGCTCGGTCTAGGCTTGGCAGGCCTCGCAACGTGGCGCAAGCGGCGTTGAGGTCAAGCACACCGTAGAAGCCCGCCCGGCGCGGGCTCTTTACGCTGCGCCAGAGCGCGGCGGGAGTCTGCGATGTTGGCTTGGCCAGCTTGGCCACAGTATCTCCTTTCTCGTAGACCGTGCGGCTCAGCTCGACGACGGGATGAGCCCCTTTCCAGGCCATGCTCTTGGCCCACTCCAGCATCGTTCGTGTGTCGGTCGGCTTGGCGCCGTTCCAGTGCCTTATGTGTGTGACGCGAGTTCACTCCTCGGGGGCTTGACACTCCCACCACGCGTAGAGATTGTCGATGATGAAATCGCTGGTCTTCGCCGAGCTTCCGAAGCACAGAGGGAGGGATCACTGTCTTCATTGACGACACCAAACGGGGTGTGCTTTTCCTCGCATCCCATGTCGTGGTCAGTCGCCCGGTTGTCACCCCGCGTCTTGCCACCGCGCGAGTACTCGCCACTATTCACCGTCGCCTTGCCGTCCATGCTCAAGCGCATGACGGCTTCGTCTTGGCAATCGCGGTCACGTCCCCGGATATTGGCGAGGATGGCGTCGGTTTCAGGGAGTTTTCTTGGGGTTTGGCCTTGAGCACCGGACGCAACCGGTACCCGTTGCGGTTCAACACTTCCGACACGCCGCTTCGGGAGGGCAGCACATCGTCCGCAAATCCCTGCGCCCGTAGCTGCTCGATGGCGGCCTCGGCTCTCAGGCGGGTGAACGACAAGGTCGTGCGAGACGTCGGATCTTGTTGGGCATGACTTTCCGCCAGTGCCCACAGGGCCTGCGCCACCTCCGGGTGTTTCTTCTCTGACAACCTCGCACCGCAACAGAGCGTGTGGAGCCCCAGGCAAACGATACCGGTACGCTTCTCATGCCGACCGAGTTGCACGGCCTGCCGACTCCAGCCGAAAACGTCCTCGGCACGCCGAGCACTGCCGCTACAATACTTCAACGCCATCGCCGCCTGAAACGCCCTGCGCCTCGGCCCCGTCATCTTGCTCGCCGCAAGTCGGATATCGTCGAGGTGGACGGCTTCAAGAGAAACCTGCCTTTCAGCTACCGTGGTGACCCCCTGTTACGTCCCGCGATATCTGGAACTCTTCAACCCGAGCCATTCGAGGTTGAGATGATGGCAAAGTCCCACGCTGACGCCGGAAGAAGAGGTTCCGGCGTCAGCGTGGGACGAGAGGGCTAGAAGGG
>JAFLDO010000073.1 GCA_017302455.1 Accumulibacter sp.
AGGTACAAGCCCGCGATTTCGCCTTCGGGAATCGGCGCGCCGTCCAGCGTGGTCACAATGCCGACCATGTCCGGATGGATGCTGTAGACGAGCAGATCGTGGGCGTCCATGTCGTTCATTTCGGCGTTGGCGCGGGTGATCACCGTGAACAGCGCCGTGTTAATGCGGTACGCGCCCGCCGTCAGGATACCGAGCTGCCGTCCCTTCTCGCCACCATTCGACAAGAACTTCCGCGCATCTTGGAAGTCGTCCGAATCGACCACCTTACCCAGAATGCGTTCCGGTGGGATCGATGAACCATCCGCCGCCACCACCAACCCGATCTCACCCTGTGGAATGACCGTCACCGGCACTTTGCGGATGTTGTACACCCACGGAAAGTAACCGAGGTGGAAACCCGGTGCGAGTGTGTCCGCTTGATAACCGGCTTCTCCGTGCAGCGCGATCAAACGGTCAGGTGGCAGCGACTTTCCGGCGAAGCGTTTCACCACAACACCCACCTGTCGCTCATTAATAATGACGAGGCCAGTGACCGCGAATAACGCAGCAACCACCAGCACCACCACCAGCAGCGGTATGAGTAAACTAACAAAATCCATATGGCCTCTCTTGCCCGCGTTGGAACGTCAGGCGCACCCCATTAATAGTCTGGCGTATGCTTGGCACTGCACACTCGCTTTTGGGGGCGAATAAGCAGTTTCACGTCAGCCTTACACATTATCGGACTCATTAAATAAGCTGTACCCCCCACTGATTGGGGGGCAAAAAGGATAAAATGTGGATTTATGACAACAATTATTCCAAATTAAAAAGAGTAGCCAAAAGTCTACTATTTAAGAATTATCCTGTCTCAAAAATACTTCGAGACGTTTGCAGTCAACTACAGCGGGCAAAACTGTCTGTACTGGATTGATAGCTAATTGGCTACATGCCCTACACTCGTCTTTGAAGCCCCTTCAGTGGACTTGTCTGGTGATCAGCATGATGGCTTTAGCCTCATGCGGCGCAGCCCTACAAATAATCTGTCTACGCCTGTACCGCCGCGTTCGGGTTGTTCTGTAACCGTTCTGCTGTCTCGACCACCATCTTGCCCAACTGCGTCAGCCGCGCGGCGATCTTCTCACTAGTCACTTTACCTTCGGCGTTGAAAACATGCTTCGCCCCGTGAATCGGCACCGAAAGCGGCAGCGCCATCCCCCGCAGCGAATGAACCACGTTAATCATCGCCGTAATCGAATGCACATCCGCCATCTCACCGCTCGCCGTAGCGATCAACCCCACCGGCTTATTGTGTAAATACGGGCGCGGTGCGTCCGCCAGATACTCCATGAAGTCCAGCGCGTTCTTGGTTAACCCCGCCAATGAGCCATGATACGCAGCCGTGCTAATGAGGAAACCGTCAGCGTGCTGCATCACCCGAACAAAATCTTGGACATTCTGTTCGTAGTCATCCAGTTCAAAATCCGGTTGGTACATGGGCAAATTCACCCGCCGCAGGTCGAGCAGTTGGGTCGTCGCGCCTTCCCCGCGCACCACCTCCAGCGCATGTTGCAGCGCCCACAAACTGGTTGAATTTTCCCGCAGCGTACCCCCAATGCCGACGATTCGAATCACATTACCGCTGGTCATACTCATTCATCCTTATACGAAGTGAAAATTACAATAAGCCTGTAAGCGGTTAGATGCAGTGGCAGTTGTTTCACTTACGCGCTGTTTTCATTTTCGGTCAATACTATCATTCAACCCTACATCAATTAGATATACTTCTCATGGTACGTTGGTACAGTATTCTTAACCACATTCAATCACGGCCAGCACATCTACAGTCATCGTAACTCCTCCAAAAGTCCTAGATCAACCTCATGCCATCACAGGATGGGCTAAATATGTGAATCGGTTATCCTAAGGACATCAATACGAACAGCATCCGATAACGTAATAATCATGACTTTGGAATGTCGTTTAACGGCTGTAATCATAATTTGACCAACCCGCGCTGTACCGCCAATGTCACCGCCTCCGTCCGGTTGCCTGCGCCCAGCTTGCTCAATATCGAGCTGACGTAGAACTTCACCGTGCGCTCGGTAATCACCAATTCGGCGGCAATCTCCTTGTTCTGCAAGCCTTGTGCCAGCAGTTTAAGGACATGCTGCTCGCGCGGGGTCAGCGCGTCAATTTCGGGCGCGGCCTTGCGCTCGCCGGAGACTTGTTTCAGCAGTTTCGAAGCAATCACCGGTTGAAGCAGCGACCCGCCACCATGAACCACCCGAATCGCGTTGAAAATTTCCTC
The DNA here is from genome assembly GCA_017302455.1 of Accumulibacter sp. GTDB lineage: Bacteria > Pseudomonadota > Gammaproteobacteria > Burkholderiales > Rhodocyclaceae > Accumulibacter > Accumulibacter phosphatis. The sequence goes on from JAFLDO010000073.1 coordinate 2,291, forward strand.
GCGCGGCACGCCCTTTAGCAGATACCCCTGTGCGCCCGCTTGCACCGCGCCCACGATACGCTCGTCGGTATCAAACGCCGTAAACACAATCGTCCGCACCGGAGCATGGGCTTCGCGCAAATGCCGCAGCGTTTCCACACCATCCATACGCGGCATCTCGATATCGACGACCAGCACGTCCGGCCATTGCCTGCGCATCCGGTCGAAGGCGATGACCGGGTCGGCCGCCGTGGCGAGCACCTCGATTCCCGGTGCAGCCGACAGCGCCTGGGCGATGAACTGGCGAGCCAGCGCCGAGTCATCGACGATCGTTACCTTGATTGTGTTTTCACTCATCGGGACAGTTGGCCCAGGGTCGCTAGCCGGGAATTCTACGCTCGATCGACGCGTTCACTGGCGTTTGGCGCGCATTGGGCACGCTCGGCGCGCGCGGCGGATCGCCTGTCGGCTCGGCGCCGTGCTGCGACGATGGCGAGGATCGGTTCCGCAACCGGCAGCGAGGGCAGCCAGTTCTCCGGTCGCCCGCCCGACGTTCGGCGAGAAGGCCTGCGCACTCGCCGGCGTCGGCCCGGACAGTGGCGACAACAGACCACTTGCCGCGAGGCACTCCGTAGGTTGGGGTGACGAAGGAACCCCAACGCCATTCCACGCCTGCCATGTTGGGGTTCGTTCCTCACCCCAACCTACGACCTGCGCCCGCCAGGGCGGCTCATCCACGCTTGGAAACTGCGGTGGCCGGCAGGTCAGCGTCGCTGTCCGGCAGCGCGCCGATCGGCCTTTCGGTCCTCGTGATTCAGGCGTCGATCCCAAACACCTTCCCCGGGCGAACATCAGCCGAGTTCCACCGGTACGAAGATCTTGGCGTTTTCGCGCTCGATCAGCAGGGCTACTTTCTTGCCCGCCTTGTCGAGCAGCGCGCGTAGCTGCGGCACGTCGCGGACCGGCTGGCCGTTCACGGAGACGATGACGTCGCCGGGGCGGATGCCGGCCCGCGCGGCAGGACCGCTGACGCTTTCGACCAGTAGCCCGTCTGGACTTTCGACCTCGCGGCGCTCCTGCGGCGTCAGCGAGCGCAGCGCCAGACCGAGGCGGGACTTGTCGGCGTCGCCACTGCGCTCCGCGGCGACCTTGGCGGTCGGGATCTCGCCGACCGAGAGTGCCAGCTCGCGCGTGGCCCCCTTGCGCCAGATTTGCAGCTTGATCTGCGTTCCGGGCTTGATCGCGCTGACCAGCGGCGGCAGGTCGGACGAGCGGCCGATCTCGGTGTCGTTGAGCTTGAGGATGATGTCGCCCGCCTCGAGGCCGGCGGCGGCAGCCGGACTGCCTTTCTCGACCGAACTCACCAGGGCGCCCGCCGAACTCTTCAGTCCGAACGATTCGGCCAACGACTGCGAGACCTCCTGAATCGCTACGCCGAGGCGGCCGTGGCGGACCTTGCCATGCTGCAGCAACTGCTCCTGGACGTTGAGCGCGACGTTGATCGGAATGGCGAACGAGACCCCCTGATAACCGCCGCTGCGGCTGTAGATTTGCGAGTTGATGCCGATCACCTCGCCGTCCAGGTTGAGCAGCGGGCCGCCGGAATTGCCCGGATTGACCGCCACATCGGTCTGGATGAAGGGCACGTAGCTGTCGCTGGCCAGCGAGCGCGATTTCGCCGAGACGATGCCGGCCGTGACGCTGTTCTCGAAGCCGAACGGCGAACCGATGGCAACGACCCATTCGCCCACGCGTGTCCGCGATGGATCGCCGAGGCGAACGACCGGCAGATTGCCGGCGTTGATGCGCAGGACGGCAACGTCGGTGAGCTTGTCGAGGCCGACCACCTTGGCCTTGAATTCGCGCTTGTCGGTGAGCTTGACGGTGACCTCGTCGGCACCGTCGACGACGTGCGCGTTGGTCAGGATCAGCCCTTCCGCGCTGACGATGAAGCCCGACCCCATGCCGCGCGCCGGCGCCCCGCCGTGCGGCGAGGGCAGGCCGAAGCGGCGGAAGAACTCGAACATTGGATCGTTCGGGTCGATCGTCGCCGCCGTTTTCGACGGGCCGGTGGAGCTGATGTTGACGATGGCCGGACCGCTGCGCTCGACGATCGACGTGAAGTCCGGCAGTGCCGACGCGGACCTGGGGGCCGGTGCGGGGGCCGCTGCGGCGGCCGCCGGAAGCGCATCGGCGGGGCTGATGGCGTGCCCGCCAAGCTTGGCGTAGCCGGCGCCCAGCGCGGCAATCAGGGTCACGGCGAGCAGACTGCGTTTGAAGGTGCTTCCTTGCATGTTGGTCTCCTGTTTCGTTGCACACCGGAAGCGCTCGGCTTCCCATGGCGCAACGATAGGAGGGCATGACTTAAATCTGACTTAAGGCGCCGGCGAGTCCACGTGATTGCCGGCGAGCACCGGTCAGGATGCCGTCGACCCGCCGAAGCGAACCCGCGCCCGCAGGCCACCGAGGTCCGCCGCATCGAGCAGGACGCTGGCCCGATGCCGTTCGGCGATCGTTCTGACAATCGCGAGTCCGAGACCGCTGCCCGGTTCGTCGGTCTGGGCGCGCCGATAGAAGCGGTCGAAGACGCGTTCTCGCTCCTCGGGGGGAATTCCGGGGCCGGAATCGTTGACCTCGACGAAGGTGCCGAGAGCGTCGTCGCCGACCGCCACGTCGACCTTGCCGCCGGGTGGGGTATAGCGAATCGCGTTGCCGACGAGGTTGCTGACGAGGATGTGCAGCGCCTCCGCGTCGCCGCTGACGGTGAGCGCGCGCGCCGCGGGTGTTACGCCGAGGTCGATTTGCCTGGCTTCGGCGAGAGGCAACTGGTCGGCGACGACCTTGGCCACGAGGTCGTCAAGGTTCACCGGCGTCAGCGGCCGGTCACCGCCACCGGGCTCCTGGCGGGCCAGGGTGAGGAGCTGCTGCACGCAGTGGGTAGCACGTTCGAGTCCACGTTCCAGTTCGCCGAAGGCGTCGCCGCGCGCTGCGGCATCGGTCGCGCGTTCGGCCAGTTGCAACTGCAGGCTGAGGGCCGCCAGGGGCGTCCGCAATTCGTGGGCGGCGTCGGCGATGAACTCGCGCTGCGCGTCGAGCGCGCGCTTGAGGCGGGCGAGCAAGTCATTCAGTGAGCGCACCAGCGGCACCACCTCGGTGGGTACCCGGTTTTCCGGCAGTGGATCGAGCGCCACGGGCGTGCGCGTGGTCATCGCGCGCGCCACCGCGTCGAGCGGCCGCAAGCCCCGGCCGACGACCACCCAGATCAATACCCCGAGCATCGGCAGCATCGGCAGGAAGGGTGCGACGGTACGCAAGGCGGCGGCCAGCGCCAACTCGTCGCGCGCCTGCAGCGGTTGCGCGACCTGGATGGTCTGGCCACCCTGCTGCAAGCCGAACGCGCGCCACTTGCCCTTGCCGGTGTCGATCGTCGCGAAGCCGAGTGGCGCGTGGTGCGGTAGTTCCTTGCCGGGGTGCGAGAGGTAGATGCGGGTGCCGTCCGGTCGCCAGATCTGGATCGAGAAGTCCTGCGCGTCGTCGTTGCTCGCCAGGTCGCGGATGTGCGCATTCTGCAAGGCCTGGTCGCGAAACGACAAGGCCAGTTGGCGCAGTTGGTAGTCGAACATCGCGTTGGCCTCCGCGCGCGCCGTCCGGTAGGTGGCCAGCGCGCCGAGCAGCGTGGTCAGCGTGATCGCCGCGAGCAGGGCGAACAGCAACTGGCGTCGGATCGATCTCATGGCAGGCGCGGCACCAGGTAGCCGACACCGCGGATATTCTTGATCTGCTCGGCACCGAGCTTTCGCCGCAGCGAATGAATGTAGACCTCGACCGCGTTGCTTTCGATTTCGTCGCCCCAGCCGTAGAGTTTCTCTTCGAGCCTGGCCCGCGAGAGCGGTACGCCGGGCTGTTCGAGCAGTGCCTGCAGCAGCGCGAACTCACGCGCCGAGAGCGTTACCGGCGTGCCGTCCAGTGTCAGTTCGTGCGTGGCCGGATTCATCCGCAGGGGTCCATTCTCGATCACCGGTTCGGCGCGCCCGGCATGCCGCCGCTGTACCGCCCGCATGCGTGCGGACAGTTCGTCGAGGTCGAATGGCTTGACGAGGTAGTCGTCGGCGCCGGCATCGAGTCCCCGGATGCGGTCGGCGATCGCATCGCGGGCGGTGATCACGAGGACCGGAATGCTGTTGGCCGATCGCCGCAGGCGGGTGAGGACGTCGAGGCCGGATCGGCCGGGCAGGCCGAGGTCGAGCAGCAGGATGTCGTAGGGCGTCGTGGCCAGAGCCAGCTCCGCTTGCTGGCCGTCACGCAGCCAGTCGGCTGTATGGCCGTCCTGGCGCAGGCCCTGCTGAACGCTCTTGCCGATCATCGGATCGTCTTCGACCAATAACACGCGCATGCGGCTCTGCCGACGGAAAAGGGGCGCCCGGATGGGCCGGCCAGGAGATCGATGGCGTCGCTGCGCCATGGTTTTCACGGTAGGTTAAGGGCGCGGGGAAGCGGCTGTCAATGCAGGAATACACCGGCAATGCACCACCGTGCGGCGCTGCGCAGGCTGGCCGGGCTGGCACACCGGGAGTCGCTGTGGCGACCGCCCGGCGCTCCGCATTGACTGGCGTTGACCCGGCCACCTATACTGATGCCGTACCGTTGACTTACCGGGCGGTTGGCGACGCGTGACGACGGAACTGGTGGGTCCATGGCGGGCTGCACAGATGTTCGCGATCACGGAATGCCGAGCAGGATGCTCGGTGGTTTCGCCGGACCTGTGCCCATGGCACCAACGCACCTGCTGATCATGTCATCCATGCGCTTCCTCCTGTGCCTGTTCTGCAAGCACCCTAATCCCGAGGGTGCCGGCTTCTGCAATGGCTGCGGTTCGCCCTTGCACCTGCAGCCGTGCGAACGCTGCGGGGCAATCGACAAGCGGACGGCGGCGACCTGCTACAAGTGCGGTGGCGAGTTCCCGCTGCCGGCGGAGAGCGAGTTGTCGGCCGAGTCTCTCGCCGATGAGATCGACTCGGCACTGGCGGCGCTCGACCAGCCGCTCGCAGATCCACCCCTTGACGCCGGCGGCGTCGCCAGTGGGCGGCCGGCGGTGCCCGAATCGGTGGCGCTGGCGCTCGCTGAGTTGCGCCGGGGAGTGCCACGCGCTGATCACGATGTCGGCGAACCGGTGGCGGAACTCGATGTTCCGGAAGCAACGCCGGCGAATGACGAGCAGACGCACGCGCGTCCCCAGCTTCCCCAGTTGTTGCCGGCTGACGCAACGCTGACGTCGGCTACTCCGTACGCGCCGGGCGCCGACTCCGGACGCGGCTGGCGGGCTGCCGTGGCTGCGCTATTGCTGGTGGCGATTGCCGCTTCGCTCTATTACGCCCATGAGCGTTCGGCACCGCTTCCGGTTGCCGAGAAGCAGGCTGAACAAGCATTGCCGGCGAGCGCGACCGAACCTCCGCTGAAGGCAGATGCTGCCTCGACGAACGTGGCGGCCAGGCTCGACCGCGCACCGCCATCGGCCGTGACACCGCCAGTAGCGAGCAGAATTGGCGTTCCCGACAAGGCCTTGGCGCTGGCGCCGCCGGCCGCCGGCGCGGCCAAGCCCATGCGCGCAAGGAATGGAACCGATGCGGCGGCGAAGCCGGCGGAGGCGGCGCCGACGGTGACGGGATGTCCGGAAGCCGTCGATGCCCTCGGTCTGTGCGCGGCGAACTTGAAACAGGGGAAGCAATAGCATGAGAAAGATAGTCCTGTACTCGCTGCTGCTGGCGGCAATGATGGGCCATGCGATCGCCGTTCTGGCGGCGGCGGAATACAAGATCGTGACCGCTTCGGAACGGGGTACCTATATCAAGATCGGGCGCGATCTCGCCCAGTTCGTGGCGCCGCCGGCGGACATCGCTCTCGAGGTGCTGTCGTCGGCGGGATCGGTGGATAACGTTCGACGTCTGCGTTACGAGCCGGGCGTCAAGTTCGCTCTGGTGCAGTCGGATGTCTATCAGTCCTTTCTCGACATGGCCAGCGGCGGGAACAGCGAGGCGGGCGCGCTGATCCGGCCATTGCGCGTGATCATGCCGCTGTACAACGAAGAGATCTACTTCATCGTCCGGGCTGACTCGGAGCGCAACTACGTACACGAGATCAGGAATGCGAAGATCAACGCTGGCGAGTTGGGGAGCGGCACGGCGCTGACCTCGGCGACGCTCTACCGCCTGATGTTCGGCGAAGCGATACCCGACGCCAGCGCCAGCTACCTGTCGAACGAGGAGGCGCTGGTCAAACTGGTGACTGACAAGACCATCGACGTGGTCGCCGTGGTTGCCGGCCAGCCTGCCAAACTTCTCGTCGATATGAAGCCCGAGGCGCGTCAGCGCATCAAGCTGCTCAAGTTCGATGCCAACCATCCGTCCAGCAAGTCGGTGCTCAGGACCTACTTCCAGGCGAGTGTGCGGGCCAGCAATTATCCCAACCTGCTGACGGCCGACCTGCCCGGGCTGGCCGTCAAGGCGTTCCTCGTCACCTACGACTTCCAGGTGAAGAACACCGAGGCTTACCTGCGACGCTTCGCCCGTTCGCTGTGCCAGAACTTCCCGACGCTGCTCGATAAGGGGCACCCGAAATGGCGCGAGGTCGAGCTTGCCCTGCCGGACCTTGGGCGTGGCTGGAACTACTACGCCGCCACCACTGCTGAACTGCGTTCCTGCATCGGCGGCGAGGCCAAGGGGCGAGTGCAGACGGGATCGCCGCCGGCAAAGGCGTGCTCGCAGCAGGAACGGCTGCTCGGTCTGTGCAAGTAGGCGCCAGTCCGGGGGGCGGGGCACCGGCTGCCCGTTCGGTGGGTTGCTGCGCTCTCCAGTCGGCCTGCGGCCACACGGCGCAGTGGGTGTCCGTCAAGTTGGAAAAGTGTCTGCACTGCCTCAGGCCCGCGTGAATCGACAGCCATGACAAGGGACTTTTCGGCGAGCTTCGACTCGCCTGCGGACCGCCTCGAGTGGTCGGCGACCAAGTGGGAAAAATATCGCGGGCGGGACGTCATTCCGCTGTGGATCGCCGACATGGATTACCCGGTTGCGCCGGCGATCCAGCGCGCCGTCGCGGCGCACGTGCGGCATGGCAATTATGGCTACATGTCGGCGCCGCGCGAACTGGCCGGCGACCTGGTTGCCTACCACGCCGAGCACTATGGCTGGCAGATCGAGCCCGGGTGGATCGTCTGGCTGTCGGGTCTGGTGCTCGGGATCAATCTCGCAGTCAAGGCCTGCTGCGGCGACGGCGAGTCGGCGCTGACCTTTTCCCCCGTCTACCCGCCGTTCCTGAGCGCGGCGCCGACGCAGGGGAGGCGCACGCTGGAAGTTCCCCTGGCGCTCGATGAAGCCGCCTGGCGAGCCGGTGATCTACGCTACCACATCGATTTCGCTCGTCTCGATGCGGCCCTCCTGCCGGATACGCGCCTGCTGCTGCTTTGTCACCCGCACAACCCGGTCGGCAGCTTGTTCTCCCGTGACGAACTTGATGCGCTGGCGGACTTCTGTGTGTGCCACGATCTGTATGTCTGTTCGGACGAAGTCCATTGCGACCTGATTCTCGACGGCACGACGCCCCACGTGCCGTTTGCCCGCGTGCTTGCCGCGCGTTCGTCGACGCATCTGGCGCGCAGCATCACCTTGCACGGGCCGGGAAAAGTCTTCAACCTCGCCGGCTTGGGAATCGCCTGGGCGATCATTCCGGATGCCGGACTGCGCAAGCGCTTCCGCGCCGCCAAGCAGCGCCTGGTGCCGGAGGCCTGTTGTTTTGGCTATACGGCACTGCAGGCCGCGCTGCGCGCTGGCGAGCCCTGGCGTCAGGCGCTGCTCGCCAGGCTGCGCCGGAATCGCGACCAGGTTTCGGCAGCGCTCGACGCCATGCACCTGCCGCACAGCCATCCGGCGGCGACCTACCTGACGTGGATCGACACGCGGCGGCTCGTTGGCAAAGTCGGCAACGCCGCACAGTGGTTCGAGCAGCAGGGCGTCGGCCTTTCGGACGGCGCCGATTTCGGCGCACCCGGGTTTGTGCGACTCAATTTCGCTGCCGGTAGTGCGGTCCTCGATGAAGCCTTGCGGCGCATGCAGGAGGCCGTGTACCGGCTGGATGCCGGCGGCTGAGGGGGCCCGGTGGGTCGCCCTGGCGGTGGTCGCGGCCGCCACCCGGCCCGGCGGTATGTAGCGAGCCTATCGCCCAGGGAAGTCGTGTCGCCGATCAGCACGGCCGGCCGTCGGCCAGTCGCGAAAAGCCGAAACCGCCGCCGACACCCGGTTGAATGCAGATGGTCACGCCCAGCGAGCGGGCGGCGCGGTCGATGTCCGGCGGGAAGCGTGCAAAGGGGATGGCGCGCTCGACGACCGACCTGATGAAAGCGATCTCCTCTTCCTGGTCACCCGCATTGATGACCTTGAAGGATTTCAGGCTGCCGTCGGGATTGATCCGGAACTGCACCGACGCCGTCTTCAGGCCCCGGCTGCGTGGGTCGTTGCGGACGAAGGCGGCGCTGCGGTTGAGGCGCTTGACGACTCCGTCCACATAGAGATCGAGACTGAAGGGCTCGGGCGGCGGCGTGTTCGGTCGCCGCTCGAGCAGGGCGCTACCCTCTTCGTCCTGGCGTGCTTGCTGACGACTGATGTCCCTGGCCATGGCCAGCGAACGTTGGGCCAGCGAAGGCTTGGGCGCGGCCTTGGCCTCGGCGGCGAGTTCGTCGAGGAAACGGTTCATCTCCTGCTTCTCAGCCGCTGACCAGCGTGGAGTCTCGGCGACGGCCGGCGCGGCGGACTTCGGCGCGGTCAATACGCGCGCGCGGGGCGGCTGCCTGGCTGGCGGGGCAACGGTCGGCCGGGTGGGAGCCTTCGGCGTCGGCGCCGCCTTTTCCGGCGGGCGCGCGGGTGCGGGTGGGGCCTCGGCCTGCGGGCGGGCCGACAGGCTGGCTTCGAAGCGCGAGCTGGCGCTCAGCAGGGGAGGCGGCTCCTTTTGTGGAGCGAACAGCACGACGGCGTGCACGACCAGCGAGGCAGCGACCGCCCAGGCCAGAGGGCGCAGACCGGATGGTGCTTCGTAGTAGGGAGGCAGCGCGGGCACAGCGGTTCGGGCATCCGTACTCACTCTCCTGGCGGCCTGCGCAAGCGTTTGCGGTCGTCGAGATCATGGCTTCGTTCCTCGGCCAGTCCTTGCGCGGCGGGAACGGGCATATCGTCGAGAGCGAGGGCCTGTGGGCAAGTGAGCATGTGGTTTTCGGCACGTTCGTCAAGCGCGGTCGCGCCGACATGGCAAGGCGCGACCACCAGGTTAACGACGAGCGCCGGTGTCACCGCCAACGGGCGGCGCCAGCCTTCCGTGCTGGTGGCCCATGCCGGGTCTCCCGGCAGGGCGGCGACACGGGTCCGTGCAGGCGGCGCGAGCAGATCGGTGGAGGGTTCGGCGGCACGGTACAGCGTTTCATGGACTGCCGGCGGGACGCGAGCGTCGACGCGCTCCTGCCTGGCAAGGATCCCTTCCATCATCACATCCTGCGTTCAAGTGGGCGGCCAGTGTACCAGTGGAGCAAGCATGGCGCAGTTCTCGCATTCCGAATTCTCCGGCTCCGGTCAGTGGACGCGCGGCGGCATGATCATGGTATCGGACATGTTCGACAACTCACTGAAGGGGCGTATCGACGGGCTGTGCAATGAACTATCCAGCAGTCGGTCGGCGGCACGCTGAGCTTCTCGAGCCAACATGGCTTGATCGACGTAGCAAGCCTGCCGGTGGTCTCGTCCACCGGACAGCTTCCCGTGAGGTCGCCGGCGAGGCCGGCAGCCAATGATTGGGCGAACAGCGTAGCGCTGGAATCGGCGCCGGCGGCGGGTCGCGGCGAGCAGGACGTGTTCGCGACGCTGGAAAGGCTCGCCGATCTGCGCGCCAAGGGCATCCTCAGTGACGAGGAGTTCTCGGCCAAGAAGACGGAGCTGCTGAGCCGCATCTGACCCACTCCGCCGCTGCCTGTGGGGCGGCATGGCCCTGAATCGGCGGCAGACCGACTACCCCCATGATTGGCGCCTACCCCTTCTTCCCCCATGGCTACCACCGATGGGCTTGTCGGCAAGCGGACGGAAAGCGCCAGATGCGTGATCCTGGTGCACGACGCCGGCCGTTGCCCCGCTTTGGTGCGGAGAAAAGGCGCGATGCTCCCTGAATAGTGCGTGCCGCGGCCAAGCGCCGCCTGCCGGCGCGCCTTCCGAACATCTTTAGTGTTGGCACGCCGCTTGCTTAATGCTCCTCGGAGGAAGACTTCTTCCCGCTTCTTAACCTTCGAGGAGACAACAGATGGTACGTCGCAATTTCATGAAGACCCTGTCGGCGGTTGCCGTCACGGCTGCCTTCGGCCTCAACTCGCTGAGCGCCCTGGCCGCCGAGACGATCAAGGTCGGTGTTCTGCATTCGCTTTCCGGCACCATGGCGATTTCCGAGACGGCTCTCAAGGAGACCGTCCTGATGGCAATCGACGAGATCAACAGCAAGGGCGGCGTCCTCGGCAAGAAGCTCGAGCCGGTGGTCGTCGACCCGGCCTCCAACTGGCCGCTGTTCGCCGAGAAGGCACGCCAGCTCCTGAGCAAGGACAAGGTTGCGGTGACTTTCGGCTGCTGGACCTCGGTGTCGCGCAAGTCGGTCCTGCCGGTCTACAAGGAACTCAACGGCCTGCTCTTCTACCCGGTGCAGTACGAAGGTGAGGAACTCGAGTACAACGTCTTCTACACCGGCGCAGCGCCAAACCAGCAGGCGATCCCGGCGGTCGAGTACCTGATGAGCAAGGATGGTGGTGAGGCCAAACGTTTCGTTCTGCTCGGCACCGATTACGTCTATCCGCGCACGACCAACAAGATCCTGCGCGCTTTCCTGAAGTCCAAGGGCGTCGCCGACGCCGACATCATGGAGGAGTACACCCCCTTCGGGCATAGCGACTACCAGACGATCATCGCCAAGATCAAGAAGTTCTCGAGCGAAGGCAAGAAGACGGCGGTGATCTCGACGATCAACGGCGATTCGAACGTTCCGTTCTACAAGGAATTGGGTAACGCCGGCATCAAGGCGACCGACGTGCCGGTCGTTGCTTTCTCGGTCGGCGAAGAGGAACTGCGTGGCGTCGATACCAAGCCGCTGGTCGGGCACCTGGCCTCGTGGAACTACTTCATGTCGTTGAAGAACGCCGAGAACGACAAGTTCACCAAGCTGTACCGCTCGTGGGCCGTCAAGCAGAAGCTGCCGAATGCCGACAAGGCGGTCACCAACGACCCGATGGAAGCGACCTATATCGGCGTCTACATGTGGAAGCAGGCGGTCGAGAAAGCCAAGTCCACCGACGTCGACAAGGTGATCGCGGCGATGGCCGGGCAGACCTTCAAGGCGCCGTCCGGTTTCACGATCAAGATGGACGAGAAAAACCACCATCTGCACAAGCCGGTGTTCATCGGCGAGATCAAGGCCGACGGGCAGTTCAATGTCGTCTGGAAGACGCCTGGTCCGGTCAAGGCAGCACCGTGGAGCCCGTACATCCCGGGTAACGACAAGAAGAAAGACACGCCGGAAGGCAAGTAAGCGTTGTTCTGCGGGTGCCGGCGGTCAGCCGCCGGCACCCGATCGTGGAGAGAGCATGGGCAAGTCTCGATTTCTGCTGTGTGGTTGGCTGTTGAGCGTTTCGCTTGCGCAGGCGGCCATCGACCCGGCGCTGCTCAAGCCGCTGGCCTCCGAAGATTCCGACACCAAGATCGCCGCGATCACGGCTCTGGCCCAGGCGGCACCTGCCGAGGCGCTGCCGGTGCTCAAGGCGCTGGCCGACGATTCGCTGGCGGTGGCGGGGGAGCGCGTCGTCATCGTTGCCGGCGAGCGGGTTCTCGACGCGGCCAATAACACCGAGATCTCGCCGGCGCCGGCAGCGCGCGAGGTGATCGGGATCAACAACCGTGTGCGCCGAGAACTCTCGGCCGCGCTGGCTGCACTGCGGCTTTTCTCGACGGAGCGCGCGGTGCGCTGGCAGGCGGCACAGGAAGTGACCCTGAGCGCCGATGCGAAGATGCTGCCGTTGCTCGACCGCGCGCTCGCCGCGGAAAAGGATCCCGAGATTCGAACGCGCCTGCAACTCGCGCATGCGCAAGCCAGTCTGGGTTCGACCGACGCCGAAGTCCGCCTCGCGGCAGTCAAGACGCTCGGCGAGAGCAGCGATCCGAAGGTCCGCCAGCTTCTCCTGCCACTCAACGAGAAACGCGGCGATAGCTGGGTGGAGCCCGACAGCGCCGTGCGCGCCGCGGCCGGCACCTCGCTCCGTTCGATCGAGCAGCGGCTGGCCTGGGCCGACAGTCTCGGACGGGCGTTTACCGGCCTGTCGCTCGGCTCGATCCTGCTGCTCGCGGCGCTCGGACTGGCGATCACCTACGGCGTGATGGGGGTGATCAACATGGCCCACGGCGAGTTGCTGATGGTCGGCGCCTACTCGGCATGGGCGATGCAGAGTGTGTTCCGCGCCTATTTGCCCGGGGCGCTCGACTGGTATCTGCTGGCGGCGATCCCCGTCGGCTTTCTCGCCGCGGCGCTGGTGGGCGTACTGATGGAGCGCCTGATCATCCGTCACCTTTACGGCCGTCCGCTGGAGACCCTGCTGGCTACCTGGGGCATCTCGCTGTTCCTGATGCAGGTCGCGCGCACCGTGTTCGGCGCGCAGAACGTCGAGGTTGCCAACCCGGCCTGGATGGCCGGCGGCATCGAACTGCTGCCGAATCTCATGCTGCCGTGGAACCGGATCATCATCGTCGCCTTTTCCATTGCCGTGCTGGTCGCCATGTGGGCGATCCTCAACCTGTCGCGGCTGGGGATGTTCGTGCGGGCCGTCACACAGAACCGGCCGATGGCCGGCTGTGTCGGCGTGCCGACCGGCCGCATCGACACGCTGGCGTTTGGCCTCGGCGCCGGCATCGCCGGCCTCGGCGGCGTGGCGCTGTCACAGATCGCCAACGTCGGGCCGGACATGGGCCAGGGCTATATCGTCGATTCCTTCATGGTCGTCGTTCTCGGCGGCGTCGGGCAACTCGCCGGCGCGGTCTGGGCGGCTCTCGGACTCGGCGTCTTCACCAAGTTCCTCGAAGGCTGGACCGGGGCCGTGGTCGCCAAGATCGTCGTGCTGGTGTTCATCATCATCTTCATCCAGAAGCGTCCGCAGGGGCTGTTCGCCCTCAAGGGCCGCTTCGTCGAATCGTGAGCCGGGAAAAGCGATCATGAACCCTTCACCGGTACCCGTGCCCTTCATCGTTCGCCTCGGACGCAGCTTCGACGCGCGCACCTGGCAGATCGTCGGCCTGTTCGCCGCCTTCGCGCTGGTCGCCGTGCCGGTGATGCACCTCGCGCTGCCGCCCGACCACCCGCTGCATCTGTCGACCTGGTTCATCACGCTGGTCGGCAAGATCCTCTGCTACGCCATCGTCGCTGTGGCGATGGACCTGATCTGGGGCTACGGCGGCATCCTCTCGCTCGGGCACGGCCTTTTCTTCGCGCTTGGCGGCTACGCGTTCGGCATGTACCTGATGCGCCAGATCGGGCGTGACGGCAGCTACCAGAGCGATCTGCCGGATTTCATGGTCTTCCTCGACTGGAAGGAGTTGCCGTGGTTCTGGGCCGGCAGCGACAGCTTTCTGTGGGTGGCGCTGCTGGTGCTCGTCGTGCCGGCGGTGATCGCTTTCGTCTTCGGCTATTTCGCCTTCCGCTCGCGCATCAAGGGCGTGTACTTCTCGATCATCACGCAGGCGCTGACCTATGCGGCAATGCTGCTTTTCTTCCGCAACGAAACCGGTTTCGGCGGCAACAACGGCTTTACCGACTTCAAGCGCATTCTCGGCTACTCGATCACCGCGCCGGAGACGCGTGTCGTCCTCTTCGCGCTGTCGGCTCTGGCGCTGATCGGCACCTTGCTGCTCGCGCGCTATCTGGTGACCTCGAAGTTCGGCCGAGTCCTGACGGCGATCCGCGACGCCGAGTCGCGGGTAATGTTCATCGGCTACAACCCGCTGTGGTACAAGCTGTTCGTCTGGACGCTGTCGGCGATGCTCTGCGCGTTTGCCGGCGCGCTCTACGTGCCGCAGGTGGGGATCATCAACCCGTCCGAAATGTCCGTCGCCAACTCGATCGAGATCGCCATCTGGGTGGCCGTCGGCGGCCGCGGCACGCTGATCGGGCCGGTCATTGGGGCGTTCATCGTCAATCTGGCGAAGAGCTGGTTTACGGTCAGCTTCCCCGAATATTGGCTGTTCTTCCTGGGCACGCTGTTCATCGTCGCCACCCTTTACCTGCCGCAGGGCGTCGTCGGCCTGTGGTTCAAGCTGCGCGGGCGATTCCGCAACGACGATGCCGGGGCGGTCGCGGGCGACGCCAAAGGGGTGCGCGCATGAACGCCGGCGAACTTCACCTGGCGGACCAGGACAACCCGGACTGGGACAGCGGCACGGCCGAACTCGGGCACGTACTGAAACCCGGCCAGCTCGACCTGTCGCACAAGGTCATCCTCTATCTCGAAGACATTACGGTCAGCTTCGACGGTTTCCGCGCTCTCAACAAGCTGTCGCTGACCATCGACGCCGGCGAACTGCGTTGCATCATCGGCCCGAACGGCGCCGGCAAGACGACGATGATGGACGTCATCACCGGCAAGACACGGCCCGACGAGGGAACGGTGTTCTTCGGCCAGACGATCGACCTGACGCGACTGAGCGAACCCGAGATTGCGCACATCGGCATCGGCCGCAAGTTCCAGAAGCCGACGATTTTCGAGAACCACACGGTTTTCGAGAACCTGGAACTGGCCATGAAGACCGACAAGCGCGTCTGGTGCAGCCTTCTGGCGCTGCTCGACTCCGCCGCCGGCGACCGGATCGCCGAGACCCTCGAGCTGATTCGCCTGTCGGCGCACGCCGATCGCCTGGCCGGCCTGCTCTCGCACGGACAGAAGCAGTGGCTGGAGATCGGCATGCTGCTGATGCAGGAGCCGAAGCTGCTGCTGCTCGACGAGCCGGTGGCCGGCATGACCGACGAGGAGACCGAGCGTACCGGCGAGTTGTTTCTCTCGCTGGCCGGCAAGCACTCGCTGGTCGTCGTCGAGCACGACATGGCCTTCGTCAAGCAACTCGGCGGCAAGGTGACGGTATTGCACGAAGGCAGCATGCTCGCCGAAGGGACTCTGGAGGAAGTGCAGGCCGACCAGCGCGTCATCGAAGTCTATCTGGGGCGTTAGGACGACCATGTTGAGTATCAACAACCTGAACCAGTATTACGGCGGCAGCCACATCCTGCGCAACCTCAGCTTCACCGCCGAGGCCGGCAAGGTGACGGCGATTCTCGGCCGCAACGGCGTCGGCAAGTCGACGCTGCTCAAGTCGCTGATGGGCCTGCTGCCGACGAAGAGCGGCAGCATCGAGTTTGCCGGCCGCGACCTGACGCGTGCTGCGTCGCACCAGCGGGTCAAGGCCGGCATCGGCTACGTGCCGCAGGGGCGCGAGATCTTCCCTCGCCTGACCGTGCAGGAAAACCTGCTGATGGGGCTGGCGACCTGTCCCGGCGGCACGCGCGTTCCCGAGCGCATCTTCGAGATGTTCCCGGTGCTGCGCCAGATGCTGCGCCGGCGCGGCGGCGACCTCTCCGGCGGCCAGCAGCAGCAACTGGCGATCGGCCGCGCGCTGGCGATGGGGCCGAAGCTCCTGATTCTCGACGAGCCCACCGAGGGCATCCAGCCGTCGATCATCAAGGACATCGAGCGCGCCATCCGCTCACTGGCGGGGAGTGGCGAAATGGCCATCCTGCTCGTCGAGCAGTATTACGATTTCGCGCGTTCGCTCGCCGACCAGTACCTGGTCATGGAGCGCGGCGAGATCATCATGC
>JAFLDO010000074.1 GCA_017302455.1 Accumulibacter sp.
CAGAGGTGTTCCAGCCCTTCTCCGTCCTTCTTCATTCCGCCTTCGCTCAGGAGATCCTTCGATCTTCCTGCTCAAAGTACGCGCGATATTCAAAGCCCTTCAATCCCGTTTAGGGGCGGACGTAACAGCAACAACGAACTCGGGCAGGAGTGAGTCGGTCTGGCCAGCCAGCCAGCAGCGAAGGACATCGCCGTGCTCGCCGGGAAGCGCCTCGGTAATCAATTCGGAGGCCACCGCCAGATCATTCAGTCGCCCGAGCAGTTCCTGCAGGCCGCTTGCCGCCACGTGGTAGTGGCGGAGGAGCTCGCCGGGGAACAGCGGCGCGAAGAACTCGAGCGCGTAGCGCAGGCGCTTGTAGGCGACGCGCAGGCTGTGGCGAGCCGTGGCGTCGCCCTGCAGGGCCTCGTCCGCCAGATGCCTGACCTGTTTGGCGCGCTTGTCGAGACAGCGCGGGGCAAAAGCATCGACCCGGCGCGCCTCGCCCTCGACGGGGAGAGCCAAGACGGCCGCCGTGAATTCGAGCAGCAGACGCGAATAGTCGACCGACTTGAGCGCGCTACGGGCGGCCTGACGGTTGATCGTGCAGCGCCGGCGCGCGTAGTGCGACAGGCGGTCGACCTCGCCACATGCAGGAAAGGCGGCGGCGATCGCCGGCAGGGTGTCGCCCACGAAGACATCCCAGTTGCGCGTCTCACCGAGTTGCCTGGCCAGCGTCTGCCAGAGCGGATCGAAGTTGCTCACGAATTCCTCCGGGAGCAGAGGCTTCCAGACGCGAATTGCTGAACGCAGGCGGCGTATGGCGACGCGTGCCTGATGGACGAACTCCGGATTGTCGCTCTCGCGCACCCCTTGCTCATTGCTCTGCAGGTGCCTTACGCAGGAGCGTGCAATGGTACGAAAGGCGCCAATCGCCGTCATCTCGGCGTCGATGACCACCGGCGGCGCCTTGACCACCTGCAAGGACTGCTCCGACAACACGCGATAGCCGCGCTGCGACAGGCTGGTGGTCTCCGGGTGCAGCGACAGATCGCTCTGCAACTCGCCGGCGGCCGAAAACAGGTCGGCAACGCCGCCTGACAGCAGTTCCAGGCCAAGTTCGCAAATCGGCTGGCGCCGGCCCTCGGCCTCGATCCAACCACGGTCCAGAGCCAGTTCGATGCGCACCCCTGCGCGGGGTTCCAACAGCCAGGCGCTGCGCGTAACGCTGGTCGTGAATGCCGGCCGCAGATCCTCGCGTACCGACTCCAACCACTGCCGCAAGCCATGATCGGCGACATGTGAGAAGTCGAGTTCCCCCGGCGCCCCGGCAAGCGGCCATTCGCGATGCCCCGCCTGCCTGATCCCAGACTGGGCCAGCCGGCTGACCGATGACAGGCGCGTGGAACCTCGCTTCCGATCGCTCACCACGACACTCTCGCGCTGCAGCCGCAGATCGGGGGTGTCGTAGTAGGTACTGGTGACCTTTTCGCGCATCGGCTTGGCATCGGTCAGCAGCGGGTGCCTGGCCAGCCGGCTGGCGACGCCTGGGGTGAGTGAAAGATTGAGTGCGGTTTCGATGCCCATCTGTAAGCTCCTGAGGATTGGACTGACATTCCAGCCACGTCAAAAGGCCCTTGAGAAAACTGCCGTAAATCGCAGACCGGCGTCTGTAGGCCCCGTTTCCTAGAGAAAAGCAGCAATCGTGCCACACTCAAGATGTCACAAATACTCGTTATAAATCAACATTGCTAGTGCTCCTACCGAGACGTTGTCCGATTGCCTGCCGGGTGCAACAAAATGCACTCGGGAAGGTCGCCGAGCTGCCTTGGCGACCTTCATCTGCCATGCGAAACAGTTACTTAGCACGCCGGAACGAGGCCTCACGGAATCGGAAAACGTTACACCTGGCGGCCACTGAAGGGGCGCCGAGTCGTGTCGGCAACGGCCGGTCGACGCCAGCCGCTGGGGGCTCAACGCGTGCTGGCGGCGCCATGGGGGCGCCGTGCTGACGCCAACGGCGGGAGGGCTGGCAAGGCTGTGAAAACGGGGTGCAATGCTCCCGGCAGGCGGCGCGCGCGCCAGCCCGACCGGGACGGAAGCGGCCACGGGATTCGCACGCTGGCAAGGCTGCCGCGTTCGCTCCCGCGAGCCGGATCACAACGGCAAGGGGGATGCCTCAGCAGAGCTTGACGACGATGTCCAGCAGCGTGCTGTTGCAGACGTTAAGGCGGTCGCCGGCGCCTCTCAGTTCGTTATAGATTTCCTTGCGGCGAAAGATGTTGTGGAAATCGGTATCCTGAAAAAGCTCCGCCAGTGCGCGGCGGTGGGTTCTCGTCAGGTTGCGGACGGCCTTGTCGGCCTTTTCCGCATCGGCGCGACCCAGTTTCGGATCGCTCCCCAGGCGGCCATAGCCCGCGGAAACCGCCTCGACCCCGGACTTCAGGTGTACGGCCATCTCCAGGCAATACTTGTCGGGCTTCAGGGCCAGTACGGCGGAATCCATCTCGACGACGATCGACTTGCAACTATTGATGATCTCGTCGAGATTGATGATCGCCCGGTGCAGGTCTTCACGATCGATCGGCGTCGAGAAGGCCTCGTTGAGCAGCGTCAGGTTGCGGATCTTGAGCCGGTCACCCTCGTACTCGGCCTCGACGATCTTCTTCGCGGCCTGCGAACTGTCAGCGCCCATGTACTCGGCGAGCAGACCGGCACTGACGTCCACGTGCGCACTCTGCTCGGCCAGCAGCGCGAAGAAATTCGGTACTTTCGGGAAGACCCGATGCAGGATGCGGCGAGTGATGGAGGTTTTTGCGACGCTTACGTTCGACATGATTAGGCCTTTCCGAGAAAGAGATTGACGAGAGCGAATGTCTGGATGGCAACCAGTGCCGAGCCGGGAATGGTGATGACCCAGGTGATGGCGATGTCCTTCGCCTTTTTCCAACGGACGGCGTTCGGTCGCTCGGAAGCGCCGATGCCCATGATCGACGTGGCGACGACGTGGGTTGTCGATACGGGAGCACCGATCACCGATGCCGTCAGGATGACGATCGCCGAAGTCAGTTGGGAACTCAGTGCGTGGATTGGCCGCACTCGGTAGATCGCGAAGCCGAGCGTGCGCACGATCCGCCAGCCACCCGAGAGGATGCCGAGGGTGATCGCCGTGGCGCAGGCCAGCATCACCCAGAACGGGACTTCGAACGTCGGGATGAAACCGCCCAACAGCAGGGCCAGCGTCAGCATGCCCATGCTCTTCTGCGCATCGTTGGCGCCATGCGAGAAAGCCAGACCGGCGGCCGTGACGAACTGCGCGTAGCGCAGCCCGGTATTGGCCGACGGCTTGGCGGCAAAGAGCAGGACCTGCATCAACCGCAGGATCAGGAAACCCGCCCAGAAACCGATCAGTGGCGAAAGGATCAGGGCGGCCAGCACCTTCATGATTCCGGTCATCTGGCCGTGCATCAGTTGCGAGAAACCCCAGACGACGTTGTCCGGTCCGGCAGACACGACCACAGCGCCAATCAGTCCGCCGACCAGAGCGTGCGACGAAGACGAAGGGATACCGAAATACCAGGTCGCCAGATTCCAGACGATGGCGCCGACCAGCCCACTGATCAGGATGGCCAGCGAAAGAACGGCCTGCACATCGCCCAGGGTGACAAACTTGCCGATGGTATTGGCGACTGCCGTGCCGCCGAGCAGGGGCCCGAGGAACTCGAAGGTGCCGACGATGATCACCGCCTGTATGGGCGTCATCGCCCGCGAGGCAATGATCGTCGCGACGATGTTGGCCGCGTCATGGAAGCCATTGGTATAGTCGAAAAAGAGGACGATGGCGACAGTCGCGATCGTCAGTATCAGTAATGTGCTCATCAAGCGGCCCTGTGGTTGTTGTAATGGGTGGCAGCGCGGCTGGCGGGACAATCCGCAAACTGCGAAGTGCGCCTGACCGAATCGCCCCGACTTTCGGTGTGAAGGGGTTTCCGACCCTCGGGATCCTCCTTGTCGATACAGGCTGCTCGGTGCTTGTACAAGCTCGCGGCGAGCACAAGCGGGCCGGTCGAGCAACAGAGGATGCAGCGCAGGGAGCAAGGGCTGTCGCCTGGGTCGCGGGAAGCGGCGCGACAAAGCGGCCGCCGACCACCGGGTCGTGCTGTCGACGGCAAACGACGAAGCTCCGGGGCAACGCCCGACACCCGCCCGTTCATGCAACCCCCGTCAGCAGTCAACCGAAATCCCCCCATTGCCAGCGCCTCGACTGCGGCCCCCATTGCCGCATTCCGATGATCGCTAGTGGCCTGCAGCGGCGGCAGCCGGCGATATCGAGTCTGGTGACGTAAGCATTTTTTGTGCCAAAAGCGCTGACTATGCGCGATAGTCGGGAAATCAGTTCATTACACGGGATTCCAGGCGCCAGAGCAGGCGCCGATGGGGTGTGACAAAACGCACATCCAGACCCCGACGAACCGCCGGATACGGAGTGCTTTCCTTGTTAGACCAGAGGCTTGGCGGCTTTTCCGGGATCGCATCACCGATGCACAACGTTACACCCCGAGGATTCGCCGCTCCCCGGATCGCGGACCGGCGCGCGCCGCAGCGGCGGCCTTTCGCCGCAACCCGCCGGATAGGGGCAGGCGGTGTGCCCGGCTGCCGCCTACGCTTGCAGCGCGCGCCGTGCCAAGCGCCGATTGAGCGCCGGACGCGAGAGCCCGAGCAGGGTGGCGGCAACGCCCTGATTGCCCTTGGCGCGTTTGAGAGCCTCGTTGACCAGCGCCTCCTCGACCTCGTCGAGCGTCGGAAAGCGCCCCGGGATCACCACCGGCAGGCCGTCCTCCGGCTCGCTCGTTGCGTGCTCCGCTCCCGCCTTCTGCTGTTTCTGGATGGCCTGCCGGAAACTGTCCATGGCCAGCACCGAACCACCGCGATGCAGCGCCATGGCGTTGAAGACCATTGCCCGCAGTTCGCGGACATTGCCGGGAAAGTGATAGTTCGAGAGCAGCGTGATCAACTCGTTCGACGGCTCGGGTGCGGGCTTGTTGATCGATGCTGCCGCCTCATCGAGAAAGTGCTGCAAGAGTAGCGGAATGTCTTCCTTGTGCTGGCGCAGCGGCGGCACCTCGATCTGGTGTACCGAGAGGCGAAAAAAGAGATCCGAACGAAACTGGTTCTGGCGCATCATCTGCGCCAGATTGCAGTTGGTCGCGCAGACGACGCGCGCATCGCTCGGGCGCGCGACGTCGGAGCCGAGTGGGAAGTACATGTGTTCCTGGAGAAGGCGCAGCAGCTTGACCTGCGAGGCCATCGAGAGATCGCCGATCTCGTCGAGGAACAGCGTGCCGCCCGCCGCCTGTGCGATGAGCCCTGGCCTGGCCTGGTCGGCGCCGGTGAAAGCACCCTTCTTGTGTCCGAACAGCGTATCCGAAAACAGGGTGTCGTCGAGGCCGGCGACATTGACCTGCACGAACTGCCCGCCCAGGCCGCTGAGCTTGTGCAGGGCGTGCGCGAACATCTCCTTGCCGGCGCCGGTCTCGCCGGAGATCAGCACCGGCTCGGCGGAAACGGCCACCGCCTCGAGGTATTGGAAGAGCGCGCGCATCTTGCGACTGTTGGTGACGATGCCGGCAAACGCCTCGTTGTTCTGCAGGCAGTCGGACAGCAGATAGTGCTTCAGGACGCCCATCTGTCGGCGCAAGGAGTGCACTTCGAGCGCGTGCCGGACGCTCGCGATCAGCCGGCTTTCCTCGACCGGCTTGACGAGGTAGTCGAAAGCGCCCTCCTTCATGCTGCGCACGGCGGTCTCCACATCCTGCGCCGCCGTCATGACGATTACCGGCACCTCCGGATAGAGATGAACGATGTCGGGGAGCAGTTTGTTGCCGGTAATGTGCGGCATGAAGAGGTCGAGCAGAACGGCACTCGCCGGCTGCTCCTCGAGCGCCGGCAGCAGTTCGCGACTGTCGTCCACCATGCGGATCGCCGTCACCCCGGCGCTGCGCAGCACCGCCGCCGAGGCGTGCAGGACCGAGGTGTCGTCATCGACGAGAAAAACGGGAAGACTGGCAAACGGCTTCTCTTTCATTCACTCCTCCTTGCTGACCGGCAAGTCAATGCTCACCGTCGTCCCCAGATCACTGTTCGACTCAAAGCGCAGCACGCCGCCGTGCCTCTCGACGATCGACGACGAGATCGACAGACCCAACCCCGTACCGCCGCTTTCGGCCTTGGTGGTAAAGAAGGGATCGCCAATGCGGACCATCACGTCTTCGCCGATGCCTCTCCCCTGGTCCTCCACCTGGACGACCACCCGGTTGCCAGCCCGGTCGGTCGCAGCGGAAACCCGGACGCCGCGGCTACGTTCAGACAGCGCCTCGAGGGCATTGACGATGACGTTGATGAACACCTGTTCCAACTGCTGCACGTTGCCCCTGACCGCCGGCAGAGCCGCCGGCAAGTCCAGCGAAAACGCGTCGGTGTGCTTGCGGATGCGCGCATCGAGCAGGGTGACCACCGCCTGCAGGATCTTGCCGATGTCGGCCAGTTCATCCATGTGCCCGCGATCCTGCTTGCCCAGGTGCTTCAGATTATCGACGATCTTGCGGATGCGTTTGGCGTTGTCGCCAATGTCGCGCATGCCTCGCGCAATGACCTCGCGCGCCTGCGCGAAGCTCAGCCCGGCCAGCAGAAAGTCGCCCTGCTCCTGCTCATACTCCTCGAGAATCGGCATCGCATCCTGCCAGATGCGGGCCAGCAGCGAGGCATTCGCCAGAATCGCGTGGTTGGGGTTGTTGATTTCGTGCGCGATGCCGGCCGACAGCACGCCCAGCGAGGCCAGGCGCGCGCTGCGGATGGCCTGCCATTGCAGCTTCCGGTTTTCGGTGATGTCGGTGATCACCACCATGGCTGCCATCACCGCGTTGGCCGAACTGATCGGCACCATGCGGACTTCCCACCAGGTGGCGTCGCTCGACGTGTACTGGCAATGGTCTACTCGCCCGCTGGCGAAGACGTGGCGCAGCTTCTTGAGATAGGCGTCGCGGACGTCGGGCGGCAGAATGCGCTCGGAGCGCTTCTCGCCGGAGCCGCCCACCGGATACGGCAGCGGGCGATTGGTGAGCAGAATGTTGGCCTCGGCGTCCACGGTGAAGATGAGATCCGGCGAATGGTTGAACAGGGTGCGCAATTTCGCTTCCGAGTCGCGCAGGGCATCCTCGGCCAGCTTGTGTTCGGTGATGTCCTCGAAAAAGCCGACGATGCGACTCAGTTCGCTGCTCGTTTCGCACACCGGGAAGCCGCAGACGCGCAGCCAGCGCACACCCCGATCGCCAGCCGACACCGGCAGGACGACCGTGAACCGCCGGCCCTCGGCACGCAGCCGGCCGATGGCTTCGACGAGGATGCGCCGGTCGTCGGCGGCAAAGACATCGAGCATCAGCGACGGCGCGGTGCTGCCGAGCTGCGCTCCCGGTCCCGCGATCTGCCGGAAAGCGGGGCCCATGTACTCGAGGCGCGTGGCGTCGGCGTTGGTTGCCCAGAAGACGACATCGACCGTTTCCGCCAACTGGCGAAACAGTTCCTCGCGCTCGTAGATGGTCTGCGTCAGTTGAATCCGCTTGTCCAGTTGCCGGCGACTGTGCACCAGGTAGAAGCTGAGCAGGGCGGTGAACAGGATGCCGCCGACGAGCACCGACCAGTGTGCCTCGGTCAAGGCCTCCGCGCTGCGGAAGGTATGCGTGGCGACACAGGTGATCGACCAGTTCCGGTCGCCGACCGGAATCGTCACCACCAAACGCGGTTGATCTTCATCGTTGGCCGGCAACAGTCCGCTGGCCGTCGGCGAGGCGCCCGGCTCCAGGCGACTCGCGTAGAAGTGGAGGAACTGCGCGTCGCCCTGCGCCGAGTCGTCGCGCACGAGGACCTCAACGCCACGCGGCTCGAGCAGGCTGATGGCGACATGCACCAGTTCCTCGATATCGTAGATGCCGACCACGAAACCCAGGAGTTCAGCCGGCCCACCGGGCGGTACGCCGACGACGGGACGGCCGGAGTTGTCCGGCGCATAGACCGGAAGTGCCGCGTGGATCACGTGCGCAGCATCACCGCGGCCCGCGCGCGGCACTTTCATGCGCGCGCTGACGGCGATATTGCCGCTCTCCCGGGCACGCTGCAGCAGATCCGCCAACTCGCCGGTGGTATTCAGGTCGACACCCTTCCAAACGCCGGAGCCGGCGCGCGACGAGGCGAGCAGCACCGGCATCGGCGAGCGCCGCTCGCCCCCTGAAACTCCCTCGCCCCCTTCCAGCAGCGATGCCGGCGCACTGCCGGTCGGGGCCGGCGAGGCGGCGTCGCCAGTCGGTGGCGAAATCGGCACCCAGAGCAGACTGTCGATGTACGGGCGCCGCTTGAGGATCGCATCGGTAAAGACGAGAAACTCCTTCTCGTCGACGCCCTGCGCCGCGTAGAACAAGCCCCGGATCTCGAGCAGCGCGTCAAGGCCCTGGTCGACCACCGCGCGCACCGACTGGATGCGGTCGCCGGCGGCCCACTGGAATTCCTTGTAGTGGCTGGTCTGCAACTCCTGACGCACGTTCCACGACGACAGACAGGTGAGGAGAATTCCACCGATTGCCACGGCATAAGCGGCGGCAAATTTTCGCAGGTTGTCGAACATGGGCGGCGATCGGAAAGTTGCTGTACAGGGCTGAGCGGGGACTATTGCCCGAATCGCCACGACGTGTTCGCGGCAAGCTTAACAGAAAGCATGCCGCGCAAGAAAACACGCGGCCCGCCCGGCCCATCCGAACCGGCTAGCGCGCCGCGAGGGGCGCTCCTTTCTCGACCAGGATCGCGCGGTATACTCCGCTCAACGCCATTGAAGCCGCGATGTGCGAACCGCCGAGGACGCAGTGACGGCCGGCGGGCAAGCCGTGCTCGTGCGTCGCGCGCGCCGGACCTGGCGAGAAGTCGCGCCGACTGCCGAGGAGTCATCTTGATCGCCCTGATCTACGCCCACCCGCATCCGGCGCGCTCGCGCGCCAATCGCGTGCTGCTGGAAGCGGCGCGCCGCGTGCCCTCGGTGACTGTCCGCTCGCTGTACGACAGCTACCCGGATTTCGAGATCGATGTCGCCGCCGAACGTAAACTGTTGCTCGAATCCCGCCTGATCATCTGGCAACACCCGCTCATGTGGTACTCCGCACCGGCGCTGCAGAAGCTCTGGTTCGACACGGTGCTCACCGACGGCTGGGCCACCGGTGAAGGCGGCACCGCGCTGGTCGGCAAGTCGTGTCTCTGGGTGACGACCACCGGAGCACCGTCGGCAGGCTACACGCCGGAGGGCGTCCACAAGTTCCCGTTCGCGGCCTTCATGCCGGTGATGGAAATGACCGCACGCTATTGCGGCATGCACTGGCTGCCGCCGCTGGTGCTGCACGACGCACGTCGGATCGATGACCACGCGCTGCACCATCATGCCGCGCAGTACCGCCGGCGATTGCAGGCGTTTGTGGCGGATGCGGAGGTGGCGCGTGGCTGATCCGTTAGGCAGTGCCCTTGTTTACCTCGCGGCGGCCGTCGTCTGCGTGCCGCTCGCCAAACGCAGCGGCCTCGGCTCGGTGTTGGGCTACCTGATTGCCGGTTGGCTGATCGGCCCGTGGGGCCTCAAGCTCGTCGGCGATGTCGAGTCGACGCTGCACTTCGCCGAGTTCGGCGTCGTCCTGATGCTCTTTCTGATCGGGCTCGAACTCGAGCTGAAGCGCCTGATCGAAATGCATCGCGCCGTGTTCGGCGGCGGCAGCCTGCAGATGGCCGCCTGCGGCGCAGTGCTCGCGCTCGGCCTCATCGCCCTCGGCTTGACGTGGCAGGCGGCAGTCGCCGCCGGACTGGCGCTGGCGTTGTCGTCGACGGCCATCGCCGTGCAGACGATGAACGAACGCAACCTGATGGCGGCACCTGTCGGCCGCAGCAGCTTTGCGGTGCTGCTGTTCCAGGACATCGCGGCGATCCCGCTGATTGCCCTGGTACCCTTCCTCGGTGCCGCCAGCGGCGAAGGCGGCACCGGCTGGCTGGGCGCGGCAAAGGCGATTGGCGCGATCCTTGGCGTGGTGATCATCGGCCGCTTTCTCACACGACCACTGATGCGGCTGATCGCCAAATCCGAAGTGCGCGAAATCTTCACCGCCTTCGCCCTACTGCTGGTGATCGGCATCGCCCAATTGATGGCCGGTGCCGGCCTGTCGATGGCGCTGGGAGCGTTTCTGGCCGGCGTGCTGCTGGCCAGCTCGGAATACCGGCACGCCCTGGAAAGCGACATCGCGCCGTTCAAGGGGCTGCTGCTCGGACTGTTCTTCATCGCCGTGGGCATGTCGATCGACTTCGGCCAGGTGATCGCGCGGCCCGCCCTGCTGGCGGTGCTGGTCGTCGGTCTGTTGGTGGTCAAGGGGACGATGCTGGCGCTGATCGCGCCGCGCCTTGAGGTTCCGCCCGGCGAACGCTGGCTGTTCGCGGCGCTGCTCGCGCAAGCCGGCGAGTTCGCCTTCGTCGTCTTCGGCGTCGCGCGGGCGGCGCAGGTCCTGCCGCGCGACTGGGAAGGCCGGTTGACTGCCGCCGTGGCGCTGTCGATGGCCGCCACGCCGCTGTTGCTGATCGCTTTCGATCGCCTGACGGCTCGCCGCGCACGCACGCAGCGCGCAGCGGACGCGATCGACGACGACAGTGCGCCGGTGATCATCGCCGGCATGGGGCGTTACGGCCAGATAGTCGGCCGCCTGCTGCTCGCGCAGGGCATCCCGATCACGGTGCTTGACCACGACCCGGACCAGATCGATACCCTGCGCAAGTTCGGCTACCAGGTGTTCTATGGTGACGCGACGCGCCTCGATCTGCTCGCGGCGGCAGGCGCGGCGCGGGCGAAGCTGCTGGTCGTGGCGATCGACGACGTGGCCGACAGCCTCGCTCTGGTCGACCTGGCCCGGGCGAGTTTTCCGAAGCTCACCATCGTTGCGCGTGCCCGCAATGTGCGGCACTGGCTGGAACTCGCCGATCGCGGCGTGACGGCGATCGAGCGCGAGACCTTCGAGTCGTCATTGAAGAGCGCTCGCACGGCATTGACCGTCCTCGGCGTCGAACCCTATGAGGCGCGCTCGATCGCCGAGGCCTTTCGCCGCCAGAACCTGATCACGCTCAACGCGATGCTGCCGCACTTTCGCGACGAGGCGAAAACCGTGGCGATCGTCAAGAGCGGCCGCGAAGAACTCGAGGAGAACCTGCGCCGCGATCGCGAGGCGCGCCAGCAGGCCGGCGGCGGCGGCTGGCATTGAGCGCTGCGCACCAGCCGCCTGCACACGTTCATCAGCGGCAAGTCCGCAACGCGTCGACAGCCCCGCACGTCTGTCCACCCCTTGCGGCACCGTGATCGAGACGCGCATCCGCGCCCCGGCGCGCGGACCGGAGCGCCGATTGACCGCGATTGCTGGCGCAACATACACTGCCGCTGTTGTCGTTGATTTCCTGTCCCCCACCCATTGCCGGGAGAACACGAAATGGTGCCGCGATCGTTTCCCGACCTGGTGAAAGACCTGCGCATGCGCCGCGCGGTCGGCGACAAACCGCCCGTGTTGCTGCTCGGTGCCGGCGCCTCCGTGGATGCCGGAATCGGCGCCATGGACGAGCTGTTCCAGTTTTTCGGCTGCGCCGATTTCGACACGTTCTGCCAGAAGATCGGCCAGACGACCGCCACGGAGCGCTACCGCTACCTGGCCGAGTTCCTGCAGACGCGCAAGCCCGCCGAGGTCAGCGCCGGCTACCGGGCGCTCGCCGCGCTCTGTGCGCAGAACTATTTCGACTTCGTCCTGACCACCAACATGGACCCCCTGCTCGACGACGCGCTCGCCGCCGCACGCCTCTGGCGACGCGACTATCTGCTCATCGTCAATGGCGTGATCCGCCCCGACCGGCTCGAGCTGCTGCTGCGTGGCCAGAGCCCGCGCGTCAAGATCGTCAAGCTGCATGGGGACCTGTTCCAGCGCTTCATGGCCTGGACGGTGGAGGAGATGGACGAGTTCCTCGTCGAGGTTTCGCCGTACCTCAAACCGGCAGTCGCCGGCCGCGACTTCCTCGTGGTCGGCTACAGCCTGCGCGACGCCCGCGTGCGCGAGTTGGTGGACTCCGCCGGCGGCGACGTCTGGTTCACCCACCCGAAGGCCGTCCCCGACCACTTGGCGAACCGGCAGGGCATGCGCGCCGTCGTCGCTCCGGAATGCGCTTTCGAGGCGTTCTTTCCGGCGCTGGCAGAGGCCCTGCAGGTGGCAGTCGACGACGAGCGACCCGCGACCCTGCGGCGCGAAACACGCGCCCTGGCGCCAACGCCGACGCCAACAGGCGCGCAGACCATGGATGACCTCATGTCGGCCGTCTTCGGCGTCGTTGGGCCGGGCGGAGCGCCGGTCGCCACCGCCTTCCTGCTGGCCGAGCCACGCGTCATCGTCTGCAACCGCTTCGACGTCGCCGCCCTCATCGAATCCAATCAAGTGGGACTCGTCGGTCCCGGCGATCGCCGGTTCAAGGCGCGGGTCAGCAGGGTCAATACTGAGCATCCCTTTGGTCCGACGCTACTGGACGTTCCCCCCGAAATCCAGGCAGCCGGCCTGCGCCTCGACGCCAGCCAGCCACAAGCCGGCGACTTCGTGCAGGTGGCCGTCGCCGCCGGCGAGAAGACCGGAATCAGTTCCGGCCCCGTCATACGCACCGAAAAGCACGCCATCAGCATCGAGCCCGTCGGTAACGTGGCGGACCTGGTGTCGCTCGAATGCTACGTGGCGCCGGGCGCCTGCGGCGGCCCCGTGGTGGACGGCAGCATGGCCGTGCGCGGCTACATCGTGGCCGGCACCTCCGACCCCGATCAACCCTATTCGCTGGCGTATGCGAGCAGCCAGTGGGATGGCTTCCTGCAGGGCAAGAAACCCGTCAAACCATCCAGGCGTCGCCCGGCCGGCGGGCGCTGAGAGTGGTGGCGCCGGAGCAGGCGCGCGGGCTGTGGAGTTCTGCGTGAACGAAGGTGAACTCAAGACGGCGCGACGGGAGAGTCAGCCGGGGTCGCTCAGGGCAGGCTCACGCCACAGCAGCATTCCGAGTCACGGCGCTCGGCACTGTTGACCGACCGTTACGCTGCGGGAAGTGGTCAGTAAGTGTACGATGGTGTCGGTCGGCAATCGGCCAGGAAGCGACTCTCGGAAAACTTCTCCATAGCCGACGTTCAGCTTGCGGTTCGCTCCGCAACGGTAATTTCTCAGGTTGATGAGCATGCCCAGTCTTATACACCGAGGCCCTGGATAGCCTGCGAGGGAAGAATGCGTCATCTTGGTGAGCTATTGCCCCCTAGTGGTGCTTGAGGCGTTCGGCAATCCAAGTCCAGATGGCTGCACCGAGATAAGGCAGAACAGCGCCACAAGCAAGTGCGGCAAGCGCTTCAGGCTCTAGCATTTTGATTGACCCCGCTCGCGATGTGAATGACGTTCATCTTCAAGCATTATTTGTGCCAGCAGGGCGCATGCAGCCTTCCGTATGACTTCTGCCTGTGCGAGCAAGAGCAGAGAGTCGGCTTCCTTGAGGGGCCTGCACAGCAACGACGAAGATGGTGCAACTGCGCGGGGCTACATGAAACGCAGGGACCGTTCCTGCCCGTCGCGGATAGGGCCGCTTGAGGGGCCAGCGACGGAAAGCCCAGACCTTGCTGGGGATCGTTACTTTGAGCGTGGGATGGATAAAGCCATGGTGGCGGATTGGAAACAGCGTCTTGAGGCGTGCACAAGCGGTGGGTCGGGTTAAGAGCTTGCAATTGAGAGCGCATCACTGGTCGGTCGCTTGAGTTCCGATGTGATAACCGATTCAATGCCTGTATATCTTGAACCGCTGTGGCGAATTCCTCTCTTCGGCGTTTCGTGGTTCGGTGTTTGTGCGAGCCCACGCCCGCACGCGACATCAGCGAACTGCGGAGTCTGCTCGGTGCGTTCAACGAGGCGAAGAAGACGGCGGGGTTGACGATTGTCCGGCTCTTGGTCACCGGGCTTGGGTTGGCGCTGCTCGCCGGGGCGCTCGTGAAGCTGAAGTTGTTCGGGGGCGGACAGTGAACGGTCTTTCATCACCTCGACGGATTGGTGCTGGCCATTTTCGTCCGAGACGGTGCGCTACGCTCCTTAGCGAAAGACGGACGACTGTGCACCCTGCGTCGATGCCTGTTGGTCGGCAGCCGCCTCGCCGGCCTTCGCCAACCGGTCGAGCATGTGGCGCCAGTGGCTGCCTTCCCAGAAGACACGCCGGCATACTGCGCAAGTGCTGAAGTGCTGCTGGTGTTCTCGCACACGGGGTGGCAGGGCGTCGAGGATCAGCGCCTTTTCCACCGCCATGAGCGGGGCGTTGCATTTGAGGCAGCGGGAGAGCGGCTGCATGCTGCCGAAAAGGTCAAGCCGAGCGAGTACTTCTGACAACTGCCCATCGGGCTTCAGCGCATGCACGTAGCACCCGTGGGTGATAGCCCGTCGCTTGAGCAGGTCGCGGTCGCGGGTCAGTACGATGCGGCCCTCCCTGCCGGCGATGCGCTCAATCCCGGCATCGTCGAGGGAATTGTCGTACCAGGTGTCGAACCCGGCCATTCGCAACAGGCGGGCCAGGCCACCCAGATGGACGTCGGCGACAAAGCGCGTGATACGTAAGGGGCCGGGGCGCACGCACAGCAGGAAGCTGATGTCGAAAGCCTCGAACTTCGGGTAGACAGAGATGCGGTCGCCGTGTCGCAGGCCTTGGGCGAAGTCGACAGAGACTCCATTGACAAGGATCAATTCGACCTCGGTGTGCGGTACGCCGAGGGCTTCGATCACATGCTTGATGGTGGCGTCCGCGGCGCACTCAAAGTCGAACTCCCGCCAGCGCCGGTCACGGGCGATAAAGTCGTTCAACTCCTCGTAGAAGCGGAGGCTCGCCACCACGGTGGCGGCCGTTCGGTCCTGGCGCGCGCCGATATCCTCCAGAGATGGCAGAGCAGGTAAGATTCGGCTTGTCATGGAGATCCTTTCGCCGCTACCCAAGGGCCGCTA
The DNA here is from genome assembly GCA_017302455.1 of Accumulibacter sp. Lineage (GTDB taxonomy): Bacteria > Pseudomonadota > Gammaproteobacteria > Burkholderiales > Rhodocyclaceae > Accumulibacter > Accumulibacter phosphatis. Next base: position 15,069 of record JAFLDO010000074.1, read on the forward strand.
CCCAAGGCGGAGCACGACAGGGGTAACCGCCGCCGCTGAGTGTACTGGAATGCCCCTGCTGCACATTCTGATTTTCGGCGGGCACTGGGCTTGCTAACATCAGCATTGCGGATGTCCTTTCCCCACCCAGGTGAGCAAGCCCATGACGGTCCTTGATCCCATTGCCCGAGCACGCTCAATGCGGCGCAAACGCGATCTCAAAATGGTCGCCGCCTGGGAAGCCGGGCAGTCCCATGCCGAGATTGCCCTGGCGTTTCAACTCTCCCGAGAAAACGTCAAGGACCGCATAGAGCGACATTTCCGAGCCAAGCAGCGGAAGGCAAGCGGCGATCCGTTCGACAAGATCAGCCCTCGCCTGCGAACGCTGCTCCTCAAGGAAGGCCTGACGACGGTCAATGAGGTGGTTGGACGGTACAGGAGCAAAGCGCTTTTTCAGATGCGAAGCTTCGGCCGCAAGAGCATCCAGGAAATCGAAATGTGGTTCCCCGTCGAGCGACGGTACCAGAACTACGCTGCGGTCCCTCCCTATATCACCAAGGATGGCTCTGAAATCCGCGAGTTGATGCACCCAGCGGTCCAGGGTAACCGCAACCAGAGCCTGGCCGAAGCCACGCTTCCCGCCGGAACCAGAACGATGCTGCACAGGCATCGCGTGACGGAAGAGATCTACCACATCACAGCCGGCGAAGGACAGATGACTCTGGGAGCGGATCTGTTCAAGGTCGGGGTTGGCGACACCATCTGTATCGCGCCGGGAACGGCACACCGCATTGAAGCATCGACGACCGGTGCGCTGGTGTTGCTCTGCTGTTGCTCGCCAGCCTACTCGCATGCAGATACGGAAATTCTCGAAACTGGTCAGGAGGATTGAGGATGGAGCGATCATCGGCTCGACGATCCGTTTTGATGTCTGACAGGACGGCGAGAATATGCCGGCGAGTAGCGCATTTGTGGTAACTGGTCCTTCCCGGTTCTTTGTCGGCAACCACTCAAGCTGGAGAGCAAGTCATGGACATGACCATCACCTCACGTGCATTTGCACTCGACGGGTCGATCCCGAAGCTCTACACCTGCGAGGGCAAGAACGTTTCCCCGCCGCTGGCCTGGAGTGGAGTGCCGGCGGGGGCGAAGAGCCTGGTCCTGATCGTCGACGATCCGGATGCACCGGATCCCGCTGCGCCCCGCATGACCTGGGTTCATTGGCTGCTCTACAACCTGCCTGTTACCACCTCCGGGCTGCCCGAGGCCGTGCAATCGCTTCCTGTCGGTACGCTGGACGGACTGAACGATTGGCAGCGCGCTGGCTACCGTGGCCCCTGTCCGCCGATCGGTCGGCACCGCTACTTCCATAAGCTGTACGCGCTTGACATCGTGCTGCCCGACTTGGAAAAGCCCAACAAGCGGACCTTGGAGCAAGCGATGAAGGGGCACATCGTGGCAGAAGCACAGTTGGTCGGCACCTATCAAAAGGGGCGTTGATCGTGTCTTGCGCGTACACCGAGACGACCTGTCTGGCCGATGACGAAACACTGTCGGCTATTACGAGCGGGTCGTAGCCACTGTGCCTCCCTAGCCGACGTTGATCTGGAGCGAACAACAGTCAGCGGCCATTGGACGCGGGATGTCAACCTTTCTCGCCCAACCGGCCGTCACACCGCGGGAAGCGGTTAGTGGATGCACTGACAGCGGCGGTCGGCCGCCGGCCGGGAGCAGACGGTGGCGACTTTTCCCCCAGGTCAACGTTAACCTGGGGGCAATCAACCGTAACTGGTCATTCGGCTGGGGATTTCAGCGGCCCCCTGACCGACCGCTGTGCTCGGGAAAGCAGTCATTGATTTAGGATGGCGTCGGTCGGCAACCGGCCAGGAGCCGACTGTCGCTACCTCTTCTCCAAAGCGGTCGGTTGTCAGAAACGATTTCCAGAAAGCCGTCACTGGTGTAGCGTTGGTGATGTCGCCTTCTCAACGGCGGCTTTGTGGTTGAAGCGGTCGTCGGGGTATAGTTTCGTGAAGGCAGCACCCGGCCAGGAGCAGCCGTACGAATCTTCGTAGATCGAGCCGTTTGAGCGACTCCTGTGCTCCGGAACCTGCCGATCGCGATTTGGCCGAGACCCTTCTCCACTCTTACGGCTAAGGCATATCGCATTTCCCGACCGCGAATGGCGCCATAAGGACGGGAATCCCTTGCGATAATAGGTTCGCCAGCTTCGAGGGCATAGAGCCGCGACCGACTGGCATGATCACGAAGGGTACTCGCTACGTTAGGGCACCATGACACTGCCTGTAACGCTTCCCGGATCCACACGGACAGGGACTGTTGCGAGTCAGCGTCACGCCATTGTGGGTATCAGCCGCGATCGAGGACCCTTGCACTTGTGCAACGGTCTGACTGCCCAGACTGTTGATCGCTTTTCGCGCCGCATGCGTGTTCAGGTGCTCGGGCCCCCGCATCTTTTCCCTGATCGCCAGCGCGCGCGCATACAGCGGCTCAGCCTTCGCGGAAGCCCCCTGGGCGTGGTAGAGCATTGCCAGGTTGTTGAGGCCCTTGGCCACGTCGGGGTGCTCGGACCCCAGCGCCTTTTCCCAGATCGCCAGCGCGCGCGCATACAGCGGCTCCGCCTTCGCGTAAGCCCCCTGGGCGTGGTAGAGCAGCGCCAGGTTGTTGAGGCTCATGGCCACGTCGGGGTGCTCCGGCCCCAGCGCCTTTTCCCAGATCGCCAGCGCGCGCGCATAGAGCGGCTCGGCTTTCACGTAAGCCCCCTGGGCGTAGTAGAGCAGCGCCAGGTTGTTGAGGCTCTTGGCCACGTCGGGG
>JAFLDO010000075.1 GCA_017302455.1 Accumulibacter sp.
GGCTCGATGCCGGCCGCCTCGCACGCCTGGATGTTCTTCTCGCTGCAAAAGCCGGTGTCGGCGATGAAGCAGTCCACGGCACCGAGCACCTCGGCCTGTGCCTTGAGCGTCGCCAGCATCGGCTCGACCTGCTCCTTGTCATTGGGGGCTTGCGTGACCCCGACCGCCACGACCAGCATCGTGGCGGCATCGACCCCGGCCTGGGCGTTGTACGCTTGTTCACGCCGCCACCGGCCACCGGCATGATGCGCGATTCTTCGTCGGTCAGATCTTGGCGACCGTCTGGCAGGGCATCGCTTCCTACCTGGTGATGCAGCGGCTCCTGGGTTGAACCAGAGGCGGTGCGACGATTTGCCGCAAGACACGAGCAAGCGGAAAACCTACCATTCCGGATGACCACCGAGCCCGCTGGGCCGTGCGCTCGTCTACCTCAAGGAGCCTCATCGTGAACCGACGTGATTTGCTGAAACTCTCGCTGGCCACCACTGGCCTCGCCGTCGCCGCAACCACCGCCCATGCTCAGCCGTCGTGTGCCAGCGACGGCACGCCGGCACAGTTCATTCCCAAAAGGGCTGCCGACCCCAAGGCCTGGGAGAACGACATTGAGAAGTTTCCCAAGTGTCCGTACTGCGGCATGGATCGCCGGCAGTATCATCACTCGCGGATGCTGATCCAGTACAGTGACGACCTGCCCGACGGCGTCTGCTCCCTGCACTGTGCCGCGATCAGTCTGGCGGTGAATGTGGACCGCGAACCGAAAACGATCTGGGTCGCCGACAACGCCTCGATTGCGGAAATCAAGCCGCTGCTCGAAGTCGACCAGGCCACTTTCCTGATCGGCAGCCAGATCAAGGGCGTCATGACCAAACGCAGCAAGGTCGCTTATTCGACTGAAGCGGCGGCAAAGGCGGCGATGGCCGCCAACGGCGGCGAACTAGGCCGCTTCGACAAGGCACTGCTTGCCGCCTACACCGACATGTCACAGGACGTTTCAATGGTTCGCAAGAATCGCGAAGAGCGACGCCAACGCGCCGCCAGGCAAGACAAGGGCTGAGGCTACCGGCGGTGATGACGTTCTACCGCTGGCTACTGATCACGCTTGGCGTGCTGATGTTGCTTTCCGGTGGCGCATCGGCGGCGCCAACGGACAAGCTCCCGAAACCCGGCGATCGCGATCTCTGCCCGGTCTGCGGGATGCTGGTGGCCAAATACCCGAACTGGATTGCGATCGTCGTTTACCGGGATGGACACGCCCACTTCTTCGACGGAGCAAAGGACCTCTTCAAGTACCTCGGCAATCTCCCCAGGTATGCGCCCGGACACAAGGCCGCTGACATTGCCGGCATCTGGGTCACCGAGTTCTACGGGCTGACCCGGATCGATGCCCGCCAGGCGTTCTACGTCATCGGTTCCGATACGCTCGGACCGATGGGGCACGAGTTCGTGCCCCTGGCCAACCGTACCGATGCCGAGGATTTTCTCAAGGACCACAAAGGCAAGCGGATTGTCAGCTTCGCCCAGACCACACCAGAATTGGCCGCCCGACTCGACAAGGGTAGCTTCGACTGAACGCAGGAACGGCTTTCTCGACACACGAAAAGGGATTTCGACATGACGAATGTGATCATCAAGCTCCTTGTGGCCAGTGTCTTCATCGGCGCGTTGGCTGGCTGTCAGAGCACGCAGCAGATGCTGCAGTCGCGCCAGCCGGTGGCGATGGATGAGGCCGTCAGCCGCGCGCGCTTCGAGATGAACTGTCCGTCCGCCACCGGCAGCGTGCTGAGCGAGACCGTGATCGAGCCCGCGCTCCAGTGCTTCCGCTGCAACGGCGTGCAGCGCGCGGAGTACACCGTCGGCGTGGCCGGCTGCGGCCAGCGAGCCACCTACATGGTTATCTGCCCGCTCGACGGTAGCGGGTGCTGGAGCGCAGGCGCGCGCAACGAGATCCGCTGAGTCTGTTGCCGGCAGCGGGCACCGCCCACCCACCCTGGCACCGCCTGCAGCGAAAGAGGGCAGGGTGGCACGCCCGCTTCCCAATCGGGCAGGTGCCTGGCCGACATCCCGGCGCAGGCGGAGCGCGGACGCTGTTGGCCTTTCTCCAAACCCCGGTGGCGACCAAGCTGCCCCAGGCCGAAGCCGACTATCTCGCGACCTTGAACGCGGTGCCCGGGCTCACTCTCTTCCCCTTCGCCGCTTGGTTCACATTGGACCGCTAGATCCCAAGGGCATCTTCAATTGTACGCAGGACCCGGTCGGGCCCCGAACAGTCACCACCCTTCAGACGCATCACCAGTTGCCGAAGGCGGCAACTGATCAAGGGAGCGTTCACCCTGCAAGGGAGTTGTTACTGTAGCGGGGCTGCCCGGTGACGCGCGTCCGTGCCGACGGCGCGCGCCTGCTGCAGTGGACCGGGACGGCGCTGCGGCCGTGGGACGAGGGCTTACCGAGCGCCTGACCCGACCACACACGCGATGGCGCTGTTGGGCGGGGCAGCGACGGAGTGTGTCTGCCAGATCCCGCGACAGTGCCGCAGTCCCACTGCGGCCGGCGAGGGCGGTAAAGGCGGCGGCGAGCGGCGCGTGGCTGCGCCGATCTGCCTGTCGCGCTCGCCGGCAGGCCTGGGTCCAGGTGGACAAAGATCGCCTGTTGTCCTGGACAAAATAACAAAACAGCTTGACATCCCCGGAATGCGAGCTTATATTTGAGCCAGCTTCTCAATTTGTCCAGGACAGATATATGTCTCACCTGCTAGCCCTCAGCTTCGCCGATGCTGCTCCGACCCTGCAAAACGCTTGTCCACGGCTTGCAAGCCTCGTTGACCGGAACCTGGCCAGGAGCATTGCCAAGGAGCTAGACACTGCGTCTTCGGCCCCGGCACGCCGGTCGACCCGTCATGTCCTGGACAGCCCGCAAGCCCCGGGGCTGACCCGCCTGCGTTCTCTGCTGCTGCCGGCGGTCGTGCTCTCGGTCGTTTTTGTCCTCGCGTCGCCCGCCTTGGCCGCCGACTCCTGCCCAGCTCTCCTCAACCACAGCTTCCCTTCGCTGCAGGACCAGAAGCCGCAATCGCTCTGCCAGTGGCAGGGCAAGGTACTGCTGGTGGTGAACACGGCCAGCTACTGCGGCTTCACCTCGCAGTACGACGGTCTCGAGAAACTCTACGCCCGGCTCAGGGATCGCGGCTTGGTCGTCGTCGGCTTTCCGTCGAACGACTTCGGCGACCAGGAGCCGGGCAGCAACAAGGAGATCGCCGAGTTTTGCCGGCTGACTTACGGGGTGCAGTTCCCGATGTTCGCCAAGGCCACCGTCGTCGGCAAGAACGCCAGCCCGCTGTATGCGCAACTCGCCAAGGCGTCCGGCGACGCGCCGCAGTGGAATTTCCACAAGTATCTGATCGACCGCAGCGGCACGCGGGTGCTGAGCTTCGGCAGCCGCGTCAAGCCGGACGACCGGGAACTGGTCGCCAGGATCGACGAGTTTCTCGGCAAGTAGGAATCCGGCTGCCACTCTCACCGATCACCCCGCGAACCCCGATAGCCCATTCTTTCGCTTCCCCGGAGAACATGCCATGAACGCACCAGACAGATTCTTCCTCGCCGATGTGCAGGCCAGTGCCGACCAGCGCCAACTGGCGATCCACAAGGTGGGAGTGAAGGGTTTGCGCTACCCGCTCGCCCTGCTCGACGCCGAGGGCAAGGTTCAGCACACGGTCGCCCAGGTGGCGATGTCGGTCGGCCTGCCGCCGGAGGTCAAGGGAACGCACATGTCGCGCTTTGTCGAGATCCTCGAACAGCAGCGGGCGCCACTGAACGTCAATCGCCTGTTGCGCATGTTCGAGGACATGCTGCTGCGGCTCGACGCCAGCAGCGGTGAGATCGAACTCGCCTTCCCGTACTTCATCAGCAAGGCGGCGCCGGTATCGACCGTCGAGAGTCTGCTCGACTACGACGTGCGGATGATCGTCGCCAAGCGCGCAGGGCAGGCGGCCGAACTGACGCTCGAAGTCGTGGCGCCGGTGACCAGCCTCTGTCCGTGCTCGAAGGAGATCAGCGAGTATGGTGCGCACAACCAGCGTTCGCACATCACGATCATCGCCAGGCTACGTTCGGGGATGACGCCCGACGAACTGGTGCGGCTGGCCGAGGAGGAAGCGTCGTGCGAGGTCTTCGGGCTGCTCAAGCGGCCGGACGAGAAGTGGGTGACCGAGCGTGCCTACGACAATCCGAAGTTCGTCGAGGACCTGGTGCGCGACATCGCCTTGCGTCTGATGAGCGAGCCGCGCATTGCGCAATGGACGGTCAAGTCGGAGAACTTCGAATCGATCCACAATCATTCTGCTTACGCCGAGATCAGCGGCGACAACGCCTGAACCGGGAGGATCCGAGGATGTATCGACCACAATCAGCGCAGCGCATCGCCGTCGTCGGTGCGGGTATTTCCGGTCTGGCGAGCGCCTGGCTGCTGTCGCAGAGACACGCGGTGACGCTCTACGAAGCCGGCGATTATCTTGGTGGGCACACCAACACCGTCGATGTGACGCTGGATGGCGTGTGCCATCCGGTCGATACCGGTTTTCTCGTCTACAACACGCACACCTACCCGAACCTGACGGCGTTGTTCGCCCATCTGGGCGTCGCCAGTGTGGAGACCGAGATGTCCTTTGCGGTCAGTCTCGAAGAGCCCGCGATCGAGTGGGCGGGGAGCAGCCTGGCGACCGTCTTCGGGCAGAAGCGCAATCTGCTGCGCCCCGATTTCTGGCGCATGCTCGCCGACATCCTGCGCTTCAATCGAGAAAGCGTCGCGTGGATCGAACAGCATCCGGACTACGGCGGCAGCCTGCGCGAGTTTCTCGCCGCCGGTCGCTACTCGCGGCCCTTTGCCGAGTGGTACCTGTTGCCGATGGCGGCGGCGATCTGGTCGTGCCCGGCCGGGCAGATGCTCGACTACCCGCTGGCCAGCTTCGTGCGTTTCTGTCGCAATCACGGCCTGCTGCAGGTCTTCGACCGGCCGCTCTGGCGCACCGTCAAGGGCGGTGGTCGCGAATACGTGAGGAAGTTGGCGAGCCACCTCGCCGACATCCGCATCGCCACGCCGGTGCGCGGCGTGCGGCGTACCGACGATGGCCTGCAAGTCATCACCGATGGCGCCGTCGGCCACTACGATCAGGTCGTTCTCGCCTGCCACAGCGACCAGGCGCTGGGCCTCCTCGCCGATGCGGCGACGCCTGCCGAGCGCCGCCTGCTCGGGGCGATTCGCTACGAGCCGAACCGTGCCGTGCTGCACAGCGACGCTGCATTGCTGCCACGCAATCGGGCGCTGTGGTCGGCGTGGAACTACCTGTCGAGTGCTCAGGAACTCGACCGCCGTCCGGTCAGCGTCTCCTACCTGATCAACCGTCTGCAGCCGCTGCCGTTCAAGACGCCACTGATGGTCTCGCTGAATCCGCAGCGCGAGCCGAAGGCGGAGTCGGTGATCGCCGAATTCGACTACGAGCACCCGATTTTCGACGGCCCGGCGATCGCTGCTCAGCGCGAGTTGCCGGCGCTTTCCGGGACGCGCGGGGTGTGGTTCTGCGGCGCCTGGAATGGCTATGGCTTCCACGAAGACGGGCTGAAATCGGCATTGCAGGTGGCCAACGGCCTGGGCTGCCATGCTCCCTGGCAGGGCGGCGAAGCGGCGGCGGCGCCGGCGCCCGCTTTCCGGCAGAAGACGGAACTCGCCGCATGAACGCGACGCCGGCTCGCCTCTTCTTCGGACAGGTCATGCATCGTCGCTTGCGGCCGGCGGCCAATCGTTTCGTCTATCCGGTGTACTTCTGTGTGTTGCCGCTCTCCGGCGTCAGCCAGTCGGCGAGCGCGCTGTTCTCGGTCAATCGCTGGAACCTCTTCAGCTTCCACTTCGCCGACCACGGTGCCCGCGACGGCTCGCCGCCGCTGCCCTGGATACGACGTCTGCTGGCGCAGGAGGGCATCCGTGCCGACGGCGAAGTCTGGCTGCAGTGTTTCCCGCGCGTTCTCGGTTTCGTCTTCAACCCGATCAGCCTGTGGTTCTGCCACGACCGCGCGGGCGACCTGATCGCCGTGCTCGCGGAAGTGAACAATACCTTCGGCGAGCGGCACAACTACCTGCTCGCGCATGCCGATGGCCGGCCGATCCGCGACGGCGAGACGCTGGAGCGCAGCAAAGTCTTTCATGTTTCGCCGTTCATGGCCGTTGCCGGCCACTACCGCTTCCGCTTCCATGCGCGCGCCGGCGAAGACGGCATGGCCACCTGGCGGCTGGCGCGCATCGATCACGGTGACGCCGCTGGCGACCTGCTGCATACGGCGATCTCCGGCAACGCCGAGCCGCTGAGCAGCGGTCCTCTGCTGAAAGCCTTCCTCCGTTTCCCGCTGATGACCCTGGGAGTGGTACTGCGCATTCACTGGCAGGCACTGAAACTGTGGGTCAAGCGCGTTCCCTTCTTTACCAAGCCTGAACCTCCACTTGAGGAGACGTCGCGATGAATGCCATGGAATCAACCCTTTCATCATCCCTTGCCCTGCCGGGCACGCGTGCGCGCACGCCGCGTAGCGCCAGGGTCGTGCTCGCCCTGCTGGAACGGATGGAGCACGGAACGCTGGAACTTCGTCTGCCCGACGGATCGCAGCATCGCTTTGGCGAGGCGGGGCACGCGCCGGGGCACGCGCAGGGGCACGCACACGCGACGCTCGATGTCGGTGCCTGGTCGATGTTCGACAGCGTTGTCGAACGCGGCGATGTCGGCTTTGCCGAGGCGTGGATCGCCGGCGACTGGCACAGCCCGGATCTCACCGCGCTGCTCACCCTGCTGGCGAACAATCGCGAGAGTCTGGCGCAGGCGGTTTATGGTCAATGGTGGGGCCTGCTGTCGGCGCGCCTGCGCCACTGGTTCAATGCCAACACGCGCGCCGGATCGCGCCGCAACATCATGGCGCACTACGACCTTGGCAACGACTTCTACCGGCAATGGCTGGACCCGACGATGAGCTATTCGAGCGCTCTCTACTCGAGCGACGCACCGCGCTCGATGGCTGCCGCGCAACTTGCCAAGTACCGGCGCATCCTGAGTCGTCTCGACTCTCGGCCCGGGCAGCGCGTGCTCGAGATCGGCTGTGGCTGGGGCGGCTTCGCCGAAACCGCGGCGCGCGAAGCCGGGCTCGAGGTCGTCGGCCTGACGCTCTCGCCGGCGCAACTGGAATTTGCGCGCGAGCGCATGCAGATCGCCGGGCTGGAACGGCAGGTGACCCTCGAGTTGCGCGACTATCGCGAACTGGCCGGCGAGCCGTTCGACCACATCGTTTCGATCGAGATGTTCGAGGCGGTCGGCGAACGCTGGTGGCCGACCTACTTCGCGACCCTGCAGCGGCTGCTGGCGCCCGGCGGGCGAGCCGTCGTGCAGAGCATCACCATTCGTGACGACCTCTTCGCGCGCTACCGTCGTGGGACCGATTTCGTTCAACAACATGTTTTCCCCGGCGGCATGTTGCCGAGTCCCTCGGTTTTCCGCCGGCAGGCCGCCAGGGCGGGGCTGGTGGTCGGCGACGCCTTCGCTTTCGGGCGCGACTACGCGCGCACGCTGGCCGAGTGGTCGGCCAATTTCGAACAGCGCTGGCCGACGATCGAAACACAGGGCTTCGACGAGCGCTTCCGCCGCCTATGGTGCTTCTATCTGGCGTATTGCCAGGCCGGTTTCAACAGCGGCTGCACCGACGTTCTGCAGGTCGAACTGGCGCACGCCCGATGAGAACGCTGATCGCCCTGCTGTTCCTTGCCTGCAGTGGCCTGGCGCAAGCCCTGCCGGAAGCGGTGCGCAAATCCGAAGCCGGTTGGCGGCAGTGGGGGAGCGGCGAAATGAGCTGGCTCGGCTTCTCGCTCTACCGCGCCACTCTGTGGGTCGTCGGCGAGCCGACGCCGACCCTGCCGGCGACTTCGCCTTCGGCGCTGCAGCTCGACTATTTGCGCGACATCCCGCGCGACCGGCTGGTGCAGACCAGTGTGGATGAAATGCGCCGGCTCGGCGCCAGCGAGGCGCAGTTGCAGCGCTGGGAGCCTGAGCTGCGGCGCGTTTTCCCCGACGTCAAGGAGGGCGACAGCATCATCGGTGTGCATTACCCGGGGCGCAGCGCTGCCTTCTACCACCGCGGCCGGGCGACCGGCGAGGTGGCGGATGCCGAGTTCGCGCGCCTGTTCTTCGCCATCTGGCTCGACCCGCGCAGCCGCAGCCCGAGCCTGCGCTCGGCGCTCCTCAAGCGGCCGGAGATCTGACCGTGCCTCCCGCCCAGGGCGTGACGCTCCCCAACCGGCAGTTGCTCGCCTACGGCGCACTCGGCTTGCCGCTGGCCATGGCGGCACTGCCGGTGTACGTGCATGTGCCGCGCCTGTACGCCGAATCCGCGGGCATGAGCCTGAGCCTGCTCGGCTCCTTGCTGCTGGCCGCACGCCTGCTCGACGCGGGCATCGATCCGCTGCTCGGCGGCTGGAGCGACCGGACGGCGAGTCGGCAGCGGCTGATCGTTCTGGCCCTGCCGTGCCTAGCACTGGGCATGCTCGCGCTGCTGCACCCGCCGGCAGTCGCGGCGCCGTTGTGGCTGCTCGCATCGATGCTGTGCACCTACTTCGGTTTCTCGCTGGCCAGCGTCGCCTATCAGGCGTGGGGCGCCGAACTCGGCCGCGATGCCGGCGAGCGGACGCGGCTGACGGCCAGCCGCGAGGGCTTCGGCCTGATCGGCGTCGTTCTCGCGGCAGCGCTCCCGGGGCTGCTGGCTAAGGATCTCGCCCAGGGACTCTCCGGGTTGGCGCAGCTTTTCCCCGTGTTGTTGCTGTTCCTGGCGAGTTGGACCCTGCTCGGCACGCCGCCGTCGGCCGCGCGCCTGCCGGCGAGCGGCGGCTTGCTCGGCAACTTGCGTGCTGTCCTGAACGATGGCCGCTTTCGCCGCCTGCTGGCCGTTTTCGTCGTCAACGGCATCGCCGCCGCCTTGCCGGCAACGCTGGTCCTCTTCTACGTCGCCGATGTGCTGCAGGCCGAAGCCTGGAGCGGTGCCTTTCTCGCGCTCTACTTCGTCAGCGGCGTCGCGTTTCTGCCGCTGTGGGTCGTCTTCGCCAGGCGTTTCGGGCGCGTGCGCACCTGGGTCGCCTCGATGCTCGTCGCCGTTGCCTCATTCGCCTGGGCCTGGGGATTGGGTGCCGGTGACGTCTGGCCGTTCGCCGTCGTCTGCCTGCTTTCGGGGGCGGCGCTCGGTGCCGACCTGACGCTGCCGGCAGCCTTGCTCGCCGACCTCTGCGAACGTCCGGCGAGCGATAGCGTCGCGGGCGGCGGTTCGGCGCAGGCTGGCGCCTACTTCGGCTGGTGGAACCTGGTCGCCAAGCTCAATCTGGCGCTGGCCGCCGGCCTGTCCCTGCCGTTGCTCGACCTGGTCGGCTACCGGCCGGGGGTGGCGGCGACGACGGCCGGTCTCGCCGCCGTCTATTGCCTGCTGCCGCTGGTCTTCAAGTCCATCGCCGCCGTCCTCGCGTGGCAATGGCGCAGCACTCTGGAGGTCTCTCGATGAAAACCCTGTGGCTCGCCTGCTTCACTTGCGGAATCCTCGGTCTCGGCGGTTGCGCCGGCACGCCGGTCGATCGTTACCAGGCCCAGCAGCCGGCGCTCGATCTCGCCCGCTACTTCAACGGCACGATCGACGGCTGGGGAATGTTCCAGGATCGTTCGGGCGAAGTGATCAAGCGCTTCCATGTCGTCATCGACGCCAAGTGGGAGAAGCGTGACGGGGTCGATGTCGGGACGCTCGACGAGAACTTTGCGTGGTCGGACGGGACGACGTCGCGGCGGGTGTGGACGATTACCCGCGTCGATGCGTCGCGCTACGTCGGCCGGGCCGACGACGTGGTCGGCGAGGCGCAGGGCGAAGCGGCCGGCAACGCGCTGCGCTGGCGCTACGTGCTCGCCCTGCCGGTCGATGGCCGCGTCTGGAACGTCGACTTCGACGACTGGATGTTCCTGATCGACGACAAGGTGATGCTCAACCGCTCGGCGATGCGCAAGTTCGGCTTCCACCTCGGCGAGGTGACGCTGAGCTTCACGAGGCGGTAAAGCGATGAATCCACGCATTACCGACTGGTCGGGAAAACGCGTCTGGCTGCTCGGCGCCTCGACGGGCATCGGCGCGGCGCTCGCCAGCGTGCTGCTGGCGCGTGGCGCGCGCGTGGCGTTGTCGGCGCGCAACGCCGCTCGCCTGGCGGAGGTCGCCGCTGCCGGCGGTGGGCAGGCGCTGGTCGTTCCCTGCGATGCCGCCGACGAAGCGAGTCTGCGCGCTGCCTGGGACGCCGTGCTCGCCGAATGGGGCGGTGTCGATGTCGCCCTGTACGTGGCGGGCGACTATCTGCCGATGCGCGCCTGGGAGCTCGATATGGCCAAGGCGCGGCGGATGATCGACGTCAATTTCGTCGCCGCCGTCTCCTTCGCGGCCTGCGTCGTGCCGCAATTGCTGCGTCAGGGCAACGGCCAGATCGGTTTCGTGGCCAGCGTCGCCGGTTATCGCGGCCTGCCGAAGTCGCTGATCTATGGTCCGACGAAGGCCGCGCTGATCAACTTCGCCGAGTCGCTGTACCTCGATCTGCAGCCGCGAAACATTGGTGTGCGGGTGATCAATCCGGGCTTCGTCGCAACGCCGCTGACCGCGCAGAACGATTTCGCGATGCCGGCGCTGCTCACTCCCGAGCAGGCGGCGCTGGCGACGATCGCCGGTCTTGCCGGCGGCGCATTCGAAATCCACTATCCGAAGCGTTTTACACGCGTGATGAAGTTGCTGGCGCATCTGCCATACCGCCTCTACTTCCCGCTCGTCCGCGTTCTCGGCGGCGCCAAGGGGAGTTCAGGATGAGCAGTACGACTGCCGTCGACGCTCTGGTCGCCTTCTTCGAGGGCTTGTGCCTCGAGACAGTGGTCCGTTTTCCCGAGTACTACGCGGACGATGCGTATTTCAAGGATCCGTTCAACGAGGTGCGCGGCGTCGCGCCGATCCAGCGCATTTTCACGCACATGTTCGGTCAGGTTGACGAACCACGCTTCGTCGTCCTCGAGCGCGTGGTCGCCGACAACGGCGCGTTGCTGGTATGGGAACTGCACTACCGGCTGAAGGGCTCGCGGAAGACGGCTGCGCCGCAAGTGATTCGCGGGGCGTCGCACCTGCGCTTCGACAGCGCCGACAAGGTGACCTGGCACCGCGACTACTGGGACGCCGCCGAAGAACTCTACGCCAGACTCCCCGGAATCGGCTGCTTGATGCGGCTTCTCAAACGTAAGCTGGCGGCCTGAACCCGCGCTGTGGTCGGCAGGCGGTGCCGCCCGGTGAAAGTCCAGCCGCGCACGGGAAGCGGAGGTTCATGTTGCAGCCGCCCACATTCAAGCTATCGGACTTGGCGCGCGACCTCGTCCTTCACCCGCTTGACGGCGGAGGAAGCCATCAAGCCTCTGCGTACGCAGGGATATGCCAAGGATGTGCTGCCCCGGGAGCAGCAGGTCGGCAGTGCATCCGTGAGGGGTCGCGGTGGCGTCCGGTGCTCAAGGGCAAACCCCAGGAAAAGTCCCCGAAACCGAGGCCATCTTCGCCAATATCCGGGAACATGACCGCGCTCACTACGCGCCGAGCAGCCTTCTCGCCAACACCGACTGCATATCACGACGCCCGTCAGCAATCAGATAGATGATGACTTGGCTGCCTGTGACACGGTAGATCACGCGGTACGGCTTGAAGAAGATCTGGCGGTACTCTTTGATGCCGAGGCCGACCAGTTCCTTCGGGTAGCCGCCGCGCTCCGGAAACCTCGACAAGCTCTCCACGGCCTCCATCAACTCATCCAGTACGTAATTGGCGTTGGCCACGCAGTCGACTTCGGAGATGTAGTCGTGGATGGACTCCAAGTCGTGCTCCACGCCCTCGGTGAGCAAAACCTCGAACTTGGCTGGTGCGCCTGCCATCAGGCAGTGGCTCGCTTGGCGCGCAGACGGGCGACGACATCGGCCACGGGCTTGAGCTTGCCAGCGGCCACATCCTGGTTGCCGAGTGCCAGGATTTTCAGCAAGGCCAGCGTTTCTTGGGTCTCTTCGAACGAGGCCACGTCCTGCAGGACGGCCTTGGCCTCACCGTTCTGGGTGATGATGAGGGGCTCACGCTGCTCAGCGAGGTGCCTCAGGACTTCGGCAGCGTTGGCCTTGAGGTAGCTGATCGGCTTGACTTGAGATGAGTAGCGCATGGCAGTGCTCCTGAGTCGTTTGAGACTGAATATAGTCTTTATATGGTCTTATCACAAGAGGCCTGAATCGGGCAGGTGGGTGCCATCAACGAGTTGTTGAAGGCGATGGGCCAGCCAGCAGCGTCACCAGTCGCCGACAACGGCGCGTTGCTGGTATGGGAACGGCACTACCGGCTGAAGGGCTCGCGGAGGACGGCTGCGCCAAAAGTGATTGCCGAGGCGTCGCATCTGTACTTCGACAGCGCCGGCAAGGTGACCTGGCACCGCGACTACTGGGACGCCGCCGGAGAACTGTACGCCAGACTCCCGGGAATCGGCTGCTTGATGCGGCTTCGCAAACGCAAGCTGGCGGCCTGAGCCTGCGCTGCGGCCGGCAGGCGTTACAGTCAGTTCGCGCGGATAGGGGGCTCGGCGAACGCGAGCACGACTTGCCGGGTCATCGCCGATTTTTTCTCGATCCGGGCGATGACGGCGCCGATCTCCGCGGCCAGGACTTCCTTTTCGAGCGGTGCGGCCATGTGAAAGCCCAGCCGCGCATAGTTGCATGTTACCGAGCAGCCGTTGACCGGACTCATGAGGTCTTTCTCCTCTTCGGCCCACGCGGCGGCGCCGAGAGGCGAATCATCGCTTTCATGGGTTGCCGGGACCCAATCCGAGACTGACGCTACTTCAGGCGAGCTCCTATACGCTCGCTGGTGCCGTTGGTTTCCCAATCCATTGTTCAAACCCCGCCAATGGCAATGGCTTGCTGAACAGGTAGCCTTGATAGGCGTGGCAGCCGCTCTCGGCGAGAAAATTGCGCTGTTCTTCGGTTTCCACTCCCTCGGCGATCACCGCCAGCCCAAGACTCTCTGCGAGGGCGACGATCATCTTTGCGATCGCTGCATCGTTGGCGTCGGTGAGCACCTCGTTGACGAAAGACTGATCGATCTTCAGTTGATCAAGCGGTAGGCGCTTCAAGTAAGACAGCGACGAATAGCCGGTGCCAAAGTCATCGAGAGAGAAGCCCACGCCCCTGGACTTGAGCAAGGTCATTTTGGCGATGATGTCCTCCACATTGCTTACCAGCAGGCTCTCGGTCAGTTCCAGCTTTAGCCTCTGCGGATTCGCGCCGGCGTCAGCGAGCACGGCCAGTACCTGATCGACGAAGTCGGTCTGGCGGATCTGATGGGCGCTGACATTCACTGCGACGGTAAGCTGGGCCATCTCGGGCTGTGACGCCCAGGTCGCCAGTTGGGCGCAAGCGGTCTCCAGCACCCATTGGCCCAACGGTAGGATGAGCCCGGTCTCTTCGGCCAGCGGAATGAACTCGGAGGGAGGCACCATGCCTCGGCGGCTATGATGCCAGCGGAGCAAGGCTTCGGCGCCCGTCAGGCGAT
This sequence comes from Accumulibacter sp., assembly GCA_017302455.1. GTDB lineage: Bacteria > Pseudomonadota > Gammaproteobacteria > Burkholderiales > Rhodocyclaceae > Accumulibacter > Accumulibacter phosphatis. The sequence goes on from JAFLDO010000075.1 coordinate 13,647, forward strand.
GGCTTTCGCCAACGACCTGGGGCTGGTAATAAAGCTGGAATTGCCCCGCCTCGACTGCTTCGCGAAGGTCAGCCTCCAGCGCAACGCGGCTGGTTATCGCGGCCTGCATTTCCGGATCGAAGAATCGAATGGCGTTGCGTCCCGAGTCCTTCGCCTGATACATGGCCAGATCGGCCTGTTTCAGCAGTTCATCGACATTTGTCGAATGAGCCCCGAAGAGCGTGATGCCGATACTCGCCGTGCAGTGATAGTTCAAGGCATTGCGCCTACCGAGTTCGGCGTCGAATACAAGCCGGTACGGGCAGTCGAGCGCGGCGAGAATCTTCCCTGCCACTGCCTCGACCTGCGCAACAACCATACTGTCTGCGGCGAGGTCCTGGACCATCACCACAAATTCATCGCCACCGAGACGGGCCACCGTGTCGCACTGACGAACCGAGGATTTCAGGCGCTGCGCCACCTCAGCGAGCAGGCGGTCGCCCACGTCATGGCCTTGTGTGTCATTCAGAGCCTTGAAATTGTCGAGGTCGATAAACATGATTGCGCCTTGGTTCCGGCTGCGCGTACTGCCGGCCAGCACGTGACCCAACCGATCCAACAACAGCCGGCGGTTGGGCAACTGGGTCAGCGGGTCGTAGAAAGCCAGCTTGTGCAATTGATCTTCCACCGCCTTGCGCTGAGTAATGTCGATATGCGTAGCGACATAATGGGTGACAAGACCGCCTTGTCCTTTTACGGCGGAGATCGTGAGCCAGACGGGATACACCTCGCCATTCTTCCGCCGGTCCCAGACTTCGCCTTGCCATGCTCCGCAGCGCTGGACGGTCTCCCACATTGCATCGTCAAGGGCGGCGTCCTCGCGACCTGACGTGAGCATAGTCCGCTTCCGGCCCACGACGTCCTCGGCCGAATAGCCGGTCTCTTCCACAAACGCTCGATTGACCCGCAGGATCACGCCATGGGCATCGGTGACCATCATTCCCTCTTGGGAATCGAAGGCGATGGCGGCGATGCGAAGTTCCGCTTCCGCTCGGCTGCGCTCGGCAATTTCGCGATTCAACTCCTGGTTGGCTGACTCCAATCTCGCTGTACGTTCAAGAACCCGCTGTTCCAACTGTTCATTGAGCTCGCGAATGCGCATCTCCTCGGCCAAGCCTCGATCCATTACTCCGCGCGCCAGAACCCAAGCGCCGCCAAATACCAGCAACCAGACGGCGAGCAGGATGGCCAGCGCCTGAACCAGATTCCTGTTCGCCGCCGCGAGCAGATCTTGCTTCGATACGCCAACCACGACATGCAGCCCCACTTCGGGAAACTCGGGCAATGTGCTGACTGCCCATATCCGCGACACACCGCCAAACTCGAGATCCTCGCGTACCGCCCCAGCCGTTTGCTCCCGGGCAAATCGAAACAACGGCGAATCCGCAATCGACCTGCCACGCAACTTCTCGGTGTCGGGATGCCACGTAAAAACTGTTCCCTTGTTGTCCACCAGGGCGATCACTGCATTTCTTCTTGGCAGAGTCCGCGAGCGGGATTGCATGGTCTTATCCAGGTCCAGCGATGCGAGCAGAATAAACTTCAACTCGCCCATCTTGTTCCGCGCAGCATAGGCGATCTGTAGCACCGCGGTTCCAGTCAGGCGGCCGAAGGCCGCCTCGACGGCGAGTGGATTACCAGGGTTGAGGGCGTTCTGGAAATAACGCCGGTCGGCGAGGTTCATCGTCCTGCCACTGCGCAGCGAATCGCAGAACAGGTCGCCGCTCGGCTTTATCGTGAGTATCCCCGTGTACTGAGGATATTCGTTGAGTACGTCGGCGAGAAAGGCGGAGCAGGCCGCCTGGTCCCGCGTATCGAGCTCCGGCGCGCGCGCGAGTCCATAGTGAAGCTGGGCGGTGGCCCGAACTATATCCTTGAGATCCAGCGCAATCTCTTGCACTGACGCCGCCAGGTCTTCGCTCGCACCGGAAATCTCCGTATCACGGCGTTCGATAAACTGGATCCCAGCCACCAGCGCAGGGATCAGCGTCGCGAACAGGATCAGGAGCAAAAGCCGAGCGCGGATGCTCACAGGCCCCCCTCATCACTCGCCTCATCTATGCTGTTATCCGATCGTCCCTCGTTCTTTGCGACTGAGTTCCTCGCCAACGAACAGTGATCAGCCAGAAGCGACCGCCGGGGATCGGCCATGGCAAACCGGGTAACGACGGCGTCAATGGACAAGGCGACGGGCATGGCCTGACGCAGGGCCGGATCTCCCTTCAGAGTACCACCTTGCTGCATTAATTCAGTCGCTAACATAATCGCCTCAAAATCATAGCCTATTCCCAATCACTCTACACGATCGAGAGATCTCATCATCGGCCGGACTACTGTGGGACCCCTCGGTCCGTAACCCAAGATCATGGATTCCCGACCGTCTCGTACTGACCGGATGCGCACAGTCGATTCGAGGTCCCGGCGGGGAGCTGAAGCTGATGGGCCAGGCGCTTGGCGTGATGGGTGCAGGCTTTTCGCTTGCGCGCAACACACGCTGAATGGAGCGTGCAGCGCAACGGCATGCTCTGGCGCAATCCTCAACGGATATTACTTGTCAATCTCAAGACGGCACCAGGCGGCGTTGGCGACGATCGCCGGGTTCCCCCGCGACGCATTGGAAGTCAACTCAGCTATCCGAAGCAATTTACGCGCGTGATGGCGGCCTGAACCCGCACCGTGGTCGGCAGGCGTTACCGTCAGTTGGCGATGGTAGCGGGTTCGGCGAACGCGAGCACGACTCGCCGGGTCATCGCCGACTTCTTCTCGATCCGGGTAACGACGACGGCGCCGATCTCGGCGGTGTTGGAGACATGCGTGCCGCCGCACGGTTGCAGGTCCACGCCTTCGATTTCGATGACTCGGACCCGGCCCAGCCCACGTGGCGGCTGCACGCTCATACTGCGTACCAGGCCGGGGTTGGCATCCAGTTCGGACTCGGCAATCCAGCGCTGGCGGACCGGGCGTGCCTCGCCGACAAGGCGCGCCAAGCCGGCGGTGAGGGCTTCCTTGTCGAGCGGCTCCGCCATGTGAAAGTCCAGCCGCGCATAGTCGCAGGTTATCGAGCAGCCGTTGACCGGATGGGGGATCAACGCGCACAGCAGGTGCGTCGTGGTGTGGAAACGCATGTGGCGCTGCCGGCGGTGCGCGTCGAGGCGGGCGTGAACGATCTGGCCGATGCTGATCTGCGCGAGCCGGGCCTCCTGGCCGGCCGCCGGCACATGCAGGATTTCGCCGGCCTGCGCACCCTTGCGCGTGTCGGCGATTTGCAGATCACTGCCGTCGGGCAGGATCAGGGCGCCGCGGTCGCCAGCTTGGCCACCCCCCAGCGGGTAGAAGATCGTGCGTTCGAGTTGTACGCCGCGTTCGTCGATGCAAGTGATGCGCGCTTCGCAAGTGGTGAGCGTGGCGTCTTCGCGGAAAAGTTCGTCGGTCATGGGCGTTTCCATCTGTGCGTTGGCATGGGCTGTGCGACTGGTCGGTGCAACAGGGCTGCCCATCTGATCGATGCAGTGGCACGTCTGGCGAGCTGCGTCGGGCTATCCGGTGCGATCAGCGACACAAGACGCTACGCATCGTACTTCCCCAGCGTGCTGCTGATCGCCCCGGAGGGATCCGCGTAAGATTGACTTCGTTCGACAGCCATTCGAATACGCTGGATCGTGTCGCTGACCGACGCTCGTCGTGGCACCTCCAGCCCCAGGTCCCGTGCGATCGTGTTGATCGTTGCCGGATTCAATGGAATCCCGCCCGAGTCTATGGCCGCGATGACTTCTTTGGCTCGCTGTACCTCTGGAGGCAACTTGGCTCGGGTCACAAACAAGCCCTTCAGCCACTTCAACAGTCTTGGCCTTCGGTGAGGTATCACGATGCGTGGCCTGCTGAGATTGACAATTCTGTCGCTGACATCCGTTTTGGCACAATTGCTCGCGTATCCGCTGATGCCTGCCTGGTGTCCGGGCGGCAACAACGCAAACTGGAGGAACTAGTAGTTCGTTTCAACAATAGACATGAAGATTCGGCGATACTGACATGATTTCAAGACGTTTGTGTGTGAGGTGTGGTCATGTCGGGAAAGACGAGTCGGGTGGCACTGGCCTTGACGGCGGCGG
>JAFLDO010000076.1 GCA_017302455.1 Accumulibacter sp.
AGGTCGACGCGGCCTACGCCAATCCGAACCCGCTGCCGTTTTCCAGCGCGGAAGCGACGCGCGAAGGCAAGGTCATCAAGCTTTTCTTCGAGCTGCGGGCAGCTGGCTACAACGGATCGACCTACACCCTGACCTACGACCCGGCAGCCGACGTGTTGAAGGGCGTCTATTTCCAGGCGGTGGCGCAGCAGAAGTTCGACGTCCATTTCACGCGTGCAAGGTGAGTGAGGCGTTTTTTCGGGAGCGATCATGAGATGTTCCCCAAATGATTCATCGGCGTGGATTTCACGCCTAACCGCAGGAGGCAGAAATGTTCAAGAAAACGCTCATCACCGTCGTTCTGGCCGCCGCCCTTGGCGGTTGCGTCAGCCAGAGTACGTACAACCAAGCAGTACAGACGGCGAATACCTACGCCAGCCAGAGCCGTACCTATCAAGCACTCAGTGCCCAGCTCCAGAAAGAAGTTCAGGCCGATCAAGTGCGTATCAAAGAGCTACAGGGTCAACTGACTGTCACGCTGATCGACGAGATTGTATTTTCTTCCGGCAGTGCCCAGATGAATGCCAAGGGCCGCGAGACGCTGGAGAAGATCGTCGGCACGCTGCAAAGCGTCACCGACAAGCGCATTGTCGTCCGCGGCTATACCGACAACGAGCCGATTGGCTACGAACTGCGCCAGCGCTATCCGAGCAACTGGGAACTTTCTACCGCACGTTCGAGCGACGTCGTACGTTTCCTGCAGGCCAAGGGCATCGATCCGACGCGGCTTGAGGCTTCCGGCTTTGGCGAATACCAACCGGTCGCGCCCAACAGCACCGCTGCCGGACGCAAGGAAAATCGCCGAATTGAAATCGTCCTTACCGATATGAAGTTCTGAACGACGGATCCATAAACCCAGGAGTTCATCATGACCAGACAACTCACGATTATTGCAGCCCTGGCCGCGACGCTTGTTGCCGGAACTGCCCACGCGCAATACCCGATCATGGATCGCGTCGCCAGCAAGGTGATCGAGAAGTACCAGACATCGACCTGCCAGCAGCTATGGCAGGAAAAGGCGCAAAAGCAGGGCCAGCCGAAGCCGGAGATGGAACAGCGCGCCATACAGATGCTGCAGCAGGATCCGCAAATGCGTCAGGCTTTCTTCGACAGGGTGGCAGCCCCGATCGTCAACAAGATGTTCGAATGCGGGATGATTCCATGAACCCTGTGACTAATCATTTCATTCGCCAGACCGGCATCGCGGTCGCCCTGAGCCTGCTGGTGGTGACCGGCGCCAGCGCGCAGACGGCGCCATCCGGTACCAAGCCGGCCAAGCCGGCGGTCAAGAAGAAGGCGGCGCCGGTCGACAAGCCGGCACTTGAGGCGCGCGCGGTTGACCTGCTCAAGGCGACCAGCGCCCGGTTGGCGGCGGCCAAGGCGATGTCCTTCACCGCCACCGTCAGCTACGAGCATCCCAGCCGCCTCGGCCCACCCCTGGTGTTCACGTCGCGCTACGACGTCGTGATGCAGCGGCCGGAAAGGCTCCGGGTCATCAACCTGGGCGACGGCCCGGCCTCCGAGTTCTATCTTGATGGCAGGACCATGGTCGCCTTCGCGCCGGCTGAGAACCTCGTCGCCATCGCCGAGGCGCCACCGACCCTCGAAGCGGCGCTGAGGATGGCGTTCGAAAAGGCGGCCATCTACTTCCCGTTCACCGACCTGCTGCTTCCCGACCCATTTGCCGCGATCGCCGACGGCACCAAGCTCGCGTTTTACGTCGGCCCGTCCGGACTGGTTGGCGGAGTCAAGACCGACATGGTTGCCTGGGCCAACGACGACGTTTTCCTGCAGATGTGGGTAGGTGTCGAAGACAAGCTGCCGCGCCGCATCCGCGCCGTCTTCCGTGCCGACCCGCTGCGCCTGCGTCACGACATGGAACTCTCCAACTGGCAGCTCGACCCGGTGATCGCGGCCGATGCCTTTGGCACGGCGAAGGCGAAGGATGCTCGGCGCATCGACTTCGCGCATCCGGCCGTAAAGCCGCCGCCGGGCGTCAAGCCGGTCGCGAAGTCGCCCAAGCCCGCAACCAAGTCGCAGTGAACACGGAGGCGAAAATGAACAAGTCACTTATCGGCATCTCGATCCTGCTGGCCGGCGCCCTGTGTTCATCGCAGGCCATGGCATGGGCCAGCGCCAACCGCTTCGGCGGTTCGACCGCGCATGTTCCCGGCGCCACCGAGCACACAAACGCCTTCGGCGGCAGTTCGGAGCACGCCTATGGTGAGGGCACCGAGCACACCAACGCCTACGGCGGCAGCACTGCCCACGCCTGGGGCGGGGGCACCGAGCATACCGATGCCTATGGGGCGACTGCCTACCGCCCGCCCACCTACCCGGTCTACCATCCACCGGTCGCGGTGCCGGTCTATTCGGCAGGTTGTTACGGTTGCGCCGCGGCGGCCGGGGCGGTCGTCGGCGTGGCAGCGGGGGCAGCAGTGGCTTCGGCCAATACCGCGGCGGCCACTTCAAACGCCTATGCCGCCGGCGTGGCGGCGGGTGCCGCCAGTGCGCCGGTCGCCTACGCGATGGGCGTCAACTACGCGGCGCTGCCGCCTGGCGCGTCGCCTGCGAACGTCGGGGGTGCCACGTACTACATCGTTGGCAACACCTGGTTCAAGCCGATGTATGGCGCCAACGGTGTCTATTACCGCGTTGTACCAACTCCCTGAGAGGGAGGTCGACCCCGCTTCCCGGAGCGGGCGCAATGCAAGAACCTGAAAGTCAATTTAGAGGATGAAACGATGAAAGCTTCAGCATTTATCTTGTCCGCTGCGATGCTGGCGATGACGTTTGCTTCCGGTGCTTACGCGGTGGAATGCGTAGACGGTGTTCGTCGTGCCGAGTGTGAAACATCGCGAGGCGCTGTGGAGGTCCGCAAGCCGGTCGAGCCCCTTCCGGCGCGCGGGGTTGAAGTAGCTCCCGCACGGGGGGTTGAAGTCGCCCCTGCCAGGGAGGTTCCCGTGGCGCGTGACGCCGAGGTCCGTGCGACGCCGGAATGTCGTATGGTCGACGGTCGGCGAGTCTGCCGCTAAGCAGCCCGGCCTGTGCTTGGCGCCCGGTCGCTTGGTGGGGCCCTGCCGGGGCCCTTTCTGCTTCCATCTCGGCAGCGGCAGCGGCAGCATCCGCATCGCGCCGTCTCCGGGTGAGGGGCCAGCGCCAGTGAGTGGGATCGAGCATTTGCCTCTGTGGCGGTACCCACTATCGCGCGACGTTCCCGGGCAACCACCGCGTCCGCGCAGTGCGGCAGCCGTGGCGGCACCGGCCAAGCTCGTTCCCGTTTCCACAGGCAACTCTCGCGCCAAGCGGGAGCGAGCGCAGCTTGATCGCCCCGGGCAGGGTGGCTAGCATGTTTGAACTGTCGTTGAGCTACTTACCAAACCAAGGAGTCTGACCATGAAACTGCACCACCTTTTGATGAACGGCGTAATCACTCTTTCCTTGTTGTCCGGTAGCGCTCTGGCTGCTGACGATAAGGCCGCCAAGCAGGCCGAGATCCGCACGGTGGCCCAGGCCTCGCTGGAGAAGTTCTACGCCGCTCAGCCGGAGCTCAGGGGGCAGGTTGCCAAGGCTCCAGGCTACGGCGTGTTCACCACTTACGGGCTGAGCTTCCTGGTTGGCGGTGCCGGCGGCAAGGGACTGGTCCATAACAACAAGACGAAGAAGGACACCTTCATGGCGATGGCGCAGGCGAGCGCCGGCGCCGAGGTTGGGATTGCGGAGAGCGAGACCCTGATCATTTTCGAGTCTGCCAAGTCGATGGACTGGTTCGTCAACAAGGGCTGGGAAGGTGGCGGTGGCGGCGGGATGCAGGCTGGCGCTGGCGGCAAGTCGGCCGGCGTGGCAGGCGGCGGCGGCCCTGGCGGCGCGTACTACACCCTCACCAAGAACGGTCTGCAGGCCGGAGTCGCGGTCAAGGGGACCAAGTTCTGGAAGGACGGGGATCTCAATTAAGCGGATGTCCGCGAGAGGGGGACGTACACCCTGCCGGTAGGTGGTATGCACATTTCTGGAAGTAGCCGCAGCATTCGTCTACAAGTACTCCTGGCAGTTGTGTCACTGTGGCTCGGCATTGGCGCCAGCAGCGTCGCACGCGCTCAGGACATCGAGCCGCGCGCCTATTCCAACGCGCCGGTTGGTGTGAACTTCCTGATCACCGGCTACGCCTATACGGAAGGCGCGGTGCCGTTCGACGCCTCGCTACCCGTGGAAAACGCGCAGCTGAGGACGTCCAGCGCGGTTCTCGCCTATGCGCGGGTGCTCGATCTCTGGGGCAAGTCAGGCAAGTTCGACGCCATCGTGCCCTATACCTCGCTTTCCGGAACGGCCGAGCTCGCGGGTCAGCCCGTCGAGCGCGAGGCCAATGGTCTGGCCGATGCGAGATTCCGATTGTCGGTCAATCTTTACGGGGCGCCGGCGCTGACGCTGCAGGAGTTCAGGAATTACGAGCAGGATCTGATCGTCGGTGCGAGCCTGCAGGTGTCGGTGCCCTGGGGCCAGTACGACTCCAGCCGGGTGGTAAACATCGGCACCAACCGCTGGTCGTTCAAGCCGGAGGTGGGGATTTCCCAAGCCGTCGGTCCGTGGACCGTCGAGTTCCAGGCCGCAGCAGCCTTCTTCACGGACAACAAGGACTTCTTCGGTGGCAACACCCGTTCGCAGGATCCCATCTACTCGCTGCAGGGGCATGTGATTTACGGTTCCCGCTCGGGCATCTGGGGTTCGCTCGATGCAACCTACTTCACCGGCGGCCGCACGACGGTCAACGGCGTAACGAAGGATGATCTCCAGGAGAACTGGCGCGTCGGTGGCACGCTGGCTTTCCCCGTGGACGCGCGCAACTCGGTCAAGCTCTACGCGAGCAGCGGGGTGTCGGCACGGACCGGCAACAATTACGACCTGGTTGGGATTGCCTGGCAGTATCGCTGGGGCGCCGGGCTGTGAGCGGCGTGCGCTGGCCAGCCTCGTGCGGGGCAGGGCGCTGGCTTTGCCATGTCTACCGGTGGCTGCGTACACCGGTTCCAGGCCTGCTGCTGGCCTTGGCTTTCGCCATGCTCGCGGGTGCGGGCTTCGCTCAACAGGGCGATCCGCTGCGGGCCGTGGCCGACCGGAACGACGAAATCTCCAGCCGGATCACCGAGGCGACGAAAGCGATCGAGGAACCGGAGAAGGCGCTGGCGGACTTGCGGCGGATGCGGACCGAGCTCGAGCAAAGGATGCGCTGGGTCGAACGGCGTGCCAGTGTACAGGCTCTCGGCCAGGAATTCGCACAGACGCTCAGGGAGTATCTGCGTGGGCTGCCCAGCGCCGACACGTTGGCCGCCGGCAAGGCGCGCCGCATGCAGCTTCTCGCCACGGCCAGCGATGCCGAACTCGCTGTCGAGCGCGCCCTGCACCGGCTCGACGATCCCGATACCGTGATCGACAGCCTGCTGGCGAAAGTTCAGCCGCCGTTCGCCGACGAAGAGTTGCCGCAGTTGAAGCGGGCACTGTCGGCCGCGCTGCGGCAACAGCGCGACCTGCTGCGACGTCTGGCTGGCGAGCAGAGCCAGCTGCGCAAGACCCTGAACGAGGCGGGCGAGGAGGCGGCCGCGCTGGAGAAGCAAGCCGACGCCGCTCGTACGCAACTGACCGATCTGCTCTTCTGGACGCCCGCGCCACCGACCGCACAAACGCTCGCCGAGCTCGTGCCGGCGCTGCAGTGGACCTTCTCGGCCGCCCACTGGCAGGCGGCTGCCGGGGCGATGCAGGCGGAACTGGCACGCAAGCCGCTCTGGCCGGCAGTGGCGCTGTTGTCGGCAGGTCTCCTGCTGGCCGTGCGCGGCAGATTGCGGCGGGCACTGCTGGCACTGTCGCCGGCAGCGCTGACGGTTGATCGCTACGGGATTGGGCATGCCCTGGCGGCCCTGGGGGTCATCTGCCTGCTTGCTCTCCCCCTCCCGCTTCTCATGTGGGCGGCTGCCGGCACGCTGCTGGGTGCGCCCGAGAGCCAGGATTTCGTCGGCGCGCTGTCGGAAGCGCTGTACCAGGTCGGCCGGCTGTTGCTGGCCCTGCTCGTCAGCACCTGGCTGCTCGACCGGAACGGGGTTGCCGTCCGCCACTTCGGCTGGGACGAAGCACTGGTGGCGGTGACGGCGCGCCACTTGCGCCGCGGGCTGGCCATCTTCGTGCCGCTAATTTTCCTGGCCGCGGTGAACGGGCTGGCGCACGCGCCGTTTGCCAACGAGGAGAGCCTCGGCCGCCTGGGCCTCAGTCTGGCATCGTTCACGGTGGCCGTGTTCTTCTTTCGGCTTCTTCTCCCCGGCAGCGCGGTGATGCGGCGATTGCGCGCTTACGCGCCACGGAGCTGGGTGCTGCGCCTGCGCGTCGTCTGGTTGGCTGTGCTGGCCGGTATTCCCTGCGGCGTGGGGGTGCTTGCGCTGGCCGGCTACTTCGTCGCGGCCGGCTACGTCTTTGGACGACTCATTCATTCGCTGTTTGTGGTGCTGGGAGCCGTGGCTCTCTACGGCCTGATGGCCCTGTGGGTGCAGATTCAGCGCCAGCGGCTCGCCCGTGAGCAGGACCGGGACGAGAGCACGCCGGCGACACAGTCCGCAGGGTTGGGTGCGGCTGATGGGATCGTCACGCAAGACGATGCCTTGCCGCGGCGACTGCAGCTGGACATAGCGGCACTCGGCGAGGAAACACGATCGCTACTCGACTTCGTCGTCTCCCTGCTGCTTGTCGGCGCGCTCTGGTGGGTGTGGCGTGACGCGCTGGCGACGCTGGGGGCGATCACCGACTACAAGCTCTGGAGTTACACCGACAGCCTAGGTGGCAAGGAGGTGACGCACGCGCTCACCGTCGGCCGGCTGATGCTGGCGCTACTCGTCCTCGTCATCACCGCCATCCTGGTACAGCGGGTCGGTGCGCTGCTTGACATAGTTCTGTTGCAGCGCCTGGACATGCAGGCCGACGCAAGCTATGCGATCACGGTGGTGACGCGCTACGCCATCGCTGCCGTCGGCATCGTGTCGTCGAGCCGCCTGCTCGGCGTCGGCTGGGAGGATGTGCAGTGGCTGGTCACCGCGCTCAGCGTCGGCCTCGGCTTCGGCCTGCAGGAGATCGTCGCCAACTTCGTATCGGGGCTGATCGTGCTCGCCGAGCGCCCGATCCGCATCGGCGACGTGGTGACGGTCGGCGACATCTCCGGCAAGGTCGCGCGGATCCGTGCCCGGGCGACGTCGGTGATCGACTTCGACAACAAGGAAGTGATCATCCCGAACAAGGCCTTCATCACCGGTCACGTAGTCAACTGGACGCTGTCGAACCAGATCATCCGACTGCTGATCAAGGTCGGCGTCGGTTACGGCAGCGATATTGGGCTGGTGCAGCGGGCAATCCTCGAAGTCGTCCGTGGCAATCCCGACGTGCTGCAGGATCCCGCGCCTTCGGTCTTCCTCGTGGCTTTCGGCGAAAGTTCGCTGGACTTCGAGATTCGCGCCTTCGTCGATTCGCTCGACAAGCGTTTGCGGGTGCAGCACGAGATCAATCGCGAAATCGCGCGCGTGCTTGGCGAGCACGGCATCGAGATCCCGTACCCGCAGCGCGACCTGCACATCCGCTCGGCGCCGGGAGCATTCCCGGGAAACTTGCGGGACGACCAGTAAGATCTTGACGTTCGACAGAAGCACACGGCCGACTGCGTGGTAATCAACGCGACGGTTTCTTCGTCATAGCGAGAGGAGTAAGGCGTATGTGTTCTGCCGCCTTGTCCGGAACTTCCCGTTCGATGACCATCAGGTCGAGGTCCGAATCGTCGTCGGCTGTGCCGCGCGCGTAGGACCCGAACAGGATGACGCGGGCGGGTGAACGATACTCGTCAAGGTTGCCATTGACTGTTCGTCCCACCCAATGGGCGCCGATGCCGCAGTCTCCCAGCACTCCGCCGTAGCCGCCAAGATCGCCCTTTTCCGGTCGCTCTTCCGGGGGCGGGACGACCTCTATCCGCGTCGTTTCGAAAGCCTCCGCACCGGCAAGACGGGTTACAGCCCCGCCTGCGCCAACGAGTGGGTGCGTGTTCTGTGCGACAAACGGGCGGTCAGGTGCCAGGACTGCCCCAGTCGGCGATTCCTGCCGCTGACCGAGGAGGCCATTCGTCAGCACCTTTCCGGTCACGACGACTGTGGTCGCGAGTTTGTGATCGGGGTATACCCGATGCTTCTCGATGAGACCTGCTTCTTTCTTGCCGCGGACTTCGACAAGCAAGACTGGCGTGCGGATGTCGGCGCCGTTCGCGAGACCTGCCGACAACTCGGGCTGCCGGCTGCGGTCGAGCGATCGCGCTCGGGCAACGGCGGTCACCTGTGGTTGTTCTTCGTCGAGGCCATACCGGCTGTCCTGGCGAGGAAACTCGGTGCGCACATTCTCACCGAGACGATGGAACGGCGACCAGACATCGGGCTGGATTCGTACGACCGTTTCTTTCCGAACCAGGACACCCTGCCCAAGGGCGGCTTCGGCAATCTGATCGCCCTGCCGCTGCAGAAGCGCCTGCGGGAGAGCGACGACAGCGTGTTCCTTGACGAACAGTTGCTTCCCTGGCCGGATCAGTGGGCGTTTCTCTCGACCATGCAAAGGATCACCCGTGCGGCAGCCGAAGCCATTGTCCGCGCCGCCGAGCAACGCGGCCGCGTCGTCGGAGTTCGCTTTCCTGGGCTTGACGAAGACAAGGAAGGCGACGCAGAACCCTGGACCTCGCCGCCTTCGCGCCGCCGTGCCGAAGCTCCAATCAGCGGGTCTTTGCCCGAGCGCCTGGAACTGGTCCTTGGCAACGCGATCTACCTTGCCAGGGAGGGGTTGCCAGCCGCCTTGCGCAATCGCCTGCTGCGGCTGGCGGCGTTCCAGAATCCCGAGTTCTACCGGGCGCAGGCGATGCGTCTGCCGACCTTCGGCAAGCCGCGCGTGATCTCCTGCGCCGAGGAGCATCCGCTGCATCTCGGTCTGCCACGCGGCTGCCTGGACGAAATCCAGGATCTGCTCGGCAGCCTCGGGATCGAGTGCGTCCTGCGCGACGAGCGCCACCCCGGCGTGCCGCTGAGCGTCTCGTTCCAGGGCACCTTGCGGCCGCAGCAGGCGGTTGCTGCAGATGCTCTGGCCGGTCACGACCAAGGGGTTCTCGCGGCGACCACCGCTTTCGGCAAGACCGTCGTCGCGGCGTGGCTGATCGCCAGGCGCGGCGTCAGCACGCTGGTGCTCGTGCACCGCCAGCAACTATTGGAGCAGTGGGTCGAACGGCTGGCAACCTTCCTGGGTTTGCCGGCCAGGGCCATCGGCCGCATCGGCGGCGGCCGCAACAAGCCGAACGGCACGCTCGACGTGGCGCTGATCCAGAGCCTCGTCCGCGCCGGCGTAGTCGATGACGGCGTCGGGGAATACGGTCATCTGGTCGTGGACGAATGCCATCACCTGCCGGCGTCGAGCTTCGAGCAGCTGGTCCGGCGAGGGCAGGCCAGGTATGTCCTTGGCCTGTCGGCGACCGTGACCCGCAAGGACGGGCACCACCCGATCGTTTTCATGCAGTGCGGACCGGTCCGCCATCGAGTCAGTGCGCGCGAACAGGCCGCAGAGCGACCTTTTGCCCACAACGTCTGGGTGCGTCCGACGGCATTCCACCCGCCCGGCGCCGGGGACCCCGATCTACGCGTCCAGTTCCATGATCTTTACGAGGCGCTGATCGCCGACGACAGACGAAATCACCTGATCGTCGATGACGTCGCTGCGGCAGTTCGCGAGGGACGTTCGCCGGTCGTGCTGACCGAACGAACCCGTCACCTCGAACATCTGGCCGAGCGACTGTCTCCGATCGTCCGCCACCCCGTGGTCCTGCGCGGTGGCATGGGCAGGCGGCAATTGCAGGATGCGCTCGCGCAGCTGGTGGCCATCCCGGAGAGCGACGAACGTGTCGTCCTGGCGACCGGCGGCTACCTCGGCGAGGGGTTTGACGACGCCCGTCTCGACACCCTGTTCCTGACGCTGCCGGTTTCGTGGCGCGGAACGATTGCCCAGTATGCCGGCCGTCTGCATCGCCTGCACGACAGCAAGCGGGAGGTTCGCATCTACGACTACGCCGACCTCAATGTGCCGATGCTGGCGCGGATGTTCGACCGGCGCTGCAAGGGCTACGAAGCGGTCGGTTACACCATTCTGCTGCCAGCCAGCGCGGTGCCCGGCTGGCCGCCCGAGGTGCCGCTTCCGGTCGAAGCGGATTGGAAGCGCGATTACGCCACCAGCGTCCAGCGCCTGCTGCGCGACGGGGTGGACGCGCCGCTCGGCGAGCTGTTCGTTCACGCTGCCTGCACGTTCGAGGCGGGGGCGACCGGCGTTGAGCGCGCGCGCAGTGCCAGCGAAGCCTTCCTCTTCCGCCGCTTGCAGACGCTTCCCGCCACCGCCGGGAAGTTTCATCTCAACGTCGAGTTGCCGATTCCTTTCGACGGGCGTGGCGGAATGGAGGTTGATTTGCTCGCGGCGGAGGCGCGGGTGGCGGTCGAACTCGATGGCCCGCAACACCTGGCCGACCCCGGAGCCTATCGTCGCGACCGGCGCAAGGACGCGCTGCTGCAGGAGTACGGCTATGTCGTGCTGCGCTTTCTCGCCGAGGATGTCGGCAAGCATCTCGATGATGTTCTCGACACGCTCCTGCGCGCTCTGGCGCATCGCCAGCGGGATCCGATTCCGTGTGAGAGATGAGGTCCAGCGAATTGAGGGGACAGTACGAATTGAGGGGACAGTACACTAAACTCATCTTTTCAGCCCAGGGCTAAAAGTGACAAGGTGGCGGAGTTCTCGGGCGTGGCAAGTAGCCGCGGAAATTTACTGTACGGTCCCTACAACCCCCAGTGCGCTGGAACTCGCCCTGATGCCCCCGGCCATCGGCCTCGCTGACACCTCGCGCGTCGCGACTTTGCCCGCCGAAATGCAGCGCAAGTTCAAATCGCTCGAGGATCTGCGCAAGAGGGAAGGCGGCCTCGAGGTGCACCTGACTTCCGACCGAAGGAACGCCGGCGATCAAACCCGGCATGCAGGACAAAGTCAATTGCTCGGCGTTGATCGGTCCGGTCGAACCGGCGTCGGAATCGCGCCGGGTGTCCTCGCCCTTCAGGCGGCGATCACCCTGGATGGTGTAGGTGACAAAGCCATCGCGAAATACCAGCGCGCCATCGCTACGCCCGGCATTGACACGCTTGCCATTGACCCAGACATGCTCCTGTTGGTCAATCCGGATGGTGGCCACCGTGCCACCGGTCGGGGTGGCCGTTCACCAGCCGGCAAGTGCTGATGAACACGCGGATACTATCCGAAGCCACAAGCAAGAAATTCTCAATATTCTGACGAAACTGATTCATTGGGTGGGCGGTTTTTGCGCATGCTGCTTTCGCCGATACTTCGGCGCGAAGCAAGCGCAGTCAGTTCCAGCAGGCTTCTGTATCTCATCCAGCAGGCTTCTGCCTCTGATCAACAACTACCGGAACCCAAGAAATGTCCCAGTCAATCAGGCGAACCACAGCCATCACCGTTGCGGTGTCGATGATCGTCGGCAGCAATGGCGCATGGGCCCAGACCCCCAGCGATCTATCCGATCTGGTCGACGTGCGTGGCCGCGATGCAGAAGCGCAGATGGAAGATCGTGGTTATGTCAGTCACCACACCTCGAAAAGCGACGATGCCGCTTATACCTACTGGTGGAACAGTCGCGACAAGCGTTGCGTGCGGGTACGCACCCGTGATGGCCGATATGAGCAGATCAAGACCGTAGGCAACAGCGATTGCGATCAACGCGACAACAGCGGGGGCAAGGCGGCGGCTGTCGCAGTCGGTGCGGCAGCCCTGCTGGGCTTGGCGGTGCTTGCCTCAAAGTCCCACCATCGGGAGGACCGTGACTACGACGAGCGGCAAACTGCCCAGTTCGAACGCGGCTACCGTGATGGGCTGCACAACCAGCCCTTCCACAACTACGAGGACTCGAAAGAGTACAGCGACGGCTATACCAAGGGGGTGGATCAACGCCGCCAGGAAACGAGCTATCGCTCGGATTACGGGTCGCGCGGAGGCAACCGGGCTTACGTGAATGTCAGCGATCTGTCCAACCGTGAGACCACCTACACATGGGGGCAGCTGGAGCGTCGCGGTTTTGCCTTGGCCAATGAGCGTAAGTTGGGCAATGGCGACAACCAGTGGCTGTACTGGAACGACAGTACCCGTCAGTGCGTGGAGGTCGTCTCGCGCGATACCTGGGTCAGCTATGTCGGCGAGGCCAGTGCGACGGCGTGTCGGAAGTAGGCGGCAGGATGGGAACGTGGCGTGATGGCTCTGCATTCTGGCGGCATCGCCAGCGCGCGGGGCACATGCCGCGTCCGCCGGGCGAGCCGGCAATCATCGTATCGCCAGCAGCGTGGCCGGGGCTGGTTCTCGTTCGCCTCATCCCTCTCGATCAACGCGTCAGCAATCAAGGAACGGCGGTGACTGGCCAGGCGGCCTTGAAGCCATCCGCCAGGTTCTCGCAGCACAGCCGCAAGTGGTCGCGCAACAGCATGACAAGCGGCGACAACTGGCGACGATCGGCACAGACCAGTGACAATGGCGCGGCCTCGGTCGTCCATTCGGTACAGAGCGGCACCAGAAGCCCAGCTGCTATGCTCTTGCCGACATCCAGCGCCGACTTGTAGGCAATGCCGTGGCCAGCAAGGGCCCAGCGATGCACGGCATCACCGTCGTCAGCGATCCGGTTTCCATTTACGGTTACCACGATCTCCTGCCCCTCCAGGCTGAAGCGCCAATGCTCGTGCAGGGCGTTCCCGAGACGGAATCGCAGGCAATTGTGTCGCGACAGGTCCCCCGGAACCGCCGGTATGCCGTGGCGCGCCAGGTAGTTCGGCGCTGCACAGAGAACACGCCGGTTACCGGCCAGGATGGGCAGCGCGACCAACCCCGAATCCGCCATGTCCGTATAGCGAATGGCAATATCGACCGGTTGTTGGTAAAGGTCTGCCGGGCGGTCGGAAACATGCGTGCGCAGCGTCACGTCGGGGTGTTGAAGCAGGAAGCTGTCGAGCCAGGCCAGCAGATGATTCCGCCCAAGGTCCGAGGGCATCGAAACGCGCAACTCCTCGCGCAGGCTGCTGCGCACCTGGGCAATGTCGTCGAGCGCATGACTCAGTCCAGCCAGGGCGCAACGGGCTGCCGGCAACAGGCTTTCTCCTTCCGGACTCAGACGCAGGCTCCTGGTGGAGCGTATGAGCAATACCGCACCCAGATCGGATTCCAGCCGTTTCAGGCTGGCACTGGCTACTGCAGGAGACAAATCGAGCGTGTGGGCCGCTGTCGAGAGGCTCCCGCTGTCGGCAGCCAGCACGAAGACGCGGAGATCCTGCAAATTTCTGATTTTCAATTTTCGATTAAGAGTGTTTCGTCATGGCGCTAGTGTAAGGTCGAAAGCCGCTGACCGATACTCATTGAGCCATCGAGAGCGGCGGAAGATGCTTCCCCTTCGCCGTGCCGGCAATACTTGCTATGGCAGCTGCAGCGATCGGCACGCAACCAGAGCGATGCCGATAGACTATCGAGTGAGGAGAACCAATGAAGAAGCCAGTGCTTGTTGTTTCATCTTTCATCGCCGGTGCGGTGGCCTTTCCGGTGACTGTGCTAGCGCAGGGGCCGACTTTCAACTGCGCGAAAGCGAGCGGTGAGGTTGAGACATTGATCTGCGCCGACGCCTCACTGGCAGCTCTCGACCGCAAGCTCGACGAGGTCTACAAGGCGGCATCGGCCAAGGCCAAAGGCAAGCTCGCGACACGGTTGCGCGAGGATCAGCGAGGATGGGTCAAGGGTCGCAACGACTGCTGGAAGGCGAAAGGGGAGCAGACCTGGATCACGGCGACCTGGACCGTCGACACGGTGAAGGGGTGTGTCGATGCCCAGTACAGGCTCCGCACATCGGAACTGCAAGCGGTTTGGCAACTATTGCCGCCGAAGACCGTCTCCCATGCCTGCCAGAACAACCCTGCCAACGAGGTGGTGGCAAATTTCTTCGCCACCGACCCGGCCACGATTCGACTGGAGCGCGGCGATCGTACCGTGACGATGTGGCTCGTCGGCTCTGCGAGCGATGGGAAGTACGAAGGCCAGAATGTCAGCCTCGTGCATCAGGGCAACGAGCTGAAGGTGAGCTGGCTGGACACGAATACGGGCAAGACCGACGAACTGCAATGCAAGGCGAAATGACACGATGACCACGACCAACTCGACCGCAACCAAATCCAGCACCAGCAACTGGTCAGCGCGTCTGAACGGCGCGTTCTGGCTGGCGCTGATCCTGTTCGCCCTGGCCGGCCTGCTGGTCGTGGGCAAGCTGCCGCCATGGATCATCGGCCTGGTCGCCGCCGCGGGGGTCGCGCTGGGCGCGCTGCTGTTCCTGCTGCGCTGGCTGGCCAAGCGGCGCGACCCGGCCTACTCGCCTGGCCGGTCCTTCGGCGCCTTCGCGCTCGGTGGTGCGCTGGGCATGGTCGGACTCGCCTCGCTGCCGGTGTATTACCTGGCCTTCTGGGTCCAGAGCGGGCCGACCGCGGTGCCCCTGGCGACGCTCTCCAACGGACAGAAGACCGTGGTTTTCCAGGGCATGCAGCACATCGGCTCGGAGGAGTTCTACAAGTCGGTCGTGTTCGACCTCGAGCAGGCGCTCGCGGACGGCTACACGCTGTTCTATGAGGGCGTGACGCCGGTGGACGGGCGGCCCGACCTGACGGACTGGTTCAACCAGACCCTGCGGGGCAGCAAGCAGGACCTCAGCGCCGGCTACAAGAAGATGGCCGAGCAATGCGGCCTGAGCTTCCAGCTGAACTACTTCGACCCGATCAAGGCCGACATGGCGATCCACCCGTCGCGGCACATCACCGCCGACGCGAACTTCCTGGAGATGAAGACAGAGTACGATCGCCTGCTGCGCGAGGACCCGGCCTTCGCGGCTGCGATGGCCGCCAAGGCGGCCAAGGCCAAGCCGGCGACGTCCGATTCCGGCGATCCGTTTGCGCTGTTCCTCGGCATCGTGGAAGGGGCCACCCCCGAGCAGAAGAAGCTTGCCGGCATCGTCTGCCGTGGCGTGTTGGGGATGGCCGTCTCCGGCGCGTTGGGAGAAGAGAAGGATCCGTCCAACCGAATCATCGTCGACTTCCGCAACCAGACGCTCGCCCGCTTCGTCGCCGACTCGAAGTCCGACAAGATCTACATCACCTACGGCGCGGCGCACTTCCCGGGCTTTTTTGCCGAGCTGCAGCAGCGCGACCCGAAGTTCGCCATCCGCTCGGTCAAGGGCGTGCGCCCGATGACGCTCCCGGACGAGGTCAACCTGGCACCGTCGGCCGTTTCCGGCTCGGGTGGGTGATTTGGGCAGCCAGCATTCAGGGCCGGCGGCCAGCGCCGTGGTTCCGCCGGTCGTCGCCTCGAACTGGCTCGGCAGATCAACTCGGGGACCGTCCCCCATTTTCTGCGTGCTTTTCGCCGCCGCCGCCGCCACGCTCGCGGGCTGCGCATCGGTGCCACAAGGCGGCGGGCCCGCTCACCGTACTCCGCACGTTGCCGCGCTCGCATCTCTTGGCCCACTCTTTACCGTGACTGTCGACGTCGCCGGAGCCCCCAGGCGGTTTCTCGTCGATACGGGTGGCGGCATGACGGTGTTCGCCCCGGATGTGGCGGCTGAAGCGGGCTGCATTCTCGGCGGTCCGCTCACAGGCTTCCGCATGTCGGGTGAGCGCATCGACGCGCCGCGCTGTGAGGGGGCAACGGTCAGCGTTGCCGGTTGGGTGTCACGGCCGCACACGGTCATGGTGCTGGATATCAACAAGTTGCTGCCGCCTGACTGGCCGCGCCTGGACGGTCTCATTTCCCTGTCCAGCTTTGACGGCCACGTCGTTACGCTTGACCTTCCCGGTCGTCGCCTGGTGCTCGACGACAGTGTGCCACGGGATGCGCGCAGCGTGCGCGTCCGCTTTGAACGTTCGGTCACGGGCCTGGCGCTGGTGGCCTTCGTTGCGACTCGTCACGGCGACACCGACGTCTGGCTTGAGGTCGATACCGGCAGCACCAGCGCTCTCATTCTCAACGAACCAATTGCCGCGATGGTCGGCCTCGCAATCCCTGCCGGCCCTAACGCACGGATCGAGCTTCGCGTCGATGGTGGTGCGCCGGTTCAGACACCCGTCGAGACGAGCCGGCTTATCTTCGATGGCAACCTCGGGCTTGGCACGATGGGCTCATGGGTGGTCATTTTCGACCTTGAGAAGGAACGCGTATGGATTCGCACGCCGTAGCCAACCACGCACGACGATTGAGCAGGAGTAAACCAGTTTCGCGATGGGTTTTTTTGCAAAACCGTAGGGAGTGCGAGGGTGTTAGCCCGTAACCCGACAATTTGGCACGGTTTGGGCGGGTTACGCTCCGCTAACTCGCCCTTCACCTTGCCTGGACCGAGTTCACCATGACTAATGAATGGAGTATGCGGGAATGACACTTTCGACCATCGGACGGAAGGCGCTTCAGGTGCTTGTCCTCGGGCTTGTCGCATTGTTTGCGGGCCCACAGAGCGCAGTGGCGCAGAAGCTGCCAGACTACAAGGCATCGGCCGGGATGCTCAAGATCGGCAAGGACCCCGAGCGCCCCGATGCCGAGATTTTTCACGTCGCCTACACGCTCAAGGGTGCGGACCCCGCCAAGCGGCCGGTGACCTTCGCCTTCAATGGCGGCCCCGGCGCCGCCAGCATCTATACCGTGGGCGGTCACGACTGAATCTTCTGGAACGTTTGGAAGTTCAAGGTCAATAAGGACTGTAGGGCGTTGGCGTGGATGGTGTGGGTATCTTGCAAGCAGCGTTCGATAGCGGTAGTGAAGGAATGGAAGTCGGGGTAGTACTTGGCGTAGAGGCACTGCTTTTTGACGAACTTCCACAAACGCTCGATGAGGTTCAAATTCGGGGAGTAGGTCGGCAGAAAGAGCAACTCGATCTTCAATTGGTCGGCGCAGGCTTTCACCAACGCACAACGCTGGTAGCGGGCGTTGTCCAGTACGACCGTAATGGGCAGCGTGGGCCGCACGGTAGCGAGTTTTTCCAGCAAGGCGCACACGCTGAGCGAATTGATGTAGGCGGAATTGACGACGGTAATGACCTCTTTGGTCACGGCATCGATGGCACCCAACACGTTGAAGCGCTGCCGACCCGAGGGCGCCTTGATCCAGACCCGAGCAAGGCACCACACCACCGACAGGAAGGCTCCCAAGACAAAGTGCGCCGCGTCTACGAAGAACACGGCACGTTGGCCCGCTTGGGCTTCCGCCAAACGCGGTTCAAGTTGCTTTTTTTAAACGCTTCCTGGACCTCTGGATCCGCCTTGGCCGGCAGGGTGCCGGTCTTCCGGCGTTTCATCCCGCACTTCTCTCTCAGGAAAAGCCGTACCTGAGTCGGCGAGCGGCTCAAACCCGTGAGCTTTCTGATCGCATCCCCTGCCTCATTGATCGAAGCCGGCGGATGAGCTAGAAAATAAGCCGCGATCGTCTCCTGATGCGCCACCAGTTCGCTC
>JAFLDO010000077.1 GCA_017302455.1 Accumulibacter sp.
GCTGCCGGATCGAGTCCCTGCAATTGCGCACGATCGACGGCCTGCAACGCGCCATCGCGCTGTACCTCATCGTTTCCTGGCGCATTGCGATGCTGATGCGATTCGGCCGGACCTGTCCAGACTTGCCCGCCGACTTGTTCTTCGATCAAGATGAACGGCATGCCGCTTATCTCCTCAACAAGAAGAAGCCTCCGGCTGACCCACCCACGCTCAATCAGGTCCTCCGCTTGGTGGCCATGCTCGGCGGTTTCTTGGCGCGTAAAGGCGACGGCGAGCCGGGCGTCAAAACCATCTGGATCGGGTTGCAGCGCGTCATGGACTGCGTCGTCGGCCTCCAGTTCATGCGTGAGGCGGCCCCGGGGTGAGTTGTGTATAAGGCTATGGGTTAGATGGGATTGCTCTTGCAGCGAAATGGGGACGGAATGATTGGGGCTGGATGCAGAAATGGGAGGAGCAGATCGTGTATAGGCCGCGGCAATACGGTACCCATGCACTTGCTCTCAGGAGAAATCATAATGACTGGAACACATGCTGCGGCACGCATTCTTGCCGTCTTCTTGTTGTTGGGAAGCGTAGTTGCGGCGGCTGATTCGGAGAAGATTCTGCCGATCGGTGGCGTGGTAAATGAGGCGACGCTAAATGACTATTACCTGATTCAAACTGGGAACAGGGCGAATCTGCGCTTTATTCCAGATCCGGAAAAGCCGTCAAGAATGGTTCTTGAATTGACGCTGCGTGGCAGCGATCCGGAAGCGGCTACCAGTCATCGCACAGAGATTCTCGGACGTAAGGACGGGCTTGGGAACCAAGAGGAGGCACGTTGGTACGGGTTTGAGTTTTACGTACCGCCGGACTGGAGGCAGTATCCGACGGCAATTGTTGTTGCCCAGCTCCACGGAAATGATCGTCTGCGACTTTCGCCGCCAGTCAGCATACAGATACAGGGCGGACGAATGTTCCTAATGCTTCAACACAACACCAACGCGGTTACCGGAAGGACCCCTCCAACTACGGCGAACTCAATCCGTTTCTATCCATGGCATGGTCCATTGATTCTTGGTCGCTGGTACCGGTTAATTGTCCGAACGTACTGGTCGGCGATGCCGGGAGCCGGAGAGCTGGATGTTTGGCTGAACGGCAATCTGTTAGCGAGGCAGCGCGGTGTTCCGAATACATATGACACTTCAGAGGGTATCGGCGGCCGCAATTACGCGAAGACGGGCATTTATGCGCCATACGGAATCGAGGCCAGCGATGCGATCAGAATTCTCACTCGCGGAATCGTTTATGGCGGGCCCAGCGCAGGGTATCAGGACATGGTTGACGCGTTGGATCGGTAATGTTCATGGATCGAAATCGAAATGGTCAGTAGCTGCATCAATTGCGAGCACTGCATTGGGGAGAAGTGTCAATTGGATTGGGAAATTGGTCAAATGGGGAAAGTTGGCATCGTTCTGTTCGGTCCGTCGCTAGACGCGGTCAGTGGCGTGTCTTCACACGTAAAGTTGCTAATGGCATCTAGTCTTGCTGATCGCTATAAGTTGATGCACTTTCAGGTCGGCCGCGAAGGGCGAGCAGAAAACAAGTGGCAGCGCATGGCACGCTTCGCATTCAGTCCTCTGCAACTGGCTGTATTCCTTGTTCGGAAAAAACCGCGCATCGTGCACATCAATACGTCAATGGATCGCAAGGCGTTCTGGCGCGATCTGACCTACTTGATTGTGGCGCGCCTCCTCGGGTGTCGTGTGGTGAATCAGTTTCATAGTGGCTCTGCTCCACAGAGCCTTTTTTCCAGCCCTTTGTTGTCGTCGATTCTGAAGCGCTTCTTGCTCGCGTCTCATGTGGTCACCGTTCTTTCGAGTGGGGCCGTCCGTTCCCATAGGGCGTTCGATTCACGGATCGCCGTGGAACTGGTGCCGAACGCGATCGATACCAAGGGTTTACTTGACGTGGAGCGAGAGCGACCCGTAGGCGGTGCTCCGCTGAGGCTGGTCTTCGTTGGGCGAATCATTCGTTCAAAGGGATTATTTGAGTCGCTGGCGGCACTGAAACTGCTTAAGGACCAGGGGCTTGGGTTCGAATTACGGGTGGCGGGCTCCGGGCCGGACGAGGCAGAGGTCCTTGAGTCGATTGCGCGCCTTGGCTTGACGAGCGAGGTCACTCTGCTTGGCCCGGTGTTTGGCGCAGAAAAGGACCGATTGTGGCTTGGTTCCGATGTCCAGGTATTCCCCACCTATCACAATGAAGGGCTGCCCTATTCGATTCTTGAATCCATGGCTGCCGGCTGCGTGCCGATCACGTGCCCGGTGGCCGCCATCCCTGATGTGATGCGGGACGGTGTGCACGGCCTGTTTGTTCCGGCTCACGATCCCGCAGCAGTGGCAGCGGCCATTCGGCGCTTGGCCGACAATCGCGCAGAGTTGTTGTGCATGTCGGCAGCAGGACGGCAGAGGATTGCCGAGAACTACACGGTTGATCGCCTGGCTGCCCGGTTTGGCGAAATCTACGAGCGGGTGGCTTAGGCAAGATGTGCGGCATCGCTGGCTACGTGACCCGAGTGGTCGGGCTCGACCTGGGCGGCACCTTGCGGGCAATGGCTGCGGCCATCGCCCATCGGGGCCCGGACGATGAGGGATTTTTCGAATCTGGTAGTTCGGACGGGCAGTATCGCCTTGGTCTGGCGCATCGGCGTTTGTCCATCATCGACCTCTCCACCGGTCATCAGCCGATGGGCAATGAAGACGGATCGATTCAGCTCGTCTTCAACGGCGAGATATACAACTTCCAGGGCCTGCGCGAGGAGTTGCTTGCGCTGGGGCACGTGTTTGCCACAAGCTCGGATACCGAGACCATCGTTCATGCCTATGAGCAATGGGGACCTGCCTGTGTCGAGCGCTTCAATGGCATGTTTGCCTTTGCCATCTGGGATGCACCCAGGCAGCGGCTGTTTCTCGCGCGGGACCGTTTTGGCAAGAAGCCTCTGTATTTCCGCCAAACGGCCGATACCCTGCTGTTTGCGTCGGAGATCAAGTCGCTGCTCTGCTATCCGGGCGTCGTGGCGCGAGTTGATCGGGCGGCGCTTTGGGATTACTTCGCTTATCGCTACGTGCTGGCTCCGGCGACGTTGTTCGAGGGCATCCGCAAGCTGATGCCGGGCTCCTGGGCGCTCTGGGAGGCCGGGCGCTGGATCGAGCAGGCGTACTATCGGCCGCCTGACGGAGCGGTTCGTGAGTCCCTCGCCGTGTCGGCTGATCCGGTCGGCGAGTTTTTGGAGTCGCTGGATCGCGCAGTTGAGATGCGCATGATTTCCGATGTTCCCTTTGGCGCCGTTCTCTCTGGCGGGATCGATTCGTCGGCCGTTGTCGGTCTCATGTCCCGACATTCCAGCTTGCCGGTAAAGACGTTCTCGGTCGGGTTCGCCGAGACGGCCTACAGCGAACTGGCCTATGCCAAGGAGATCACCGAGCAGCTCCGCACCGATCATCACGAGCTGACGGTGTCCGATACCCACATGATGCAGCACCTGCCGGATCTGATCCGCTCTCGGGACGCGCCGGTGGCAGAACCTTCGGATATCCCGATCTTTCTGCTGGCACGAGAGGCGGCGCGCACCGTCAAGATGGTACTGACGGGAGAGGGGCGGATGAGCTGCTGGGTGGATATCCAAAGCACGTGTATGAGCGTTACGTGGGGTATTACCAGCGGATGCCGGGCTTCCTGAGGCACGGGATTTTCGAACCTCTGGTCCATGCGCTGCCCTATGAGTATCGACGTATGAAGACTGCCGTTACCAATCTGGGGATAGCCGATGCCAGGGAGCGCCTGCCGCGCTGGTTTGGCGCGCTATCGAATGCCGAGCGGTCTGCCTTGGTGTCGATGTGGGGCGCCGACTCTGGTCCGGGACAAGTGGCTCCGCGCTTCGATACGGCGGCAGGCAACTCCGCGCTGAGAAAAATCCTCTACTTTGATCAGCCAAGCTGGCTGCCCGATAACCTTCTTGAGCGTGGCGACAGCATGTCAATGGCCGCCTCCCTGGAAGCACGCATGCCGTTCATGGACTACGAGTTGGCCGCATTCATTTCCCGATTGCCCGACGACTGGCGTATCTGCGGCCGAAAAACCAAGTTCATTCTCCGGCAGGCGATGAAGCGCGTGTTGCCGAATCGCATTCTTGAGCGACCGAAAATTGGTTTGCGCGTTCCGGTTAACGAATGGTTCAGGCGCGGGATGAAGGATTACCTCTACGATCACCTGCTGGGGAGCGATTCAAGAACTCGAGAGTATTTTCATCGTGCCGTTTTGGAAAGACTTTTGTGCGAGCACGTAAGCGGACGGCAGAACCATGAAAAACTGTTGTGGTCGCTGCTCAATCTTGAGATCTGGCATCGGCAATATGTTTAGAAATGTCTCGTGGCGATTCCTGCGCCTGCGTGCGATGGACGCGCCTGAACTCGTCTATCGTGTTCGCCAGTCTGTGAGGGCAAGACTGGAGCAGTGGGGGATTGGTCGCGCAAGCCCCGGGGAACCGACGGGTTTGTGCGGCCGCGCCTGGTTGGGAGAAGTCCCGAGAGGTTTCGAGCTTGAGGCTTATCGATCCGCGGCGGACAGGATTCTGTCCGGGCAGTTTGGAGTGTTCGCAATGCGCGACGCGACCTTGGGTTTTCCTCCTGCCTGGAACCAGGATCCCAAGACACGGACAGTCGTTCCGCTGGTTTTTGGGAAGACGCTGAATTATCGGGACGAACGCGTCGTCGGGGATATCAAGTATCTGTGGGAGCCGAACCGGCACCTGGAACTGGTCACCTTGGCACAGGCCTGGCGCTTGACGGGCGATGCCAGGTTCAGCGAGGGCTGCCGAGCGCTTCTTGATTCATGGTTTGCGCAGTGCCCTTACCCCTTGGGGCCCAACTGGACCAGTTCTCTTGAGCATGCCGTTAGGTTAATGAACTGGTCCTTTGCCTGGCATCTGCTGGGTGGGGATGAGTCTCGCTTGTTTGTCGGCGTCGAGGGCGCGGCTTTCCGCACTCGTTGGCTACGCTCGGTGTTTCAGCATTGCCACTTTATCGCCGGGCATCTGTCGCGCCATTCGTCCGCCAACAACCATCTGCTAGGCGAGTACATGGGTTTGTTGGTTGGCACGGTCACCTGGCCGATGTGGCCTGAAAGCGCCGAATGGAAAAGCATTGCGGCGCCGGGCTTCGAGACGGAAGCGCTGAAGCAGAACGCGCCGGACGGTGTGAATCGGGAACAGGCGGTCTATTACCAGCACGAGGTGATTGACATGATGCTGCTCTGTGGCTTGATCTGCCGGGCGAATGGTATCGAGTTCAGCGCGTCGTACTGGGAACGGCTGGAACGATTGATGGAGTTTCTGGCGGCAGTGATGGACTGTGCCGGCCATGTGCCGATGATCGGTGATGCGGACGACGCGCTGATGGTCCGCTTGAGCCAGGGGCCGGGTCGGTCGCGCTATCGGTCGTTGCTGGCGACTGGGGCGGTGCTGTTCAGCCGAGGTGATTTCGCTGCCAAGGCTCGGCGCTTCGACGACAAGAGCCGTTGGTTGCTGGGGGATTCGGCGGCGGAGGTGTTTGATGCGCTTCCCCTGCCGGAAACGGAAAAGCCACGCACGGCGTTTTCCGAAGGTGGCTATTACCTGATGGGCGCCCGTCTCGGGGCGGCGGATGAGGTGCGGGCCTTGATCGACTGCGGCCCCTTGGGTTATCTGTCGATCGCGGCCCACGGTCACGCGGACGCACTGTCATTCGTGCTGTCTGCCGGTGGGCGTGAGTTGCTGATCGATCCGGGGACCTATGCCTATCACACGCAAAAGAAATGTCGCGACTATTTTCGCGGGACATTCGCTCACAACACGCTGCGTGTGGATGGAACGGATCAGTCGGTGATCGGTGGAAATTTTCTTTGGTTAGGCAAGGCCAATGCGCATTGTGAGCTGGCGGAACTCGATGGCGAACGGCAGATTTTCAGGGGCCGGCATGATGGCTACCGGCGCTTGAGCGACCCGCTGACCCATCAGCGGGAGATTTCTTTCGATGCTGTCGGCAATCGCTTCGAGGTGATCGATGTGTTGCGCTGCGCGGGACGACACGAGGTGGAACTGTGTTGGCACTTTGCCGAGCACTGCGTGGTGACTTGCGCTGAAGGGGTGGTCACAGCCGATTCTGGCCCCGTGCGACTGACGATGGACATGGAGGAGTGCGCTCTTTCGCCAAGCTTCTTGAGAGGCGAGGAGGATCCGCACGCAGGATGGATTTCAAGATCTTTCGACGTGAAGACGCCGACAACAATGCTTGTGTGGCGCGGGACGATTGGCGGGCCTGTGCGTTTGGTGACGCGATTGGCCCTCTCGTTCGATCTCGATGCCGATCGAATCGGAACATCCGTCAGATAGATTCATTCATTCAGTATTGGGAGGCTTTTTGAAGATAAGCATTTTTGGCATGGGCTATGTGGGCGCCGTTTCGGCGGGTTGTCTGGCCAACGACGGGCACGAGGTGATTGGTGTCGACCCGAATCAGACGAAGGTGGATCTGATCAACAGTGGCCAGACGCCCATCATAGAAAAGGATATCGGTGAGATGGTCGCAAGCGGCGTCGCGGCGAAGCGGCTGCGTGCTACGTCGAACGTGCATGAAGCGGTGTTGGACTCGGATATTTCGCTGATCTGCGTGGGCACGCCCTCGCAATTGAACGGCAATCTCGACCTTTCCTTTGTGCGCCGGGTTTGCGAGGAAATCGGTTCCGCGATCAGGGAGAAAGCCGGGTTTCATGTAGTCGTTGCGCGTTCGACCATGCTGCCGGGCTCCATGCGCAGCGTTGTCATTCCCATGCTGGAACAATATTCCGGCAAGACGGCGGGGAGAGATTTCGGTGTTTGCAACAACCCGGAATTCCTGCGTGAGGGCACTGCGGTATATGACTACTACAACCCGCCGAAGACAGTGATCGGCGAAACCGATGCGCAGGCGGGCGACGTTCTGGTCAAGCTGTATGAAAAGATGGGTGCGCCGCTGGTACGCACGGATGTCGAGACAGCCGAGATGGTCAAGTACACCGATAACAACTGGCATGCGGTAAAGGTGGCGTTTGCCAATGAAATCGGTAACCTTTCGAAGTCGCTGGGGATCGACGGCCACAAGGTGATGGAGATTTTTTGCAAGGACACCAAGCTCAATCTCTCGCCCTACTACATGAAGCCTGGCTTTGCCTTCGGCGGTTCATGCCTTCCCAAGGACGTTCGCGCGCTGACCTACAAGGCCCGCACCCTGGATCTTGATTTGCCGCTGCTGAATTCGCTGATGCCGAGTAATCAGCGACAGGTGCAAAAAGGTTTGGAGATGGTGACCGCCTATGGCAAGAAGCGTGTTGGCATACTGGGGTTTGCATTCAAGGCAGGTACCGATGATTTGCGGGAGTCGCCGCTGGTGGAGGTTGTCGAGTCGCTGATCGGCAAGGGCTACGAGATGAAGCTTTACGACCGCAACGTGAATCTGGCAGCGCTGACCGGTGCGAACCGCGATTACATCCTCAACCATATTCCACATATCTCGAAGCTGATGGTCGAGAGCATGGAAGATGTCGTGAGTTTTGCTGAGGTGATTATCATTGGCAACAGCGCCCAGGAGTTCCGCAACATCCTTGAACAAATCAAGCCGGGGCAGGTAGTTGTCGATTTGGTACGAATAGTGCCCAACAAGAGCGAGGCGGGGCGCTACGATGGCATTTGCTGGTAGGCCAAGGCGTGTCCTGGTTATTGTCGAGAACCTGCCTTCGCCGTTTGACCGAAGGGTATGGCAGGAGTCGACGACACTGCGCGACGCGGGCTACGAGGTGTCCATCATCTGCCCGACTGGCAAGGGCTATGAGAAGAAGTTCGAGGTAGTCGAGGGCATTCACATCTATCGCCACAATCTGCCGCTTGAGGCCGATGGCGCAATCGCCTACGCGCTGGAGTATGCGGCGGCGCTGTTCTGGGAGTTTAAGCTTGCCTGGAAGGTGCTGTTCAAACGTGGGTTCGACGTGATCCATGCCTGCAATCCGCCGGACCTTATCTTTCTGGTGGGCGGCTTCTTCAAGCTGTTTCTCGGCAAGAAATTCATCTTCGATCACCACGACATCAACCCGGAGTTGTACGAGGCCAAGTTTGCTCGCCGGGATTTGTTCTACAAGCTGATGGTGCTGTGCGAACGGCTTACGTTCAAAACGGCGAGCGTGTCGATTGCAACCAACGAGTCCTACAAGCGCATCGCCGTCGAGCGTGGCGGCATGGACCCAGGGCGGGTTTTTGTGGTTCGTAGCGGGCCCAAGCTGGATCGGCTGAAGATCGCGCCGCCGGTCGAGTCGCTCAAGCACGGGCGCAGGTTTATGGTCGGTTACGTTGGCGTGATGGGCAAGCAGGAGGGGATCGACTATCTGCTGCGGGCCGCAGCGCATATCGTGCAGAAGATGGGGCGCACAGACGTTCATTTCGGACTGGTCGGCGGCGGGACCTCGCTCGACGAGATGCACGCCTATGCGCAGGAACTGGGCATCGCCGCCTACGTCACCTTTACCGGCCGCGTGCCGGATCAGCAACTGCTGGAAATGCTCAACACTGCCGACGTGTGCGTAAACCCGGATGTCGCCAACGAGATGAACGACAAGTCGACGATGAACAAGATCATGGAATACATGGCGCTCGGCAAGCCGATCGTTCAGTTTGACTTGGCCGAAGGACGGTTCTCGGCGCAGGAGGCTTCGTTGTATGCAAAGCGCAATGACGAGGTGGACATGGCCGAGAGGATTGTCGAGTTGCTGGAAGATCCTGAACGCCGGCGGCGCATGGGGGAGTTCGGGCGCAATCGTGTGATCAACGAATTGGAGTGGAAGTACGAAGCGCCCAAGCTGTTGGCGGCGTATGACATGGCATTTGAAAAGCGGCGCTAGCGGCTGGGGTCGAGATGATGGGGCGCATCGGCGGTGCGCTGACTATAGTGGTCCCAGGGCTTGAGACAGGGGTTTAAGCTAGGCGCTGCCATAAGGAGCGAGAAGCAATGAGCGAAGTAAAGACGCGGCTGGGCCGAGGGATAGCAAGGCTATTGTTGCCGGCTTCTCCACGGTGAGCGACCGAGCGACCGGTAGCTAGCTCATCGGTAGGAGGCCATGTGGTAGTGCGAGCGCTGAAGAACAAATTGAGTCAACATAAGGGAACTTAGGCCCGATTGTTGCTTTAGTCTTGCTGGCTGCAACTTCCATGCCGGCCGTTCGGGGCACGGACGTTGTGGCGTTGGGACCTGTGTTCAGGCACGGGGGGATCGTTCTTCTTTGGCTCCTTGCATTACCTAAATTTTTGGGAGGTTCTTCAACATGAAAATTTTCACGACCCTGGCAAGACACCGCGCTACCAGCGTCGCCTTGATGATGGCGGCTGGCTCCCTGACCGCGCTTGACGTGGCGGCGGCCGTTCCGATTCCCGGTCTCTTCAGCACAGGCACCGATAATGTTGGCGCCGTTCTTTTGGCGGGTGCGGCGGATACGCATTACGCGCTTTCCAAGAGCGGCGGCGATGGCCCGAGTGTCGGTACTTCAGGCTTTGTGGCACCGGATTCGGGTTTCCCAATCGGCTATTGGGTCGCCAACACGGCAACCTCCAAATGGTTGGCTCCGGCTGTGAATGCGGCGGCGACGTATGATGCGACCTCAAACGGCATCTATACGTGGACACTGAGCTTCAACTTGTCCGGTTACGATCCACTATCGGCAAGTTTTAGCGGGCGGTGGGCGACGGACAACTCCGGTCAGATCAAGCTCAACGGAACTCTTCTTGCTGTCGGTAGTTCGTCAGGGTTCAATACGTGGACGAATTTCTCGAGTACGGGTGGGTCGTTCGCCACGGGTCTGAATACGCTTGACTTCATCGTCACCAACCTGGCGCAAAGCGGCGGCAACCCGACCGGTCTTCAGGTTCAGTTCTTGTCGTCAAGTGTCACGCCGGTTCCCGAACCGGAAAGTTACGGGATGCTGCTGGCTGGTCTTGGCTTGGTGGGGTTTGTCACACGTCGCAGACTACTGCATTCAGGGGTGCTTGCCTGATTGAGGGTCCAGCACTGACGACCGGAGGGGGCGGAAAAAGCCCCTATCTTCCCAATTTGCCCGTGGGCAGTAGGCATCGGCGTGGAGCTCACGCGACGCTCCGGCACTGCCCTACGGTGCCGTCGTCGCAACCCAGGTGTCATCGCGATGCTTGCTACTTGAGCACGCGGGTCGTTTTTTTGTCCATGGACGTCGCAAAAACTCCATTGACCGTGCAGTCCGGGGGGGCTGAAGCCAAGGTTGACGCGACACGGGAACCGGTAGGCGACGACAGGGCTCCCGCCAATGCATCAAGGAAAAGGGGGCCGTAGCCCCCCGAGACACACTGATACTTCACAGCTTGGATCAGGCAATGGCTCGCGTTCTGCGACGCGTGGCTATGCCCACCAGGCCAAGACCAGCCAACATCATGGCGTAGGTTTCGGCTTCGGGGACCGCCGAGATGCTGACGTTGTCCAGGGCAGGTCCATAACAACATGGGTCAGTGACGTCGCTCTTGAAACTCAGGGCATAGGAACCCGTGCTCGGTGCCGTAAACAAAAAGCTCTTCGTGATCCACCCCATGGCAGTTGTCGTCTTGCCCGTGGAGTCGAAAGTCACCGACTGAGAGGGTAGGGCCGTGCCAACCGCGACGGTCAGGGACTTAGTCAGCGGACCACCGTCAGGATTGCCCGCCATGTCAAACGAGAGAAGGTATTGCTGCCCGCCCGTAAGGGAAACCGCTTGGGAAACCGTTGGTGTTGGTATTGAAGAGCCGTTGAGGTCGAGGCTTCGGGAACCGTTGCTCGCCAACCAGTAGCTTCCGATGTAGTCGACGTTGCCACTAGAAATCGTCCAATTCGTGAGGCCACTGGTGATGGTGGTGAACTTCCCAATATTGCTGAGACCGTCCTCAAACGAGCCATTCGCTACAATTGACGCCGCTAGGGCAGACATTGGAAGCAGACCGAGCGTCAGTCCTGCTCCCCAAGACAGTCTTCTGACTAACTTATCATTCACACTCACACCTCCTCAGACAGGGCAAGACCCGTGGCATTCGGACCACGGCAAGGCGGCCAAACGATCGGCCGGTCGCAAATCTTCCCAAAGCTTGCTGTTCGTGACAACCGTTTGTACGCCCAATCAGAGGCTCTTTGGCATGCGCCGCCTCGCCACGAACCCGACCAGCCCCAAGCCCGCTATCAACATGGTGTAGGTGTCGGCTTCGGGGACAGCGGTAACCGACACATTGTCGAGCACCGCGCCCGAATTCCCTGAGTCGGCGCTGACGAACTTAAGGTTTGTCGACGTCCCAGTAGCTGTGTACAGGAACTCGTAGTGCGTGGGTGAAGCCGTACCAGTGTAGGATAACGATAACGGCGCTGCACCGCCGATGATGACTGTCATCGCCGACGCGCCGCCCGTGCTGTACGTATTCTTCGAAAGGTCGAAGGCCACCTTGTACTGCTGGCTCGCACTGGAAGCAAAGGTTTGCGACACTGAACCGGGCCCTGGTGTGCCGAGCAGGTCGATGCTGATGCCGCTGATAGCGCCGTACGCGCCTCTGATCACATCGACCGATGTTGATCCTACGGTCCAATCGTTGATAAACGACTGACCGGCGTTGACCGTACTGTAACCCGCCGACGGTAAGAACGAGCCCGACCACGACTCGAAGTCGCCGTTGGTAATCAAATTGACCGCCGAGGCGGCGGCTGGCGCTAGAGCCAGTATCACCCCTGCTCCCGACAACATGCTCGCTAGCTTAACGTTCATCATCGCCCCCTCCAAGAAAACCACCAAATGACCGGATTGCGCCAGCCCGCCGAACGCTTGCCATTGTTTCAGTCACGTTGCCGTTCGGGCAGGGCACGTAAGCAAGCCTGCAGCCGACTGCTGACTTCTTCAGTGTGGGTATTCTACACGAATGCCTTGCCGCTATCGCAAGTAGTGTGCCAGTTCCTTGCTCTCTTGCGATACCGTGGTGTCCCGGGTTCCGGCTCGGGTCATTGCGGCCATGTCGTAAGAAATTCCGACACCCGCAGCCGGATAGAAGCATCGATCAGGCCCCTGAATGCGCCATGAAAAAGCGCTGGAACGTCCGTAACACCCCAACTTAATTGCGCTTTTGCTTCTGAATCAATGATGTCGACAATAGTGTAAAGAATTCCGACGCCCGCGGCGGGGTGCGAGCCACAGTCGGGTCCTTGCGACGTCATAAACAAACCCAAATAAATTCCTAACAGATGGACTTAATGGATATTAACTCATGCGCCGATGATGTCGGTGATGGTGTAAAGAATTCCGACACCGGCGTGACCATCGAGAGGTCCCCCGGATCGGATAGACGACTCACCAGGTGAGCGCCCCGGTGATCGACGCCGTGGTATCGTTGTACTGGTCGCCAGGGTAGTTTGAATCGCGCTTCTGTTGCTGCACGGCCATCCTGAAGGACAGCTTGCGCGTCGGGTTGTAGCCGGCCGTCAGGCCCAGCAGCCAGGTCCGGTCCTCCCTGCGAGGAAAAACGCTCGACAAGCCCAGCGGCACACCGGGGTAGACCTCGTTCAACCACTTCACTGTCGCCTGCAGACTCGTTTTCTCGGTCGCCAGCCAGGTCGGCGCGAGCGTGACCGAACTGGTCAGCACGTAATTGGCCACGTAGTCGCCGGTCACGTCCTGACGGGGGCCGATTTCGCGTGACACGGCAGCGTTCAGCGAGGTCTTGGCGGAGGGCTGCCAGGCGTAGTTCAGGTTGCCGGTGACGCCCTGGAAATCGCGGTTGCTGAGCACGTCATAGCGCAGCCGGGTAAAGCCGAGCTGACCGTCCAGCCGGCTGGCACCGGAAAGTTGCCAGTTGGCGGTGGCGCGCAAGTCTTCCTGGCCGAATCCCGTATCGAGCAGGGACAAGCCGAGCACCGGGGTGCTGCGGTTGGGATAGCTGGCATCGGTATGACGGTACAGTAGGCCCACCCGATTGCCCGACCGCGGCTGGTAGGTCAGCTTGAGTTCGGCGACTGCCGCGTCATAGTCATCAAGCGGCTGGGAATTTCCGGAATAGCGGTTCTGCAGGGCGTAGACGCCGACTCCTGTCGCCCAGTCGGGGTGCCACCAGTAGTTGGCGTCGCCGCCGGACCGGCGGTAGGTATTGGTCGTCTGCTGGAAACCGCGCGTATTGGCGAAATTGGTCAGCGATTGTGCCTGCTCGGCGACCAGGCTACCGCGCCAGTGATTTCCCACTTGCCAGTCCATATTAAGCCCCAGATTCAGCGGGTTGTAGTCGAGGTAGGCGTACTCCCGGTACTTGTTGATGGCATAGTTGACATTGGCTCGCAGGTCTTGCCGACCGTAGGTGTGAGCGAAGCGCAATCCCAGCTGCGTGCTGCTCAGCGTGTCGCCGCGGGAACCGGGGACACCATTGATGACCGGGGAGAGGCCATCGGGTAGCCGGAACAGGTTGTTGTCGCGCTGGACTGTCTCGGCGACAGACAACGTGAGTGTGTTCGGTTCGTCCGCCACTCCCTGGTCGGGCGCCAGTGTGCCGAACGCCGCCATGAGCAGCAACGCCCGTTGCCAGCCGCTACGTTGCTGCTGAGCTCGTATCATCAGGGTTCCTGGCATTTCTTGCAGAAGGGTTTCGCTGCCGTTGTATAATCCACCGCTTGAGACATGCGATTCTCTCACGTTATTTCCCCCTGTCAGTCACTCCCCCCGCGCGCATCTCCTCCTCCGGTATGTATTCGACATTGGACAAGCGGCACGTCTTGTATGGCAAGCGGTTCACACTCACCGCGGCCGCGGAGGCGTTCCTCGATCCCCTGCTGGTCGCGCTGTGTCTGTTCGGCGCCCTGCTGTACCATGGGGCCAGGTTGGAGGCGCGCTACGTTATTCTGGCTTTGATGGCCTTTGGGCTGATGTTTCCGGGGGACACTCGCTTCCACGATCGACTCCGGCGGGTGGTGCGGAAAAAGGTGCTGAACTGGCTGATTTTCGTGGTCATGCTGGGTGCGTTGGGATATGCCACAGGCTATATCCATCATTTCTCGCGCGAGGTCATGCTCACCTGGCTGGTCGCCACACCCGCGCTGCTGATCGCGGGTCATGAAGCAGCACGCCGAATCGTGCCGCGCTTGCTTGCCATCGAGGCCAATCGGAAGACAGTGGTCATTGCCGGCTGCAATGACGTCGGTTTGCGCCTTGCCCGCTCCTTCCTTGATGACCGTTACCTCGGGGTCACTTTCAAAGGATTTTTTGACGATCGCGGGCGCGCGCGCCTGGATTCCATTGCCGAGATGCCATTGCTCGGTTCACTCGCGCTTCTTGGTGACTACGTCCGGGAGCACCGTGTGGAGCAAATCTACCTGGCACTGCCGATGGCCACGCAGCCGCGCATACTCGCGGTGCTCGATAGTCTCAAAGACACCACGGCGTCGATTTTCTTCGCGCCGGATATCTTCGTCACCGACCTCATCCAGGGCCGGATGGACAGTGTCGGTGGGGTCCCTGTCGTGGCCGTCTGCGAGACGCCGTTTCAGGGTTTGCAAGGCATCATCAAGAGACTCTCCGACATCGTGTTGAGCTCGTTGATCCTCCTCGCGGTGTCGCCGGCCATGCTGGCCCTGGCGATCGGCGTCAAGAGGAGTTCTCCGGGACCGATCATTTTCCGGCAGCGCCGCTATGGGCTCGATGGCAAGGAGATCGCCGTCTACAAATTCCGTTCGATGACCGTATGCGAGGATCACGGAGTGATTCCCCAGGCACGCAGGAATGATGTCCGGGTAACTGCGTTCGGCGCGTTCCTGCGGCGCACGTCGCTTGACGAATTGCCCCAGTTCGTCAACGTTCTGCAAGGGCGAATGAGCATTGTCGGCCCGCGTCCGCACGCCGTTGCTCATAACGAAACTTACCGCAAGCTGATCAAGGGTTACATGGTGCGGCACAAGGTCAGGCCCGGGATCACCGGTTGGGCGCAGGTCAACGGCTGCCGCGGCGAGACGGAGACCGTCGAGAAGATGCAGAAGCGCATCGAATGGGATCTGGAATACCTGCGGACGTGGTCGCTGAGTCTGGACACGTGGATCATCATCAAGACGATATGGGTGGTACTGCGAGGCGACCGGCATGCCTACTGAGGAGGCCGATTTTCGGCATGGGCGGCGCTGGGCCCTTGCTCTGGCCGCTCTCGGGATTGTGCTCCTGTTCGCTGTCGGCTGGACGCCGCTCGCCGTTGGGCTGTTCGTCACCCCGTGGGACAAGGTGGCGCATGTGGTGAGTTTTGGGCTGCTGGCCGGGTTGCTGTCGCAGGGACTGGGGCGGCACCGACTGGCGTGGGCCTTCTTGCTGGCGGCGCTGGTCGGGGGGGCAGATGAACTCCACCAGCTACAACTGCCGGGACGCAGCGCGGACTGGCTGGATTTTGCCTCGGACGCTTGTGGGGCTGCTGCCGGTTGCACCTTGAGCGCAATGGTGCCGGTTTGGCGGCTGCGATGAGGCATGTTGCGCTCATTCTCGCTGCTGTCTGCGCGGTGCCGCCGGCGCTCGCGGTCGAGCCCGCACCGAGTCCTTACCGGCTCTCCGGTTCGCAGGAGGCCTATCGTTTGCGGGTGGATTCGAG
Source organism: Accumulibacter sp. (assembly GCA_017302455.1). GTDB lineage: Bacteria > Pseudomonadota > Gammaproteobacteria > Burkholderiales > Rhodocyclaceae > Accumulibacter > Accumulibacter phosphatis. Next base: position 15,680 of record JAFLDO010000077.1, read on the forward strand.
CGTCCTCCTCCAGGGCGGCGTGACGATCAATCGCGGCCTCACTAACCGCCCGTACGCTAGCGCTATCGAGCGCGCGGCCCGCCAGGCCGGAATCGCTCCCGAACTGCTGCACGCGGTCGTCCTGCAGGAGTCCGGATATCGGCCGGACGCGATCTCACCCAAGGGTGCGACTGGCCTCGCCCAGCTCATGCCGGGAACGGCTGTTCGCTATGGCGTCCGCGACGCGCGCGTCCCCGAACGAAATCTCGAGGCCGGGGCGTCTTACCTGCGTGACTTGCTGCGGCAGTTCAATGGCGACGAACGCTTGGCCGTGGCTGCCTACAACGCCGGGGAGGGTGCCGTGAAACGCTATGGAGACATCCCGCCCTACGCCGAGACGCGCGCCTATGTGCCGCTGGTTATCGGCGAATATGAGCGTTTGCGAGCGTCATCGCGGGTCGTCTGGCCGCAGTTCCAACTGCGCCAAGTGACGCCGGTGATCAAGGAACACGTTCTGCCGGTCGGGCTTCGCGCGGATTTGCCTGCTGGTCCAGGCTGATTCCGGGTGGCTTCGAGCGCTTTGCTGATGGGTTGCGCTCGAAGCCTCCGTAATTCCCTCAGCTCATCGCCGAAAACGCATGCTCGACTGCCTATTGCCGCGAGGCCAAGGCAGCCTACACGACGTCGTTGATCTGACGGCGCCTGTGCGCTATTACCCCAATCACCCCCAGACCGGCCAGCAACATCGCCGCCTCACTCGCTTCCGGCACGGCGGTAGCCACATAGACCCCTTCGCTGCCGTCACTGAAACTCGCGAAGAAAGCGAGGCGATTCCCGCTTAGTGCATCGGAGGACATTGCGGTGGAGTTGACAACTTTGCCGTCGAGCGTGTCGCCCTGGGCAATCACCTTGGCCAGTTGTCCCTCGTACTCGATATACACTCCCTGCGAACCCCAGTCGAATGCAACATTGCCGTTCGAGATCGATACGTTCTCGATGCGCTGCCCAAACGAAAAAAGATCGCTCCCAGGCACCCGAGTATTGACGTCGGCGACCTTCTGCAGTCCGGCCCCGACGTCCTTATAGACCCCGTTCCCGGAGTCGGTGAAAGCAAGAGTGTGGCCGTCCACGTCGAGCCGAAAGCCGTCGCCGAAGGTGGATCCTGGGCGCTCTGGTACGGGGGTATGGACGTCGGCCACCGTTTCAATTGTTCCGCCTTGAGTCCGATACAGACCTATCCGGTTGGTCACGGATGTCCTGGCGTTAAAGGTTACCTCCTGTCCATTGAAGGCCAAGAGACCGGTGCCACCGACGAAGGAGGTGAAGGTACCCGCCGCACCGCCAGGTGCTTGAGTGGTCCGATCCGCGAGCTTATCGAGCGCGCCGCCGCTCCGCTCGACGAACAGACCCTCGTTCACAAGGGGGTAGGGGGAATCGGGGTAGCCCGTGCTCCCGATGAAGGCCAGGCGATCGTTCTTGAAGGAGTACGTGGTCAAGTTATTGACGTAGAAGGAGCTTCCGCCGCTGTCGGGTATGGTTGTCACGGCATTGACGATCGGCAGGAGTTGGCCAGATCGATTGCTGTAGATGCCCGTCGGTTGACCAATGCCACGGTTTTGGCCCCAAAAGACGATGGTGCCTCCGTTGTCAACACCGATTGAAAACTGACACAGTTTTTCCTTTGTCACCGATTGAAAACTGATACACCCCCAATGCTGCTTGATGGCGGTGGTGGGGCCTCCTGGAGGGCGGGCCGTAGGCCCAACCGGAAG
>JAFLDO010000078.1 GCA_017302455.1 Accumulibacter sp.
CCCTTCTAGCCCTCTCGTCCCACGCTGACGCCGGAACCTCTTCTTCCGGCGTCAGCGTGGGACTTTGCCATCATCTCAACCTCGAATGGCTCGGGTTGAAGAGTTCCAGATATCGCGGGACGTAACAACTGCGTGCCGAGTATGAGCGCTTGATGAGTACCCGTCGTCAGCAGAGCGAACGCGAGCGTGCCAGCCACAGCGACGACATCGCCCGCCGCTTCAAGGAAAAGCAGGCCTGGTGGGAACGTGATTTTCCCAAGGGCGATCGCCCGAAGGCCCGCGAGGAAGCCAAGGCAAGCGCAGGTGCCGTCGGTTCTTCCGCCTTGTCGGCGGAGCGGAATCGCCCGGCGGCCGCCGCGCTGCCGGCCCCCATCGCTTCTCCCGCGCCCGCGCCCGCTGTCGCCGAGTCGCGCCAGTCGCTGGCCAAGGCGGCCCCTGCGCAGCGCATGGCCGACGCCGCAGCGCCGGCCAAGGCGGATGCCGTCGCCACTCCGTCGCCGGTCGCCAGCATCCAGCTCAAGAAATGGGTTGCCAACGCACCCTATGCCGAGCGTCTGCGCAAGGCCGAGAACGATCAACTGTACCGCATCTATCTCGACGAACGTCCCGGCTACCTCAACAGCACGGCTTTCTTTCTCGATGTCGCCGATGTCTTCTTCGACCGCGACCGGCCCGAACTGGCGCTGCGCATCCTCTCCAATCTGGCCGAGATGGACCTCGAGAATCGCCACGTGCTGCGCATCCTCGGCTATCGGCTGATGCAGGCCAAGCGTGCCGACCTGGCCGTTCCCGTGCTGCAGCGCGTCGCCGAACTGGCTCCCAACGAGCCTCAGTCCTGGCGTGATCTGGGACTGGCGCAGGCGGAAACCGGAGCGCGACAGCAGGCGCTGAAGTCGCTCTACGAAGTGGTGACCCGACCCTGGCACAACCGCTTCCCGGATATCGAACTGGTGGCCCTGGCGGAAATGAATGCCCTGATTGCCACGGCGCCGGAAAAACTCGATACCTCGGCGATCGATCCACGCTTCCTGCGCAATCTGCCGCTCGATCTGCGCGTGGTGCTGACCTGGGACGCCGACAACACCGACATCGATCTCTGGGTAACCGACCCCAACGGCGAGAAGAGCTTCTACGGCAACCGTCTGAGCTATCAGGGCGGCGCCATGTCGCGTGATTTCACCGGCGGTTACGGTCCCGAGGAGTTCTCGCTGAAAAAGGCCAAGCCCGGCCGCTACCTGATCCAGGCGCAGTTCTATGGGCATCGCCAGCAGGTCGTGGCCGGCGCGACGACGCTCGGGCTGCGCCTGACCACCGGCTTCGGCACTGCCGCCCAGAAGGAGGAACGACTGACGCTGCGCCTGAAAGGGCAGAGCGAGGTAGTCACCGTCGGCGAGTTCGTGGTCGGCGAATGATCGCCTGCAATCAGAACTGGCGCTGCCGTGGCAAGGTCGTAGAATCAGCACGACCTACTTGCGGAAATCCAGACCATGCTCGAAGAAATCAATCACCTGGCACTGATCGGCAGCCTGATGCAGCAGATGTGCGTCTATCTGGTGATTGCCTATCTGCTGAGCAAGACGCCGCTGTTCGCGCCGCTGATGCAGGTGACCGTACGCCTGCCCGGCAAGCTGGTCTGCTACCTGGTGTTTTCCGGCTTCTGCGTCATGGGCACCTACCTCGGCTTCCAGATCGAAGGCGCGATCGCCAATACCCGGGCCATCGGCGCCGTGCTCGGCGGCCTTCTCGGCGGACCGATCGTCGGCCTCGCCGTCGGCCTCACCGGCGGCCTGCACCGCTACTCGCTCGGCGGCTTCACCGACGCTGCCTGTGCGGTATCGACGACCGTCGAAGGCCTGATCGGCGGCGGCCTGCATCTCTACCTGTTGCACCGCCATCGCGCCGACCGCCTGCTCAGTCCGATGATCGCGCTCGGGACGACGCTCTGCGCCGAATTGATGCAGATGCTGATCATCCTGCTGATGGCCAGGCCCTTCGATCAGGCGGCCCGGCTGGTTGCGCATATCGCGCTGCCGATGATGCTGACCAACGCCGTCGGCGCGGCCCTCTTCATGCGTCTGATCCTCGACCGCCGCGAGACGCTCGAGAAATATTCGATCGCCTTCTCGGCGAAGGCGCTGCGCATCGCCGAGCGCTCGGTCGGCGTGCTGATGCAGGGTTTCGACGAGCGCAACTGCAGCCGCATGGCCAAAGTCATTCAGGAAGAAACGGGGGTCGGCGCGGTGGCGATCACCGATTGCGAAAAGCTCCTCGGCTTCGTCGGTGTCGGCGCCGAGCACCACCTGCCGGGTACGCCGATTGCCTCGGCACACACCCGGCACGCCATTGACCACAATGAAGTCGTCTATGCCGACGGCGCCACCGTCCCCTATTGCTGTTCGGTCACCAAAGACTGCAAGCTCGGCTCGTGCCTGGTCATCCCGCTACGCGGCGAAGAAAACCGCGTCTTCGGGACGATCAAGCTCTACGAACCCAAACGGAAGTTGTTCTCCTCGCTCAATCGAACCCTCGGCGAAGGGATCGCCCGCCTGCTCTCGAATCAGGTCCTGGCCGGGCGGATCGAGGAGCAGAAGCGGCTGCTCGCGCAATCGGAAATCAAGCTCCTGCAGGCGCAGATCAACCCGCACTTCCTGTTCAATGCGCTGAATACGCTGGCAGCGGTCATCCGCCGCGACCCGGAAGCCGCGCGGCAACTCGTGCAGTACCTGTCGACCTTCTTCCGCAAGAGCCTCAAGCGGATCGGCAACGAGGCCACGCTCGGCGATGAAATCGAACACGTCGATGCCTACCTGCACATCGAACTGGCGCGCTTCGCCGATCGCCTCGACGTCCAGTTCGCCGTTCCCAACGACCTGCTGCCGCTGCGTCTGCCGGCCTTCTCGCTGCAACCGATCGTCGAGAACGCGATCAAATACGGCATTTCGCAGATGCTCGATGCAGGAACGATCCGCATCAGCGCCCAACGCCAGGCGGGCGTGCTGACCATCGTCGTCGAGGACAGCGCCGGCCTCTATCAACCGACTCCGGGAGGCGACGGCCTGGGGATGAACCTGGTCGATCGGCGAATCAAGATTCGCTACGGCGCGGCCTACGGCATCGCGGTGAGCTGCGAACCCGATTGCTGGACGCGCGTCGCCATCCGTCTGCCGGTGGAAGAGGAGTTGGCGCCATGCTGACCGCCCTGATCATCGATGACGAGGCGCCCTCGCGCGAGGAACTCAAGGCGCTGCTGGCTGCCACCCCCGACGTCGAGGTGCTGGGCGAATGCGCCAACGCCATCGAAGGGCTGTCCGCCATCCACCGCCTGCGCCCCGACGTGGTTTTCCTCGACATCCAGATGCCGCGCCTCAGCGGTCTCGAAATGGTGAGCATGATCGACGCCTCGGCCCTGCCGCAGATCGTCTTTGTCACCGCCTATGACGAGCACGCCCTGCAGGCTTTCGAGGAGCACGCCGCCGACTATCTCCTCAAGCCGATCGATCCGCAACGTCTTGCCCGGACGCTCGACTGGTTGCGCTCGGGAGTACGCCACTCGCCCAGGGCTTTTCCGGGATCAACCGAAAAGCTGCGCCAGATTCCCTGTTTCGGCCGCAACCGCATCTTCCTGCTGGCGCTCGACGAAGTGGAATTCGTCCACACCGACATCGCCGGCGTGCAGGTGGTCGGCGACAAGCGGCAGGGAACCACCGAACTGAGCCTGAAGATCCTGCAGGAGCGTACGTCGTTGATACGCTGCCACCGCCAGTTCCTGGTCAACCTCGACCAGATCGCCGAGATCGAATTGCTCGACAATGGCGCCGCCGAGATCATCACCCGCAGCGGCAGAAGGGTGCCGGTCAGTCGCCGGCACCTGCGCGAGATGAAGGACAGGTTACTCATTGCCTGAGCCCGAACCGTGGAGCCAGGCACGGCGATCGGCGAACGTGGGGGGACCCGCAGTCTCGCTCGTCAGCCAGTTCGATGCCTGGGTGGCAGCCCATTCCGATCGCCTGCCGTTTCCCCTTCGGCAGCTTGAGCGCACCGGCGACTACGCGACCTATCGACCGGTCGGCATCACCGATCACCTCTCCGTGTTCGTCGGCAACGACAGCGTCAGCGTTGTAGTCGACTGGCAAGGCCAGTGCTGGGACATGCTGCTCAGCCTGGATGCCGTAGGCGCGGCGGTCGAAGGCGGCTATCGCTGCCAGCTATGCAGTGAGGATCACTCAGAAGCCACGCTGCTTCCCACCCTGGACAGTCTCTGGGAAGGCCATCTCTTCCTGCCGTTGGCGAACTGGATTGACGAGGCACTGTGTTCCGCCACCCACCTGTGCATCGAAAGCACACCAACCTTGAGCGCCACCTGGGCGAGTCTGGCCACGCTCGACGGCGAACCCGGTGAATGCAATGGCGTAGCGCTTCCCCTTCGCGTCTGATCCACAAAGAGACCACTCGGGCGAGAGGACGGGCACCAGAGACCTGGCAGCACCTTGCGGCGACCACCGCCGCGCAGGTGCACAACCGGGGATCGCCGACACCTTGGCGACTCGTTAAAACTATGGAGAACAGGTGAACTTTTGCCGTTTGTTCAGCTGGACTTGCGCTTCCCTTTCTTGGTCTTTTTTGCGGAACCTACTGCGGGGGCGGCACTGCTCTTGAGCATTTCCGAGTCATAAGGTGATTTCCGCAAGACGCCGTACCAAGGATCATGGCGTTAGGACGGGCTCAGGGCCAGGAAAACAACCCGCTGCGGTAGTTGTTCGGATCTTGATTCCCGGAAATCGCCTAAAGACTGTCAAAATCCGTGGCCGACATTTCTGAAGACTCCGCGTTTTTCCAGGAGTCGAGCAGCTCGCACTGGCGATCGCCAAGCCGAAAATAAGACAGTTGATGGCAAATGCTGTGAAGAATCTGCAGGAGGGTTGGTGGGCCGAAATTGATCTCTTCCATGGCGATCGCCTGGCCAGCGTTCGCGTTCTTATCCCGGCCATGAACGAATACCTTTGAAGTCCGCTCGAGTCGGAGTGGATAGTGCAGGCATGTCCGAACACTAGCGCCGCACATCCTCCACTCTTGCCGGTCACCGACGCTGCCACCATTCGAACCAGCGTCGCGCTGAGGGAACCCGATTCCCAACAGCAGCAGGCGCGTCATCACATCATAGGCCCTGGTGCGCAGGTCAACTCCGCAAGGGCCGGCCAGAAGCAGATACTCCACTTCGTCCGGATCGTCGGCACCGGTGTCGGAACCTGGCTCCTCGGCAAGCGCTTCCTGAACCAATTCGACGTAATGATTCACTCCCCCTTAAGAAAAGCTGCCAGACCAATGATTTGTATAGCATAATCTGAGCCTTGAGGACGACGAGACAGAGCGGGCAGGATGCGCCTGAGCAAGCATGGCCTTTTCCAAATGGACGACGAGTGGCTCAAGAAGCTACCGGCGGAGCTATTGCTGGAGGTGTCGAAGCGTCTGCTGCATGACGTCAAGGAGTTGCAGGACCGGCTGAATCGGAACCCGACCAACAGTTCGTGTCCGCCGACCAGCCAAGCGCCATGGGAGAAGGCGGGCGATGCGGCGAAGGACAAGGGGACGCCAGCCGAGAGCCGCACAGCAGAAGCTGCCGCGACCGACACGGTGGGAGATTTGCCGAAAGAGACGGCAGGAACCAGCCCGGCTGTTGCCAACCGCCCCTCGCCCGGGAAGGGCTCGGGGAAGTCGCCCGGCAGGCAAGCCGGCAGTGCGGGCCATGGGCGCACGCAGAAACTGGCGGTGACCGCCACGTGCGAGCACCGCCCTGAAAGCTGCACGGCTTGTGGGCTAGCGCTGGCGGCGGACGCCGGGTCGCCGGCTTACACAGCTTGGGACGAAATCGACATCGCGCCGCAGGTCGAGGGCCTGATCGGGCTGACGTTCCGTGTCACGCGTCACCGTTTGCTTGAAGTGCGCTGCGCCTGCGGCCATGTCAGTCGTGCGCTGCCGTGGCGGGCGCCGGCGGACGACCCGTGGGAGACGACTGAACTGGGCGAGTGGCGCTTGGTGGGTCCTCGCTTGGCCGGAGTGATCATTCTGCTCGCGCTGCGCATGCGCCTGTCCCGGGCGAGCATCCGCGAACTGCTGAGGGAAGTGTTCGATCTGACGCTGAGCGCCGGCGTGATCGACGAGACGATCCGCGAAGCCGGGCGTGCCCGTTTGCCGCTGGAGGATGCCTTGGTGGCCGATCTCGTGCAGACAACACAATTGAATGGGGATGAAACGTCGTGGCCAGAATCCGGTGTACTGCTGTGGCTGTGGGCTCTGGTCACCCCCCACACCGTACTCTTCCTCATCGGCCCGCGCCGCCGGGAAATGCTGGAGAACGCCCTGCAAGACGGCTATCACGGCATTCTGATCAGTGACGGTTACGGGGTCTATCGCGCCTGGGAAAACCGCCCGCGCTGCTGGCCGCACCTGATGCGCAAGCTGCGGGGCCTGGCCGAATCGAGCGATCACCGAGTATCCGGGGTCGGGCAGGAGAGGCAAGGGATCATGAAAACGCTGATGGCCGCCATCGACGCGGCGCGGACCGATCCGCCGCCAGAAGCACTGCCCTTACGCCACGCGGCCGACGTTGACCGGCTGCAGCACCTGTGCAAAACGCATCGGACCGATCACCACGAGGTACTGGGCGGCGTCGTGCGCGAGTTCCTCTACGACTGGACGGTGATCTTCCGTCCGCTTGCCGAGCCCCACCTGCCGCTCTCCAACAACGCCGCCGAACAGACGCTACGGCACGGGGTGATTTCGCGCCACATCAGTCACGGCACGCGCTCTGAACAGGGCTCCCGCGCCTTTGCTCTGCTCGCCAGCCTTATCGAAACCTGTCGCCGTCGCGCCGCTTCTGCCTGGCAGTACCTCGGCACCGTCATCGCCGCCGCTCGCAAGGGTTTGCCGCTTCCCCCCATCCCTGTCATCCCGGCAACAGCGTAGGGGGAGTGAACGATTACCAATTTGGAGCTCACAACCGCGATGCACACCTACGACCGACCAAGACGCTACACCGTGGCGGTCAAGGTGATCGACATCTTCGGCAACGACACGATGACGCTCGTGCCCGTGAACGTGGGGTAGGTACAACAATGCACATTCATCACGTTGAGATAGGTGATTTTAGAAAGCTCAAGCACCAGTGCTCCAAAAGCTTGCGATTAAAGGGAAAACAATGATCCTACCCGACAACGAAACGAAAATCGATCTACTCAACAACGAGGCCATCGCGACAACGATCATCGGCTTGCTACGCGAACGGCCCGATAGTCCGGTCACCATCGGCGTGCATGGTGATTGGGGAGCTGGGAAATCCAGTGTCCTGGAGATGATCGCCTCGCGTTTCGAGAATGAAGAACAGGTTCTTTGTCTCAAATTCAATGGCTGGCGTTTCCAAGGGTTCGAGGACGCCAAAATAGCATTGATCGAAGGCATCGTAGCTGGCTTGATGGAGAAGCGCCCCGCCCTCCAGAAAGTCAAAGGTGCCTTGAACGATGTCGTCAAGAGCATTGACCTGCTCAAAGTCGCGAAGAAGGCCGGTGGACTGGCCTGGACTGCCTTTACTGGGATTCCGACACCAGAGCAGATCGGTGGCATCGTGGCCACGTTGCAGGGTTGGATCGCGAATCCTGCCGAGCTTGCGACCAAGGACAATATCGGCGCGGCGATTGAGGACGTTAAGTCCGTTCTTTCGCCGGCTGAATCCAAGAGCGTTCCTCAGGAGGTCGAAGCCTTCCGCAAAGCCTTCGACAAATTGCTTGAAGAAGCAAGAATAGATCAGCTGGTTGTTCTGATTGACGATCTCGACCGCTGCCTTCCCGACACGGCAATCGAGACACTGGAAGCGATCCGGCTCTTCGTTTTCACGTCACGAACAGCTTTTGTCGTCGCCGCAGACGAAGCCATGGTCGAGTACGCTGTACGCAAACATTTCCCCGATCTCCCTGAGACAACCGGACCACGTGACTACGCCAGAAACTACCTCGAAAAACTGATCCAGATTCCATTTCGTATTCCAGCGTTGGGCGAAACCGAGACTCGCATCTACGTCACGCTCTTGTTGGCCGGGGCCGAAATTGGAGAGAAGGATGAGAACTTCTCGAAGCTGATTGCTGTGGCACGCGAACGTCTCAAGAGGCCTTGGGAAAACGCACTCCTTGATGCAGCTTCGGTGAAAGCTGCTCTGGGGGATAGGGCCGACCAAACGCACAACGCACTCATGCTCAGTGATCAGATCGGCCCGATTCTAGCCAGCGGCACAAAGGGAAACCCACGCCAAATCAAGCGATTTCTCAATACGTTGCTGCTTCGGGAGCGCACCGCTATTGCACGTGGATTCGGCGCGGAAATCAAGCTTCCGGTGTTGGCAAAGCTGATGCTTGCCGAGAGATTCATTCCCCGGCTGTTCGACCAGATCGCCTCCGTTGCCGCCATCCATCCCCAGGGACAATGCGACGACCTTGCCGCGCTGGAGGCGAGCATAGCTGCAAAGCAGCACGTCACAAAAACCGCAGAAGAGGGGAAGGCAGCGAAGCCCACAGACAACGCCGCAACAGCAATTGAAAGCGCGGCCTTGCTGGAATGGAAAGAATCGGAGGCAGTGCAAGACTGGGCACGAGTGCAGCCACTACTGTCCGGCGTTGATCTTCGGCCTTACCTGTTTGTCACGAAAGACAAGAAGGACTTCTTTGGGCCGGTGTCTGTCCTCGGCCATCTCGGCACCGTGGTTGAGAAGCTCTTCGGCGCCAAGCTCTCAGTGCAGGCGTATGCACCTGAACTGAAGCTGCTCGTGCAAGCTGAGGCCGACAAGGTATTCGAAGCCGTTCGATCCAGGATTATGGGTAGCGGATCCTTCGATGTGATGCCGGCCGGCATCGACGGGCTGATTGTTCTGATCAAGGCACAACCCGGATTGCAGGGAAAACTGCTGGACTTCCTGGAGGGTTTGCCCAGCAGCAAGTGCGGACCGTGGGCTGTGCGGGGATGGCAGGGCGCAGTCACCGACCCTGAAAACGTCGCTCGACTTAGCAAATTGCTCAACGAATGGGCCAAGGTCTCGAACAATCGTGAGCTAAGAGCAGCAGCTGAGGCGGTCCTCAAAGCGTCAAAGGGAAGCCGGTAAATGGGAACTTCGACAGCCTACGGTGGACCGGGCGGCGGCACACCACTTGTTCCCACATGGCTTGGATCGGAAGATGGGACTTCGCCCCCGGCTATGCCAGCAGACGCAGCACCTGCCAGCGATGACACTCCTGTGCCACAAGCTGTACCTGCTGCCCCGTCTGACAGGCCAGCAATTCCGCAGCCGGCGGACCCTGGCCGTTTTACAAGCGCCCGCGGCAACTTCACGCGTTTTGCAAAATCCGGCGGAAGTGATCGCACGGGTCTCGGTCGCGCTGTTGCCAGCTATGTGTCGTCGGCTGTTGGCGGATCGCGCCAGGCGGCGAAGCGGATGGGGGCTTCACGCGGTGCCGGGGCTAGGTTACTCGGGTTCTTGTCTGACGCGCAAGCGCGTGGTGTACGCGAAGCACTGAGAGCACTTGATCTTGAAGAACTAGCGGGGCGTCCTCTTGCCGAGATACTTGTTGGTCTCGCCGATTACGTTTGTCCGGGAGCAGGCACAATCGATGAAGGCATTGCGCGCGAAGCGTACGTTGAAACCATCGTTGAGCTGACCACCGACAGCCTGACTGACCTGGATGCGTTTACCCCGGACCAGCTGCAGACCGTCTTCGAACTGTATGCGACGCATGCCATTGAAGCCAGAATCTGCAACGACATTGGCACCAAGGCGGTCACCGTGCCCGCCGACGCCCAAGCCGCCCTGCGTGTTCAAGCGCAGCTACGAGATTTCATTCGCGGCGGAGTCAGCGATGCGCTGACAACGGCACGTGCAGAAACACCCACGCTCACCCCAGATCGCATTCAATCCTTCGTCGATCGGGTGTACGAGTCTGCGTTCGAGTTCCTTCAGGCACGAGGTGAAGCAGAGGTGAACCAATGAAACGCCAACTAGTCGCCGGTCGTTTCGGTCCGGATGATCAGACAGCAATACCTGCCGCTGCCGATGAACAGTTGACCCAGCTTCAACTAGTTGCCGGAGTGAAGACCCTGGACTATGGAATCGGCAGTGCTCTGGGCAGCCTGAAAGCCCTTGGCATCTTTCCATCAGAGATAGGGATTGATCTGCTTGTGGTCGCCGCGCACGTTCATGCCGCCGACACGCGCATTTCCCGCGTAGAGCAATCCCAGGACTCATGGACTCGCGAAATCCGGTTGGTCATACCGGTGAGCGATCTTCCGCGTTGGACTGCCGTGACGCCCACGCTAACGAAAGCGCTGAACTTCCTGACGGGAGATCGTTGGACCATCGGATTCAGGCTGCGGCCTGTGAGGTTCACGAATATCGCACGAAAAAGACCGCACTCTCTCTTGACCGTACCGTATGACTCACTGTGCCTGTTCTCCGGCGGGTTAGATAGTTTGATTGGAGCCATTAATCTTCTTCAGGCTGAATCAGCCCCCTTGCTGATCAGCCACTTCGGCGAAAGCGCTACGAGTGATGCGCAAAATAAGTTGTTTGCCAAACTGAAAAAACAATACGCGAGGTCCGCATTCGATCGGTTGCGTGTCGGGATGACCTTCGATGATGGCTTGGTGAAAGATGTCGGTTCTGAAAACAGCACGAGAGGCCGTTCTTTCTTGTTCTTTGCGCTCGGAGTGTTTGCTGGAACTGGGCTTAGGAATGGATTTACCTTGAAAGTCCCAGAGAACGGACTAATTGCCCTGAATGTGCCTTTGGACCCGTTACGGCTAGGGTCAAACAGTACACGAACTACGCATCCGTACTTCATGGCACGTTGGAACGACCTCCTAGACGAACTCGGTATCGACGGCCGTGTAGAGAACCCATATTTGCCTATGACTAAAGGCGAGATGGTCCTCGCCTGCGCGAACCAAAAATTGCTGCTCGAACTGGCACCGATGTCCTTATCTTGCGCACACCCGGCCAATGCTCGATGGCAAGGTCATAAAGGAAGAGGTATAGAGCACTGCGGTTACTGCCTGCCGTGCCTAATCCGTCGTGCAGCATTGAACAGAGCATGGGGCGAGGGGGGCGACCGAACGGCATATACCGTGCCTGATCTTCGCGCTAAGGCATTGGACACGCGGGAATCGACGGGGCAACAGGTGCGCTCGTTTCAGTACGCGATCGCGCGATTGCAGGGACACCCAGGTCTTGCAAACCTTCTTATTCACAAACCGGGTTCGCTCGCCGACAGTGCCACCCGGCTTGATGAACTGGCAGATGTTTACCGACGTGGCCTCAATGAAGTGGCGTGCCTGATTCACGGCGTACAAACAAGGCCGAGCTGATGGTAAAGTTATTATGATCGCATCAGCTGGACTGGTCGATTTTCACTGCCACCTTGACCTCTATCCAGATCATCCCGCGGCAGTTCTGGAGGCGGACGCCGCTGGCGTCTTCACCCTCACCGTGACAACGACACCGAAAGCATGGCCGCGCAACAATGAACTTGCGCAAGCCACGCGTCATGTACGTGCTGCGCTTGGTCTGCATCCCCAGCTCGTGGGCGAGCGCGCAAGCGAGCTGGCGGTTTGGGATGAGTACCTCGCAGAGACGCGATACATCGGCGAAGTGGGCTTAGACGCCGGCCCTCGCTTCTACAAATCCTTCGATTTGCAGAAAGCGGTGTTCGAACATGTCCTGCGGAGCTGCGCCAAGGCCGGTGGCAAGGTGATCACAGTACACAGTATCCGGGCGGCTACAGCTGTGCTGAACCACGTGGAAGAATTCTTACCTCCTGAAAAAGGGAAGATCGTGCTGCATTGGTTCACCGGAACCAAAGCAGAAGCCAAGCGCGCCGTCGAAATGGGATGCTACTTTTCTATCAACGCAGCCATGCTGGACAACGAGCGTCACAATTCGATGGTCAGCGTTATCCCACTCGACAGGATGTTGACCGAGACGGATGGTCCGTTCACCAAGACCATGGAACGTGCTTCCAGGCCTGCCGATGTGGCTTTCGTAGTGGAGGCCTTGGGACGCCTGTACAGTCAACCGGCCATAACCGTGGCCGCGACAATCCGAGAGAACTTGCGGCGGCTGATCGTCGAAGAGGGTTAATCGTACTCAACCTTAAACGTCGGGCTGGTCTCCAGCTTGATCTTGTGACGGTCGTAAATCCGCGTCGGGTGAAACATGGCTTCTGTGGTGGACCGTGCTCACGTAGGCGCGAGCCGCGAGGTACTTGACCACAGGCTGCCCGAAGGCAAACGCGTGGCAGCGCTAGAGCCATCTCATCTCTGCCGCCATTCGCAGCGTCCAGGACACCGCTCAATCCGCGTGCCAACCGCTCGCCAGATAGCACGCCATGCGGCCTTGATCGGATCTAGATTGCGTGGCGCACCACGTCAGGAGTCACCATGCCAAGGTCTCACCTCCTGCCGGTGCCTGGTCGATGGGCCATTGTTGAGGCCTCGACGACCGGTTTTCCGAGACGGCCCGGCGACTTCGCGAGAAGCCGCGACAGGCCGCCATGACGCAACTCACCTCAGGAGGGGTCGTGAACATCGTTTCCAAACATGCCATCTGGTGGCTCTTGACGGCAGTCGGGGTATTCTCCCTCGGCACCGTGGCGCTATCGCGGGGCGAAACCATCAACGCCTTGTGGATAGTCACTGCTGCAGTTTCGATTTATCTCGTCGCCTATCGCTACTACAGCCTGTTCATCGCCGACAAGGTGATGCAACTCGACTCGACGCGCGCGACGCCGGCCGTCCGCCACAACGACGGCCTCGACTACGTACCGACCAACAAGTACATCCTCTTCGGTCACCACTTCGCGGCGATCGCCGGCGCCGGTCCACTGGTCGGCCCGGTGCTGGCCGCGCAGATGGGTTACCTGCCGGGAACGTTGTGGATCATCGTCGGCGTCGTCCTCGCCGGCGCCGTGCAGGACTTCATGGTGCTGTTCGTCTCGACGCGTCGTGACGGACGTTCGCTTGGCGACCTCGTCAAGTCCGAACTCGGTTTCGTCCCGGGAATCATCGCGCTGTTCGGAACCTTCATGATCATGGTGATCATCCTCGCCGTCCTGGCGTTGATCGTCGTCAAGGCGCTGGCCGAAAGCCCGTGGGGAACCTTCACCGTCGCCGCGACAATCCCGATCGCCATGTTCATGGGGGTCTATAACCGCTTCATCCGCCCCGGACGCGTTGGCGAAATCTCGATCGTCGGCTTCGTGCTGTTGATCGCGGCGATCGTCGTCGGCGGTCAGGTCGCGGAGAGCGCCACCTGGGCACCGCTGTTCACCTTCAACGGCAAGCAGCTGACCTGGATGCTGATCGTCTACGGCTTCGTCGCTTCGGTGCTGCCGGTGTGGCTGCTGCTGGCGCCGCGCGACTACCTGTCGACCTTCCTGAAGATCGGCACTATCGTCGGCCTGGCGCTGTGCATGGTTTATGTGGCACCGAACCTGCGCATGCCGGCCGTCACCCAGTTCATCGATGGCACCGGTCCGGCGTGGTCGGGAAGTCTGTTCCCATTCATCTTCATCACCATCGCCTGTGGTGCGGTTTCGGGCTTCCATGCGCTGATCTCGTCGGGAACGACACCGAAGCTGCTCGACAACGAGAAGAATGCGCGCATGATCGGTTACGGCGGCATGCTGATGGAGTCCTTCGTGGCGATCATGGCGATCGTCGCCGCTTCGGTGATCGATCCGGGCGTCTACTTCGCGATGAACAGCCCACCCGCGATCATCGGCAAGACCGTCGAAGGCGCTGCCCAGGTGATTTCGCAGTGGGGCTTCGTGATCACCCCGGAAGTGCTGACGCAGACCGCCAAAGACGTCGGCGAGAACAGCATCCTCTCGCGCGCCGGCGGCGCGCCGACACTGGCCGTGGGAATGGCCCAGATCTTTTCGCAGGTCTTCGGCGGGCAGACGATGATGGCCTTCTGGTACCACTTCGCGATCCTCTTCGAAGCGCTGTTCATCCTCACCGCCTGCGACGCCGGGACGCGTGCCGGACGCTTCATGCTGCAGGATCTGCTGGGCACCTTCGTCCCATCCTTCCGGCAGACCAACTCCTGGCCGGCCAACCTGACGGCTACCGGTCTGTGCGTCGCCGCCTGGGGCTACATCCTCTACCAGGGCGTCGTCGATCCGCTCGGCGGCATCAACAGCCTGTGGCCGCTGTTCGGCATTTCCAACCAGATGCTGGCTGGCGTGGCGTTGATGCTGTGCACGGTGGTCCTGTTCAAGATGAAGCGGCAGAAGTATGCCTGGGTGACGATCGTGCCGGCGTCCTGGCTGCTGGTGTGCACGCTGACGGCCGGTTGGCAGAAGGTCTTCCACGCCAATCCGAAGATCGGTTTTCTGGCGCTCGCCGACAAGTTCCAGGCCGCACTCGACAGGGGCGAGATTCTCGCGCCGGCAAAGAGCGTCGAGCAGATGCAGCAGATCGTCTTCAACAACCATCTGGACGCCGTGCTCGCCACCTTCTTCATCTTCGTCGTGGTCAGCATGCTTTTCTACACGATCATTGCCTGCCTGAAAGCCTGGCGTGAAGACAGGATCACGAGTCGCGAGATGCCGTACGAGGCCATCCCCACCGCCAGGGCCTGACATCCTTGTTCAACGACCTCGCGAAATTCGGCAAGTATCTCGGGCAGGCCGCCAGATTGATGGTCGGTCTGCCCGACTACGACACCTACGTCGCCCACATGCGGGCGACACATCCCGAGCTGCCGGTGATGAGCGAAACCGAGTTCTTCCGGAATCGCCAGGAAGCAAGGTACGGCTCCGGCCGTTCCGGCGGCTGTTGTTGATCCGGACGTAAAGCCCGCACGCTTGTGCAACGAAGACGAGGTGCCCGCCGTCGCCTCGTCTTCGCTCTTTTCCTGGGTATCGAACGCTCATGAACCAGACCCTCGCCGCACCACTCCCCGTCACCCTGCTCTCCGGCTTTCTCGGCGCCGGCAAGACGACGGTTCTCAACGAACTGCTCAATCACGCTGGCGGCCTGCACTTCGCCGTCGTCGAAAACGAGTTCGGCGCCGTCAATATCGACAGCCAGCTCATTTCGCGCAACCAGGGCGGCATCATCGAGCTGACCAACGGTTGCGTGTGCTGCACGGTCAACGCCGATCTGGTACGTGGCCTGCAGGATCTGGCCGCGCAACGCGCCTCGGGCAGACTGTCTTTCGACTGGATCCTCATCGAGACGACCGGGCTGGCCGACCCCGGCGCCGTCGCCCAGACCTTCTTTGCCGCGCCCGAGTTGCGCGACGACTTCATGCTCGACGGCATCGTCGTCGTCGTCGATGCACTGCACGCCGGCCAGCAGCTCGATCAACATCCCGTCGTCCAGCGTCAGGTCGGTTTCGCCGACCGACTGCTGCTCGCCAAGTGTGATCTCGTCGATCCGGCCGCGATTGTCGAGCTGTCGGAGCGCCTGCACGGCATCAACCCGCGTGCACCGCAGCAGTCACTGCAACAGGGTCGCGCCGAGCCCGGTTCATTGCTCGGTATCGGCGGCTTCAATCTCGATTCCTCGCTGCTCGCCGCCGATTCCGGCAGCCCTTCCCCTGCCCGCTTCGTGCCGGTGACCGCGCCGGCTGGCGTGCGCTGGTCGCGCCGAGCGGCCGTGCACGATGACGAAATCTCGTCGTTCCTGCTCGAAGCCGGGGAAGTCGATCTCGACAGGATCGGCACCTTCGTGCAGTCGCTGATCGACGAACTGGGCGACGAGCTGCTGCGCTACAAGGGCATCCTGGCGATCCCCGATGAAGATCGGAAGCTGATCTTTCAGGGAGTCCAGCGCGTCGCCGGCTTCGATTACGGTGAAGTGTGGGCGCCTGGGGAGGCGCGCACTTCACGCATCGTGCTGATCGGCAAAGGGCTGCCGGAAGCGCGCCTGCGCGAGGCTTTTCGGGGCGCGGCCGACGCTGCCGGCCCAAGCGATGACACCCCGTTAGAAAGCTGAAGCCGCTTGGCGCTTTCGTGCCGGTTACCTGGCCGTTGGGGTTAGCCCGCAGGGCGCAACACAACACCTTGCGCTGAAGGGGTTGAGATTGTCTTGGCGGCGTGCTCAGGCAGCGCGACATCTTGTGCGAGTTCGTAGTCCTTGGCTCGCCGATCCAGAATTCGGGCGACCTTATCGCTGAAGCTTGCGGCGAATCCGCCCGTCACACCGGCATCACACCCGACAGTCTTGCCGGTGATGGCGGCGTAATGCGCGCGTGATCGTGCAGTGATGGCTGGCCAGCATACTGGCCCGAACCTCAAATAGCCCTGAGCAATCATTACCGCCTATGCCTTTGTTCCAAGACCGAAGTGCAGCGTTTATCTTGCGGGTCTGGTGCGAGAGCGGCGGTGACGCTATCGGTACGGTACGAACTTGGCGGGGCTCGATCGAACACGTTCCCTCGGGGC
The DNA here is from genome assembly GCA_017302455.1 of Accumulibacter sp. Lineage (GTDB taxonomy): Bacteria > Pseudomonadota > Gammaproteobacteria > Burkholderiales > Rhodocyclaceae > Accumulibacter > Accumulibacter phosphatis. The sequence goes on from JAFLDO010000078.1 coordinate 16,482, forward strand.
AGCGTGCCTTTTTTTCGGAGCTCGATGCCGTGCTCGAATTTTTGAAACCGCACCTCGTGGCTTTGGGCATTGAAGAACCCAACCGGTTCTGGGAACGCATGGGCGATCTGGCTGGCACCCCCGCAACCGACCAGCAGGGGCTTACCTTCGGGTCTCAGCCAACCGCGGCCCTTCCGCCACCTTCGCCGGCCAGCAAAGCATCGCGGCGCAGCCGCTAGAATCGGTGCGCGACATCCACGTGAACCTCGCCACCCATCGACACCAGGAGAGTGCCATGCCCTCGCGCCGCAGACCTACGCTGACGCTCACGGACCCCGTACCGCAGGGAGCGGGCGCGGCAATCGCGGCCGCAGCCGACGATGTCCCACCGCGGGCGGCGACCCATGACGACATCGCCCGGCTCGCCTATCTGCGCGCCGAGAGCCGCGGATTCACGCCCGGGCTGGAGCTAGAAGACTGGCTCTGGGCCGAGGCGACCTTGTGCGCGCCGCTCCTCGGGACGCCGACGGACGAGGACACGAAGCCCGGATGACGGCACCGACGACCGCGCGAGGTGCGTTCGAGCTCCTCGTCGAAGGCGACGTCTTGTATGCACGCATGCTCGCCGACGTGGCGGCATCGCAGTCCCACGTTCGCCTGGCGAGTTACATCTGGGCCGACGACGACGTCGGGCGGCGCTTCGCGCACGCGTTGCTGGAGCGCCACGTTGCGGGGGTCTCGGTTCGCGTCGCCGTCGACGCGTTCGGCAAGTACACGCTCTGGGCGGTGGAGGCGGGCGTCGACAGCGTCGAGCATCCGCTCGCGATGTCGGACGAGATCGTCGCCGCGCTGCG
>JAFLDO010000079.1 GCA_017302455.1 Accumulibacter sp.
CAGAGGTGTTCCAGCCCTTCTCCGTCCTTCTTCATTCCGCCTTCGCTCAGGAGATCCTTCGATCTTCCTGCTCAAAGTACGCGCGATATTCAAAGCCCTTCAATCCCGTTTAGGGGCGGACGTAACACATGGGATTGGAAGCCACCGAAGAAAATCAACGAAGAAGAAACGCGACTCGCAAACCGCTAGGTCTAGGGGACTTTCAGAATGACGCTGACACCTCGGGCGAGGTGAAAGTCGGACAGGCTGCCAGTGTGGCGCAAGCCGACGCCTTTCGCGCGAACTATCGAGATCGGACTCCAGGACTGGCCCGACGGCGGCGGCGCGCACGGCAAGCCTATAGCCGTCCCCGCGACACCGGCTTGCCCAGCGCGCGGCGGCACGAGCTAACGTGCTTCGCGCGCGCCCATAGCCGGTGGCTGCTCGCCGCAATCCTGGGGCGCCACGACCTGAAGCTCAGCGATCCCTGGAATACAAAGAATGGAAGCCCTCGGGGGGGGCAAATCGGAACCCGGCCCTATTGACCAACCGGAAACACCATCCCGCCATCACAGACCAGGAAATCGATGCGGTTGTCCGCCAGCGCCTGCAAGGCCTCTGCCGGCGTGTCTACCATCGGTTCCTCGTGCGCGTTGAAGCTGGCGTTGACAACCCGAGAACCGAGTCGCTCGCCGGCAGCCAACAAGTCGTCGCCGGTGTAGGGCCAGCCGTAGCCGAGGTGGGTGAGGCGATCGCGGGTCAAGCATGACAGGCCCTGACTGGCGGTCCAGTAGTCGATGCAGGCGCCAACCGGCAAACCCGCGTCGTCCATCGCCGGTAAAACCAATACCTCGGCAATTCCCGGCGGGGCGGCCACCAACTGGCTCAGGCGTACGTCGGCGAACACCCCACCACTCATCGCAATGTGCCTGGCCGGGTGCTTCTTCCGCAAGGTTTGCAGCCAATCTCCAAGGGGACGTCATCGGTCCAGTCGCAGTCCCGCCGCGATGACAGCACGTGCGCGCGGTGATGGTTGCTGAAGTGGAGCGCGGCATCGGTGCGCAGGCCCATGTGCTTGCGCAACCGGGAAAGTCCAGGAAGGCACCGGCATCAGTGTTCTTCGGGCGGCTCATCAGGCTGGCCAGCGAGCGATCACGCTGCTAACCCAGCAGCTTGTGACGAACGTCCTTCAGCGGCACGGCACCGATCCGGAAGCAGGACGCTGGAAACTTCATGCGCGCAAAGGCCACGGCATCCAGCTGTTGCCGCTTTCGTTGGCTCTGCTTCGATTCCACTCGCGGCAACAACATCTTGACGTCCTGACTTCCCGCCGTTACCTATATATGCACAAATAGAATATACAAATCCAAATTAGTTATTTTTCGGAATAAACATTTCGTCCTATCATCAAACCAACCACTAATGAAGGCGATGCCAAGACATGAAAATTCGTCACTTGGACTTAGAAGACGTAACCGTAAATCCTGAGCATGCCGCGTTAGGAATTCCACCGATCGAGTACGAAGTCACTCATGCCGGTGACCATCCAGTAATGAAGTTGGTTGGTTGGCTGGTCTTGTCGATGCTGTTTGCGCTGTTCAGCTACTTCGTTTACCGCATATTTGGCGGAAACGGCGTAGCTGGCGGAGTGGGTTTGATACAAGACGCACTCAACGACCCCATGTTCTGGACAGCTTTTGCCGTAGGGCTGATCGCACAAGTTGTCGATGGTGCATTAGGCATGGCCTATGGCATCACTTCCACAAGTTTCCTGCTGGCTCTTGGTGCGCCTCCAGCAATGGCGAGCGGCGCAACTCATTTGGCCGAGGTGTTTACGACCGGCGTCTCTGGAGTCTCCCACTTGAGACTCGGCAATGTCTGCAGAAAACTGTTTCTTAGCCTGCTGATTCCCGGAATTCTGGGTGCGTTGATCGGCACGTATGTCTTGACCAGCATAGACGGGAACGCACTTAAGCCATTTATCGCCTTGTATTTGTTGGCAATGGGAATCTATGTGTTCAGCAAGGCTTTTCGCCATCATCGGAACAAATCGGAAATCGATACACGCAAGGTTGCTCCACTGGCGCTGTTTGGCGGCTTTATGGATACGACGGGCGGCGGTGGTTGGGGGCCTATCGTGACGACCTCACTGGTAAGCGCAGGCCATGACCCAAGAACGACGATAGGCTCAGTCAACCTGGCCGAATTCTTTCTGACCATCTCGACCGCTATCGCGTTCTTTGCGATTCTGGATCATACGGTATGGCTATTGGTTGCAGGGCTGGCAGTAGGCGGGCTATTCGCCGCACCGTTTGCGGCATTCGTTACCAAACAACTTAAGACAAAGACGTTGTTAATGCTGGTTGGCGGACTGATTTCGTTGATTAGCTTGTTCAATATCTATAAGGCGTTGGCCTGAAAGTGACGGGTGAATTTGGCGGACTTATTACTTTCTGGTTGCCCAGTTCGTAACAGGTGCGTTTGAGTTGGTAGCAGCCGTACCGACGCGCGCATCTTGCGTCGGCCAGCTCGAAGTCGAGTCTGCCGCGCGGCGCCGCTTCGCGGCCACAGCCTCCGACTGAGCGCAGAAGCGCGATGCCAGGCTCCCCGAGCTCGAACGCCTCGCCAGCGGTGGCGGTGGCCGTGTGCCGAGCCAGATGCTGCAGCCCCTGCAAGCCCTCGCCATAGCCTGCGCCCAGGTCGGCTTCGGCGACCAGCCCCTTGACCCCGGCGCGGAAGAAGCCCTGAGTACCCTCGACGGCTACCCGGCACCCTTCCCACCTTCTCCGCCGCCCGCCCGAGCTACAGGAGCGGCTCGCCGGCAGCATCGCGGCCATTCGCCACACTCGGCCGGGTCACTGAAGCGGCGACGTTCAGGTCGCCCCCGCCTGACGCAGGCGCTCGATCACCGCTGCGTCCCAGCCGAGTTCGCCGAGGATCGCGTCGGTGTGCTGCCCGAGTGCCGGCACCGCGTCCATGCACGGCGTGAAGGCATCGACGGCGCCCGACGGCAGAACAGCCCCACAGTTGGGCCGGTCGATCAACTGTTCGGAACCGAGCAGCGCAAAGCTGGCGACGATCAGCGCCTCGATTTCCTGGCGATTGGCCGTACGCCGCGGACTCAAGAGGAAGCGTGTGGATCACTCGCCACATCCGGCCTTTCGAGCACCGCGCGGCAGAACACCTCGCGCTCGCGCTCGTGCTGCAGGCCCGGCATCATCGTCCTGCCGTCGCCGGCGGTGAACGGAGCGCAAGGGGTGATCGTCGCGTGCGCAGCGGCGGCACGGCACCGTCGAAAGCGTACTGCTGGCAGAGCCAAGGCGGGCTTCGCCAACTGGCGCTTCGCTGCCACACACCGGGATGGCGATTGACCGACGGCTGCAAGCCTTGCCTGCTCGGGGTGCACGCCCTAATATAACAGCCGTTCGAACCGTGGAGCGCACCATGTTGACGCTGAAGATCACACAGATCGGAAATTCGGTCGGGGTCATCCTGCCCAAGGAGCTGCTCGCCCGGCTCAAGGTTGAGAAGGGCGACACCCTTTACGTAACCGACGCTCCCGCAGGCGTAACCCTGACGCCCTACGAACCCGACTTCGCACAGCAGCTCGAAGTTGGCCGCGAGTTCATGCGCGAGTACCGAGATACCTTCCACACACTGGCCAAGTAGCGTCCCGTGTGGACCTGGATCGACAAGCGCCTGCTCCTGCTGCTGCACGACGAAAGCCTGGCCGAGCATGGCGGCCTGGCCGGCATGCGCGACGAGGGGCTGCTCGACTCCGCCTTGGTCCGTCCGCGCAACGTGCTGGCCCACGGTGATCCGGATTTCGCCGCCCCGGCGGCCGCCTACGGCTTCGGCCTAGCGAAAAACCATCCCTTCGTCGATGGCAACAAGCGCGCGGCCTTCCTGTCAATCGGTCTTTTTCTTGCGATCAACGGTTTACGGCTCGTCGCGACGCAGGCCGATGCAACGCTGACCATGCTTGCGGTCGCCGCCGGTGAGATCGACGAAGCCGCGCTCGGCGATTGGATACGCCGCAACAGCCGTCCCCGCTGAGGGGGCAGACCAAGCGCTGATCGCCACCCCGCAGATAAGCGGCGACGTTCAGATCGCCCCCGCCTGACGCAGGCGCTCGATCGCTGCCGCGTCCCAGCCCAGTTCCCCGAGAATCGCGTCGGTGTGCTGACCGAGCGCCGGCACCGCGTCCATGCGCGGCGTGAAGGCATCGACTGCGCCCGGCGGCAGCAGCGCCGGGATCGGGCCGGCCGGCGTCGCCACCTCGGCCCACCGCCCGCGCGCGCGCAACTGCGGGTGTTCCCAGACATCATGCATATCGTTCATGCGCGCGTTGGCGATCTGCGCGGCGTCGAGCCGGCCGATCAACTGCTCGGAACTGAGCGACGCAAAGCTGGCGACGATCAGCGCCTCGAGTTCCTGGCGGTTCGCCGTGCGCCGCGAACTCGACGAGAAGCGCGGGTCGGCGGCCAGTTCCGGCCGTTCGAGCACCGCACGGCAGAACACTTCCCACTCGCGCTCGTTCTGCAGGCCCAGCATCACCGTCTTGCCGTCGCCGGCGGTGAACGGACCGTAGGGGGTGATCGTCGCATGCGCGGCGCCGGCGCGCGGCGGCGGCGTCGCACCGTCGAAGGCGTAGTACAGCGGATAGCTCATCCATTCGACCATGCTTTCGAGCATCGACACCTCGATGTGGCAGCCGCGCCCACTCCGGCCGCGCTGCAGCAGCGCCGCCAGGATATTGCTGTAGGCGTACATGCCGGCCGCGATGTCGGCGATCGAGCAACCGGCCTTGGCCGGTGCGTCAGGCGAACCGGTGATCGAGAGGAAGCCGGACTCGCTCTGGATCAGGAGGTCGTAGGCCTTCTTGTCGCGATACGGCCCGCTTGCCCCGTAGCCGGAAATGTCGCAGACGATCAGGCGCGGATGCTGCTCGCGCAGCACCTCGTACGACAGGCCGAGCCGCGCCGCGGCGCCGGGCGCCAGATTCTGCACGAGCACGTCGGCCTGCTCGAGCAGTCTGGCCAGGATGCCAGCGGCCTCAGCGTGCTTGACGTCGAGCGTCAGGCTTTCCTTCGAGCGGTTGGTCCACACGAAATGCGAGGCCAGGCCGCGCACGCGCTCGTCGTAGGCGCGCGCGAAATCGCCGGTCACGGGGCGCTCGACCTTGATCACGCGCGCGCCGAGGTCGGCCAGTTGGCGCGTGCAGAACGGCGCCGCGATGGCGTGTTCGAGGGTGACTACGGTGATGCCGTCGAGCGGACGCATGCCGGACTCCTCGCGATCTCAGAACGAGCGCGGCAGGCCGAGCAGGTGCTCGGCGACGTAGGAGAAGATCAGGTTGGTCGAGATCGGCGCCACCTGGTACAGGCGCGTCTCGCGGAACTTGCGCTCGATGTCGTATTCGTTGGCGAAACCGAAGCCGCCGTGCGTCTGCAGGCAGACGTTGGCCGCTTCCCACGAAGCCTTGGCGGCGAGGTACTTGGCCATGTTGGCCTCGGCACCGCAGGGCTGTTGCGCGTCGAACAGGGCGCAGGCCTTGAAGCGCATCAGGTTGGCCGCCTCGATCTCGATGAAGGCATCGGCGATCGGGAACTGCACGCCCTGGTTCTGGCCAATCGGCCGGTCGAAGACGATGCGCTCCTTCGCGTAGCGGCTGGCGCGCTCGACGAACCAGTAGCCGTCGCCGATGCACTCGGCGGCGATCAACGTGCGCTCGGCGTTGAGGCCGTCGAGCAGGTAGCGGAAGCCCTGCCCTTCCTCGCCGATCAGGTTCTCGGTGGGAATCTCCAGGTTGTCGAAGAAGAGTTCGTTGGTCTCGTGGTTGACCATGTTGGCGATCGGCCGCACCGAGAGGCCGTTGCCGACCGCGTCATGCAGGTCGACGATGAAGATCGACATGCCCTCGGATTTCTTCTTCACTTCGCCGAACGGTGTCGTGCGCGCCAGCAGGATCATCAGGTCCGAGTGCTGCACGCGCGAGATCCACACCTTCTGGCCGTTGACCCGGTAGCGGTCGCCGGACTTCACGGCGGTGGTCTTGATTCGCGTGGTATCGGTGCCGGTCGTCGGCTCGGTCACCGCCATCGACTGGATGCGCAGCTTGCCGGCGGCGATCCCCGGCAGATAGCGTTCCTTCTGCTCCCGGCTGCCGTTACGCAGCAGCGTTCCCATGTTGTACATCTGTCCGTGCACGGCGGCGGAATTGCCGCCGCTGCGGTTGATTTCCTCCATGATCACGCTCGCCGCAGTCAGCCCGAGGCCGGAGCCGCCGTATTCCTCGGGGATCATCGCCGACAGCCAGCCGGCGCCGATCAGCGCATCGACGAAGTCCTCGGGATAGGCGCGCTGCGCGTCGATGCGGCGGAAATACTCGTCCGGGAACTGGCGGCACAGGTCGCGCACGGCGTCGCGGATTTCCTGGTGTTCGTCGGGGGAGTTGCGCATGGTGGTCTTCTCTTCGGGCGGTAGCCGGTCGTCAGTGGCGACAAGGTCGTTCAGTCCAACCTTGCGCGCGCCGGAGGATGGAGAGTAGCAAGGCGGCGGCATTTTGCAAATCGGCATTTTCGCGGTTTATGCCTGGCGGCGTCGCCCCAGGGATCAGCTTCGCTGTGGCATACTGCCGGCCTTTCCCACGCCGCCTCGATGCGCCGCGGCCACCCCGGGTGCCGGCGCCAGACCACCCGCAAGTGCCCATGAAGCCAGAAACCAGACTCCCCGAAAGCGCCCAGCGCGTGGCCGACATGCTGCGACGGATCGGCCACGGCCAGCCGGTCGTCTTGCTGCCGGCGAGCGGCCGGACTTCCGCCGAGGCCGCCGCCGGCCTCGGCTGCCGCGTCGACGAAATCGCCAAGTCGATCATCTTCCGCCGCCTCGCCGACGATATGGCGGTGATGGTCGTCGCCAGCGGTGCAAACCGCGTCGACGAAGGGAAGGTTGCCGCTCTGGTCGGGCCGCTCGGCAAGGCCGACGCCAGCTTCGTACGCGCACACACCGGTTACGCCATCGGCGGCGTCTGCCCGATCGGGCACCTCAGGGAAACGCTCGTGCTGGTCGATGAGGATCTGCTTGGCTTCGCCAGAATCTGGGCCGCTGCCGGTCACCCGCATGCCGTTTTCGCGCTGTCGCCACAGGAACTCCTGGCGATGACGGGGGCTCAGGCGGTCGACGTCGCCTGCCGCGACGCGCTCGGCCCGCCACCCGCCTGAGACGCCTGGCAAACCGGAGCAGCACATTGGCTTCACCCTCGCCCGAACCCCTCGACACCCCGCCGCCGGCAATCGGACCACAGCTTCGTCAACTGGCGCTGCAGTTGGCCGCGGGCCTGGCCGTCCTGTCGCTGGCCTGGCCCTACTACGGCATCCGCAACGAGGAACTGCCCTGGCCGGAAACGGCTCTCGCCATCGGCGGCGTTGCCCTGCTGCTCGCCAGCCTGACCCGCCAGGCCTGGTGGTGGCGACTGATCCACCTGCTCTTCGCGCCGCTGGCCTGGGCCGTTTCCGGCCTGGCGATCGACCCCGGCTGGTTCCTGCTGCTGTTCATGCTGCTATTGCTCGTCTATCGCGGTGCGCTCGGCGGGCAGGTGCCGCTGTACTTCTCCAATCGCCCGACTGCCGCCGCGCTTGCCGAACTGACCGCCGATCTGCCGGGGCTGCGCTTTCTCGACGTCGGTGCCGGGGTCGGCAGCGTGCTCTGTCCGCTCGCCCGACAGCGGCCGGACGCGCAGTTCACCGGCGTGGAAAACGCCCCCGCGACCTGGCTCGTCGGCCGCCTGCGCACCGCCGGCCTGGCCAATTGCGACTGGCGCTGGGGCGATCTCTGGCGAACCGATTTCGCCGGCTACAACGTCGTGTACGCCTTTCTCTCGCCGGCACCGATGGCTGCCCTGTGGGAAAAGATCCAGCGCGAGATGCCGAAGGGGAGCCTGTTCGTCAGCAACAGCTTTCCCGTTCCCGGTGTCGACGCCACCCGTGAGATCGACGTCGACGACGCCCGCCAGACGCGGCTTTACTGCTACCGGATCTGAACCGGCCGCGCAATCGTCGGTGCCGGCAGCGGGCCGGGCCTTTCGCCGGCCGACCTGGGTGCTGCTGTCGATCGCCGCGAATACCGCGTTGTTTTCGCTCCTCGGCACCACCTACGGCGGCGACGGAGTCAGCACCTTCGCCCTGCCTGACCTGCGGGGCCGCACGACCGTGGGTACCGGACCGGGTTTCCCTGTCGGCGAGGTCTTCGGCGGCGACACCAACACGCTCTCCATCGCCAATCTCGCACCGCATGCGCATACGCTCCCGGAAGTCACCAGCATCCCTGAACCGGCAACGCTGGCGCTGATCGGCCTGGCCATCGGCGTACTCGGATTCGGGCGACGCCGGCAAGCGGCGCCAGCCTGATCGCCGGTCGATTCCGGCCACGGTGGCGAAGCGGCGCGCCACCGCCGGGATTGACCGCGGTTTGCGGCGCTGCCTATACTGTCGGGCACGGGGTCAGGGCACTGTCCTCGACCCAGTGCCACACTCCGACCAGCCCGCCCGCCATGTACATCACCCCAAAGCGCTGCCCGCGCTGCCGCTATGAGCGCAAGCCGAGCGACACGGCCCCCGATTGGCAATGCCCTTCCTGTGAAGTGGCCTACAACAAGGCCGAGGAGGCGGCTTCCGTGCGGCCGCTCCCCACGCAAGGAGCCAGACCGGTCCGGCGCAGCGGCGGGAGGCTGTGGTTCGTGGTCGCGCTGGTCCTGCTCGCTGCCGGCGGCATGTATGCCATGCAGGACAGGCACCGCGAGCGGGGCGCCGCGACCCGTTCGGCGACCACCCAGCCGGAAGTCGTCATGTATGCCACCACCTGGTGCGGTTATTGCGCCAGGGCGCGCGCCTTCTTCGCCGAGCACAGTATCAGCTATGTGGAACTGGACATCGAGCGCGATGCCCGCGCGGAGCAAATGAACCGCTTGCTCGGTGGAGGCGGGATCCCGACCATCCTGGTCGGCAAGGACGGGCTCGTGCACGGATTCGACGAGCGAGCCCTCTCCAGGATGCTTGGTCCGTGGATGAGAGCGCCCAGTGCATCGAGTCGGTGAACACGACGCGCCAGATCTTTGAGGCACGCGCAGACGCCCAAGCGGCTTGACGCCGGTCGCGACGCGACGGCGGCGCCATGCATCCGCGCGACGCCACTCGTCGCTTGACGACACCCTTGCGGCATAATGGGATGCGGAGACCGACCATGACCAATGTGATTGAGCAGTACCGTGACCAAGTGGCTACGCTGTGCCGGCGAACTGGCGCCAAGCGGCTGGACGTTTTCGGTTCTGCAGTGCGTGCGGACTTCAACCCGACATCCAGCGATCTCGATTTTCTCGTCGAGTTCGACGACCTTCCTCCGGCCAAGTATGCGGATACCCATTTTGCGCTGAAGGAAAGCCTCGAATCCCTGTTCGGTCGGCCGGTGGACCTCGTCACCGAGAGCAGCCTCGATAACCCGTACTTCCGCGACCGCGTCTACGCCGAACGCCGCCCGGTCTATGCACGCTGACGCGCACAAGCTGTTGTGGGACGCGCGGCGCGCTGCCGATCGCGTCGCCCTCGAACGGCACATTCCCTCCCTGCTCGGTGGCCAAGTGAGGTCGCCGGCCACGGTTCAGGCGGTGATGGCCGGCCTGGAAAAGCGGGGCATCGTCGAGTTCAGCGACAAGGCAATCAAGTACAGGATCCCGGCGGCGTAAGTCCTGCTCACCAGCATCGTCATCCTGGCGGCGTTCTGACTGCGCGTCGACGCTATACTGGTTTTCCCATGCTCTCCTTCTCCGCCCGGCATACCGACTCATTTGTTGAACGCACGTGGCGCCGGCTGACCGAGTCCCTCGTCATCGTCGTCGCACTCGCTTGGGCAGCCGTCGCGGCAGCGGCGCCGGTGCACACGCCGCATGTTGAAGCAGAACTGCTCGCCGAGCGAACCGCGCTGGTACCCGGCGAGCCGCTGACCGTTGCCCTGCGGCTGCGCATGGCGCCCGGCTGGCACGTCTACTGGCAGAACCCCGGCGACTCGGGCGTGCCGACGACGATCGCCTGGGACCTGCCGGCCGGCATCGCCGCTGGACCCATCCAGTGGCCGGCGCCGCGGGCCTTGCCTGCCGGCCCACTGATCAACTATGGCTACGAGGGCGAAGTGCTCCACCTCGTCGAACTCGCTGTCCCGGCGTCGCTCGCCGCGGTCGGCACGCAGACACTGAGGGCGCGCGTCGACTGGCTGGTCTGCAAGGAAGCCTGCATCCCCGAATCGGTCGAGCTTGGCCTGACGCTGCCGGCCGCCGCGTCGGCCGAGGCCAACCCGGCCTCGGCCACGACCATCGCGGCGACGCGCCGTGCGCTACCACGAGCACTCGCCGGATGGCAGGCAAGCGCCGCCGGCCAGGGTACGTCGATCACGCTGAGGCTTGCGCCTCCGACAGGCGCCGGCGATCCGGGAACGCTGCGCTTCTTTCCTTTCGCCGAGCGGCAGATCGAGGCGTCGGCACCACAGACACTGGCGCGCGCGGGCAATACCTATCTGCTGACGCTACCGGTGGCCAGCGATCTTGCCGGACCGCTGCCGCGGCTCAATGGTGTGCTCACCGCCAGCGGCACGCTGGGCGAAGCCGTCACCGCCGCGACGCTCGACCTGCCGCTGGCCGGCCACGTCGTTCCCGGAGCGAGGCCCGATCTGGCGACGACGACGCCAGTCGGCCCCCATCCGTCACCGGCGGCAGCCGCCCTGACGCTCTGGCTGGCGGCGCTGTCGGCGCTCGCCGGGGGTTTGCTGCTGAACCTCATGCCCTGCGTCTTTCCAGTGCTGTCGATCAAGGTGCTCGGCTTTGCCACGCACGATGATCGCCCGTCGACGCTGCACAAGGAGGCTTTCGCCTACGCGACCGGCGTGGTGCTAACTTTCGTTGCCCTCGGTCTGGCGCTGTTCGCGCTGCGCGCCGCCGGCGAACAGCTTGGCTGGGGTTTCCAGCTGCAGTCGCCGGTGGTCGTGACCGCATTGGCCGCCCTCTTCTTCGTGCTCGCGCTCAATCTCTCCGGCGTCTTCGAATTCGGCCAGTTCGCCCCGGCCAGCCTGATCGGGCTGAGCGCCCGCCGACGCAGCCTCGACGCGTTCGCCGCGGGTGTCCTCGCGGTGGTCGTTGCCTCGCCGTGCACGGCACCCTTCATGGGAGCGGCGCTCGGTTTTGCGCTCGCCGGCTCGGCCTGGGTGACGCTTCTGGTGTTTGCCGCGCTGGGCATCGGCATGGCGCTTCCCTATGTGCTGCTGGCCTGCTTTCCCGGCTGGCGGCAACATCTGCCACGGCCGGGAGCGTGGCTCGGCCGCTTCAAGCAATTGCTCGCCTACCCGCTCTATGCAACGGTGATCTGGCTGGTCTGGGTGCTCGGGGCGCAGACCGACAACGACAGCGTCGTGCGCCTGCTGCTGGCGCTGCTCGGCATTGGCTTTGCGCTGTGGGCCTGGCGCATCCTGCGCGAAGGCGGCACACGCCTGTGGGCGGCGGCGATCGCTGTCGCCTTGCTGGGGGTCGCGCTCGTTGCCTGGCCTTTGCTGACCGGGAGCCACGAGGTGAGGGTGAACACGCCCAAGGGCACTGGTACGGCCGCGACGTCGGACAGCGAATGGGAGGCTTTCACGCCAACGCGCCTGGCCGAACTGAGCGGCGCCGGGCGCACCGTCTTCGTCGATTTCACCGCCGCCTGGTGCGTCACCTGCCAGGTCAACAAGCGCCTGGTCCTCAACGACGGCGAAATCCGCAGCGCCTTTGCGCACAAGCAGGTGGCACTGCTGCGCGCCGACTGGACCCGCCGCGATCCCGCCATCACCCAGGCGCTGACCGCGCTGGGGCGCAGCGGCGTGCCGGTGTACGTTCTCTACCGTCCCGGCCGGGAACCTCTGCTGCTGCCCGAGGTCCTGCAACGACAGACGGTACTGGCGGCGCTGGCGCCGCTGTAGCGCCGACAGCATGCGTTCGACCAACCTACAGGAGAAAGCGATGAGCACTCGCATGGCGACAATCGGACTGGTACTGGCGATTCTGGCCGGCACCGCGTCGGCACAGGCACCAGGAGCGGCAGCACCCGCATTCACGATCAACGACACCGCCGGCAAACCGGTCGCGCTGGCCGACTTCAAAGGCAAGTACGTGGTGCTCGAATGGACCAACCCCGAATGTCCGTTCGTGCAGAAGCACTATGTCAGCAAGAACATGCAGGGACTGCAGAAGGAGTGGAGCGAGCGCGGCGTCGTCTGGCTGTCGATCAACTCGACGAACGCCAATCACTCCGAGTTCAAGACCGGCCCCGAAGTGGCGAACTGGATGCGGGCGCAGGGCAGCGCCCAGAAAGCGACGCTGCTCGACAGCAGCAGCGCCACCGGCCGTGCCTACGCGGCCAAGACGACGCCGCAGATGTTCGTCATCGACCCCGCAGGGACGGTGATCTACAACGGCGCCATCGACGACAAGCGGTCGACCAATCCGGCCGACGTCAAGGGCGCCAGCAACTACGTGCGCGCAGCCCTCAGCGAGGCGCTGGCCGGCAAGCCGGTAACCGTGGCATCGACCTCACCCTATGGCTGTAGTGTCAAGTACTGAGCAGTGCCCGGTGCGGCGAGCGGAGAGAAGCCATGACGCCCAATCGGCGCGGCAGGAAGGGATTGATCTGCCGGGTCGTGCAATGTGGCATAAGTCCTCGCTGCTCCGACCTGACCCTCGCTAGAATCTCGGCATGTCGAAGCAGGTTCCTCCCGCCACCCCGGAAATCAATCGCCTCCGGGCCGCCGCCGCGCTGATCCCGATCATCGAGTCCGGTTTGGTGACCTCGACACTTTCCATCGAACGGGCCGCGACCATGGCGTCATTCTGCGAGTGGACAGTGGAGCAGCCGCCTGCCGATCCAGAAGCCATCCGGCTCGCGGCAACCGTCATGAGTGGCATGAAACGCCTCAAGGCCGTTCTCTCGTCGGTAACGTGACCTTGTAGGGCGTACCCCGGCAGGCTGCCGCGGGCACCCTGCCGTCGGCTCTCAGGCCGCGCGCAGGCACTCGGCGATCTCCAGGCGTGCCGCGCGCCATGCCGGAATGAAGCCGCCAACGACGCCCATCGCCAGCGCGAAGGCCATCGACTGCAAGGCGATCGACGGCGTCAGCACGAAACGGAAGGCCAACTCGGCGAAAGTCTGGAAGTTCGTCGTCGAGATATCGACCGCCTGCATCGCACTTGCACCCGCCAACCCGAGAACGCCGCCGAGCGCAGCCAGCAGCAGCGACTCACCGAGAAACGCCAGCAGAACGGCGCCACGCCGAAACCCGAGCGCGCGCAAGGTGCCGATCTCGGCGGTGCGCGCCGCCACCGCGGCGAACATCGTGATCATCGCACCGACCACGGCGCCGATCGAGAAGATGACGGCAAGCGCCGTGCCGAGCAGGCGGATGAAGGTCGCCAGCGCCTCGCTCTGCTCAGCATAGAACACGCGTTCCGGCTTGGCTTCGAGCGATAGCCGGGGGTCCTCCTCGAGGGCCTTCCGGATGTGCTCGAAGCCCTCCGCATCGGCCAGACGCAGGACGACGGTCGAGTAGGCGTTACGCCTGAAGGCCTGCAACATCTGTTCGCCATCGCCCCAGATCTCCGAGTCGAAGCCGCTGCGCCCCGCGTCGAGAACGCCGACGACGAGCCAGTCGCGGCCGGCGAAGCGCAGCGTCTGGCCGAGGCCGACACCCTGAAAGCCGGCAGCCACGGCGCTACCGGCGACGATCTCGGAAGTGCCCGGGCGGAACATGCGGCCTTCGCCGATGCGTACCTGCGGCCGCAGTTCGCCGCCCACTGCCGACGTGCCGCGCACGGTGACGTTGCTCGGCTTGCCGCTGCCACGCTTGGGCAGATTGATCAGCACCACGGGCTCGCGGCTGACCATCGTGCGGCCCAGCGCATCGCTGGCGATTCCCGGGAGGGTCTCGATTGTTCCGGCCTGGTCGCGACCGACCGCGCTGTTGATCTCGGCGCCGGCCCCCTTGCGCAGGATGATGACGTTGTCCGCCTGGCCGGTGGCGACCAGCGTCGCGCGTATGCCTTCGCTCATCATCAGCACCGTCGCGAACACGTAGACGACCAGGGCCATGCCGAGCGCGGTGAGCAAGGTGGTCACCCTGCGCACCCACAGGTTGCGCAAGATGTAGGCAAGCGGCAGGCCCTTCACCGCCGGTCAAGCCACATGGCGCAGCCCATCGACGATGTCGATCCGGCTCATCCGCCACGCCGGCCAGGCGGCAGCGACGATGCCGACGATCGCTGCGGCCAGCAACTGCAGGCTCATCGTCAGTGGCGACACCTGGAAGACCGGGAACAGCGTGCCGGTCGCGCGCGCGAAGGCAGCCGACAGCGGCAGCGTCGCGGCGACCCCGAGGACGCCACCGATGCCGGCGATCAACAGGCTCTCGCCGTACAGCAGGCCGACCACGAAAGCCGGCGGGAAACCCAGCGCCTTGAGCGTCGCATACTCGGCCAGGCGCTCGCGCGCGGTCATCGTCATGGTATTGGCCATCACCGCCATGATGATCACAACGATGATGAAACTCACCGCCTGGATCGCCACCAGGATCGCCTCGCTCATCGACACGAAGCTGAGCTGGAACGCCTTTTCGGTCTCGCTGAGCGTCTCGGCCAGCGAATTGGCGAACAGCGCGTCGATGCGTTGCGAGATCAGGGCGGCGTTGTTCGGCTCGTCGATGCCGACGATATACACGCCGACGGCATCGGCGCGCCGGCGCGCGCTCTGGCGCAAGGATTCGTTGATGAACGACCAGTGCACGAACATCTGGTTTTCATCGGTCTTGGCGTCCACCCCGTCGTAGATCGCGCGCAGGTTGAAGGTCCAGGTTCCCGGATAGATCGTGCCGCGCAGGGGGATCGGGTCGCCGATCTGCCAACCGAATTTTTTCGCGAGTCCGCGGCCGACGACCGCTCCCTGCCGATCGCGGAAGAAGGCGAGCTTCTCGGCGTCGGCGATCAAGTACTCGGGGTAGAGCGCCAGGTAGCTCGCCGGATCGATCGCGAACTGCGGGAAGAAATTACGCTCGGTGATGTACACCCCGCCGAACCAGTTCGCCCAACTGATCGCGCGCACGCCCTCGACGGCGCGGATTCGCTGCGCGTAGTTGAGCGGCAACTGGAAAGTCAGCGAGATGCTGCTGCGCGTCACCAGGCGCGTGCTCGAGCTGGCCTCGACGCCGGCGTACCAGGCGTCGACGATGGTGCGCAGCAGACCGAAGGCGCAGATCGCCACCACCAGTCCGATCAGCGTCAGGCCGGTGCGCAGCTTGTGGCGAAAGGCGTTTTTCAGCAGGAGCCGGAGCAGGAACATCGGCCGCCTCCTGCACGCGCCGGCGTCACGCGCCGACCTCGTCGACCAGCACGCCCTTCTCGAGGTGCACCAGACGGCGCGCTCGCGCAGCAGCCTTCGGGTCGTGCGTGACCATGACGATCGTCTTGCCCATCTCGACGACGAGTTGTTCGAGCAGTCCGAGTATCTCCTCGCCAGTGACGCGGTCGAGGTCGCCGGTGGGTTCGTCGGCAACGATCAGCAGGGGGTCGCTGACCAGCGCACGCGCGATCGCCACGCGCTGCTGCTGCCCGCCGGAGAGTTCGTTCGGATAATGGTCGGCGCGGTCGGCGAGGCCCACCAGCCCGAGGACGAGGCGCGCACGCTCGGCGCGCTGGCGGCTCGACAGCCCGGTCAGCAGCAAAGGCAGTTCGACGTTGTCCTGCGCGCTGAGCACCGGCAGCAGGTTGTAGAACTGGAAGACGAAGCCGACGTTGGCGGCGCGCCAGTCGGCCAGTTCGCCTTCGCTCAGTTCGGCGATATCGACGCCGCCGATCTCGATGGTGCCGCTCGACGGCTTGTCGATGCCGGCGATCAGGTTGAGCAGCGTGCTCTTGCCTGAGCCGCTCGGACCCATCAGGGCCACGAACTCGCCTGCCGCGACGTCCATGTCGAGGTCGAGCAGCACCGGAATCACCTGGTCGCCGCGCCGATAGCCTTTCGAGAGCCCGCGGATGCGAATCAGCGGACTGGCCGGGTCAGTGCTCAAGCGCGGCTCTTCACGGCGCCGCTCACTTGCCCGAGACGACCACGCTGGCGCCGGCAGCGAGGCGTTCCGTGGGCGCCAGGACCAGGCGTTCGCCGGGCTGCAGCGGGCTGCCGGTCAGCTCCTGCGCGTCGCCGAGCTTGCGGCCAAGCGTCACCGGGACGGCTTCGACGGTCTCGCCGACCAGTCGGAAGACCACCTTGCTGCCGGCGCGCTCGGTGATCGCCCGCGGGTTGACGGCGACTACCGGCGTCTGGTCGGCGTCGCTCGCCGGCTGCGACAGAAAATTCACCTTCGCGCTCATTTCGGGCAGGATGCGCGCGTCGATCTTCTCGAAGCGGATCTTGGTCACCACCGTCGCCTTGGCGCGGTCCACCGTCGGCACGACGCGGGCAACGCTGCCGCGGAAGCGCGCATCGGGGATCGCATCGAGCGTGATCTCCACCGGCATGTCGACGCGGACCCTGGCGACATTGCTCTCGGAAACGTCCGCCTCGACCTCCAGCGTGCTCATGTCGGCCATCGTCACGACAGCGCCCGAGGTGCCCGCCGCCGCCGAGAAAGGCGTGATCATGTCGCCGACGTTGGCGTTCTTAACCAGCACCACGCCGTCGAACGGCGCGCGGATCTCGGTGTTGTCCTGGTTGACCCGCTGCACGCTCACCTGCGCCTGTGCCTGCGCGAGAGCGGCCCTGGCACTGCCGATTGCCGCGCGCCCGGCGCCGACCCCCGCGCGTGCCGCCAGCGCGCGGC
>JAFLDO010000008.1 GCA_017302455.1 Accumulibacter sp.
GGCGCGACGGGCACTCCCTGCATGTCCGCAAAGCCACCGTCGCCGAACCCGATCTGCTGGCCATCTATCGCGCCCTGGGCATCAGCGCCGCACCAGGAGGGACCAGAAAACTCATCAGCTGAATCCGAAATTACGGGCTTGTAGTGCCACTTGAGTTCTTCTTGGCTCGCAACCAATTGATTCAGTTATGGGTTTCGTGGGGCTTGTTAAAGATGGGTTAGGGCGGGGTCGGCCGCATTGCTAGCCGCGAAGCATCGCAGCAATGCCGCATGCGGCAGCAAGTCTGCTGCCCGAGCATGCCGTCTCGCTCAGGTTTTGGCTTCGGTCCACGCCTTTGTTGCGCGGCTCACGCTCGTCCGCCTGTGCAATGCCCGACGACAGAATGCTATTGCAGCCAACGCCAAGGCCACCAGCCCCGATCCCGCGGGTTCGGGGACGGTTGTCCGCAGGATCGACGCCCGGAAGCTGACCTCCAACTCGCTGTCTTCTGATCCGGAGCCGCCAAAAAAAGGCGCAGCTGAGAGAACCTCCAAATAGCCGGGTAAGAATGAAGCGTAGAACGGATTGGCGTAGGTTCCGTTCGCCATCGCGAATCCGAACCCGTTAACGCTCAACAGAGAACCCGTCTCGCCCAGCAAGTTGTCGACAGGGAAGGGGTCGTTGCCGGGGATCGAAGTACCTGCGTCCTGCAGACCCGTGATGACCACGCCATTGCGCTGGCCTGTGATGTTCAAGATGGTGAAGTAACCAGAGGCGTTTGGCGCGTCATCGGTGGTGAAGGTGCCGCTGGCGGTGACGCCCGCCCCGTCATAGCCCCAATTCCAGACCAGGGCAGCCTGCACTGGCATTTGCGCCGCGGCCAGGGTTAGTGCCAACAAACTGCATCTTGCGGCAGTGCAAAGCCCTCTTCTCATCTAGAACTCCTTGTTTGTCCCCGGCACGTGCCGAGAATGAATCGATTACAGCCGGCGGCGTCGCTGTTCAACGATCTCTGACTCGGGTACCCGGAGCAATCATAGAAGTTGCTCCACCTGTTCGACAGAGTCAGGCGCCCCCGACGATGCTGCCCATGCAGCGTCTATGCCCGTAAAGCAGTATTCGTGCCTAAGACCATACGCGCATATATATCCGCAACTTACTCATGTTTTCCCTGAGATCTCCGGCCAGGTGTAAGAATTTTCGACTGGGCGGTCAATGCGTTTGGCGTCCCAACAGTGATCCCAGTGGTTGCGCAAATCGGAATCAACGCCGGCACGCGCAATCTCGGTAGCGCAGCGAGACTTCAACCCAGCGTCCGATCCTTACAGAATTCCAATGGCCCTTTGCGCATACGCGAGACGACTCAACTTCGATCTCGCCCCTGCCCTCGCATCCTGCCGCATCTTCCTCATGACCTCGTCGAAGGTGGCCGCAACCGCCTTCGGATCCCGGCACGCGTGCTCGGCGCGTACCTCTCGGCTTCCCGCCTCACTGCCCCCCGCCAAACACCTTTAACTTCACGAACGCCCCCGCCAGCAACGCCAACACCAGCCCGTCACCAGCATCCGGACGATCGTCAACCCCGCCGTCTTCTTCGCCTCGTTGAACGCATCGAGCAGACTGCGCAGTTCGCTGATGTCGCGTGCCGCCTCCGGGCCATCGAGCCCGACGTCCGACAGCGCATGCCGCGCGCCTCGCTCCGCCGCCCGCTCCAGGATCGCCTCGAATTCTTCCTGCGGCACCGTCACCATCTTGCGCCGCTCGACCTGCACTCCTTGCATGATTGCGTTTCCCGAAATGAATGACACCGCCCTTGTCCCGATCACGTATCCGGCGTCACCCGAACGATGTTGGTGCCGTCACCTGTCAGGTAGGCTCGTTTGCCCTGCGCAACGACAATGCCCGTCCCCGCGGCGGTCTTGATCGTCGTCGTGAACGCGCCGGTGTTGTTGCAGAACACCACGCCTTCCCAGTTCGTGGGAATGATCACGTTGCGGTTGCCTGTCAGCGCACCGGTTGTCGTCAGGTATCTCGCGGCACTGGCATGCCCGCTGATCGTCACGTCCGCCGTGGTCACCGTGACGGAGGTGGTGTCGTTGACCGCACTGTTGCGGCAGCCGGCCGAACCGTCAAACAACGCCCCGAGAGCCGTAACCTGCCTCAACCAGATGAGGGTGCCAGACTCACTGTAGATCGGGACCCCGCCCTCCAGGAAGCAATGACGCACGTGGATTTCTGGCACCCCAGTGACCCCGGACAGTTCATGACGAATGCCCGTGTTCCAGGTCGCCGCACCGCGGATCGTCGAGTTGCGGAAACGCACATCCTGCACACCTTTGAGCTGGAACGACCCACCGTAGCCGGTGAGCTGGTACGCGTCGAAGAACACATCGTTGATGACGGTGTCGCAGTACCGGGCGGCCGCCCCACTGTTCTGAAGCAGGACGGCATAGCCGCTGGTGGCGTAGTAATCGACAATGCAATCCTCGATGAACAGCACCTTCCAAGTGCTACCCACCTGCTTGAGAAACTTCTGCACGGCCGTGCCGCCATTGTTGAGCATGTCGACGCGACGAATGTGAATCCGGTCTTTGTTGTTGCCGTCGAAGGCGTAGACGCTCGACAGCGTTCCGCCTTCCACCAGGAAATCCTCGAACCAGTTGTTGCCCGAGCAAACGAACATGTCCGTGGTGTTGTTCTGGAACTGGACGAGCCCCTTGCTGACGCCCTTGATGCCGACGTAGGACGGGACGGTGATGGCTGAGGACATCGTGTACTTGCCCGGCCAGACGAGAATCACCACCCGCTTGGTGGCGCCTGGCGCCGGAGTGGCGGCGTTGATGGCAGTGACCGCGGCGCCGAGGCTCGCATACATCCATGGCGACTGACCGACGTGATAGACGCGGCCAGACCCCCAGTCAGTCGACGACGCGCCGCCGGCCACGGCCGCAAAGGCCAGCGCCCGCTTGTCGGTGTAGCTCGTCACCGACGACGGTCCGCACACCGCCACGTAGAGCGGAATGCTACCGATGGTGAAGCCCACCGTATTCCTGGAGACGACACCGGCCACAGTGGCTTCAATGTAGTTTGTCGCGCTGGCCGTCAAGACCAGGGCGGCGGAATTGTTGGGGATGGCCGTTGGCGTTCCGCCGACCAGCAGAATGCCGCCGTAGTAGAACCAGTTGAGGCCGAAGCACAGGCTGGCGCGACGGCCGAACAGGGTCGCCGGGCTGCCGGCATCGAACGGGGCGGGATGACCGGGCAGTCAGCCAAGCGATGGCACGGTGGCTTTGCGCTGCAGCTTGCCCCAGCCGACGAGCGCGCATTTCAGCTAGGTGACGGTGCTCTTGATAGCCACGTAGTACATCAACTGGCGATAGAAAAAGCGCTGCCAGAAGAGCCAGATGAGCAGCCACCAGCTTTCCTTACGTTCGAGGGCGAAGGCGAGAATGGCGGCGAGATAATCGACGGTGACGAACAGGGCGTAGTAGAAGAGCACGCGCCAGAGGTTGCCCGCCGAGAACTCTTCCGGATGCTGCCAGTGGTTAACGGCGGCTGATGCCAAGGAACCGATCAGCAAGAGGTCCATGATCGGCGACACCAGCGGGAAGAGAATCTGAAACACGATCACGTTCGGCAGGGCGACGAAGCCAAGCGCACCGGATTGCGGGCGGAAAAGTACGTCGCGATGTTTCCGGGCGACCTGCATGGTGCCGTACATCCAGCGGTAGCGTTGGCCGATGAACCCACGCACGCTATCGGGCGCTTCCGTGAGGGCGACGGCTTCGTCCTCATAGACCACGTTGTAGCCGAGCTTGCGGATCGCGAGCGTGAGGTCCGCGTCCTCGGCGAGGGTTTGGTGATCGAAACCGCCGGCGCGCTCGACGAGTTCGCGACGCCAGGCACCGACGGCGCCGGGGACGACGGTGATGCAATTGAGAACGTCGAAGGCGCGGCGGTCGAGATTCTGGCTGGTGATGTATTCGAGGGCCTGCCAACGGGTGAGCAGATTGATGCGGTTGCCGACCTTGGCGTTTCCGGCAACGGCACCGACCCGCGGGTCTTCAAAGTGTCGGGCGAGTTTACGGACAGTGTCCCTGGCGAAAATGGTGTCGGCGTCGAGGGCGACGATGACCTCGGCTTGGGTTTGCGCCAGGCCGAAGTTGGGGGCAGCGGGCTTGCCGCCGTTTTCCTTCGTGAAGATGCGTACACGCGGGTCGCTGCCGAAGGCATCACAGGCGACGCGATACGTCGCATCGCTGGAGCCGTCGTCGACGACGACGATCTGGAAGTCGCGCGGCGGGTCGCAGGCAAGCAGTGACGCAATGGTCTGGACGATCACCTTTTCCTCGTTGAAAGCGGGGACGACGACGGTGACGGACGGCGAATAATCATCCCCCGGCAGAGCCGGGGGCTTTCCGTCGCTGGCCCCTCAAAGGGGCCTATTCGCGACGGGTGAGAGCGGTTCCTTCGTCTTCTGCAACTGCCATACCAGAACTTGACGGAACCACGATGCCACTACCGGCGGTGAACGTCTCAAGAAAGGCCGACTCCCGGAAATGTCAAACTGCTACGGTCACCCCGGCAGAGCCGGGGGTTTTCTCAGGATAATAATCGGCATTGAAAACGGCATGCCGTTGCCGCCGGCGCTGGTAGATGGCCAGGCGTGCTTGGAGTGTTCCAACCTGCGGGGTGGCGTCTGCGTAGTCGCCAGGCCGGGCGGTGCGGTGTCGGCGGTTCGAGGGTATCGGCCGTCGTTGGTAGATGTGCCGATTCGCTGCGCGGGCTACTCACCGAATGCCAGCGACACCGAACAACGACCCGGGCGCGAACGCTGGCCCGGATTGACCAACGACGCGCGAGGGGCGAAATAATGGCGAAGCGCAAGCAAGAATGTCTCATCCGCGGGCCGGCATAGACGATCCGGCTGCCTGACCTAACACTTGGGCTGGATTGGGATCCCGGAGGCCCCGGCGCCGTTTTTGTAACGGCCAGAAAACCGCACTGCGCGGCCAAAAAATACGGCCCGATACGGTTTTCGGAAGCGTGCGCGCCGTTTTTTTAACCGAGGAAAACCGCGCAGCGCACAATGCCGAGGGCAACCCCCAGCAGGAAGCGCGCCACACCTTGCGCATCCTGACTGTCGGCGGGCATCAGTCCCTTCTGGCGCAGAAATTGCTGACGCTGCACTGCGCAATGCCAGAAGCAAGCCTTCCCGGACGGCGCTCAGGCGGGTTTCGCTGGTGCAGTTGGGGGCATGGCCCGGGCGCCGATCGTTCGCTGTAGCGCGATGCTGCAAGCCTGCGGGGGGCGTCCGCGTCGAGGTGGCGGACAGATCGGATCGGCCTTGCCTGCATTTCCGTGACAGTCACGGAGTCATCAAGCTGACGCTTCGTTGTCTCACGACACGCCACACAAGCGCATCAGAATTGATGGTATGCATGATGGGATTCCCATTAGCATAAACCTGAAACCCTTGCTGCTACTGGCTTTGCTGGTCATTCATGGCGGAGAGAGCGGGATTCGAACCCGCGGTGGGATGTTATCCCACACACGCTTTCCAGGCGTGCGACTTAAACCACTCATCCATCTCTCCAGAAGACCGCGAATTCTAGCAGAAGGAGGGCCGAACACCAAACCTGGAGATGCGGGGAAGACAACGGACGGTTGCCTGGACCCTACGCGGCTTGTCGCTCCGGCCAGTGCTATCATTCGTGATTTTTCTGCGTCCGCTGATGAGTCTTTACACCTTGAAGCCTCGTTTTCAGGCTTTGCTGCGCCCTTCGGTACGGACCCTGCACGGCTTCGGTGTGACGGCCAATCAGGTCACGGTCGCCGCCTGCGCCGCATCCGTGGGACTCGGAGCGACTCTCGCAGCGGCCGCCCAGTCCGCTCACCTGAGCTGGTTTCTGCTGCTGCCGATCGGCTTGCTCTTGCGTATGGCATTGAATGCGATCGACGGGATGCTTGCCCGTGAGTTCGCTCAGTCTTCGACCCTCGGTGCTTACCTCAATGAGCTGTGCGATATGGTATCCGACGCGGCGCTCTACCTGCCCTTTGCCTTGCTACCCGATCAGAGCCCTGCCCTGACCATCCTCGTCATCCTTCTCGCGAATCTCGCGGAGATGGCAGGCGTACTCCGGATCCCGCCGACGAGCACGCGTCGTAACGACGGGCCGATGGGCAAGAGCGACCGCGCACTGGTTTTCGGCGTGCTGGGGCTTCTCGTCGGTATGGGCGTCGCTGCCGCGCCGTGGTTGTCCTGGGTGTTGGCGATCGTGGCCCTGCTGCTGGTCAGCACCGTCGCGAACCGGGTCAGGCGAGGCATCGCCGACGACGGCGACCGGTTGCGCGGTTAAGTGATACACGTGGAGAAGACTGGCATGCGCGTCGCCCAGGAAAAGCATTTCATCACCCACGACGGCAGCACGCTGTTCTACCGCTACTGGCCGCCGGCCGCGTCGCAGACGACCGAGCCGCGGGCCGTCGTGCTGTTGCACCGTGGTCACGAGCACTCGGGGCGCCTCCAGCATGTCGTGGACGAACTCGCGCTCGCTGAGGTCGCGATGTTCGCCTGGGATGCGCGCGGTCACGGTCGCTCGCCCGGGCCGCGTGGCGACAGCCCGAGCTTTGCCGCCCTCGTCAGGGACGTCGACTGTTTCGTCCGCCACATCGGCAACACCCACGGCATCGCAGTCACCAACCTTGCGATCATTGGCCAGAGCGTTGGCGCCGTCCTGGCGGCGACCTGGGTGCACGATTTCGCACCCCGGATCCGCTGCCTGGTGCTGACCGCCCCGGCTTTCAAGGTGAAGCTTTATGTTCCACTGGCGCGCCCAGGGCTGGCATTGATCAGGCGGCTGTTCGGCAACTTCTTCATCACCTCGTACGTGAAGGCGAAGTTCCTGACACACGATCCCGAACGCGTCCGTTCGTATGACGAGGACCCACTGGTCACCCGGTCCATCTCGGCACGCGTGCTGCTAGGCCTCTATGACGCCGCCGACCGGGTGGTCGCGGACGCCCAGGCAATTCGCCTGCCGCTGCAACTGCTGATTTCGGAGAAGGACTGGGTCGTCCAGCGCAAGCCGCAGGATGATTTCTTCGAGCGTCTGGGCTCGCCGATAAAGGAGCGTCACGTCCTTCCCGGGTTTCTCCACGACACGCTCGGCGAGCGCGATCGAAAGCTCGCGATCGACACGATTCGCGGCTTCATCGAACGGATGTTCCGCGCTCCGCCGCCGAGGGAATCGCTGCTGCAGGCGCACCGCAGCGGCTATACACGTGACGAGGAGGTTCGTCTCCGCGAGCCGCTGCCGACCGTCTCGCTGCGCCGGGTCAACTTCGCGCTGACCCGCCTGAGCATGCGCACCCTGGGCCGTCTGTCCGAAGGCATCCGAACTGGTTTGGCCACGGGATTCGATTCCGGCAGCAGCCTCGACCATGTGTACCGCAATGAGGCGCGCGGCGCATTTCTCATCGGCAAGCTGATCGACCGAGGCTACCTCGATGCGATCGGCTGGCGCGGGATTCGCGTGCGCCGGCTACACCTCATGCAGGCGATCGTCCGCGCGGCGAAGGAACTCCGGACTACCGGGCTGGCGCTGTGCGTTGCCGACATCGCTGCCGGCTACGGACGCTACGTGCTCGACGCGGTGGATCAACTGCCGGAACGGCCGACATCGATCGTGCTGCGCGACTACAGCGAGCTGAACGTGGCGCACGGGCGGGCCCTGATCGCCGAGAGGCAACTTGGCGACGTCGCGCGCTTCGAAACCGGCGACGCCTTCGACGAAGAGGCGTTGGCCGCGTTGACTCCGAAACCGACCCTGGCGATCGTCTCCGGTCTCTACGAGCTGTTCTCCGACAACGAACTGGTGGCGCGGTCGCTCCGGGGCCTGGCGCGAGCTGTCGACACGGGGGGTTACCTGATCTATACGGGCCAGCCATGGCACCCGCAAATCGAAATGATCGCCCGCACACTGACCAGCCACCGTCAGCAGCAGGCCTGGGTGATGCGTCGCCGCACACAGGCCGAACTCGACGAGCTGGTCGGCGTCGCGGGATTCGTGAAGATCGACGAGTGGATCGACGACTGGGGAATGTTCACGGTCTCACTGGCGCACCGGGCCTGACTTTGCGTGGCGCCGATCAGGCGATTGCCAGTGTGAGTGAAGCCCGCCCCTGGCGACGGGCGATCGTCTGGTTGCTCGTCCTCGGGCCGTTCTTCTTCGCCAGCTATGGCTTCGCGACCTGGGTGACAGCCCAGCGCTCGGACGTCGGATTCATCGTCTTCGCCTGGGAGCGGCAGATTCCGCTGCTGCCCTGGACGATCGTGCCCTACTGGCTGGTCGACCTGCTCTATGGCCTGTCGCTGCTGCTCTGTGCGACACGGCGTCAACTCGACACGCATGCCGCGCGCCTGCTCGTAACACAGTTGCTCGCTGTCAGCGCGTTTCTCGTCTTTCCGCTGCGTTGCACTTTCCAGCGCGGCGACGTGCAAGGCAGCTTTGGCTGGATGTTCGACGTACTGATGAGCTTCGACCAACCCTACAACCAGGCGCCATCGCTCCACATTGCCCTGCTCGTGGTTCTGCTCGAACCGTACCTGCGGGCCGTCCCAAGGGCGTGGCATACCTTGGTCTATGCTGCCGCCTTGCTGATCGGCGTATCGGTACTGACGACCTGGCAACACCACTTCGTCGACATCCCGACGGGCTTTTGGTTGGGCTGCTTCGCGGTCTGGCTGTTCCCGACCGACCGGCCCCCGCCGCTGTGGCGCGCCATACTGACGAGCAGCCGTAAGCGCCGCCGGCTCGCCGCCGGCTACGCCGCCGGGTCACTGGGTATCGGCCTGCTCGCGACGAGCGCCGGCGGCGCCTGGCTGTGGCTGCTCTGGGCAGCGGGCGCGCTGGCTCTGGTAGCGCTGATCTATCTGGTTCTCGACGCCGAAGCGTTCGAGAAGCGGGCTGACGGGTCGATGCCAGGCGCGGTGCGCTGCCTGCTCGGACCCTATCTGCTCGCTGCCTGGCTGAACTCGCGCTGGTGGACGCGCCGGCTCCCCGCAGCAAGTCCCGTGTCCGCCGGGATCCTCCTCGGACGGCTACCCGGCGAGGCCGAGCTGCGCCGCCACGGCGTGGTGGCGATTGTCGACCTCTGCGCCGAATTACCCTGCCCAACGCCCGGCGTACGGCACACGGTGGTGCCGCTGCTCGATTTGGTCCCGCCGGGCCTGGCGCAGCTCGAACGGGCATCGGCAGCCATCGACGATGCCCGCCAGATCGGCCAGGTCCTCGTCTGTTGTGCGCTGGGTTTCGCCCGCAGTGCGCTGGCGGTCGCTGCCTGGCTGCTGCGCACGGGTGCTGCCAACTCACCGGCCGAAGCGGTCGCGCAAGTACAGCGGGCACGGCCGTCGGTAGTTCTTGGCCGCGACGAGATCGATCTCCTCAGCCGATGGCAGGAACACCGACTCCCGGCGTCACAGTTTTCTGCAGCGGATGGCCAACCACCCTCCGTCGGTGCTGGACGTGAGCACTGAGGCCTGGCGACTGGTCGCCGGCATCGCCGCGGTACTGACTCTGGCCTCATTGTCCGGACAGGTGCTCAGGATCGTCGTCGCCAGAAGCGAGCCGCATGCGTTGATCGACAACCTGAACAAGCGAATCAATTCCTGGTGGGTGATCGCCATCATCGTCGGCCTGGCCCTGCTCGGTGGAAGCGGCGGCGTGACGCTGTTGTTTGCCCTGGCGTCGCTGGCGGCGCTGCGTGAGTTTGTCACCACAGAAGTACCGGCGAGATGCCCGCGCGCGCTCTTGCTGAGCGCTTGCCTGATCATCGTGCCCTTGCAATACCTGCTGGTCTGGCACGGAAGTTACCTGGCCTACACGACCTTCATCCCGTCGCTTGTCTTCGTCGGGCTGCCGCTGCTCGGGCAGCTATCGGGGAATGCCGAAGAGTTCCTGAGCCGCACCCGTACGCTGCGGCATGGACTCCTCCTCTGCGTGTTTTGCGTGTCACACGTTCCCGCCTTGCTCACGCTGCACGTCGGTGGCGATCCAGCGCGCGCCGGCTGGCTACTGGTCTTCCTGCTGCTCATCGCGCAGATCAGCGATGTGCTCCAATACCTGTGGGGAAAGCTCGCCGGTCAGTACCCGATCGCGCCGAAACTGTCACCTTCGAAAACTGTCGAGGGAACGGTCGGCGGCATCGCGAGCGCCAGCATGCTCGGCGCCGGACTGTCTTCGCTGACGCCCTTCACGACGGTGGAGGCCGCTCTGATCTCGCTGCTCATCACGCTGCTCGGCTTCGCCGGCGGGCTGGCGATGTCGGCGGTCAAACGCCGCCGTGGCATCAAGGACTGGGGCAAGCTGATTCCCGGCCATGGCGGCGTGCTTGACCGGCTCGACTCGCTGATCCTGCCGGCACCGGTCTTCTACTACGTGCTTCGCTATGGCTGGGCCGACTGACCCGACATGCCTACCGGCGCTGCCGCCGACCGAGCAGCCACCCAAGCAGCAGGCCGAGCAAGGCAGCACCACCACCCGCGTACCAGATGGCCGCCTTCGCTTCGGCAAGCAGCGAATTGGTGAACACGTTCGACGAGAGGTGCATCGACACCACTTTCCACTGGCCGTCGATCTTCGCCGACGTCGAGGTCCAGTTGGAGCTCAAACGGAATGGCCCCCTGGCAACCGGAAAGAATTCGTCTTCCATCGTCCCGTCGGCGACCGCGACCTCGCCATTGCCGAAAAAACGCGCGTGGTCACCCAGCTTGGCGGTGGTCACGTAGCGGTCCAGGATGCGCTGCTCGCCTTTGACCATCCGCTGATAGTAGGCCCGGATCTCGTCATGCCCGCGCGAGACCTCGCCATTGAGCCAGGTGACAGTCGCCTGCGGATGCATCTGGGCGACCATTCGATCGACATCCTGGGCGTTGATGCTGGCTTCCATCTCCCGGAAAAGCTTGATCAAAGCCTGACGGTCGGCAGCGTAGGGGTCTGCGTCGGCGGCAAGAGCGAGGGCCGGCGCCAGGAAAACGAAGAAGAGGAAGAAGGGGCACAGCAGCTTGCGTATCGACCACATGGGATCTCCATTCATCCAGCACCGGCGAAAGCCGGATTCTAGCCTGCCATGGCGCCGATGAATACCGTGGCGAGGGAGGGAAATCATTGGCGAGTTGCCCGCCAGCGGACCTAGCCCCCCGCCACTCGGGATGGCGAAGCTTCGGTCTGGCGTCTTCTGACCGTCTCGAAAAGGCACACCGCCGCTGCCGCAGCGACGTTCAGCGACTCGCTCGGCCCCGGCATCGGAATCCGTACCTGCAGGCGGGTCAAGGCCGCCACCGCTGGCCTGACGCCGAGCCCCTCGCTTCCGAAGACCCAGGCCACGGGCCCCGCGAGATCCGCGCCGTAGAGGCTCGTCGATGCGCCGAGGAGCGTTGCCACGGGCTGCCCGCGATAGGCGGACAGAAAGGCCGGCAGATCACAGTGTTCGAGAACGTCGAGCTGGAAGTGTGCGCCCATCGCTGCGCGCAGCGTCTTCGGTGCCCAGGCCTGCGCGCAATCCGGCGACAGCAGAATCTGGCGAAAGCCGGCCGCCGCCGCACTGCGCAGAATCGAACCGACATTGCCCGGATCCTGAACACCGTCGAGCACGACGGTGTCCGCCTGCATGTCCGGTGCGGGTCCCTGCAGCGGCCGCGGACGGTCGATGATCGCCATGATGCCGCTTGGCGTCTCGACCACCGCCAGTTCGGCGAACAGGACATCGCCAAGGACCGTTATCGTCACACCGACCTGGCCGCTCTCCAGGTAGCTGGCGATTTCCGGCCGGCCGGTACCACTGTCACTGACGACGATCTCGATGGGAATCCCGCAATGCCGGCTATAGGCATCGATCAGGTGCATGCCGTCGAGGACGGCCAGGCCGGTCCGGCGCCGCTCCCTGCCACTCTGCAAGAGCTTCTTGAGTACTTTGTAGTGCGGATTGTCGCGCGAGACGATCCGTCTCATCGTTGCAACAGACGGGCCACCGGTGCGTAACTCCGGCGATGGTGCGGACTCACACCGTGCTCTTCGAGCGCCCGCAGGTGAAACGCCGTCGGATAACCCATGTGCCGATCGAATCCATACTGCGGATACGTCGCGTGCAGTTCGCGCATGCCCGCGTCGCGACTCGTCTTGGCCAGGATCGATGCGGCGGCAATGCTGGCGATCCTGCCGTCACCGCCGACGATGGCCTCGGCGCTGCAGGGCAGTTGCGGGCAGTGCTGGCCGTCAACGAGCGCATGCACCGGCCAGGCGCCATGTCCGCCAGCGAGGGCTGCGACGGCGCGCTGCATGGCCAGCAAGCTGGCCTGCAGGATGTTGATCCGGTCGATCTCCTCGACGCTCGCTGCCGCCACAGCCCAGGCCAGTGCCCGGGCACGGATCGCCTCGGCCAAGACCTCGCGCCGCCGGGCGGAAAGCTTCTTGGAATCGTTGAGGCCGGCGATCGGCCGCGACGGATCGAGAATCACCGCGGCGGCCACGACGGGTCCGGCCAGCGGACCGCGACCGGCTTCGTCGATCCCGCAGACCAGACCTTCAGGCGTTAACAGCGACACTGGCGGAGACTGTCGACGAGAGTTGGCCGAGAACCGCCGCCGCCGCTTTCTCGGCGGCATTCTGCCGCAGCTTGAGGTGCATCTCGCGGAACACTGCCCGGAGTCGTTCGCACACCGCTTTGTCGGCGTAGAGGTTGAGAACTGCCTGGGCGATGTTCTCGGGCGTCGCGTCATCCTGGATGAATTCCGGAACGACAAAGCGCCCGCAGAGAATATTCGGCAGGCTGTAGTAGGGGAGATAGCCGCCGATGCGTTGCATCAGCCAATAAGAAACCGGCGACATCTTGTATACCATGACCATCGGCCGCTTGAGCAGCGCCGCCTCGAGCGTCGCGGTCCCGCTTGCCACGAGCACGACATCGGCAACCATCATCGCCTGATGTGCGTGGCCGAACAGCAAGCGAATCGGCAGCTCAGGCACCTCGCACCGATGCAGCGCCGCCTCGAACAACAGGCGCGTCTCACGCGTCGCCATCGGCGCGAGAAAAACGGCGTCCGGGATCGCCTGATGAATCCGGCGGGCCGTCTCGATGAAGGCATCGGCCATGTACTTGAGTTCACCCTGGCGACTTCCCGGCAACAGTGCAAAAACCGGCTCCTGCGGCGACAGGCCAAGCAGCGCCCGGGCATCGTCGCGCCCATCCGCGAGCGGCAACATGTCAGCCAGCGGATGGCCGACGTAGCTCACCGGAATGCCGTGCCGCTCGTATAGCGCCGGCTCGAAGGGAAAGAGGGCGAGAACGCGCGAAGCGGCAGCGCCGATCTTGTGGATGCGTCCACCCCGCCACGCCCATATCGATGGGCTGACGTAATGGATGGTGGAGATGCCGCGCTTCCTGAGCGTCTTCTCGAGACTCAGATTGAAATCCGGCGCGTCGACCCCGATGAACACGTCGGGCGGATCGGCAAGCAGCCGGCGCGACAGTTGGCGGCGGATGGCGGCGATTTCGCGAAAGCGGCCGAGAACCTCGGCATAGCCGCGGACCGCCAGGGTCTCGAGCGGGTACCAGGCATCGAAACCCATGCCAAGCATTTTCGGACCACCCACACCAAAAAAAACGGCGTTCGGCAGCTTCGCCCTGAGCGCCTGGATCAGCTGGCTGGCCAGGAGGTCGCCCGATGCCTCCCCGGCAACCAGGGCGATCCGGACGGCCAAAGCCGTCATCGGATGATGCCGCGCTTCGACACTGCCAGGAAATCGATGAGCGGCTGAATCTCCGGATGCGTAGCGACCTCCTGCTCGAGCTTGGCACGGGCCTCCTCGAGCATCAGGCCCGACTTGTAGAGCGTGCGGTAGGCCCGCTTGAGCGCGAGCAGCGCCTGCGGAGAGAAGCCGCGGCGTTTCAGTCCCTCAGCGTTGATTCCATAGGGACCGGCAGTGTTTCCGGCGGCCATCACGTACGGGGGAATATCCTGCAAGACCACCGTCCCGGCAGCGGTCATGGTGTGAGTCCCGATGCGACAGAACTGGTGCACCCCGGTGAAGCCACCCAGGATCGCCCAGTCGTCAACGTGAACGTGACCGGCCAATTGCGCGTTGTTGGCAAACACCGTGCGGTTGCCAATCTGGCAATCATGCGCGATATGCACATACGCCATGATCCAGTTGTCGTCGCCGATGCGCGTGGTTCCAGCATCCTGCGCGGTGCCGATGTTGAAGGTGCAGAACTCGCGAATGGTGTTGCGGTCACCGATATCGAGGCGGGTCGGCTCACCACCGTACTTCTTGTCCTGCGGCGCCTCGCCGAGCGAACAGAACTGAAAGATCCGGTTATCGCAACCAATCCGGGTGCGTCCGGTGATCACCACATGCGGACCGATCGTTGTGTTGTCCCCGATCTCCACATGCTCGCCGATGATCGAATAGGCACCGACCTGAACACTCGCGCCGAGCTGCGCGCCCGAATGGATGATTGCACTCTGATGAATCATGGCCGCAGCACCCCGAAATTCAGCCGATGTTGCTCTTGGCGCACATCATGTCGGCTTCGGCTACGGTCTCGCCATCGACCGAGGCGACCGTCGCGAACTTCCAGATATTGCGAAACTGGCGCTGGATCCGGACATGCAGGTGCAACTGATCGCCTGCAGTCACCGTCTTCTTGAAGCGTGCCTTGTCGATTCCGACGAAGTAGAACAGCGAAGTGGGGTCAGGCTTTTCGCCAAGCGTCCTGAACGCGAGGATCCCGCAAGCCTGTGCCAGCGCCTCCATGATCAACACGCCCGGCATCACCGGGTGATGCGGGAAATGTCCGACGAAGAAGGGCTCGTTGATCGTCACATTCTTGTAGGCATGGATGGCCTTCCCCGGCTCGCAATCGACTACCCTGTCTACCAGGAGGAAGGGGTAGCGATGGGGCAGATGCTCCAGGACTTCGTGGATATCCATTGCGTTCAAGCTGTTGTCTCCATACGTTCGAGTTTCTTGTCGGGTTCGGCAACGCGCCCTGCCAGCTTCGTCTGGCGATCGGCCCGTTCCGACTGACACCGGTACCGGCCACGACATGCGAGTCGGCGCCTCAAGGCAATTGGCCGGCGACGACCGCTACACCACAACCGGTGAGTCGGTATCGTGACACATGCGATCCGGGGGATCTGGCGACGGCTTACTTAGCGTCCTTGGAGTCGGAAAGCGCTTTGACGACCTTGTCGGTGATGTCCAATCTCGGGCTGACCCAGACGACATCCTGAACGATCAGATCGTACTTCTCGCTCTCGGCGAGTTGCTTGATCGCTTTGTTGGCCTTCTCGATGATCGCCGCGTTCTCTTCGTTCTGGCGCAGATTCAGGTCCTCGCGAAACTCGCGCTGCTTGCGCTGAAACTCCCGCGACAACTCGGCGAGGTCCTTCTCCTTGGCGCGGCGATCCGCCTCGGCCATCGTCAGGCCACTTTTCTCGAGCGTTTCCTGCAAACCCTGAACCTGCTTGGCGAGACGCTGCAAATCCTGGTCGCGTTTGGCGAATTCCTGCTCTATCTTCTTGGCAGCGCGTACGGCCGCCGGCGCATCGCGAAACAGACGTTGGGTGTTGACGTACCCGATCTTCAGTGGTTCTACCGCCGACGCGTAAGACAGCTGCAGCGAGCCTATCAACGCCACCAGCAGCGCGGCAATCGTCTTCTTCAAGCTAATTCTCCTGAATCAAAAGGTGGTACCCAACTGGAACTGAAACTTCTGAAGTTTATCATTACTTTGCTCGTTGAGCGGCTGACCGTAGCTGAACTTCAATGGTCCCAGCGGCGAAATCCAGGCCGCCGCCAGGCCTGCCGAGTAGCGCAAGCCTTCCTTGGAGTAGGTATACGACGGCACGGCGTTGTTGTCGGTGAAGACGTTGCCGGCGTCGAAGAACGGGCCGATACGAAACGCCTTGTCCATCCCGGGAATCGGCATCAGGATTTCGGCATTGAACACGGCCTTGCGCGTACCGCCGAGTCGCGTATCCGGATTCGTGATCTCCACCGGGCCGAGACTGGCAGTGTCGTAACCACGCACCGAATTGACACCACCGGCGAAGAAGTTCTTGTAGAACGGCAAGGTCTGACCCTGCAAACCATTCGCATACCCGAACTCGGCATTGAGCATCAGAACCACGTCCTTGGCGAGCGAAAAGAACTGTTGATTCTGGTAGGTCAGTCGGTAAAACGTCAGATCCGCACCCGGGATCGCCCACTCCAGGCCTGCCCGCTGGATGCCGCCACTGGTCGTGTAGATCGAACTGTTCCGGGTATCCCTCGTCCACCCGACGGTGGCCGGCACGGTGATGTTCGAGTCGCCGTGCTCGGCCTGGAACTTGATGTACTGGACCGGTGTGACTCCCGGTGTGATCGGAGTGATGTCGATCGTCGTCTGATCGACCGCGAGTCCAACGCTGAGGGTGTCCTTCTCGTCAATCGGGAAACCAAAGCGGATTCCACCGCCCGTTGAGTGTGACTGGAACGCGTAGCCGAGCGAGGTCGGATTGAGCTTGCGGTCGTAGAGGTCGAAGCCCTGGCTGATGCCGTCAACGGTGAAATAGGGGTTGGTATAGTTGATCCCGAGGGTACGGTTCAACTTGCCCGTATTGACCTGCAGGGACAGAAACTTGCCGCTGCCGAAGATGTTGGACTGCGAAATGGAGCCCGAAAGGATGACTTTCTCCGCACTCGAGTAGCCGGCACCAATCGAGATGTTACCGGTCGATTTTTCGGTCACGTTGACATTGACATCGACCAGATCGATGGTTCCAGGAACCGGCGGGGTCTCCACGTTCACCTCGGCAAAGTAGCCGGTGCGGTCGATCCGCTCGCGTGAAGCCGAGACGCGCTCGGCGTCGTACCAGGCGCCTTCCATCTGGCGCATCTCCTGACGAATGACTTCGTCACGCGTCTTGGTGTTGCCGGTGATGTTGACCCGCCGAACGTAAGCTCGCTTGCCAGGATCGACGAAGATCGTGAAGGCCACCTGACGCTTTTCCTTGTCGAGTTCCGGGGCGGCATTGACGTTGGCGAACGCGTAACCCTGGGCACCCAGCTTGTCGGCGATGGCCTTCGTGCTCTCGTTGAGCTTCTCGCGCGAGAAAACGTCGCCCGCCTTGATCTTGACAGCCTTCCTGAACTCCTCCTCGGACAGAATCAGTTCACCTGCCAGCTTCACCGACGAAACCATGAAGCGTTCGCCCTCGTTGATACTGACCGTGATGTAGATGTCCTTCTTGTCGGGGCTGATCGACACCTGCGTCGATTCGACACTGAACTCGAGATAGCCGCGATCCAGGTAGTACGAGCGCAGCGTTTCCAGGTCGGCCGAGAGCTTCTGCTTCGAATACTGGTCACTCTTGGTATACCAGCTGATCCAGTTGGGCGTGCGAAGCTGCATCACGCCAACCAGTTCCTTTTCCTTGAATGCCTGCGCGCCGACGATATTGATCTGCTTGATCCGCGCCGCCTCGCCTTCGTCGATGTTGAAGTTGATCGCCACACGGTTACGATCGAGCGGCGTGATCGTCGTGGTAATCGCCACCGCGTACCGTCCGCGCGCCAGATACTGGCGCTTCAACTCCTGCTCCGCCTTCTCGAGCGTAGCGCGGTCGAAGGTGCGCGACGCCGCGATGCCCACTTCCTTGAGCCCCTTGAGCAACTGGTCCTTGTCGAACTCCTTGAGGCCGACAAAGTCGATCTGTGCTATCGCCGGACGTTCCTCGAGCACGACGATCAGCACGCTGCCGTCGACTTCGATCCGGACATCCTTGAAGAAACCGGTGGCAAAGAGCGCCTTGATGGCCTGTGCCGCCTTCTCGTCAGTCATCGTCTCGCCGACCTTGACCGGAAGGTAACTGAAAACCGTGCCGGCCTCGACGCGTTGAATACCTTCGACGCGGATGTCCTTGACGGTGAACGGCTCCATGGCCGTCGCGCCACAGGCAAAAAGGGTGGCCAGCAGACCTGCGAGCAGGTTTTTCTTCATATCCTCAGCCGGAAAACAATCGATTGATGTCGTTGTAGAAGGCAAACGCCATGAGCATGAGCAGGAGAGCCAGGCCGATCTGCTGGCCAATTTCCATCGCCTTTTCGGAAACCGGGCCGCGCTTGATGATTTCGGCCAGATAATACAACAAATGCCCCCCATCCAGAATCGGGATCGGCAGCAGATTGAGAACACCCAGGCTGATGCTGACCAGGGCGAGAAACTTGAGGTAGTAGTCGATCCCCAGCCTTGCCGACTGGCCGGCGTAGTCGGCAATGGTCACCGGCCCGCTGATGTTCCGCCACGAGACTTCGCCGGTGATCATCTTGCCGATCATCAGCAGCGTGAACGTCGACTTGTCCCAGGTTTCCGCGACCGCCTTGCCCAGGGCCGAAAACGGCCCATAGCTGACGGTAACCACCAGCTCCGCCCGCGACAACCCGCCGTCACTGACCGCCGCACCGATTCGGCCGATCTCTCGACCGCGCTCGTCCACAGCCATTGGCGTCACCGTCGTCAGAATCCGCTCGCCGCCACGCAGAACGTCCAGGACAAGGGCCTTCCCGGGCGATTGACGGACGCTGTGTACGACATCGGCCCAACTGCCGATAGGCTGATCGTCAATGGCCAGAATCTCGTCCCCGGGCTGCAGATCGGCAGCGGCCGCGGCGCTGTTCGCGTTCACCTTGCCCAGAATGGGGGGCAAGCGTGGCCGGAACAGGGCAAGTCCGAGCCGGTCCAGCGCATCGCCCTCCCACCCGGCGAGCCGGACCGACGACACATCAAGGCGGCGGATTGCTATCTCGTGGTGTGGGTTGACCACCTCGAGGTCAACCTCGTCGCGCTCCGCGGCCCGCTGCAGCACAACCCAGCGCATCTCCTGCCAGGTCTGAACCGCCTCGCCAGCCACCTTGAGCACCAGCTCGCCATTCTCCAGCCCCGCGGCGGCGGCAGGACTCGCCGCGACCGGCACGCCGAGAATGGGCTTGAACTCCTCGGTACCGTGCCAGAACAGCCCCCAGTAGACGACGATGGCCAGCAGGAAATTGGCCAGCGGTCCGGCTGCGACGATCGCCATCCGGCGCTGGACTGGCTGCCGGTTGAAGCTGCGAGCCAAGTCGCTCGCCGGTACCTCGCCCTCACGCTCGTCGAGCATCTTGACGTAACCGCCTAGCGGAAAAGCGCCGATCGCCCACTCGGTGTCATCCTTGCCGAACCGCTTGGCCCAGAGCGGCCGGCCAAAGCCGACCGAAAAGCGCAAGACCTTGACGCCCACCCAACGCGCGGCCAGATAGTGACCGAACTCGTGGACGACAACCAGAACCCCCAGCACGACGGCAAATGCGGCGAGGTAATAGAGAAAATTGCTCACTGCCGCGCCACCTGCACAAGCCACTGCTCGGCGGCCTCGCGGGCCAGCCGGTCTGCCGTCAGGACCTCGGACAACGAGCCGAGCGCCTTGCCCGCCGGCAGGCCGTCCATGACGCCGGCAATGACGCGGGGAATCGCCGGGAAGCCGATTCTGCCGTCGAGAAAAGCCTGTACGGCAACTTCGTTGGCGGCATTCAGCGTCGTCGGTGCGCTGCCACCGTCACGCAGCGCCCGATACGCCAAAGCCAGGCACGGAAGGCGGCCGAGGTCCGGCCGTTCGAAATGCAGTGACCCGATCGTGCACAGATCCAGAGGCGCGACCCCGGCGGCAATCCGCCGCGGATAGGCGAGAGCATGCGCAATCGGCGTACGCATGTCCGGGTTGCCGAGTTCGGCGATCACCGAGCCATCGGCGTACTGAACGAGCGAGTGAATGACGCTCTCCGGGTGGATGACCACCTGAATTCGCTCGGCGGGAATGTTGAACAGCCAGTGTGCCTCGATGACTTCGAGCCCCTTGTTCATCATGGTCGACGAATCGACCGAGATTTTTCGGCCCATGACCCAGTTGGGGTGGGCGCAGGCCTGTTCGGGGGTGACCGACTCGAGATCGGCCGGCGCCATGGTGCGAAACGGACCGCCAGAGGCGGTGAGAAACAAGCCAAGCACGCCGCTTTCGGCCGGATCCCCGGAGTAGCCGCTTGGCAGCGATTGAAAGATGGCGTTGTGTTCGCTGTCGATCGGCAACAGCGTCGCCCCATTCTCGCGCACGGCGCGCATGAAAACCGAGCCGGCCATGACCAGCGCTTCCTTGTTCGCCAGCAGAATCTTCTTGCCGGCCACGGCAGCAGCCAGAGTGGGCGGCAAGCCCGCCGCGCCGACGATCGCCGCCATCACCGAATCGACCTCCGGTAGTTGTGCCATACGCACCAGCGCCTCGGCGCCGTGCGTCACCTCGGTCGGGCATCCGGCGCCCGCCAAGCGCGCGGCGAGATCGGCAGCCAAGCGGGCGTCGCCGACGACGGCATGCTGCGGCTGGAACTCGACGCACTGCTCGAAGAGGCGATCCACCTGTCGATGCGCGCAGAGAGCGACGACGCGATAACGATGCCGGTGCCGGCGAACGACATCGAGCGTACTGACTCCGATCGAGCCGGTGGACCCCAGGATGGTGAGTTGCTGCACAGCCGCGGGGCAAGACATCAGC
The DNA here is from genome assembly GCA_017302455.1 of Accumulibacter sp. GTDB lineage: Bacteria > Pseudomonadota > Gammaproteobacteria > Burkholderiales > Rhodocyclaceae > Accumulibacter > Accumulibacter phosphatis. The sequence continues at coordinate 20,603 of JAFLDO010000008.1, forward strand.
GTAGCGTCAGCAGCCAGACCAGAGCCACCAGCGGCAGCGTCGATGTCAGACTGTCGATGCGGTCAAGGACGCCACCATGCCCCGGCAACACGTTGCTGCTGTCCTTGAGCCCCGCTTGACGCTTGAGCAGCGACTCAAACAGATCGCCGAGGATGCTGATCGCTGTCAGCACGACAAGAATCACCAGCAGCAACACAAGGTTGCCGGACAACGCCGCAGGCAGCTTCGACGACAGGAAAAATCCGTAGATCAGGACCATCACACCGCCGCCGACGGCGCCCTCCCAGGTCTTGCCGGGGCTGATGGCGGGGGCCAGTTTGTGCTTGCCGAGGCTGCGGCCGGCGAAATAGGCGCCAATGTCGGCCAGCCAGACGACGGTCATGATGGCCAGCAAGGCCAGCGGACCGGCCTGCCGGAGTTGCACCAACGCCAGCCAGGCCGGCAGGATCAGCACGACGCCGGTCGCCAGGCCGAGAGCAGGGTTGGACAGGGGCCAGCGGCGGTTGAGCCAGAGCGGCACCACGACCAGCCAGAAACCAGCAGCTGGCAGGTACAGCCAGGCACCAAGATGCCATGCCTCCTCCACGAAACCCTCGGCAAGACCAAGGGCGGCCGGCTGCACGGCAGCAAGGACTCCGCAAACCGCGGCGAGCAGCGCGCCGAGCAGAATCCGCGTCGGCGCTCCCAGTTGCATCAACGCGCCCCACTCCCACGCGGCGACGGCAGCCACCGCCGTGACGAACATCAACCAGCCGATCGGGGGGAGGAAAAAGAGCGCGCAGAAGAAGGCGGCAAACAGAACGGCCGCGGTGATCACCCGCGTCCTAAGCATCTAGGCGCGTGCCGGTCGGTGGTGACGCCACTGGCGAAGTCGCCGTCACCTGTTCGCTGGTCCGCCCGAAACGCCGTTCGCGTTGCTGATACGACTGCAAGGCCGCATCAAAAGCTTTCGAGTCGAACTCGGGCCACAGGACGTCGGTGAAGTAGATCTCTGAATAGGCGAGCTGCCAAAGCAGGAAGTTGCTGATCCGCTGCTCCCCGCCGGTGCGGATGAAGAGATCCGGCTCAGGCGCATAGTGCATCGCCAAGTGCGGGGCGAGATCGCTCTCGGTCAGCTCGCCACGCCTTTCCGGTTCGCTGGTCAACAGGCGGTTTACCGCCTGCAGGATGTCCCAGCGTCCACCGTAGTTCGCTGCAACCGTCAGGACCAATCGCGTGTTGGTAGCCGTCCGTTGCTCGGACACGTCGATAAGTGCCCGCAGGTCAGGCTCGAAACGTGACAGATCGCCAATGACCCGCAGGCGAACGCCGTTACGATCGAGCTTGGTGACTTCTTCCCTGAGAGCGCGCACGAAGAGTTGCATGAGCAGGGAAACCTCTTCTTCGGGGCGACGCCAGTTCTCCGAACTGAACGCAAACAGCGTCAGGTACTCGATGCCTCGCTCCAGACAGGCCCGGACTGTTGCCCGCACGGTTTCGACACCACGGCGATGTCCGGCAAAGCGCGGCAACAAGCGTTTCCTGGCCCAGCGTCCGTTACCGTCCATGATGATCGCGACGTGCCGCGGCACCACCGATGTCGCGGGAATATCGCGAGTTGAACTGGCAAAGCGCGCCATGGTGATATCTCTTCGGACGGCGGCTAGATGGCCATCAACTCGGTTTCCTTGTGGCTGAGCTGCTTGTCGATTTCCACTACGTAGCGGTCAGTGAGCTTCTGGATTTCGTCCTGGGCGCGATGCTCTTCATCCTCCGAACACGCCTTGTTCTTCAACATTTCCTTGAGCGTCGCGTTGGCATCCCGCCGGAGATTGCGCACCGCCACCTTGGCGCCTTCGGCTTCCGCTCTTACCACCTTGATCAGATCGCGGCGCCTCGCCTCGGTCAGGGGTGGCATCGGCACACGAATCAACTCCCCCTGTGAAGCAGGGTTGAGGCCCAGATCACAGTCACGAATGGCCTTCTCGACCTTCCCTGCCATTCCCTTTTCCCAGGGTTGAACGCCAAGGGTGCGGGCATCGATCAGGGTCACGTTGGCCACCGTATTGATGGGTACCAGCGACCCGTAGTACTCGACCTGCACATGGTCGAGCAGACCCGTGTGAGCGCGACCCGTTCGCACTTTCGCCAAATCCGTCCTGAGGGCCTCAAGGGACTTTTCCATTTTCCGCTCAGTGGTCTTCTTCAAATCTGCTAGGGACATGTCGATCTCCGTCAGCAAGACACCAGAGTGCCTTCATTCTCGCCCATCGTGACCCGCTTCAACGCGCCCTGCTTGAAGATGGAGAAGACGTTGATTGGCAACTTCTGATCACGACACAGGGCAAAGGCAGTGGCGTCCATTATCGCCAGGTTCTGGGCGATCACCTCGTCGAAGGTGATCCGGTCGTAGCGCACGGCATGCGGATCCTTCTTGGGATCGGCGGAGTAGATACCGTCGACCTTGGTCGCCTTGAGAACGATTTCAGCACCGATCTCGGCACCGCGCAAGGCGGCGGCCGTATCGGTCGTAAAGAACGGGTTGCCGGTGCCGGCAGCAAAGATGACCGTCCGCCCCTGCTCCAGGTAGCGGATGGCTTTGCCGCGTATGTACGGCTCGACGACCTGTTCGATGTTGAGGGCCGACTGCACGCGAGAAACCATTCCGGCAGCCCGCATTGCATCATGCAACGCCAGCCCGTTCATCACCGTCGCCAGCATGCCGATGTAGTCGGCCTGCGCGCGATCCATGCCGGTCGCGGCAGGCGCAACACCCCGAAAGATGTTGCCGCCGCCAATGACGACGCCAACCTGGACACCCATATCGACAACCACCTTGATCTCGTCGACGATTCCCGAGATGGTCTGCCGGTTGATTCCGTAGGCGTCGCCCCCCATCAGGGCTTCACCGGAGAGCTTGAGCAGAATGCGTTTGTATCGGGGTGCGTTCGCGCACATCGGCGTCGGGCTCCTTGGCTTGGGCGTGGGACAGTTCTCGATCTCGGTTGTCGCTCGTTGACTACTTCTGCGCTGCAGCCGCCGCCTGCGCAGCCACCTCGGCGGCGAAGTCGTTCGACCGCTTCGCGATGCCTTCGCCAACGACGAAGAGCGTGAAACCGGCTACTGACGCCGCTTTGCTCTTGAGCAACTGGGCAATGGTCTGCTTGCCGTCTTCCGCCTTGACGAAGACCTGACCAAGCAGCGTCACTTCGTTGAGGAACTTCTGTACCGAGCCTTCGACGATCTTCTCGATCATTGCCTCCGGCTTGCCGGCTTCCCTGGCCTTCTCCGTGGCAACGCGGCGTTCGCTGTCGATCAGTTCGGCGGCCACACCCGAGGCATCCAGCGCCTTTGGCTTGGTCGCCGCAACATGCATGGCAAGATCGCGTCCCAGTTGATCATCGCCGCCAGAGCAATCGACCACGACACCAATCTTGGCGCCACCGTGAACATAGGCAGCAAGCTTGCCAGTGGCCTGCATGCGGACAAAGCGGCGAATTGCCAGATTCTCGCCGATCTTGCCGACGAGCGCGGTACGCGTCGATTCGACCGTCCCACCCGCCATCGGCAAGGCGGCCAGCGCCGTGACGTCGACGGGGTCATGGGCAGCGACCAGCGCAGCGCAATCGCTGGCCAGCTTCAGGAAGTCATCGTTCTTGGCGACGAAATCCGTTTCGCAATTGATTTCAACGATCGCGCCAACTTTGCCGTCGTTCGCCATATGTACGGCGACGACCCCTTCCGCCGTGATTCGACTCGCTGCCTTGCTGGCCTTGGAACCCAGCTTGACGCGCAGAATCTCCTCGGCCTTGCCGATATCGCCAGCTGACTCGGTCAGTGCGCGCTTGCACTCCATCATCGGCGCGTCGGTTCTCTCGCGCAGCTCTTTCACCATGCTTGCGGTAATTTCCGCCATTTCATTCTCCACTTGCGGGCGCGGTCGGCCGTGCCGGCCGCGCCTCTCCAAACACGTTCAAGACAACCGGCCGGTACGTGCTGCCGCAACCTCCAGCCCGGGCTGCCGGCGATCAATCGTCGGCAGCTTCCTCGATGAACTCGTCGCCCGACACCGCGTCGAGGATCTCCTCGACGAACTGGCTGCGACCTTCAAGCACCGCATCGGCTACGCCCCGGGCGTAGAGCCGGATCGCTCGCGACGAGTCGTCGTTGCCGGGGATGACGTAGTCGACACCCTTAGGCGAATGGTTGGTATCGACCACGGCGACGACCGGAATTCCCAACTTGTTGGCTTCCGTGATGGCTATCTTGTGGTAGCCGACGTCGATCACGAACAGCGCGTCAGGCAGCGAGACCATATCCTTGATGCCACCGATCGACTTCTGCATCTTGTCGAGTTCGCGCGTCATCATCAGCGCTTCCTTCTTGCCGAGACGAGCCAGGGAGCCGTCGTCGGACATCGCTTCCATGTCCTTGATGCGCTTGATCGACTGCTTGATCGTCTTGAAGTTCGTCAGCATGCCGCCGAGCCAACGCTGTTCGACGTACGGGGAAGCGCAACGGGTAGCCTCTTCAGCCATGATTTCCCGTGCCTGCCGCTTGGTTGAGACGAAGAGGATGCTGCCCTTGTTGGCAGACAGCCGGCGAACGAAGGTCATCGCCTCGTTGTACTTGGCAAGGGTCTGCTCAAGGTTGACGATGTGAATCTTGTTGCGGGCGCCAAAAATATAGGGCGCCATCTTGGGGTTCCAGAAGCGTGTCTGGTGGCCGAAATGCACCCCGGCCTCGAGCATCTGACGCATGGTTGTAGACATTTTCACTCTCACTATCAGGGTTGGACCACCATCCGCCCACCTACAGCCGGCCGTCATGGCCGACACCCTTGAACAGGCGGATGTGCGTATTTGGGCGAGCCTCCTCGGCGTACCCGGCGCGCCAGATGGAGGCGCGCTTTCATTTATCGCTGGCGCAGACCAGCAAAAGTCGGCGATAGTACCATCAAGAGCCGCGCCATTTCAATTCGCGGCGAATTGCCGAGCTCGTCTGCACCTGTCGCGGGGAGGCGACCGACCACCGGTCAAATTGCCTAAGCGGTGCGCTTCCATTATCCTTGCTGGTCCTCACCCGGCGCCGAGCGCAATCCATGAGCATCTCCATCAAGACCCCTCACGAAATCGAGAAAATGCGTGTCGCTGGCCGCCTCACGGCCGAGGTGCTCGACTACATCGCGCCTCACGTGACATCTGGAATCACCACCGGTGAGCTGGACCGTCTTTGCCACGAATACATCGTTGGTATCCAGGGCTGCATTCCGGCACCGCTGAACTACGCGCCGCCAGGCTACAAGCCCTACCCGAAGTCGATCTGCGCCTCCGTGAACCACCAGGTCTGCCATGGCGTACCCGGTGACCGGCAGCTCAAGAACGGGGACATCGTCAATCTCGATGTGACGGTCATCAGCGACGGCTACCACGGCGACAGCAGCCGCATGTTTCAGGTCGGCGACACCTCGGTGCAGGCTCGACGACTCTGCGAAGTGACTTTCGAGTGCCTCTGGCTCGGCATCGCGCAGGTCAGGGCCGGAGCGCATCTCGGCGACGTCGGTCACGCCATTCAGCAGCATGCGGAGAAGTCCGGCTACTCGGTGGTCCGCGAGTTCTGCGGCCACGGCATCGGCGCAAGCTTCCACGAAGAACCACAGGTGCTTCATTATGGCCGTCCCAACACCGGTATCCGTCTGGAAGCCGGCATGATCTTCACCATCGAGCCAATGATCAATGCCGGCAAGGCGGCGATCCGAACCATGGCCGACGGCTGGACGATCGTCACCAAGGATCACAGCCTCTCGGCGCAATGGGAACACACGATTCTGGTCACCGAGTCCGGCCATGAAGTGCTCACCGTCTCGGAGGGCAGCCGCCGTCAACCAGACTGGATCGGGTAGTCGCGCATGGCTTCGGTTGCCGTCGTTAGTGAACCACTGGTCGGCCGCTGCCGATCACGCCTGCGGGACGCCCAGAAGAGCATCCGCGAGCGCTTTCTGGCCGAGGGCGATGCACCGTGCCTGTTGCACGAACGCTGCCAACTGATCGACGCGGTCCTCGGCGACCTGTGGCGCGAACTGGACTTGCCGACGTCATTGGCGCTGGTCGCTGTCGGCGGTTATGGGCGCGGCGAACTCTATCCGGCATCGGACGTGGACCTGATGCTGCTGCTGCCCGGCCCGCCTGACGAGGCACTGACAGCGCAGCTCGAGGCGGTCGTCACCGTCTTCTACGACATCGGACTGGAGGTCGCGCCGAGCGTGCGCACGATCGACGAGTGTTCGCAGGCAGCAAGCGGTGATCTGACTGTTCAAACCGCGCTGCTCGAAGCCCGCCTGCTCGCTGGAAACGCCAGGCTGTTCGAGGATCTTTCGGCGGAACTGGCCCGAATCCTCGACCCGCACGCCTTCTTCGAAGCGAAGAAGAAAGAGCAGGAGGAGCGCTACCTGCGCTATTACGGCTCGCCGTACAGCCTGGAGCCCAATTGCAAGGAGGCTCCCGGCGGCCTGCGCGACCTGCAGACAATCCTCTGGATCGCCCGTGCAGCAGGCTATGGGGAAACCTGGCAAGCGCTGGCGCAGCACGGATTCATCACCCGGGAGGAGGAACAGCAACTCCAGCGCAGCGTGAGTTTCCTGCAGCAGTTGCGAACCCGCCTGCACATTCATGTCGGCAGGCGTGAGGATCGCCTCCTCTTTGACTACCAGAGTGCGCTTGCCGAGCAGTGGGGCTACAAGGCGACGGCAACCCGGCGGGCCAGCGAACTGTTGATGCAGCAGTATTACCGCACGGCCAAGGAAGTCACGCAGATCAACACGATCCTGCTGCTGAACATCGGCGCCGCCATCTCGCCGCTGCCCGACCAGCCGCCGCAAGCCATCAATGAACACTTCCAGAATACGCACGACCTGCTGGATGTCGTCGACGAAGGGGTTTTCGCGAGAGAGCCCGGGGTCATCCTGGAGGCTTTTCTCGTCATGCAACAGCATCCCGAGTTGCAGGGGATGACGGCACGCACCCTGCGCGCGCTGTGGCACGCACGCACCCTGATCGATGATGGTTTCCGCCGTGACCCCGACAATCGTGCCCGCTTCCTGCAAATCCTCCAGCAACCGCGTGGCGTGCTGCATGAACTCCAGCGTATGAACCAGTTCGGCGTTCTTGGCCGCTATCTACCCAAGTTCGGCAAGATCGTCGGCCAGATGCAGCACGACCTGTTTCATGTCTATACGGTCGACCAGCATACTCTGCAGGTCCTGCGTAACCTGCGTCGTTTTCTCGCCGACGAGTTCACCCACGAGTACCCGCTGTGCAGCGAACTGATCAGAGACTTTCCCCGCGCCTGGGTCCTCTACGTCGCCGCCCTTTTCCACGACATTGCCAAGGGACGAGGCGGTGATCATTCGGAACTCGGTGCCATCGACGCCGCCGCGTTCTGTGCCGATCATGGCCTCGACGCGGAGGACAGCGAACTGGTCGTTTGGCTCGTCCAGCGGCATCTGCTGATGTCGATGGTCGCGCAGAAGCAGGACTTTGCCGACCCCGACGTCCTCGGTGGCTTTGCCACGATGGCCAAGGACGAGCGGCACCTGACCGCGCTCTATCTGTTCACGGTCGCCGACATTCGTGGCACCAGCCCGAAGGTCTGGAACACCTGGAAAGGACAGCTCCTCGAGCAGCTTTTCCGGAGCACGTGCCGAACATTGCTCGCCGGCGGTCACGTACCGGTGCGCCAGGGACTGATCGAGGAGCGGCAGCAGGAAGCGCTGCGCCTGCTGCGCTATTTCGCCCTCCCCGAGGCAGTGCATCAGCGCTTGTGGAAGCAACTCGATACCGTCTACTTCCTGCGCCATTCCGCGGAGGAAATCGCCTGGCATACGCGCGCGCTGCACTATCGGCCCGGCGTCGAGAAGCCGGTGGTCAAGGCGCGCGTCAACCCGCAGGGCGAAGGGCTCGAGGTGATGATCTACACCCGCGACCAGCGCGACCTGTTCGCACGCGTGGTGGGGTTTTTCGGTCGTGCCGGCTACACCATCGTCGATGCCAAGATCCACACCACGCGGCATGGCTACGCGCTGGACAGCTTCATGCTTCTCGACCTCAGCGACCGCGACAGTGACCGCGCCATGATCACCTACATCGAGCACGAGCTGAGCACCCGCCTCAGTCGCCAGAGCCCACCCGAGGCGCCGGCCAGCGGACGCATCTCGCGCCAGGTCAAGCACTTCCCGATTCAGCCCGTAGTCACCATCGAACCTGACGAGAAGGGCTCGCACTACGTGCTGTCGGTCAACGCTGCCGATCGCCCTGGTCTCCTCTACACGATCGCCATGACGCTGGCAGCGCACGGTGCCAATCTGCATACGGCCAAGATCTCGACGCTTGGCGAACGGGTCGAGGACACCTTCCTGATCAGCGGCGGCGACCTCGGTCAGGCCGCCAGCCGCATCAGACTGGAGACCGAACTGTTGGATCGCTTGAGCTTGAAGCTCTGACGCTGTCGTCGCACGGTGCGCGGATCATGACCGGCCGCGCGTGGCGAGCGGCACCAGAGCGGGAGGCAGCGACGCCTCGAACCGACCGCAAGCTGGGTGTCGGCTTTTTTTACACCGAAGCACCCGCCACGCCACCCTGAATCGGGGCGGCGCCGACAACTCATTGCTTTAGCGAGCTGTTTTGTTCTTCCATGTTTCTGGTATAGAATTTGCTATTAGAGTGGGAAAGCGTGATTTGGCGAACGGTTTATTGCTGGCAGTCGTTTCAGTTCTGCGATTGGAGCGTGACGTAGTCCGCATACGAGCCGCGATGTCGGCGCTAGGATACGTCGGTTGGGTCTGCGCTTGATCTTGCCGGCGATAATAGGAGCCTGCGAAGACAGCACTGAAACGAACCGGTTGGCACCTCGGATCAGCCCAGGCTGGCGAGAAGTGCGATGGTCGTTACCGAAAATTACAGGGCACGCACGTTGGTTTTGCAAAGCGAAAACCGGGGTCGAAACTTTTTGGGAGCAGTACGATGAAGAGCACGGAATCAATTGACGAGACGGCGGCCTCGACCGGTCGATCGCTCGCCGACGGTGACGCCGTCAGCCCGAGCCAGACGTCGCTCATGGACCAGCGGCGTCGGCGCTTGGTTCGCGGCGCAATGGCCGTCGCGCCACTGGTGCTGACCTTGCGCAGCGGGGCGCTAGCGGCCGCCTCATGCACGGGGGTGAAAATTGCCAGCGTGAGAGTATCAACCGGCGCGGGTTCCGAACGTAGAGGAGAAATCATGAACCCGCCGACGCCTCTGGCAAATAAGGATGTCTGCGTCGCACCGGGCGTGCTAGTACAGTGCCCGGCTCCCAGTGTGGAAAAGGTGTTGACTTCCTCGCCTATCAACGCGACGAACTCCGAGGAAATCCTTTTTCGGGACGTCGCCGGTACTGACTATTGGACGTGCGGAGACCGCCAATTCCAGGGTCAGAACGTAGCCATCCTGAGTTCGGCGTCCGTCGCCTCAATGGGTGTGGCTCCCTAACGGCAGCGGTGCCCCAAGCTGGCGCACGTTTGCTCTGAAGCGACTCACACTTGATGAGCGACTCCGGTGAAGGGGCTGAAATCCTCATCTCGACCCCAGCCGCTGGCTCGCTTCGCTGGCAGCAGTGGGACGAGGTCTACCTCGTTTATCAAGCTTCATCGGCGGAAACGCACGTCTTCAACGATACCACCGCCCTCATCCTGAGATGCCTCGAACACGGCCCGCAATCACTGACGGCTGTCAGGAGCTGGACCGAAACCGCGCTTGGCGTCGAGCAGGGGCAGTTGGCTACTGATCACTTCGCCTTCGCCGTTGGGCGGCTCGAAGAACTGGGTCTCGTTGACTCCCTGGAACAAGCCCTGGCCACTCAATGATCGTCGGTGACCTGAGTCGCCGGGAACTCGGAAGTCGCCTGGCCGGTACTGGGCTAGGTCTTCGCTTTGGCCCGTTCAACCTGACGATTCGCTCCGACCTCACGTCGTTCGCCTCCCTCGCCCGTTCCCTTTACGCGCCCTACCCGCTGCCCGAAGCGGGGGAAATGACCGACTTCCACGTCGGGATAAGGCGCCCACGGGGAATGCGCCGCTGGCTTCGCCGCCAGGCCAGCTTCACGATTGACGGACAATCTCCCTTCGCACCCTATACCGTAGAGCATGCCTTCCCGGCCCTGGAGTGGGGAATCAACTGGTGCGTGGCGACGCGTGCGCATCATCTGCTGATGCTCCATTCGGCGGGCGTGGAGCGCAATGGGCGAGCGATCCTCTTCCCCGCCTCGCCTGGCGATGGCAAATCGACCCTGTGTACCGCCTTGATCCACTCGGGCTGGCGCCTCATGTCCGATGAATTCGGCCTCGTGCGCCCGGAGGACGGGATGTTGCTGCCCCTGCCGCGGCTGATCCCGCTGAAGAACGAGTCGATCGACGTGATCAGACGGTTCAGGCCGGAAGCCATCATCGGCCCGGCCTTCCTCGAGACGCGCAAGGGCACGGTCGCGCATGTACGGCCACCGTTGGAGAGCATCCGCAGGATGCACGAACCGGCCCGACCACGCTGGTTCGTTTTCCCGCGCTGGATCGCCAATGCCCCGCTGACCTTGGAACCGATGGCGAAAAGCCAGGCGTTCCTGATGGTCGCGACCAATGCGTTCAACTACGAGGTGCTCGATGAAACGGCCTTTCGGCTCGTCGCCGACCTGGTGGGCAGTTGCGATTGTTACTCGCTGAGCTATTCCGACCTCGACGAGGCGGTCGCCGCGCTCGACGAGCTTTCCCGCGCCACCGATGTCTGAAGTTGTCGACCCCACACGGCGCGCGCACAGGCTGCTGCTGGGAGCCCTGAAGGCGCCCGAACAGTTGCCCGCCCTGCCGCCGGCCGACTGGGAGCTGCTCCTGCGCGTCGCCCGGCGCGTCAGGTTGCTCGGCCGACTGGAGTCTGAGCTCTCCCGCTTGGGCCTGCTCGGCAGCATCCCGACGCGCGCCGCGGCGCATCTGCGGGCCGCCCGCAACGTCATCGAACATCGGAAGACGCTGGTGTCCTGGGAGGTGAACCGGATCCTCTGGGCGCTCAAGGGTATCGAGGTACCGCTGATCCTGCTCAAAGGCACAGGCTATCTCCTGGCAGGGCTGCCGCCGGCACGCGGACGCATCTTCGCCGATGTCGATCTGCTGGTGCCGGAGGAGCGGATCGGCGAGGTCGAGGAAAGGCTCGTCGAGCGCGGCTGGTTCAAGACTCAGATCGACCCCTACGACGACCGTTACTACCGTGTCTGGATGCACGAGATTCCGCCTCTCCGCCATCGCGAGCGCGGCACCGAGATCGACATCCACCATCGACTCCTGCCCAAGACCAGCCACCTCAGTTCCGATCCCGCACCGCTGTTCGCCGCCTCCCGGCCGCTCGCCGACCCGCGCCTGCGGGTTCTCGCGCCCGTCGACATGGTGCTCCACTCGCTGGTGCATTTGTTCCTTGAGGGCGATCCTGACGAAGGCCTGCGCCTGCGCGACCTCGTCGATGTCCATGACCTGCTCGGACACAACGGTCAACAACCCGGCTTCTGGACGGAACTGGCGCAACGCGCGCGCGCGCTGGGTTTCGCGCGGCCGCTTTTCTACGGGCTGCGCCACGCCCGGCGACTCCTGGGGACGCCAGTTCCCGCCGAGGTCCTGCAGCTACTCGAGGACGCGGGCCCCATCTGGCCGATCCGCGTGCTCATGGATCAACTGATCCCGCTGGCGTTGCTGCCCGGGCACCCCGATCATCCCTCCCGACGCGCCGCCTGCAGCCGCTGGCTTCTCTACGTGCGTGCGCACTGGCTACGGATGCCGCCAGGCCTGTTGGCCCGCCACCTGTCGCACAAGGCATGGCTGCGCTTTCGCGGTGCCCGCAAACGCATCGATCTGGCCCAACTCGACCTCAAGCAGCAGTAGCCGAGAGGACCGCCCGGCAGCCGCGGGATACGTACCATACGTACCGGCCGGCATCGGCGAAGCATTTGCCACCGGCTGCCAGACGCGAATCCCGGACTATGGCCGACCTTTCGCGGCACTGGAGAGTGGCAAGGCCACGCGAAAACCGAGTAACTGGCTGCGATAGCTGGGCGAATTGCCGTTGCGGGTGGCTGCCCGCACCGAGGCCGGACCGCTCCAGCCGCCGCCGCGATAGACACGGCGTGCGCAATCGTCGTCGCTGCGTGCCGAGCCGTCGACCGGGGCGCCGATATAGTTGACCGTCAGGCAGTCCTCGACCCACTCCCAAACGTTCCCGAGCATGTCGTACAGGCCGAAAGCGTTGGGCTTGAAGCGGCCGACCGGTGCGGTCTCGACGTAGCCGTCGCGGCATTCATGAGCTTCCCACTCGAAACGGCGGGTTTGCTGGCTGTCGGCGTCGTGCACGTTGGCGTAGTCGCAGGCGAGACCGGGATCGTCGCCCCAGAAGCGTGAGGTCCGCGTGCCGGCGCGCGCGGCGTACTCCCACTCGGACTCGGAAAGCAGCCGGTAGGGCTTGCCGGTCTTCTTTGCCAGCCAGGCGACATAGGCCCTGGCGTCCAGCCAGCTCACGCAGACCGCCGGGTGCTCGTCGGTCTGCGCGAAGTCGGGGTCTCGCCAACTGCGGCCGGGCTGATTGACCCACTCCGGGCCGACCCAGATGTAGCACGAGCTTTCGCTCCGATGACCACTGTCCCTGACGAAGACCGCATACTGTCCGCGCGTCACTTCATGACGGCCGACGGCAAGCGGGCGCGGGATCGTCACCAGGTGGCGCGGCCGCTCGGCGTCGCCGCTGCCGGTCTCGCGCATCGACGCGCCCATCTGGAAGCCTCCTTCGGGAACCACGACCATCTCGGGGCATTCGGGACAATCGCGAAAGAGCTTGCTCGTACCGGCATCGCGATCCACTCCCATGTGCTCGGGCGACTTCGGCGCCACCAGGCGACGCAAGCGCGCGTCGGCGAGAGACGCGAACTGGCCGCGCGGGTATTTCTCCAGGTAGGCACGAAAGTCGTCCGGGTTGTCGCTGGCCCGGATGCTGTCCCAGAAACTCAACTCGAAACTCGCCACTTCGCCAAGCCCCGCAGCCGGAGGGCCGACTGCCGCCACGGCGCCCCCGGCGAAATAGAAATCGCCCTCGAGGCTGCCTTCCATCCAGGGCTCCTGCTGACCGCCGGAATCCCGCTTCACGCCTTTCACAAGGTGCTTCAGCGTCTGCTCGATCGGCTGGCTGGGAACCTCCATCTGGTTGAGCAGATGCTGCGTGTAGACGCCATGCTCGCCGTCGCCGTCGGCCGCGACGCTTCCGGGTCGGGTCGCGAACGAGATCAGCGTACCGGACGGCGCCTCGACGCGCGCCAGGCCGCCGGCCGCCGAACGAAAGCGGCGGGTAAAGGGGTTGTTGCGGCAGGCGTCGAGGAAGATCAGGTTGAGCCGGGTCTTGCTCTCTTCCATGATCTCGAGGACCTGACTGACGTTGAGGCTGTTCAGCGGCACGTCCTCCTCGCCGGCGATATCGGCATCGATCGTCGGCAGGTAGTTGATGCCTTTCAGTTGCATGCCGTGACCGGCGTAGAAGAAGAGCGCGACGCTCCCTGGCTGCAGGCGGCTGCGGAACTCGCGCAGCATCGGGGCGATCTGGCGCGTCCGCAGGTCTTCGCGGACGACCACCTCGAAGCCAAGCTTCTCCAGCTTGGCGGCGACGGCGCGCGCATCGTTGCCGGGATTGCGCAAAGGCGAAGCGCGATACGCCGAGTTGCCGACCACCAGGGCAATCCGCTTCTCGTCGGCGAGCAAGGGCCGGCCGACGACCAGCAGCAGGCCGGCGATCAGCGCCACGACCAGACGCAAGACGGGGAGAGAGTTCATCAGGACGGATGTTATTATGAAATTCGCCCGGCGACATCACGCCGTGCATGCCGAATAGCCACCTTGCGTACTCCAGCCGATGCCGCCCCAGCCCACCAGGCGAACGTACCCTGGCGACGGCTGGCGTTCTTTGTTGTCGCCGCACAGTGTCTGGCGCTGACGCTGCTCGGCTACATGCTGCTCAACAAGCACCGCAGTCTGCTCGACGAGCTGATGTTGTCGCGCATCGAGATCGAGGCCAGCGACCTCGAAACCGCCTTGCGCACCGGCGCGATGAGCGGACTGCAGCCGGGCGAGATGTTCCGGCTGGAAGCGATGGTCCAACACCTGAAGGCAGCCGACCCGGCAATCGCCGCCATCGCGGTGCTCAGCGTCGAGGCGCACACCGCCCGTATCGTCTTCGCCGACGACCCCGGGCAGCTCGGCAAGACGCTGCCCGCCGACGAGTGGCAATCCACCTCGGCACATGGTTTCACGCGCCACGACGCCGATGCCGGGCCGCAGATCGAGGTCGCCGTTCGCGATGCCGCCGGAGTTGTCATCGGCGGCCTGCGCGTGCGCGCCGCCGGCGCGCCGCTGGCCGCCGCCAGCCAGGCCATGGCCAACAGCCTCTGGTACACGATCGCCGCTGCCGTCGGCGCGCTGACCGTGCTCACACTGGCTGCCCTGGCGCGGCTGCGCGCCGCCGGTAGCGGCGCTGCCCTGCACCGCCGCATCGTCGTGCTGGCGCTGAGCAGCACGCTTGCCGCCAGCGCCTTCGTCGCCTGGCAGGCCGATCGGCTGTTTGGCGAGCAACTGAAGCCGGCGGTGACGGCCAAGGTGCAGGGCATCGCCAATCTGCTGGCGAACAAGCTGGAATACGCGGCGGCCCTGGAGATTCCGCTCGACAAGCTGCCAGGGGTCACCGACTACTTCGCTGGCATCATTGCCCGCCACCCGGAGGTCGCCGCGTTGCGCCTGAGCGACGCGACCGGCGGCGTCCTCGCCGAACACGGCGCTGCCCGCGGCCGCTGGATCACGCGCGCCGTCGGCAACGCCCAAGTCGCCGCCGCCACCGACGAGCGCTTCGTGGCGCGCCGACTGGGTGAACTGGCCGCCGATGTCGGCATCGTTCTCCTCGTCTCGGGCCTGATCTTCCGCGAACTGCTGGCGGCACTGCTCCATCGCCTGCCGCGCAGCGGCGGCGTGCCGACGCTGAGTGCCCTGCAGTCCCTGCGCCTGCCGCTCTTCCTCTTCATCCTCAGCGAGGAGATGTCGCGCTCCTTTCTGCCGCTTTACCTGCAGTCATTCACCAGTGGCAGCAGCTTCCTCGGCCAGGAGGCGGAGGTCGGCCTGCCGATAACCGCCTACATGCTCTGCTTTGCCCTGGCGACGCCCTTCGCCGGCCGCTGGACCGACCGCTGGGGCATTGCCAGAGTGTTCGCGGCCGGCGTCGGCCTGGCCCTCGCCGGCTTCGCCTGGACGGCTCTCGCTACCGCCTACTGGCAGTTGCTGCCCGCCCGCGCCCTCTGCGCCTGCGGCTACGCCGCCTGCACCATAGCGTGTCAGCGCCAGTTGATCGCGCTTACCGGACCCGCCGAGAGGGCGCGCGGCCTGGCCTTGTTCGTCGGCGCAGTCGGCATCGCCGCGATCTGCGGATCGGCACTTGGCGGTGTTCTCGCGGAGCAGTTCGGATTTCGCCTGGTGTTTGCCCTCTCCGCCTTGCTGACGCTGCTCGCACTCGCCGCCTTCCACTCCGCCCGGGTGCCGACGATGGCACCAGGCGACGCCGGGCCGCTGCTCGGCCTGGCGGAGGTCCGCAGGCTCTTCGCGGACCGTCGCTTCACCTTCCTGATGCTCGGCGGTGCGGTTCCCGCCAAGATCGCCCTCGCCGGCTACCTGTTCTATTTGACGCCGCTCGCGCTGCACCAA
This sequence comes from Accumulibacter sp., assembly GCA_017302455.1. Classification (GTDB taxonomy): domain Bacteria; phylum Pseudomonadota; class Gammaproteobacteria; order Burkholderiales; family Rhodocyclaceae; genus Accumulibacter; species Accumulibacter phosphatis. The sequence continues at coordinate 36,369 of JAFLDO010000008.1, forward strand.
CTCGCTTACAGCCCGGCGGCGATCGGCCGGGCCGTGATGCTCTATTTCGTTCTCGTCGCGGCGGTCAATCCGCTTGCCTCCTGGTTGGCGGATCACTTCGGCTGGCGCCTGGCGCTGACCGTGGGCGGCGGCCTTCTGATCGGCCTCGGCGGGCTGGCGGGGGTCGCCGGCTGGCTCCCTGGCGAGGCCGCCGTGTGGACCGGAATCGCCGCCCTGGGTATCGGTACCGGGTTGGCCGCCGCGCCGATGCAGGCACTGGCCAGCGAGATCGGGGCGCGGGCCGGCGCCACCTCGGTCGCTGTCGTACTGCGTACGGTGGAACGTCTGGGCAGCGTCATCGGCCCCTTGTGGGCTGGCGCCTGGCTCATCTCAGGGGATTGGCGCGGTGCGATGGCGGCAATCGGCGTTGCCGTCCTGGCCGGCACCCTGCTCTGCCTCGGCGTGCGCGAAGAGGGAGCCCGATGAGCCGCTGGTTGCTCGCCCTGCTTCTCCACGCCGCTGCCGCTGCGAGCGCGGAGCCGCCCTCCTACCACGTGATGATGCTGCTCTATCGCGGCTGCGAGGAGGCCTGCCGGGGTTTCCAGGACCATTTCGGACGCCAGCAGGTGCGCGCCCGCTTCACCTTGCGCGACGCCGACCAGGACGCGCGGCGCATTCCCGGCTTCGTCGCCGAAGCCCGGCGCCTGCGGCCCGATCTGGTCGTCGCCTGGGGAACGACGGTTGCTCTGGAAACCGTTGGCCAGTGGGACGCGGTCGATCGCTCACGCCATATTGCCGACATCCCGGTCGTCTTCATGGCCGTCAGCGATCCGCTGCAAAGCCGACTGGTGCCGACGCTCGCCGGGTCGGGACGCAATCTGGCGGGGACGCTGTACCTGCTACCGGTCGCCGAGCAGTTGCGGGCGGCGCGCGCGTACCTGGATTTCCGCCGGATAGGCTTTCTCTACAACCCCGCAGAAGCCAATTCGCTGAACAGCCTGCAGGACTTGCGCGCGCAAGCGTCGCACTTCGGCTTCAGCCTTGTCGTCGAAACGCTGCCCATTGGCGCAAACGGCCAGCCGAGTGCCGGCGACATCCCGGGCCGCATCGCGGCGCTGGCCGCGGCCGGTGTCGATCTGTTGTACTTCTCGCCCGACAGTTTCCTCAACAGCCAACGCCGGCTCGTCACCGGCGAAGCCCTGGCTCGGCAAATGCCGGTCTTCGCCGCTGCCGAGGCGCCGGTAACCCAGGCCGACGCGCTGCTCGGCGTGCTCAACCGCTACGACCAGATCGGCCGCTTCACGGCCCGCCTGGCACTGCGCATCCTGCGCGAGGGCGCACCGCCCGGCGAGTTGCCGATCGAACTGCCACGGCAATTCTCGTACCTGATCAATCTGCGCGTCGCCCACCGCCTGGGCCGCTACCCGCCTCTGCCGCTGCTCGACATTGCCGAGATCGTCGGCGGCCCGGCATGTACCCGCACGAAAGGAAAAGCATGCGACTGATCGTCTGCGTCAAACGCGACCTGCACGGCTGCGTCTTTCTCAACCGGCTGTTGCCACGGCTGGCGAACCACCAGGTGCACGTCCTGCTTGCGGACAAGACCCGGCCAGCCGAATGCAGCATTCCGGAGCTGTCGGAGTTGGCCTACCTCGAACGCGGCCTGCCGCTGCAACGACTGTTCCCGCTGCTCGACCAGATGCCGGCAGCGGCGGCGGAATGGGCGACCTTCGCCGGCCTCGAAAAACGCCACGGCCTCAGGTGTGAACGACTTGACGACATCAACGCTCCCGCCACCCTCTCGGCGCTGCAGGCCTTCGCTCCGGATCTGATCATCTCGGCACGCTTCAGCTACATTTTCAAGCCAGCGGCGATTGGCACCGCCCGCTTCGGGGTGTTGAACGTCCATCCCGGCGAACTGCCCGCGTATGCCGGTCTTTTTGCACCGATGCGCACGATTGCCGAGGGCGGCCGGGATCTCGTGTGCTGCCTGCATTTCATCGACGCCGGCATCGACAGCGGGCCCATCATCGACATGCAACGCCTGCCCTACCGGAAAGACCTTGGGCTGCTGACCCAGACTGCCGAGATCTATCCACTGGCCATCACCCCGCTGCTCGATCTGATCGACCGGCTGGAACGAGGTACCGGCATCCGGGCGGCGGTTCAGGACCGGCGGCAACGCCGCTACTGGCCGGCGCCGAGCGCGGCCGAGGTAGGCGCCTTCCTGGCTGCCGGGCACCGCTTGTGGACCGCGCAAGGCTATGACGATCTGCTTGCCCGCTTTCTGCCGAACGGCCAGGGAATTGCCGCACCTGAAGCGGCCGGACGGTTTGGACCCGGGCGATTCGACGGAAACCTCGAGGCTCCCCTCCTGCATCGCTGAGCCCAAAATGGGAAAAGCGCCACCGAGGCATTATACTGGGGTTTTATACAGTTTTTGCCGTGGTTGACGCCCTTCCCTTTTACGCCGAACTGCACTGCTGCTCCAACTTCTCCTTCCTGCGCGGGGCGTCACATCCCGAGGAACTGGTCGAGCGCGCACAGGCACTAGGCTACAGCGCGCTGGCCATCACCGATGAAGCCTCGCTGGCCGGTGTCGTGCGCGCCCACAAGGCGGCCAGGGAACGTGGCCTGCAACTCATCATCGGCGCCGAGTTTCGTCTCACCGACGCGCGCCAACCGGGTTCCCGGCTGGTACTTCTGGCGCAGAACCGCGCTGGTTATGGCAACCTGTCAGCGCTGATCACGCTGGCGAGGCGGCGCTCGGCGAAGGGCGAGTACCGCCTGTACCGCAACGACTTCGAAAAGCCCGACCTGGTCGCACTCCGCAGCGGCGCCCTGCCAGACTGCCTGGCGCTCTGGATAGCGGACGCGGACGCGGACACCGATGCCAGCGCCGAAGAGGGTCGCTGGCTGGCGAGTCGCTTCCCGAACCGTTCATGGCTGGCAGTCGAACTGCACTCGGGACCCGACGATGCGGCGCGACTGGCAACGCTGCTCGAACTTGCCAAAGCGAGCGGCCTGCCGGCCGTCGCTGCCGGCGACGTGCACATGCACCTGCGTGCGCGCCGCCCGCTGCAGGACACGCTGACGGCGATCCGTCTGTACACCACGCTGTTTGCCGCCGGCCACGCGCTCTTTGCCAATGGCGAGCGCCATCTGCGAACGCGCCTGCGGCTGGCACGGATCTACCCGGCCGAACTGCTCGCCGCAACCCTGCTCGTCGCCGCACGCTGCCATTTCTCGCTCGACGAACTGCGCTACGAATACCCCGACGAAATGGTTCCGGACGGCCAGACCCCGGCCACCTTCCTGCGTGCCGAGGTGACCGAGGGGCTGCGCCGGCGCTACCCAGACGTCGTGCCGCCCGGCGTACGCGCGCGCGTCGAGCACGAACTCGCACTGATCAACGAACTCGCCTACGAGCCCTACTTTCTGACGGTGTACGACATCGTCAACTTTGCCCGCAGTCGCCATATCCTTTGCCAGGGACGCGGCTCGGCCGCCAATTCGGCGGTGTGTTACTGCCTTGGCATCACCGAAGTCGACCCGGCGCGTTCGAACCTCCTTTTCGAACGCTTCATCTCCCGGGAGCGTGGCGAGCCGCCCGATATCGACGTCGATTTCGAGCACGAGCGGCGCGAGGAAGTGATCCAGTACCTTTACGCGAAATACGGACGTGAACGTGCCGCGCTGACGGCAGCGGTCGTCACCTACCGGACGCGCGGCGCCCTGCGCGACGTCGGGCGCGCGCTCGGCTTTGGCAGCGCCCAGATCGACGCGCTGACCGCTTCGCTGGCCTGGTGGGACAAACGCGACCAACTCCCCGGCCGCCTGCGTGCCGTCGGCCTCGACCCGGCCGCGCCGCGCGTCGCCAAATGGCTGGCACTGGCCGACGCCCTGCGCGGGTTTCCGCGCCATCTGTCGCAGCATGTTGGTGGCTTCGTGATCTCACGCGGCCCGCTCGCCCGTCTGGTGCCGATAGAGAACGCCGCCATGCCGGCGCGCACGGTGATCCAGTGGGACAAGGACGATCTCGACACCCTCGGGCTGCTGAAGATCGACGTGCTCGCCCTCGGCATGCTCTCGGCGATCCATCGGGCGCTCGACCTCGTCGGCTGCCGTCTGCCGGAGGTTCCCGCCGAAGACCCGGCGGTCTACGACATGATCTGCGCCGCCGATACGGTCGGTGTCTTCCAGATTGAATCGCGCGCGCAGATGGCCATGCTGCCGCGCCTCAGACCGCGCAATTTCTACGATCTGGTGATCGAAGTGGCACTCGTCAGGCCGGGGCCCATCCAGGGCGACATGGTCCATCCCTACCTGCGCCGCCGGCACGGCCGGGAACGCATCGAGCCGATGCGTCCGGAGATCGCCGCGGTTCTCGAACGCACCTGCGGCGTGCCGATCTTCCAGGAGCAGGTGATGCAACTGGCCGTCGTCGCTGCCGGCTTCACTCCCGGCGAGGCCGATCAACTACGCCGCGCAATGGCCGCTTGGCGACGCAAGGGCGGGCTCGGGCCTTTCGAAGAGAAGCTGATCACCGGCATGCGTCAACGCGGCCACGACGAAGCCTTCGCCAAGCGCATCTTCGCGCAGATTCAGGGTTTCGGCGAGTATGGCTTCCCGGAGTCGCACGCCGCCTCGTTCGCCTTGCTGGTCTACGTCTCGGCGTGGCTCAAGCGCCACCATCCTGCCGCCTTCCTCTGCGCCCTGCTCAACAGCCAGCCGCTGGGCTTCTACTCGCTGTCGCAACTCGTCCAGGATGCCCGCCGGCACGGCGTGGAAGTACGACCGGCGACGGTAAGCGCCAGCGGCTGGAAAGCGCTCCTCGAAAGCGCGGCACCGGCGATCGCCGCCGGCGGGCCGGCCGTTCGCCTGGGACTGGCCAGCATCGTCGGCCTGTCCCAGGCAACTGCCGTTCGCCTGCTCGAAGCTCGCAAACAAGGGCCTTTCGCCAACATTGCCGAGCTGGCGGCGCGGGCACGTCTGACGCACCGGGATCTCGATCTGCTCGCCGCTGCCGACGCACTCGCCAGCCTCAGCGGCCATCGTCGGCAGGCCGCCTGGGCCGCCGCTGGGGTTGCCGTGCAACTCGACCTGCTCAGCGGCAATGCGCCACCTGAAGATCTTGCCGAACTCGCCATCCCTTCCGAGGGCGAGGATCTGATCGCCGACTATGCCAGCACCCGGCTCACCCTCGGTCGGCATCCGCTCGCCCTGCTGCGCGAGCGACTAAGCGCGCAGCGCTTCGTTTCCGCCAGCCAGCTGCAGCGCGCCCCCGACCGCCAGCTGGCGCGCGCCGCCGGCATCGTCACCTGTCGTCAGCGGCCGGGAACGGCCAGCGGCATTGTCTTCGTCACGCTCGAAGATGAAACCGGACTGGCGAATATCGTGGTGCACTCGCGACTCGTCGAAAAACAGCGCCGGGAACTGCTCGGTGCCCGCCTGCTCGGCGTCCTCGGGCAGGTGCAGCGCGAAGGCGAGGTCGTCCATCTGGTCGCCAAGCGTCTCGTCGATCTCTCGTCGCTACTCGGCCGGCTACCGACGGCGAGCCGGGATTTTCATTGAGTGCAAGCCGTAAGCGAACGGCAATCCAGCTCAGGCAGCACTGGTAACGAGCTCGGCGTAGAGATCGTGCTCGTCCGCGTCGACGACGCGCACGCGCAGGAAGTCTCCGGGCTCGGCGTCGAAATGATCGTTGATGAAAACCAGACCATCGATCTCCGGCGCGTCGGCCGCCGAACGGGCAATCGTTCCCTCGTCGTCGACCTCATCGACCAGCACGTTGATTTCACGTCCGATCCTGGCTGCCAGCAATTCTGCAGAAATGTCCTCCTGCAAGGCCATCAGCCGCTGCCGGCGCTCCTCGCGGACTTCGTCCGGCAGCGCACCAGGCAGGGCATTGGCTGCCGCACCGGCGACCGGCGAATAGGCGAAACAGCCGACGCGGTCGAGCCGCGCTTCGGCCAGGAACGCCAGCAATTCCTCGAACTCGGACTCCGTCTCACCCGGGAAACCGGTGATGAAGGTACTGCGGATGGTAATCTCTGGGCAGATGTCCCGCCACGCCCGCACCCGCTCGAGATTGTTCTCGGCACTCGCCGGACGCTTCATCGCCGCCAGGACGCGCGCACTGGCGTGCTGGAAAGGCACATCGAGATAGGGCAGCAACCTGCCCTCGGCCATCAGCGGCACCAGCGCATCGACGCTCGGATACGGATAGACGTAGTGCAGGCGTACCCAGATCCCCAGGTCGCCCAGCGCCTCGCACAGTTCGCGTAGTCGAGTGCGCACTGGACGACCGCCGACAAAGCCGGTCCGGTACTTGAGGTCGACGCCGTAGGCGCTGGTGTCCTGCGAGATGACCAGCAATTCACGAACGCCCGAATCGGCAAGCGTCCGCGCTTCCTGGAGCACGTCGCCGATCGGTCGGCTGACCAGCGGCCCGCGCATCGAAGGAATGATGCAGAAGGTGCAACTGTGGTTGCAGCCCTCGGAAATCTTCAGATAGGCGAAATGCGGCGGCGTCAGCTTGATTCCCTGTGGTGGAACCAGGCTCGTGAACGGGTCGTGTGGCTGCGGCAGATGCGCATGCACGTGTTGCAATACCGCGTCGGTGGCATGCGGACCGGTCACCGCCAGTACCTGCGGATGCGCCTTGCGGATCAGATCCTCTCGGGAACCCAGGCAGCCGGTGACGATGACCTTGCCGTTTTCGGCCAGAGCCTCGCCGATGGCATCGAGCGACTCCTCGACGGCGGCATCGATGAAACCACAGGTGTTGACCAGCACCAGATCGGCACCTTCATACGAAGGCGAAATCAGATAGCCTTCGGCGCGCAACCTGGTGAGAATCTGCTCCGAGTCGACCAATGCCTTCGGGCAACCCAGCGAAACAAAACCGACGTTCTTCGGCTTGGACATGGCATACCGCTCTCGTGAATAGCCGGCCAGTATACCGTGGGCCTGCCGGCAGCGGGCGGTCCCGGGAGAACCGGAGAGGCAGGGCGGCAAGCAAGCTGCGGCTGCGACGCCCTTACCGGTTCAGCCGGCCTCTGCGCGGCTGCCCACCGTCGACGAGCGAGCTGCAGGCGCGGTCAACGCGAGCGATCAGCCTTACCCTGGCTCACCAGCCCCAGCAAGAGGAAGAAGCAGGCGATGACGATGGCGGCAACGCCAGCCTGCAGGAGGGTTCCCACCTGCATGGCACCCAGATAGAAGTTGCCCTGAAGACGTGCCACCGCGGCGACGACGCAAAGCGCCAGGCCACCGATACCGGCGAGACGTCCCAACAGCAGAAGAAGACTTTCCATTTCTTGCCCTTTGTGTGGAAAACGAACAGAACCTGCTGCCGCACCGGCAACAACGGCATCAACCCGGCGCCACGCAACGCTGCCTCGACGAAGCAATGCCCGTGCGCCACCCACCCGATTGTAAGCGAGAGTCGTCCCGAGTCAAGCACTCGGCCGCACGACGAAGTACCGAGTACAGGCGCACGCACGGGCCGCTCCTTTCGACCGGATCGTTGACAGCGGCTGCCACGCGCCGCGCAGTCGTGACCAGCCAGCATGTTACGATTTGTATGCGAGTACACGACATCCACCAAGGAGGAAGCCATCCATGAGCGAGAACGATGCCCCAGCCAGCGAAGACGCCGCCAGCCGCTTCCCGGTCATCCGGCGGGTTGGGTTCAGCGCCGTCGGCGGTTGGTTGCGCGCCGGCTGGCGAGACTTTCGCCTGGCCGGCTTGGCCAGCATTTTCTACGGCGTGTGTTTTGCCTCCGCCGGATGGCTGATGCAGGCCGTCTTTGCCAAAGCCTATGCGCTCTTCGCCGGGCTCACCACCGGTTTTCTTCTCCTCGGTCCATTCCTGACCCTCGGACTCTACGACCTGAGTCGTCGCATCGAACGCAAAGAGTTGCCCGAGTTGGCCCCCAGCCTTGCCGCCTGGCGCCCCAACCTGGCCAATATTGGTCTCTTCGCGGCCTTGCTGGCGGTCGTCCTGCTCGTCTGGGCACGTGCGTCGATCGTTATTTTTGCTCTGTTTTTCGCAGGAGGCCTACCAACTTTTGCGGATGTCGTACGGACGGTCCTGACCTTCGAACAGGTCGACTTTGCCCTCGTCTACTTCGCCGTCGGTGGTTTCTTTGCCGCCTTTGTCTTCGCGATCAGCGTGGTTACCGTGCCGCTGATGCTGGACCGCAAGACGGATGCGGTGACCGCGGCAATCGCCAGCCTGCTCGCCTGTGGCCGCAATCCGGGTCCGATACTGCTGTGGGCTGCCTGTATCGCGATTCTCGCCGCCATCGGCTTTGCGACGGCCTTCGTCGGTCTCGTATTCACCATGCCGCTGGTCGGGCACGCCACCTGGCACGCCTATCGGGACCTCGTTGCCGCCGACGGCCAGCACGACGAAACAATGCCGCCCTGAGCGAAGAGCGCACCCTACTCCGGCAGGCCGTTCAGGAAATAGACGCTCTCCAGTTTGACTCCCGGCTTGGCGAGATAGCCGAACCAACGGTCATAAATCGTGTAGATTTCACGGCTACGACTCAGGCGAGCCAATTCGCGGTTGACCGCCAAACGAAAGTCCGCGTCATTGCGACGCATCATCAGGGCGTAAGGCTCATAGGAGAAGGTCTCCGGGCCCAGCACCCAGTCGCTCTGGTTGCCGGAGTCGAGAGCCAAGCCAATCAGCAGGGAACGGTCGGAAGCATAGGCGTCCACCTTGCCCTGCACCATCGCCGCCAGCCCCTGCTGGTGGTCGCTGACCTTGACCAGCTGCGCTCCGACCTGGTGTTGCGTCAGCGCCTCGGCGATCGTTCGCTCGCTGGTGGTACCGGCGGCAACGGCAATCCGCTTGCCGGCGAGGTCGTCGAGACGCTTGATGCCGGAAGCCTTGCGGGTCAAGTAGCTGCCGCCATCAACGAAGGTCAGCAGACTGAAATCCACCTCTTGCATTCGCGCCAGCGAACTCGTCGTCGACCCGCACTCGAGATCGATCGCACCGGACTTCAGTTTGGCGACACGCGTTTCCGGGGTAACGGGCACCCACTGTAATTGCAGTTCTTCGAGGCCCAACTGCTTGACGATGGCCGCCGCTACTCGGGTGCACAAGTCCACCGAATAGCCCCAGGGCTGGTTGTCGTCGCCAGTATAGGAAAACGGGATCGACGCCTCCCGATAGCCGAGGGAAATTGTCCGCGACGCCTTGATCTTGTCCAGGGTGCCTGCCGCCAGGGCAGACAGGGGAAAACTCAGGGCAGTCGCGACACACAGAAGCCAGCGCTCGAACCGCATCCACTTCCTCCATAAGCAAGGCTTTTTCATCGGCGGAGATTCTGACATCTCGGCAGCAATCTGCAAATCGCCGGTGCACAGACGGCCGCGCACTAGCGCCAGGCGGCCAGGAATTCCTGCCAATGCGGCTTGCCGATCTTCGCGATTTCAGCGCGCACCAAGGAAATTTCATCTGCATACTCGGCCGCCGACAGCTCGCCGCGCATGAGGCGGAAGCGAACTGACACCAGGTAGGTGTTGAGGACGTCGGTTTCGCAGTAGTCGCGTATTTCGGCAGTCCGACCGGCCTGCCACGCCTGCCACACCTTGCCACCATCCATGCCCATCTTGCCGGGAAAGCCGATCAGCTTGGCAAGCTGGTCGAGCGGTACGCTGGCACGTGGCTGATACATGGCCAGCAGGTCCATGAGGTCAAGGTGACGTGTGTGGTAGCGACCGATGTAGTTGTTCCACTTGAAGTCGCGGCTGTCCGCGTAGTCGCCGTCACCGAGGTCCCAGTAGCGCGGCGCGACGACACCATGCACGAGCCCGCGATAGTGCAGCACCGGCAGGTCGAACCCGCCACCGTTCCAGGAGACGATCTGCGGCGTGAACTTCTCGACGCCCTCGAAGAACCGTTGAATGATTTCCGCTTCGCCCTGCTCGGGCTCGGCCAGCGACCAGACACGGAGATCCTTGCCGACCCGTAGCAGGCATGAAATCACCGCTACCCGCTGCAGGTGCAGCGGCAGAAAATCGTGGCCACTCGACGCGCGCCGGTGCTGAAAAGCCAGTTCGGCGACCTCGTCGTCGGACAACAGCGGTTCCAGATCGTGCAAGCGACGCAGGCCCGCCACGTCGGGAATGGTTTCGATGTCGAAGACGAGGACGGGTTTCATCGCACAATCAGGCCGGATAGACCCCGGTCGACAGGTACCGGTCACCCCGGTCGCAAACGATGCTGACGATGGTGGCGTTCTCGAGTTCTGCGGCCAGCCGCAGGGCGACGACCAGCGCACCGCCCGACGAAATGCCAGCGAAAATACCTTCTTCGCGAGCCAGCCGGCGCGTCATGTGCTCGGCGTCTCCCTGCGCAACAGATTCGATTCGATCGACTCGCCGGCAATCGAAGATCCTGGGCAGGTAGGCCTCCGGCCATTTGCGGATACCGGGAATCTGTGACCCCTCTTCGGGCTGGCAACCAACGATACAGACGTTCGGGTTGCGTTCCTTGAGGTAACGTGAAACGCCCATGATCGTGCCGGTGGTGCCCATACTGCTGACGAAATGCGTGATCGTCCCCGCGGTCTGACGCCACAGCTCCGGACCGGTCCCTTCGTAGTGTGCCAACGGGTTGTCGGGGTTGGCGAACTGATCGAGAATGATGCCGCGCCCTTCGTTGCGCATCGCCTCGGCGACGTCGCGCGCCAGTTCCATGCTGCCCTCGCGCGGCGTCAATACCAGTTCGGCACCAAAAGCCTGCATCGTCTGCCGACGTTCCACACTCTGGTTTTCGGGCATGACCAGGATCATCCGGTAACCGCGCAAGGCAGCCGCCATCGCCAGAGCTATCCCGGTGTTACCGGAAGTCGCCTCGATCAGCGTGTCGCCTGGCTTGATGTCACCGCGCTGCTCGGCGCGTGCAATCATCGACAGTGCCGGTCTATCCTTCACCGAACCGGCCGGGTTGTTACCCTCGAGCTTGGCCAGCAGCCGATTACCGCGCGCTTCGCCGACGGCACCCGGCAGGCGTTTCAGACGCACCAGAGGTGTGTCGCCGACGTAGTCTTCGAGCGTCTTATCCATGGCTGCACAACCACTCGACGTACTGCGCGACGCCTTCGGCGACGCCGGTGAAGGGCGCATCGTAACCCGCCTTGCGCAGCTTCGAAAGATCGGCCTCGGTGAAACTCTGGTACTTCCCCTTGAGGTCCGCGGGAAACGGAATGTACTCGATCAAGCCCTGCCGCACCAGTTCGGCAAGCGGCAGCGCCGGCTGACCGACCAGGGCGCGACAGGCATTGACATTGGCCACGGCCAGCTCGTTGAAGCTCTGCGCGCGGCCCGTGCCGACGTTGAAGATACCCGACTTCTCGGGGTGATCGAGGAAGTGGAGGTTGACGCGCGCCACGTCACCGACAAAAACGAAATCGCGCCGCTGCTCACCGGCAGCGTACCCATCGCAGCCTTCGAACAACCTCACCTTGCCCTCACGCCGAAACTGATGGTAGTGATGAAAAGCTACCGACGCCATGCGCGCCTTGTGCGACTCGCGCGGACCGTAGACATTGAAATAGCGGAATCCGACGACCTGCGAATTGAACGAACCGACTTCCGCGAGTCGTCGCCGGACGATCTGATCAAAAAGGAACTTCGAATAGCCGTAGACATTCAATGGCGCCTCGTGCTGCCGCTCCTCCGTGAACACGCCGCCGCCACCATAGGTCGCGGCACTCGATGCGTAGAGCAGGGGCACTTCCTGGTCGAGGCACCAGTCGAGAATCCCCAGCGAGTAGCGATAGTTGTTCTCCATCATGTAACGGCCATCGGCCTCCATGGTGTCGGAGCAGGCCCCCTGATGCAGGATGGCGTCGAGATCGCCATCGAAGTCGCCGGCGACGAGGCGATCGAGGAATTCACCCTTGTCGATGTAGTCGGCGATGTCGCAGTCGACGAGATTCTTGAACTTGTCGGCGCGGGTCAGATTGTCGACCGCAATGATCTTGCGCACCCCGCGCTCGTTGAGCGCCTTGACCAGATTAGAGCCAATGAAGCCGGACGCGCCGGTAACGATCGTGTACATGCTCACCTCACTTCATTTCAAGGCCGCGGTAAGCTCATCGCGACCAACAACCGCCGTACCGAACCTGCCAACCACCAGGCCGGCAGCAACGTTCGCCACATGCACGGCCTCTTCCCAACCCGCACCGCCGGCAAGCATCACGGCAAGCGTCGCGATGACGGTATCCCCGGCACCGGAAACGTCGAAGACCTCTCTCGCCACCGCCAGCTCATGCAGCGCCCCGCCGGCATGGAAAAGCGACATCCCCTCCTCGCTACGCGTCACCAGCAGTCCGTCCAGCCCGAGACCGGCACGCAGCGCCTCCGCCTTGCGTGCCAGTTCTTCGGGATCCTGCCAGCGACCAACCACCGCGCGCAGTTCCGCCCGGTTGGGTGTAACGACGGTAGCGCCTGCATACTTCGAGAAATCGTCGCCCTTGGGGTCGACCAGCACGTGCTTGCCGGCATCGCGTGCCAGTCGAATCATCTCGCCGATATGCGTCAAACCGCCCTTGCCGTAGTCGGAGAGGATCACCGCGTCACAGTCGCCAAGACGCGTTGCGAATTCAAGCAACTTGGCCCGCAGAACCTCGTGCGACGGCGAGGTCTCGAAGTCGATCCGCAACAGCTGTTGCTGACGGCCAATCACCCGCAGCTTGACGGTGGTGCTGATCGCCGGGTCAACGTGCAGATTGACCGCAATGCCGCTCGCTTCCAGCAAGCGCAGCAGGCTCCGCCCGGCTTCGTCGTCGCCGACGACCGACAGCAGACCCACCTGCGCCCCCAGGGCGGCGACATTGCGGGCGACGTTGGCCGCTCCACCCGGGCGCTCTTCGCTGCGCTCAATCTTGACAATCGGCACCGGGGCCTCGGGCGAAATGCGCGTCACGTCGCCAAACCAATAGCGATCGAGCATCACGTCGCCGACAATCAGCAGCCTGGCTGCCGACAGATCAGCAAGCCGCATAGGCGCCTGCCGCGATCCTGCAAGCCCTGCTCGGGCGGCGGCCGTGCCCGGTGGCACGCACGCGCAATGGGAACATGAACGTCCTAGGGTGTCAGGTCGAATTCTTCGGTACGTTTGGGCGAATACGTCTCCCAACCGCCGCAAGCCGGACAACGCCAGTAGAACTGGCGCGCCTTGAAGCCGCAATTATCGCACCGATAGCGAGCCAGGCGCCGCGTATAGCTCTGCACTATCGCTTTCGCCAGGTCCAGATCAGGACGAATCTCCGGAGCGGCAAACAACAAGCGTGCTTCCAGCAACTTGTCGAAACCGAGCAGCGTCGGGTTACGTTTCAGCTCGTCACGAACGAGGCGGTACGCCGCCTCGGGTCCATCGCCTTCAAGCACCAGTTGAAAGACAACGTCAAGCAGGTCGAGCGAGGGGTAGCGCTCGAGGTAGCCGCGTAACAGGCGCAGCCCCTCCTCACGCCGATCGAGCTTGCGGAACGCGTCGAGCAGGCGTTGCGCGACCAGCGCGAGGTAAGTCGGGCCCTGCTGCTCGATCCGCTGCCACGAGTCGATCGCCGCATCGTACTGCTCCTGCTGAAACGCTATGTCACCCTGCAGAAGGCTGGCCCGAACGCACTTCCGGTTGCGGCCAAGCGCGGTCTGCAGGTGGCTCGCCGCGAGATCGTGACGCGAGCGGATCATCTCGGCGGCGGCCAGTTCGCAATGGTACTCGGCGATTTCCTTGTGCGACGCGAAATCCGGCAGTTCCGATGCGATGACGATCGCCTTTTCCCAATCCTTCTCCAGTTGATAGATCTCGAGCAGATTGCGCTTGGCGTCTTCCGCCAGTTCGGACTCGCGCAGCTTGTCGAAGATTTCCTCGGCCCGATCAAGCAACCCAGCCTTCAGAAAATCGTGCCCGAGTTCGGCCAGCGCTTGCAGTTTCAGATCCTGCTTGAGGTCCTCGCGCTCCAGGAGATTCTGGTGCATCCGGATCGCCCGCTCGGTTTCGCCGCGGCGACGAAAGAGGCTGCCGAGCGCAAAGTGCAGCTCGATGGTCTCGGGGTCGACCCGGACGGCTTCGACAAAAGCCTCGATCGCGCGATCGGGCTGCTCGTTGAGCAGGAAGTTGAGCCCTTGAAAGTACGAACGCGGCAAGGCCCGCGACTCCCTCACCAGATGCCGGATGTCGATGCGTGCGGCCGCCCAGCCGAGCCCGAAGAAGAGCGGAAAAAGCAGCAACTGCCAGTACTCGAATTCAATCATGGAATCGGCTTTGTGATGTTCAGACCCGGTGGAGCGGGTCGCTGGCCACGCTGGTCCGAGCTTCGTTCAACTCACGCTGCAGGCGGGCGAGTTCGCGGCGCTGGCCAAGCAGAGTGCTGGGCAGGAAGAGCACGGCGAGGCCGGCGCCGCCAGCAAGAGACGCGAGCACGACAATGATCAGGGGCGCGTGCCAAGTGGCATCAAGAAAGACATGCACGCCAACCGGATCGGTGTTCTTGATGGCAAACGCAAAAAGGAGAAGGAACAGGACGATTCTCGAGGTCCACGACAATCCACGCATCAATCACCTTCCCACAGAAAAACGGGCGGCATGTTGCCGCCCGCAAACCCGTACTCACTGATCACTCAGATCGATTCCAGGGAGCCGTCCACGCGCTCCCGCAACTCCTTGCCAGCCTTGAAGTGCGGCACCCACTTTTCCGGAACGTTGACCTTCTCCCCCGACTTCGGGTTACGCCCGACGCGCGGTGGCCTGTAGTTCAAGGCGAAGCTCCCGAAACCGCGGATCTCGATGCGATCGCCGTTTGACAGCGCCTCGGCCATCGCCTCGAGAATCATCTTGACCGACAGGTCCGCATCCTTGGCGACCAGTTGTGGGAAGCGCTCGGCCAGTTGGGCGATGAGATCCGACTTGGTCATCGCTCGAACCTATTGCGGATTGTTCAGCTTGGCTTTTAGCAACGCCCCGAGGTTGGTCGTGCCCGAGCTGGCACTGCTGCTATCGGCAGAAAACTTCTGCATCGCCTCCTGCTGCTCGGCCTGCTCCCTGGCCTTGATCGACAGGCTGATCGAACGCGTCTTGCGGTCGATGTTGATGATCATCGCCTCGATCTGGTCGCCTTCCTTGTAGACCCTGGTGAGGTCGTCGATCCGATCACGCGAGACTTCAGACGCCCGCAGATACGCCTCGATGTCGCCGTCCAGCATCACCACCGCGCCACGCGCGTCAACCGATTTAACCAATCCACGCACGATGCTGTTCTTGTCGTGCGTGGCAATGTAGCTGGTGTAGGGATCGCCGTCGAGTTGCTTGATACCCAGGGAAATCCGCTCCTTGTCGGTGTCGATGGCGAGAACCACGGCATCAACCTCGTCGCCCTTCTTGAAATTGCGAATGGCTTCCTCACCCGGCAGCGACCACGACAGGTCGGACAGGTGCACCAGGCCGTCGATGCCGCCGGGCAGGCCGATGAACACGCCGAAGTCAGTGATCGACTTGATCGCGCCACGCACCCGGTCGCCCTTCTTGTAGTTCATCGAGAAGTCGTCCCACGGATTGGCAGCGCACTGCTTCATCCCCAGCGAAATCCGCCGCCGGTCCTCGTCGATCTCGAGGATCATCACCTCGACTTCGTCGCCCAGCTGAACGACCTTGGACGGATGGACGTTCTTGTTGGTCCAGTCCATCTCGGAGACATGCACCAGTCCTTCGATTCCCTGCTCGATCTCGACGAAGGCGCCGTAGTCGGTGAGGTTGGTGACCTTGCCGAAAAGACGGGTCGTCGGCGGGTAGCGACGCGAAATGCCAACCCAGGGATCTTCGCCGAGCTGCTTGAGGCCGAGCGAAACGCGGTTCTTTTCCTGGTCGAACTTGAGGATCTTGGCCTGGACTTCGTCGCCGACCGCGAGAACCTCGGACGGGTGCCGAACACGACGCCACGCCAGATCGGTGATGTGCAGCAGGCCATCGATGCCGCCGAGATCGACGAAGGCGCCGTAGTCGGTGATGTTCTTGACCACGCCCTTGACGATGCTGCCTTCCTTGAGGGCGGCGAGCAGGGCATCGCGCTCTTCGCCGACGCTCGCCTCGAGGACGGCACGCCGCGAGACCACCACGTTGTTACGCTTGCGGTCGAGCTTGATGACCTTGAATTCGTAGGTCTTGCCTTCGTACGGCGTGGTGTCCTTGACCGGACGCATGTCCACCAGAGAGCCCGGCAGGAAGGCGCGGACGCTGTTGGTCATTACCGTCAGCCCCCCCTTGACCTTGCCGGTGATCGTGCCGACCACGAGACTACCGTCGTTCAGCGCCTGTTCGAGGGCATTCCACGCAGCGACCCGCTTGGCACGGTCGCGCGACAGGCGCGTTTCGCCGAAACCGTTCTCGAGTTGCTCGATGGCCACCTGGACGAAGTCACCGACCTTGACTTCGAGTTCGCCCTGGTCATTGCGAAATTCCTCAAGTTCGATATAGCTTTCGGACTTGAGGCCGGCATTGACGACGACAAAATTCTGGTCGATGCGCACGACTTCTGCGGTGATGACCTCTCCAGGGCGCATTTCCTGACGCCCGAGGCTCTCTTCGAAAAGTTCGGCAAAGCTTTCTTGCATGCTGGGATTGGCTGACATATATGTTGAGTTACCTAACCGCAACGGCTGCGGGGTGAGTTGATAACGATCACCAGTTCCCGACACTCCGGGGACCCCGCTGCGGAGCAGGTCCGCAGAACCGGCAGGCCGCGGGAGGATCCGCCGCCTGGCCGACGACGACGCGTCGAACTGGTGACACCACTGGCTGACGGCGACTGCCGTTCACCCTTTTTTCGGAACCTTGTTGACCCAGTCGAGCACCTTGGCCACCGCAATTTCGATGGTCAGGTTGGTCGTGTCGAGCAATTCAGCATCCGTACTCTGCTGCATCGGGGCGACGCTGCGTTGGCTGTCCCGTTCGTCGCGTTCGCGCAAATCCAGCAAGAGATCTGTAATACTAGCAGCGATTCCTTTGTCGATCAACTGCTTATGGCGTCTCCTGGCACGCATCTCGACAGTCGCGGTGAGGAAGACCTTGGTCGAGGAATCCGGGAACACCACCGAGCCCATGTCGCGGCCATCGGCTACCAGCCCGGGCGGGCGGCGGAAGGCACGCTGCCGGAAGAGCAGCGCCGCGCGCACGCCCGGCAAGGCCGCCACTCGCGAGGCACCGGCGGAGATCTTCTCGTTGCGGATGGCATCACCGACATCCTCGCCGGACAGCCTGATCGCGGTGCCGGCAAACTCGACATCGAGACCGGCGGCGATCGCCGCCACGCCGGCTTCGTCGTCCCAGCCGACGTCCGCCCGGGCAGCGGCCAGGGCCGTCAGCCGATACAAGGCCCCGGAATCGAGGTAGTGCCAGCCGAGCGCCTCGGCGACACGCGAGGCGATTGTCCCCTTGCCGGACGCCGAGGTGCCATCGATGGCGATCACCGGCACCGCCTGCGTGACTTCGGCAAAGCGCGCGAAATAGTCGGGGAAGGTCTTCGCCACCGTCTGCGGATCATTGATGCGCAGCGGCGTCCCCAGGGCCGCCACCGAGAAACACATGGCGATGCGGTGATCGTCGTAGGTGTCGATCACCGCCGGTTGCAGGGCCCGGCCCGCAAGCGGAGGGGACACGCGAATGAAATCCTCGCCGACATCGACGCGCGCGCCGAGCTTGCGCAACTCGGTCGCCATGGCGGCGATCCGGTCGGTTTCCTTGACCCGCCAACTCGCGATGTTGCGCAGGCTCGTCGGCCCCTCGGCAAACAGCGCCACGCTGGCCAGGGTCATCGCCGCATCGGGAATGTGATTGCAGTCGAGATCGATCCCCTGCAAGCTGCCGGCGTCGGGCGCCGAGGCTTCGAGCCAGTTGGCACCGCAAGTGATTCGCGCCCCCATCAGCGCCAGCGCATCGGCAAAGCGGACGTCGCCCTGCATCGAGTCACGGCCAACGCCTTCGACGCGCAGCGGCCCTCCGCCGATGGCACCCAGGGCGAGAAAATACGACGCCGACGAGGCGTCACCTTCCACGTGCAGCACTCCCGGCGAGCGATAGGTGCTACCGGCCGCTACCGTAAAGCGGCGCCAGCCATCGCGCTGGATCTGCACACCAAAGCGCGCCATGGTCGCCAGCGTGATTTCCACATAGGGTTTCGAGATCAGTTCGCCGACCACTTCGACCGTCGTCTCGACGCCACGCAGCGGCAGCGCCATCAACAGTCCGCTCAGGAACTGGCTCGACACGTCGCCACGCACGACGACCGCACGCCCCTCCTCGCCCCGACCCGGCATCGGCGGGCTGATCGCCAAGGGCGGAAAGCCGGCTTCCCCCAGGTAGCGGATGTCGGCACCGAGTTGCCGCAAACCATCCACCAGGTCGCCAATCGGACGTTCGTGCATGCGCGGCACCCCCGACAGCCGGTAGTCACCGCCGGCAAGGGCGAGGACCGCCGTCAGCGGCCGAAAGGCCGTTCCCGCGTTGCCCAGAAACAGGTCGGCGGCACGTACGGGAAAAACCCCGCCAACCCCGGTGACGCGAAACACCGTGTCGCCCAGCGGCTCGACGCCAACGCCCAGCGCTCGCAGTGCATCGAGCATGCGCGCCGTGTCGTCCGCGACCAGCAGGTCGTGAAGCTCGGTTTCGCCGCTCGCCAGAGCGGCCAGCAGCAGCACACGGTTGGAAATGCTCTTCGAGCCGGGCAAGCGCAACGTGCCGCGCGCCCCGACCAGTTGCGGCAGATCGAGATAGGCTGTGCTCACTCGCTCGCCTTGTTCTCGGCCCAGGCCCGCCGCGCCGCGCGCGCCACGTCGAAGGCCGCTTCCAGACCGGCACCGTCGGAACGTTGCAGAGCATCGCGCAGCTCATCGAGCTGCGCGCGGTAGCGGTCGAGTTCGTCGAGCAGCGCCGTCCGGTTGGCCAGACAGATGTCGCGCCACATCTCCGGATGGCTGGCGGCGATACGCGTGAAGTCGCGAAAACCACTCGCCGCGAAATCGAAAAGGAGATCGCGGTTGTCGCGCCGGGTCAGGTCATGCACCAGGGCAAAAGAGAGGAGGTGGGGCAGGTGGCTGACGGCGGCGAAGACGCGATCATGCTCCGCCGGACTCAGCTCCCTGACCAGAGCGCCGCAGCACTCCCATGCCGCGCGCACGCGCGCCACGCTCGCCACCGCGTTCTCGGGAAGCGGCGTCAGCACCACCTGCTTCTGGCGATAGAGATCGGCGCGCGCAGCCAGCGCACCGCTGTTCTCGGCACCGGCAATCGGATGTGCCGGCACGAACTGCCCAAGCCGCTCGCCGAAGTGCGCGCGTGCGGCGGCAACCACGTCTCCCTTGGTGCTGCCGGCGTCGGTGACGACGGTCTGCGGGCCCAGACAGGGGGCGATGCGCGCCATGATCTCGGGGGTCGTTCCGACGGGCGTGGCAATCAGGACGAGGTCGGCGTTGCCCACCTCCTGGCCGATGTTGAAGCCGGCGCGGTCAAGGATGCCGAGGTCGAGCGCCTGCGTCAGCGAACCCAGGCGTCTTCCAAAACCGACGACCTCGCCAACCTCCCCGGCGGACTTGAGGGCGAGCGCGAAAGAGCCGCCGATCAGGCCGACGCCAAAGATGACGATCTTGCCGAACTGCGGGGCCCCGTTCACAGCCGGAGAGCCCACTGCCGGGCGATCACAGGGAACCCCCGAGCGCTTCCAGGAAGCGGGCGTTCTCTCTCTCCGTGCCGATCGTCACGCGCAGCCACTCGGGCATCCCGTAAGCCGCAATCGGACGCACGATCACCCCATGCCTGAGCAAGCTCTGGTTCACCAGCGCCGCCTCGCTCACCCGAAAGGTCACGAAATTGCCGTGCGATGGAATGTGCTGGCAGCCGATCCGCTTCAGCCCGCCGACGATCTGTTCCATTCCCGCCCGATTCAGGGCATAGCTGCGGGCGACGAATTCATGGTCGTCGAGTGCGGCCGTGGCCGCCGCGAGCGCCATGTTGTTGCAGTTGAAGGGCTGACGAACGCGATTCATGAGGTCGGCGATCTCGGCCGACGTCAGCGCATAGCCGACGCGCAGGCCCGCCAGACCGTAGATTTTCGAGAACGTGCGGGTGATCATTAGATTCGGCAGGTCGGCGAGCCAGGCAGTCGTATCGACCCGATCACCGGGAGACAGGTATTCGTTGTAGGCCTCGTCGAGGACAACGACGACATCCGACGGTACCGACTCGACAAACGCCTTGAGCTGGCCATACGGCGCAAAGCTGCCGGTCGGATTGTTGGGGTTGGCAATCCAGACCAGCCGCGTATCGGGCCGGATCGCGCCGCGCATCGCCTCCAGGTCATGGCCATAATCCCGTGCCGGAACGGCGATTGGTTCGGCACCGGCCGACAGCGTCGCCAGCGGATAGACGGCAAACGCATACTGGGCGAACACGGCCGTGCGACCGGGCGCGAGAAAAACGCGCGCCACCAGATCGAGAACGTCGTTCGAACCATTGCCGAGCACGATGCGCTCCATGCCGATGCCCGTCCGCTCAGCCAGCGCCTGTTTCAGCAGGAAGTCGTCCGGGTAGCGCGACAAGTCCGCCATCGCCTGTTCCGCAGCGGCCCGCGCTTTCGGGCTCATGCCGAGCGGATTTTCGTTGGACGCCAGCTTGACGATCTGGTCGACGGCGATGCCCATCTCGCGCGCCAGCTGGGTAATCGGCTTGCCCGGCTGGTAGGGCGAGATGGCCCGGACGTAGGGTAACGATTGTTCGCAGAGTGCCATCGGCAGTCCTCGAAAGTATTGCGTTAGTAGGCCGCCATCGGGTAGGAGCCGAGCAGCTTCAGGTACGGCGCCCGCCGCCCGAGTTCGGCAAGCGCGGCGCGCACAGGCGGATCGTCGCGGTGGCCCTCGACATCGACGAAAAAGACGTACTCCCAGAGCGTGTGCCGAGCCGGCCGCGACTCGAGCCGCGTCAACGACACCGCGGCGTCGGAGAAGGGCGACAGCAGCTGGCTCAAGGCGCCGGTCTGGTTGGCGGCGGACATGATCAGCGACGTCTTGTCGCGCCCCGACGGTCCGGCATCCTGACGACCCAGGACGACGAAACGCGTCGTGTTGTTCGGCTCGTCCTCGATGTTGCTCGCCAACTGCGGCAGCTGGTAGCGATCGGCCGCCGCCTGCCCGGCGATCGCCGCCGCACCGGCCTCGCCGGCGGCGAGTTGCGCCGCCTGCGCATTGCTGCCGACCGGTATGCGCTGCGCCTGTGCCAGCGAGCGGTTCAGCCACTCGTGGCATTGCGCCAGCGACTGGGCATGCGAATACACCTTGCGCACATCGGCAAGCGACGCTTCGCTGGAGAGCAGGTGCTGATGGATGCGCAGGACCACCTCACCACAGATCTTCAGCGGCGTCGTCAACAACAGGTCGAGCGTACGTCCGATCGCACCTTCGGTCGAGTTCTCGATCGGCACCACCGCGTAGTCGGCATGCGCGGCCTCGACCTCGCGGAAGACATCGTCAATCGAGATCTGCGGCATCAGGCGGGCGGCGTGACCGAAGTGCTTGGTCGCCGCACCCTCCGAAAAGGTGCCGAGAGGTCCGAGGAAGGCGATGCCCAGCGGCTGCTCGAGCGACAGGCACGCCGACATCACTTCGCGGAAGAACCAGGTGATCGTTTCGTTGGCCAGTGGGCCCGGGTTCATTTCCTGGACCCGGTGCAGCACCTGAGCCTCACGCTCCGGACGGTAAATGAAACCCGCTTCGCCGTGGCGCGCCTTGATCTGGCCAACCTGCTGCGCATACCTGGCACGCTGGTTCAGCAGTTCGAGCAGATCACCATCAACTCGGTCGATCTGCTGACGGACGATCGCCAGCTCCTTCTGCAGATCCTCGTTCATGCTCCCACCCGCAGTCACCAGCCGCCGGTCGACCACTCACCACCCAGGACGGCCAAGGAGGCCGGCGCAACAGGGGCGGTCGAAACATGCAGCACGCGCGTCACTCCTCGCCCGGATCAGCGTACTGGCCCCCGGCTGCCGGCTCACCTGGCTGCTCGACCAGATCGGCAATCTCGGCATCGTCTTCGGTCTCGACGATCTTCTCGAGGCCCGCCAGCTTCTCGCCGGCGTCAAGGGCAATCAGTGTCACGCCCTGCGTGGCGCGACCCAACTCGCGAATCTCACGCACACGAGTGCGGATCAACACGCCACCGGTCGTGATCAGCATGATCTCGTCCTCATCACGAACCAGGCGAGCGGCCACCACTCTGCCGTTGCGCTCGCTGCCGGCAATGGCGATGACGCCCTGCGTGCCACGCCCCGAATGCCGGAAATCCGCGAGCACCGTGCGCTTGCCGAAGCCATTCTCGGTGGCCACCAGGACGGTCTGCTGATCGTTGTCGGCGACCAGCAGCGAGAGAACCTGTTGCTGGTCCGCCAGCCGCATCCCGCGCACACCGCGCGCCGTGCGTCCCATCGGCCGGACGTCCTCCTCGTCGAACCACACCGCCTTGCCGGCGTCGGAAACCAGGACCACGTCCTGCGTACCGTTGGTGATCTCGGCACCGATCAGGACGTCCTCGTCATCGAGGGCGACGGCGATGATGCCGGCCTTGCGCGGATTCGAGAAATCGGACAGCGGCGTCTTCTTCACCGTCCCTTGTGCCGTGCACATGAAGATGTAGCGATCGTCGGTAAACTCCTTGACCGGCAGGATCGCGCTGATCTTCTCGCCTTCCTCGAACGGGAACAGGTTCACGATCGGCTTGCCGCGACTGGTTCGCGTCCCTTGCGGCACTTCATAGACCTTCAGCCAGTACACCCGGCCCCGATTGGTGAAGCAGAGAATGAAATCGTGCGTGTTGGCGACGAACAGGTGATCGACGAAATCATCGGTTTTCATCGCCGCCGCCTGCTTGCCGCGTCCGCCACGCCGCTGCGCCCGGTAGTCGGCGAGCGGCTGCGATTTGATGTAGCCGGTGTGCGACAGCGTCACGACCATATCGACGGGGGTGATGAAGTCCTCGATACCCAGGTCCTGGGTGCTGATGACGATCTCCGAACGCCGCTTGTCACCGAACTGGGCACGGATCGCGGTCAGTTCCTCGACGATCATCTCGGTGATCCGCTCCGGCCGCGCCAGGATATCCATCAGGTCGGCGATGCGCGCCAGGAGTTCGCCGTAATCCGCGACGATCTTGTCGCGTTCGAGACCGGTCAGTCGTTGCAGGCGCAGTTCGAGGATCGCCTGCGCCTGCGCTTCGGAGAGCAGATAACCGCTCGCCGACAGCCCGTATTCCAGGCCCAGCCCTTGCGGACGCGTGGCGTCGAGCGCCGCACGCTGCAGCATCTCGGCCACCGTCGGTGACGTCCACAACCGCGACATCAAGCCGCGGCGAGCATCGGCCGGCGTCGGCGACGCCTTGATCAGGGCGATGATTTCATCGACGTTGTCGAGCGCCACCGCCAGGCCTTCCTGGATGTGTGCCCGTTCGCGCGCCTTGCGCAGTTCGAAAACGGTGCGCCGGGTGAGCACTTCGCGTCGGTGCCGCAGGAAACACTCGAGCATCTGCTTGAGGTTCAGGAGCCGTGGCTGGCCGTCGACCAGCGCCACCATGTTCATGCCGAAGGTATCCTGGAGCTGCGTCTGCTTGTACAGGCAGTTCAACACCACCTCGGCGACTTCGCCGCGCTTCAGCTCGATGACGACGCGCATGCCCGACTTGTCGGACTCGTCGCGCAGGTCGGAAATGCCCTCGATCCGCTTCTCGTTGACCAGCTCGCCGATCTTCTCGAGCAGCGTCCGCTTGTTCACCTGGTAGGGCAGTTCGTCGATGATGATCGCCTGACGGTTGTTGCCCTTGTCCATGTCCTCGAAATGCGTCCGGCCGCGCATCACCACGCGCCCACGCCCGGTGCGGTAGCCCTCGCGCACGCCGGCGACGCCGTAGATGATGCCGGCCGTCGGAAAGTCGGGGCCCGGCACCAGGTCGATCAGTTCGTCGATCGTCACCTCGGCGTTGTTGAGCAGCGCCAGGCAGGCATCGATGATTTCGCCCAGGTTATGCGGCGGAATGTTGGTCGCCATGCCGACGGCGATGCCCGCCGAGCCGTTGATCAGCAGATTCGGAATGCGCGCCGGCATGACCAGCGGCTCCTCCTCGGAGCCGTCGTAGTTGGGTCCGAAATCGACCGTTTCCTTGTCGATGTCGGCCAGCAGTTCATGCCCGATACGCGCCATCCGCACTTCGGTGTAACGCATCGCCGCGGCGTTGTCGCCGTCGACCGAGCCGAAGTTGCCCTGCCCGTCGACCAGCATGTAGCGCAGCGAGAAATTCTGCGCCATGCGCACGATGGTGTCGTAGACGGCCGTGTCGCCATGCGGGTGGTACTTGCCGATGACATCACCGACGATACGGGCCGACTTCTTGTAGGGCTTGTTCCAGTCGTTCGACAGCTCGTGCATGGCGAAGAGGACGCGCCGATGCACCGGCTTGAGACCGTCGCGGGCGTCCGGCAGAGCCCGCCCGACAATGACGCTCATTGCATAATCGAGATACGAGCGCCGCATCTCGTCTTCGAGGCTGACGGGCAGGGTTTCCTTGGCGAAAGCTTCCATCTTCTTCCCGCTGATGACGCGACTGAGGGGGTAATGTCGGCGTCGTGATCAAGCCCGTGATTCTATCACGCCAGCGCTGCCTCTGGCCTGACGAGTCGCGCATTGGCGCGCATTGGCGGCGGTCAGACGGCGCGGGGCGCGGGCTGGATCCGTATACGCCAGGAGTCCCAGTGGCGGGCACGGTCGATGCCCTGGGCAGGCTCGCGCGCATCAATCGACACGCCGGCAGATACTGCGACCGCGGCGGCGCGGCGCCGGGCGTTTGCGCCGGCCGGGCGGCAGCGATCAGCTAGCGCCGATGGTTTCCCGCAAGGCGCGCACCTGCGCCAGGCCAGCGGCGTCGTCGAGCCTCGCGAAAGCCGCCTCGGCCAGCGTCAGGACGTCCCGCGCCTCCTCGCGCGCGCCGCCCATCGCCAGCACCTGCGCCAACAGTTGGCCGATTCCTCCGATGAAATCCGGGCGACCGAGCTGCCGGCTGGTCGCGAAGGCCGCGACGAGGTCGTCGTGGATCCGCTGCAGGCCGCCACTCTCGTGCTCGCCGCGCTGCAAGCGAAGCGCAGCCATCGAGTAGCGGATGTGCGCGAGGCTGTCGATATCGCCCAAGCGCTCGGCGACCGGCAGCCGTTGTTCGTGCAAGGCCAGCGCCTCGTCGAGCTGTCCGCGGGAGGCGAGGATGTCGGCGATCCTGCCCTGGGTCACCGCCTTCGACCGGACGTCGCCGAGGCGCTCGAAAGCGAGAAGCACTTCTTGGCGAAGGATGCGCAGCGCCTCGTCGAGCTGGCCGCGGGAGGCGAGGATGTCGGCGATCTTGCCCTGGGTCACCGCCTTCTCCCGGACGTCGCCGAGGCGCTCATAGACGGGCAGCTGTTCTTCGACGCGGATGCGCAGCGCCTCGTCGAGCTGGCCGCGGGAGGCGAGGATGTCCGCGATGCAGCCCTGGGTCACCGCCTTCGACCGGACGTCGCCGAGGCGCTCATAGACGGGCAGCTCTTCTTCGACGCGGAGGCGCAGCGCCTCGTCGAGCTGGCCGCGGGAGACGAGAATGTCGGCGATGTAGCCCTGGGTCACCGCCTTCGACCGGACGTCGCCGAGGCGCTCATAGACGGGCAGCTGTTCTTCGACGCGGAGGCGCATCGCCTCGTCGAGCTGGCCGCAGGAGGCGAGGATGTCGGCGATGCGACCGACGGCGACGGCTGCGCTGCGACGATCGTCAATTTCGCGGAACGCCGCCCCTGCGGCCTTGGCGTGTGCCAGAGCGGCCTCCGAGCGGCCGAGCGACTGCTCGATGTCGCTGGCTTCGAGCATCAAATCGGCGTCCGGTCCGCCCGGCTCGCCAATGCTCCGCAGATAGTCGCCGATCTCGGCCAGGCGTCGTTCGCGCTGCGCGCGCTCGGCGCTGCCGAGGAAGATCGAACCACGGTGCACCGCCAGACGCTCCGCTGGCGGGTGCGAGAAATCGAGCACCGCCGCGCGCCACGCCCAGAGGTCCGGGGCTTCGCTGGCGACGGTCGCGATGGTGCCGGGGTCGAGCCACAGCACGAGCGTATTGGGGACGTCGGCGGCCAGCGACTCGCGGCGATAGTTGAGCGCATGCAGGGCTTCCGGACCGGCTTGCCGCAGCCAGGCCTCGACGCCGACGAGGTGGATCGGGTTGTGCTGCGGGCCGATCCGCCGCAACTCGTCGAGCACCACCGACGGCCCGGCGAGCGGCACGAGATCGACGATTACTGCCGACGGGTGGCGGACGTCGATGCGGTCGATCAGCGCTTGCCGATAGGCGAACGAGAGGCACCCGGCGAAGACCAGTTGAAAGCCGCCGGCGTGCTCGAGCAGGCGTTGCAGGCGCAGGAAATCGCCGCTGTGGCGACCGTCGAGATCCTCGCCGAAAACCGCCGCCGGCGCGCTCGAACTGGCCGCTGCCAGAGTCGGCTGTTTAGCTACGGGAGAGTTCATCGGCCGACAAGGCGAGCCGGGATTGCTCGGCACAGTAGCCGTCGAGCGCCCGCACCGCCGGATGCGACTGCCACCAGTAGCTGTTGTATTCGAGTAGGGCGAGATCGTAGAGCAAACGCCGGGTCTGCTCGGTGACCGGCGCGTAGTCGGTGCCGGCCCGGTCGATCCGGGCGAGCAGCGCGAAGTCGTCGGGCTGCACCAGGCGCCGATACTCGTTGGTCAGCCGCCGCGCCGCGGTAGCCGCCACCTGGCCGCTGATCGGTCCCTGGTCGATCTCCTGGAAGCAGAGGTTGACGAGCCGTAGCAGGTCGCGCGGATGGCCGCCGGAATGCGCGATGAGCCCGTCCAGGGTCGCCGGGTCGTCGAAGTTCTCCGCCGGCAGGCGCCTATGGACGAACTCGCGCAGGCGCTGCCAGGCGACGGGTAGCGGCTCGTGCTGGCCCTTCTCGGCCAACTTGACCATCGGTAGACGGAAGATGGCGTCGAAATTCTGGCCGACCTGCCCCTGTTCGTTGAGCACGCCGATCGGCGCACAATAGATGCAGTTGCCGCGCTATTGGCGGGAGCTGGTGGCTGTCGCGGACGAAGAAGTCGTCGGCCCCGTCACCGCGCAGACGATCGGTGCCATCGACGACGAAGATCACTGCGTGCCCTTTGCCGTGCTTGTCGACCTCGCTTTCGACGAATGACAGGAGCTGGTTGAAACCGCGCGCGAGCACCGAAAAAGAGTTCCTTACACTCTCGCGAATCTCGGTCTTGTAGGTGGTGTTGCTGCGAATCGCCGCCGTCAGACTGGCGAACAGCTTGCCGACGAACGGCAGCCCGGTTTCTGCCTTGACGCCGGCCTTGACCTCGCCGCTGAGGCTGGTCGTCAATGCCGTGTTGCGGCTGACCTCGCGAAACCACTCGTGCAGCGGCGTCAGGAAAACCTCGGGGACGGTGATGCCGGCCTGCTCGACGCTTGCCGCCAGGGCTTCCGCGAGGGCCAGAGCGACGTCGGCGTAAGTCAGGTTGTTGATGTCGAGCGCCTGCAGCGCGTCGATCGAGACAACGAGGAAGCGTTCGGGCCCGGCGAGTTCCGCGGCGATCGCCCGCAGCTCGGTACTCTTGCCGCAGCCGCGATGGCCGCCGAAGAGGATGCATTTGCCGACCGGCGGGACGCGCAAGCGCCGCGCATCCACCTCGATTCCGAGTTCGCGCAGCAGGCGCTTGCTGTTGTAGTCGCCACGCGCGTCGTTCAAGGCCACGCGGCGCTCATCGCCGGGTGCGAGAGGCTCGTCGTACTGGAAATTCTTGCGGTAGTCCCAGATATCCAGCGTTGGTCCTTCTCCCGAACAGGCCGGCAAACCAGGCCGGCAAACGGCGGCATGGCGGCTGAGTGCTCGCCGCGACTCCAGCTTTTGCTCGTTGGCGGATCGGGCGGGCTGCGTGGCCCCGGATTTCGCTTGCGCTGCATCCGGGCTACGTGGTTACGCGGTTACGTGGTTACGCGGCGACGGTGGTGCGGCGGGACAGCGCGTTGCCGGCCGCCACCCACCGGAACAGCGTCAGCCGAGGCGTTCGGCGTTGTCCTTGACCTGGCGAATCAGCGGTGCGAGAGCGGCGTCGGTGAGGGTCGCGGCACTGCCGAAAAGCGCGTACCAGGCGAGTGCGCTGCCGACGAGCGCCTCGCCCAAGTCGGCCTGCCGTTCCCGCAAGTCCTCTACGCTGCGACTGGCGGCCAGCGACATGGCGCTGCCGGCGCAGGCAGCCATCGCCTCGCCGGTGCGTGTCCAGAAGCTGGCGACTTCACCGGGCAACGCGCTTGCCATGGCAGCCAGGCCCTCCAGCGGCACGGCGACCTTCTCGCGCGTCATCAGCGCCATTTCTTCCCAGTCGTGCCCGTCGCCTGATGTATGACCGCGCAGCAGGCCGTAACTGCGCTGCGTGATGACT
Organism: Accumulibacter sp.; assembly: GCA_017302455.1. Classification (GTDB taxonomy): domain Bacteria; phylum Pseudomonadota; class Gammaproteobacteria; order Burkholderiales; family Rhodocyclaceae; genus Accumulibacter; species Accumulibacter phosphatis. Next base: position 64,874 of record JAFLDO010000008.1, read on the forward strand.
TCCATCGACGCGAGCATCCCCTGGTTGAACTGCCTTCCCAGGCGGGTCCATTGCAGGACCGGTGCCAGCAGTTGATCACGGACTTCCTCTCGATTCATGTCTGATTCTCCTGAAATTGTCGTCGACGGGACGTCGATCGGTGTTGGGAATTAGGTACACAGCGGCCGGACTGCCCCGGCAGGCTTGTGAACCGTCAGGATACCTCGTTTTCCCGCGAACGACGGTCCTTCATCAGAGGTAGCGTGCCGCGTCGTCGAAGTCGATTCCTTGCGTAGCGGGTAGTTCCGCACGCGCGACGCGTGCCACCATGAAAGCTCTCTGCCGCGGTGGTCCGGCCAGCTCGGCGACCGAAAAGTCGACGTCCGCAGCCCGCTCGGAACTCCCTTCCTCGAGCACGACGTTCATCGTGCTCAGCCGCAACTGCCTTTGCCCGACGCGCAGGTGACGCTCGGGGTTGGCGAGCACGTCGCGCAGGCACTCGAGTTCCATGGCCAGCGCCGACTGGGTGTCACCCACCGTTTCGAGTTGCCGCTCGTTTTCCTGTAGCTCGGTTTCAAGCCTGGCCTGCTCGTTGCGTGCTGCTGGCGGCGAACCGAACATCGACCCGAGACCTGGACCCTGCTGCTGCAACAGGCGCAGGCGGGCGCGAATCAGCGCACGATTGGCCTCGAGTTGCTGCCTTTCGACGCGATCCTCGCCAATCTCGGCCAGAGCCCGGCCGAGCAGATACTCGAAGGCCTCGACGCCGACGATACGGCGCAAGCGGGATTCGTCCCGGCCGCAGATGTGCGCCCGGTGGTCCGAGAAGCTGACACTGGTCTGGACCACGTCGCGCTGGACCAGTTCACCCTGCAAGGCCATCCCGAAGACGCGCTGCTCATTGAATGCCATGCCGAGGACCAGGCAGGCCTCATCGAGCTCGGGGAACTTGTCGAACAGGGTACGCAGATTGTCCGAACGTCCAAGTGCCTTCGGGATATCCGAGGGGGCAACAAAGAACGCCCGCAAGGCGGGGTCAGTAGCCCAGGTCGCCGTCGACACCGGCCGTGCATCGGGCAGTGCCTTGATCATCGCGCGCAGGAATTCTATGGTGGTGCCGACGGCCGGGGCCAGATGACTGTGGCACGCGGGCAGCACCTTCAGGCGCGGATTGGTCAGCGTGATCGCCTTCTCGGTGGCTGCCCCAATCATCTCGTCGGACACACGGTCCGGATCGAACTGCGCCGGCCTGTTCTTGAACCAGTCGAGAATGCCCATAACCCCTCCCGCTAGCGAAAGCCCTGCCTGCTTTCGTCGACACAGCAACGGTACTTCAGCGCGCTGGGTTGCGCGTGCGGACCAGCGCGGGGTCGCGCGGGAATCACCCTAGTGGATGACGACGGACAACCGTCTCCGCGCGCTCCGGTCCGGTCGACACGATGTCGATCGGAATGTCACACAGTTCTTCGATGCGCGCCAAATAGGCCTGCGCCGCCAGCGGCAGCGCGGCCATCGTAGTCGCGCCAACCGTCGACCCTGACCAGCCGGGAAGGCTCTCGAGGACCGGCTCACAGGCGGCGACCTCGTCGGCGCCCATCGGCAGGAGGTCGACGATGCTGCCGTCGAGCCGATAACCGGTACAGATCTTCAGCTCGGCAAGACCATCGAGAACGTCGAGTTTGGTGATGCACAGACCAGTGACCCCGTTGATCTGGATCGAACGCTTGAGCGCCGCGACATCGAGCCAGCCGCAGCGACGTTTGCGTCCGGTGACGGTGCCGAACTCCCGGCCTTTCTGAGACATCTGGTGTCCTGGCAGGCCCTCGGTCTCGATATCGAGCTCGCTCGGGAAAGGCCCGCCGCCAACGCGCGTGCAATAGGCCTTGGTGATTCCCAGGACGTAGTGCAGCATGCCCGGACCGATGCCCGAGCCGGCGGCCGCCTGACCGGCAACGCAGTTCGATGAGGTGACGAAGGGATAGGTGCCATGATCGATGTCGAGCAGCGCCCCTTGAGCTCCTTCGAAGAGCAGATTGTGGCCGGCCTTGTTCAGCGCATGCAGCGCTGCCGATACGTCGGTGACCAGCGGCTTGATCTCCTCGGCGTCGGCCATCGCCTGCGCCAGTACGGCTTCGCAATCGACTGCCGCGGCACCCAAATAGCGAGTCAGCACGAAGTTGTGGTAGTCGAGATTCTCCTTGAGCTTCTCGGCAAAACGGGCGGGATAGAACAGGTCGTAAACGCGTAGCGCACGGCGCGCCACTTTGTCTTCGTACGCGGGCCCGATGCCCTTGCCGGTCGTGCCGATCCTGACGTCCGCACAGCGCGCAGCCTCACGAGCATGATCGAGGGCAGAGTGGTAGGCGAGGATGATCGGACAGCCCGGGCTGATCTTGAGCCGCGAGCGGACATCGATGCCACCTGACTCGATCACCCGGATCTCGCTGATCAGGTGATGGATATCGAGCACGACACCGTTGCCGATGAAGCAATCGACCCCGTCGCGAACGATCCCCGAGGGCACCAGATTGAGCTTGTAGACCTTGTCGCCGACGACCAGCGTATGACCGGCGTTGTGGCCGCCCTGAAAGCGCACGACCCCCTTCGCATGATCGGTGAGCCAGTCAACGATCTTGCCCTTGCCCTCGTCGCCCCACTGGGTGCCAACGACTACGACGTTCTTAGCCATTCCTGTCATTTGTCCCTGTTGATTGCCTCAATGACCCACTGCCCGCTACGTTCGACCAGTCGACGATCGCACAGCGGCCCCTCGCTGCCCGTCTCGCCGGGGAGAAGCTCGACGACCGTCTCGCCGCGCTCACGCAAGAGGTCGATCGCCTGCGCTGCGGCGGCATTGGCCGCCGCGTACGGCGCCAGAATCGCCTTTGCAGGTGCGACGCTGGTCGCCTGCCGTGCCAATTCACGCAAGTCGAGCGAGAAACCGGTAGCCGGCCGGGCCCGGCCAAAAGCCCGGCCAACCCCGTCATAACGCCCGCCAAGCGCGACGGCGCTCGAGAACGCCGGAAGATAGGCGGCAAAGACGGCGCCATTGTGATAATGGTAGCCGCGCAAGTCGGCCAGATCGAAGGACAGCGGCAGATCGGGCAAGGAGGCCTGCAGCTGCCGCAGGGTGGTCAGTGCGGTGGTGATTGCCGGCAGTGCAGGGAGCGCGCTGGTCGCTGCCACCAAGGTCTCCGGGCCCCCGTAGAGGTCGGGCAGGCCGAGTAGCGCCGAAGCGAAGGGTTCGTCGAGTCGCCGACACAGATCGCGCAGGCCAGGTACATCCTTGGCCTGCAGCAACTGCAGCAGCACGGCTTCGAGGTCGCCGGAGAGGCCTGCAGCATCGGCCAGCGCGCGAAAGACACCAACGTGGCCGAGATCGATACGTACCGCCGGTACTCCCGCACAACGCAAGGAATCTGCCATCAGCCGAATGATCTCGTGGTCGGCTGCCACCCCGGCATGGCCGAACAACTCGGCGCCGATCTGAATCGGCTCGCGGCTCGCCGCCAGCGAAGCCGGCAGGGTGTGCAGGACGCTGTCGCAGTAACAGAGTCGCGTCACCCCCTGCCGATTCAGCAGGTGCGCATCGATGCGGGCCACCTGCGGCGTCATGTCGGCGCGCACACCAAGCGTGCGTCCCGAGAGTTGGTCGACGCACTTGAAGGTACGCAGCTTGAGATCCTGCCCCGAACCCGTAAGCAACGATTCGAGGTGCTCGAGCAGCGGCGGCATGACCAGTTCATAGCCGTGGACGCGAAACAGGTCGAGCAGCAGGCGGCGCAAGCGTTCAATGTGTGCCGCCTCCAACGGTAACGCGTCGGCGATGTGTTCGGGCAGCAGCCAGTTCATTTGAAAACGATCAGGAGCACCAGCCCGATCAGCATCGACGTCAGACCGATGAAACGGATCTGCCCATCGGTGAGGCGGATCAAGCGACGAAAGGTCTCACGCCAGGCGCTCGGCGCCACAAACGGCAGCAAGCCCTCGAGCACCAGCATCAGGGCAAAGGCCAGCAACAGGTTGTTGCTCATCTGCCGGCTTTGTCGCCACCCCGGCCGACGCTCTTCATGTATTTGAAGAAATCCGAACTGGGTTCGACGACAATCACATCGTTCTTGCCCTTGAAGCTGCCGCGATACGCCTCCAGGCTGCGATAGAAGGCGTAGAACTCGGGATTCTTCTCGAAGGCTTCGGCATAAATGGCCGAGGCCTTGGCATCGCCCTCACCCTTCATCTTCTGGGCATCGCGATAGGCTTCGGCAACGATCACCTCGCGTTGCTTGTCGGCGTCGGCCCGGATCTTCTCGGCCTCGGCAGAACCCTGCGAACGCAGTTCATTGGCCACGCGCTTGCGCTCCGCGTCCATGCGGCGATAGACGGATTCGCTGACGTCGCTGGGGAGCTCGACGCGCTTGACGCGCACGTCCACGATCTGCACGCCGATGTTGCGGGCATCCAGGTCAGCCTTTTCGCGCATCTGCTCCATGATCTTGTTGCGCTCACCGGAGACCACTTCATGCACGGTCCGCTTGCCGAACTCCTCACGCAGACCGGCATTCACGGTTTGTGCAATACGCGTCTTGGCGCGCGATTCGTCACCGGCGACCGACCGGTAGTAGAGCTTGGGATCGATGATTCGCCATTTGGTGAAGGAATCCACCAGCACGTTCTTCTTCTCGGAGGTGAGAAAGCGTTCAGGCTCGGCACTGTCGAGCGTCAGGATGCGCTTGTCGAAATAACGCACGTTCTGGATCAGTGGCCACTTGAAATACAGGCCCGGTTCCTCGATGACGTTGCGAATCTCGCCGAGCTGGAAAACCATCGCGTACTGCCGCTGATCAACGGTGAAGATCGTTGCCCCGAGCAGAACCAGCACGGCCACGAGAACCGCCGCAAATACATTGAGTGTTCTCATCAGCGCGACTCCCGATCACGCTGCCGTAAGGTCTCGCGCGACCGCGCCTCGTTCTTTTCGACGACCTGTGGCGGCACCTCGTTGGAAATCGCCGGTGTCGAGCGCGCCGCGGCAGGCACCTCGGCACTGCCCGTCGCAGGCGCACCCACTACCGCCCCGGCGGCCTGGATCAACTTGTCGAGCGGCAGGTAGAGGAGATTGCCCTGCCCCTTGGCGTCGACCATTACCTTGGAGGTATTCGAGTAGACCTGCTGCATCGTCTCGATATACATCCGGCTGCGGGTGACTTCCGGAGCCTTCGCGTATTCGGTGTTGATCTGCCGGAAGCGGCTGGCGTCACCCTCGGCCGTGGCAATGACGCGCTTCTTGTAGCCCTCCGCCTCTTCCGTCAGCCGCGCCGCCGTACCGCGCGCTTTCGGGATGACGTCATTGGCGTAGGCCTGGCCCTCGTTTTTCTGGCGCTCGCGGTCCTGCGAGGCCTTGACCGCATCGTCAAACGCTGCCTGAACCTGTTCCGGCGGCTGCGCGTTCTGCATCGTCACCTTCGAAATCAGAATCCCGGTCTTGTAGCGATCGAGGATCTCCTGCATCAGCTTGGAAGCATTGGCCGCGACCGTATCGCGCCCCTCGTAGAGCACGAAGTCCATCTTGTTCTTGCCGACGACCTCGCGAATCGCCGTCTCGGCCACCTGCATCACCGCGTCGTCGGCATGCCGGTTGGTAAACACGTAGTCGACCGGATCCTTGAGGATGTACTGCACGGCAAACTGGATATTGATGATGTTCTCATCATCGGTGAGCATCAGCGCTTCCTTGAGAACCTTGTTCTTCTCGCTGCCGCGATAGCCTATCTCGAGCGTGCGGACCCCCGAAACATTGACCAGCTCATGCGACTGAATCGGATACGGCAGCCGCCAGCGTAGACCGGAATCCGTGCTTTCCTTGTAACGGCCGAACTGCAGGACCAGGCCCACCTGCGACGCGTCGACAATATAGAAGCCGCTCGCCAGCCAGACGACGACGACCAGCGCCAGCAGCAGCCCGATACCGCCGCCGAGAAACTTTGGATTGAACTGGACCGGCGGCCGGTCGCCGCCGCGATCGCCGCCGCGGTCACCACCGCCGCCACGCTGCCGATCGAAAATTCCGGACAGACGACGATTGAGATCGCGCCACAACTGCTCAAGGTCGGGAGGCCCCTGGTTGGGACGCTTGCCACCACCGTCATCGTTGCCGCGATTGCCCCACTGTGGGTCATTGAGCGACATAAACACTCCAAGGCTTGAAATCATGGGGACCAGTCTGAATCAGTAATCAGGTCGGTAGCCTGCACAGTTGCGGCGGCCGAGGACCGCTCGCGCAGCCTGCCCGTCTTCGCGAGAGCCACTTCGGCCAGCGCTTCCCGCAGTAGTGGCAGTCCGTCACCGCCTTTGGCGCTGACACGAACGCGGCGGATTCTACCATATTCGTCACGCTCGACTGCCGGTGGTAGTCCGGTCAGATCGAGCTTGTTGAGCACCAGCAACTGCGGAACGTCGGCGGCACCGATCTCCGCAAGAACCTTGTTCACATCGGCTATCTGCTCGTCACGCGCTTGGCTTGCCGAATCGACCACGTGCAGCAGCAGATCCGCCTCGGCAGTCGCTTCGAGTGTGGCGTGGAAGGCTGCCACCAGCGAGTGCGGCAGATCGCGGATGAAGCCGACCGTGTCGGAGAGCACGATATGGCCGGCTTCCGCCAGCCACAGTTTACGCGTCGTCGTATCCAGCGTCGCGAACAACTGGTCGGCAGCAAACACGCCCGCATGCGTGAGTGAGTTGAACAGCGTCGATTTGCCGGCGTTGGTGTAGCCGACCAGCGATACGTTCAGCAGTTCGCCGCGTCCCCGCGCCTTGCGCTGCACGCCGCGCTGGCGCTCGAGCCTGCCCAGTCGCTCTTTCAACAGCCTGACGCGAATCCCCAGCAGGCGCCGGTCGGTTTCGAGCTGAGTTTCACCCGGACCGCGCAGGCCGATACCGCCCTTTTGCCGTTCCAAGTGCGTCCAGCCACGCACCAGGCGAGTAGCGAGGTGCTCGAGCTGCGCCAGCTCGACCTGCAGTTTGCCCTCGGCGCTTTGCGCACGTTGCGCGAAAATATCGAGGATCAGACTGGTCCGGTCGATGACGCGACACTGCAGGGCGCGCTCCAGATTGCGCTCCTGCCCAGCGCTCAGTTCGTGATTGAAGATCACCAGGTCGGCCTCGTGCGCGGCGACTTCGGCGGCGACCTCGAGCACTTTTCCCTTGCCGGCGTAGGTCGCCGCATCCGGGCTGTGACGACGCCCATGCACCACCGCACAGACAGCGGCGCCTGCCGACCGGGTCAACAGACGAACCTCTTCCAGCTGTTCGGTCAGGTCGTCACGGCCGAAGTCGAGCTGGACGATGACCGCGCGCTCCTCACCCGAGGGACGCTCATGCATGTCGGTGACCTGGGAAAGACGGCTGCAACGGGGAACCGTCAGAAGATCGCTGCAAACGCGGGCTGACCCAGCCCGGTGCCAGCGCGACGGAACGATGGAGACGAGGCGACCCGCTCACGCCTCGCCGTCGGCGTCCTGCTGAATGGTGATCGGACGCGAGGGCACGACCGTCGAAATGGCATGCTTGTATACCATTTGGGTGACCGTGTTCTTGAGCAGGACGACATACTGGTCGAAGGACTCGACCTGACCTTGGAGCTTGATGCCATTCACGAGGTAGATCGAAACCGGCACGCGCTCGCGCCGCAGCGTGTTCAAAAAGGGGTCTTGTAGAAGTTGCCCTTTGTTAGTCATCCTTCAAACTCCATCTTTAATTATGTTCTGGGAGTTTCAGCATAATGGATTTTGCCGCCGTTTGCCAGATCAGGGCGCAAGATGCTCGGCCGGCCGGCTGCCCGCTGGCGAATTCTGCAGGCGAAACGGCAGCATCGAACATACCGTCCGGTGAGCTGCCGATTGGCTCGGTGCGGTGCTTCAGGTAGTGTACGGCTCCTGAGTACGGCTCTTGATTCGAAACTCAAACTCGCGCAACCAAGGAAGACCATGGGCATCTTCGATTACCACGAAGCCTTTTCGAGAAATGTCGGCTGGGTTACCGAATCCGAGCAGCAGAAACTGCGTCAGTCGCGCGTGGCCATTGGCGGGCTCGGTGGAGTCGGCGGCGTTCACCTGCTCACCCTCGCCCGTCTGGGTATCGGTCGGTTTTCGATTGCCGACTTCGATGTCTTCGAAACAGCCAACTTCAATCGCCAGATCGGCGCCGGGGTGGACACGCTGGGCCGCCCGAAGATCGACGTGATGGGCCAGATGCTGCGTAACATCAACCCGGAGGTCGATCTGCGCGCCTTCGCTGACGGCATCCAGGCGGACTCGATCGATGCCTTCCTCGATGGAGTCGACGTCTACGTTGACGGCCTGGACTTCTTTGCCTTCGGCGCCCGGCGAATGACCTTTGCCGCGTGCGAACGCAAGGGCATTCCGGTGGTCACTGCAGCTCCTCTGGGCCTCGGCACCGCCCTGGTGGTCTTCGGCCCCGGTGGGATGTCGTTCGAGGACTACTTCGGTTGGGACGATGGCGATGAACTCGAGATGTCGGTGCGCTTCCTCGTCGGCCTGTCGCCGGCGATGCTCCAGCGTGGCTACGTAGCCGACAGCACGCGCATCAATCTGGCGGAGAGGCGCGGCCCGTCAAGCATGGCCGCGTGCCAGCTCTGCGCCGGCGTGACGGCGGTGGACGTCCTCAAGCTGCTCCTCGGCCGCGGCGGCGTTAGACTGGCCCCCTGGGCCAGCCAGTTCGATGCCTACCGCATGCGCCTCGTACGGACCTGGCGCCCCCTCGGCTACCGCAACCCGCTACAGCGCCTGATGATCATGCTGGTCAAGGCACAACTCAACGGAATGGCCAAAACACCACCGAGCGGCCGCCACCATGAACCGTGAGACCTTGCTCCAGTTGCTGGATCTCGCGCGCTGGGCACCCAGCGGCGACAACACGCAACCCTGGCGCTTCAGCATCGTCGGCGACCAGCACTTGCGCGTGCATGGCCACGATACGCGTGACCACGTCCTCTACGACTACGAAGGTCGTGCCAGCCATATGGCGCACGGTGCGCTGCTCGAGACGCTGCGCGTGGCGGCATCGGGTTTTGGTCTGGCAACGCACTGGACAGTCGAGGCCGACGAGGAAGCGCGCGCGCCCACGTACGACGTGCATTTCTCGACGAATCCGGGCGTGCCGCCAGACCCGCTCTTCCCACATATCCAGCAACGGGTCGTCCAGCGCCGGCCGATGCGTACCACGCCGCTGACCGCGGCGCAGCGCGCGGCGATCGAAGCGGCCGCCGGCGATGAAGTCGCCGTCCAGTATTTCGCATCCTTCGCGAAGCGCCTCAAGGTGGCGTCACTGCTTTGGCACAACGCTGAAATACGCCTCACCTGCCCCGAGGCGTTCGCCGTGCATCGGGACGTCATCGAATGGCGAGCCCGCTTCAGCCAGGATCGTATTCCGGAGCAGGCGGTTGGCGTTGACCCGATGACCGCCCGTCTCATGGAATGGGTCATGCAGAGCTGGGAGCGCGTGCAGTTCTTCAATCGCTACCTCCTGGGCACCGTCATTCCACGCGTCGAGCTCGACTTCCTGCCGGCTGTCCTGTGCGGCGCGCACCTGCTGCTGCGCCCCAGACAAGCACCTGCCGGGCTGCACGACTGGGTGCGGCTGGGCATGTGCCTGCAGCGTGTATGGCTGACGGTCGCCAGGGAGGGGCTGCACCTGCAGCCCGAATTGACCCCGGTGATCTTTCGCTGGTATGCGCGCGCCGATCGCCGGTTTTCCGCCGACCCGGCGCTATTCGCAAGCGCTCACCGCCTTGCGCAGGTGTTTGAAGATCTGGCCGGCTGCGGTCCGGACGAGCCCTTCTTTTTCTTCTGCCGTGTCGGAGTTTCGTCGGTACCGTCCAGTCGTTCGCTGCGACTCGAGCGCGAGCGCCTGATGCGTTAGCCGCGTTTACTCGCCGAGTTCAGCGCGCAGCGCCCTCGCGACCAAGGTACTCGCGTACGGCCTCCTGACTCAGCGGGCCTCCATGGCCGAGGAAATACTGCCGGATCGGCAGCTTGGCGAGAGCGGCCAGGCTATGGCCGTTGCCTGCCACATCCATGTGGAAGTAATGCTCGCCCGGCCGCTGGGCAAACAGAGCCCCCCCCAGCCAGCCACCGAGCATCATGTCGCCGACGAAGGCACGGCCATCGTCGAGCACCACCGCCAGCGACCCGGGCGTGTGCCCGGGCACCGGCAGCACTCGTCCGGCCAGGCCGTACGGGGCCAGGTCGAGTTCGCCATCGACCTCGACGTCAGCCCGCAAAGGCTCGTAACGAGCATCGAGCGGTAGCATCAGGATCAGCCTGGCGGTGAAGCTGGTGGGCGTGACCGGCTCGTTGACGCCGGACTCCAGCATCGAACGATCGCCGCGGCCGGCGATCACCACCGCGCCGCTGCGGCGCCTGATTTCCGCTGCCAGAGCGGCATGATCGGCATGCCCATGCGTCAGAATGACGGCTGACAGGTCCGGAAACCGTAAACCCTCGCGCGCCAAAGCCGCGGCGAGCTTCGGCAGGTCATCTGGGCTGCCCGCATCTACGAGAAAGCAACGCGTGCCGCTCTTGACTAGATGGACATTCGACACGCTGAGCGGGATCTGAACCACTTCCACGTGTTCAAAGTCTCGCCCCGATGCGGCTAGCCCAGATTGAAGGAGGGCCGAAGCGAGAAGCAAGCGCAGAATTTTGATCATTCCGTCCCCGATACAATCGGTGCCAGACGCACTGAGTTGCCTGGAAACCATATCCTGACACAAGACCCGCGATCACGTCACGCAGAACGACCTGGGCGCGCGCGCATTGGCTTCCCAGCGGCCGACAAGCATGTTTTCTGCTCCCGACAGTCGGCCCCAGAATGCGCCACTGGCTGTCTTGCTGACCCAATAGGTGCTAAGGTGCTGGGTGCGAATGGCGCTCCGTACCTTGTAGTTGCGCATGACATACGCGGAGTCTTGGCGCGGGGCGCCCAAGCCTCGACCGTGACTGCGATACGCAGGGAGCACCAGGACGTTTGACCAGGGGTTCAGCCGTAAGACTTGAACGCACATCTGCCGTGCTGACCCTGGGACTACAACGCCACCCGCGAAGACGTGCATTTCAGAGACATGCAGATGGATCGATCGACGAACTCACCAACTTCAGCCGCCTACCGGCGCCGGTGAGGTCTCTTGCTGAAGGAGACGGGCAAGATGAAGCCGCTGACGACTGGAGAGCTGCCGGCCACGGCGGACCCACAGGCACGAGAAGGCATGGGGAACTCGCTAATGGACAGGAAAACAATCCTTTTCTTCGCTGAGGCAGTGACCCTCGCTCATGTGGCACGCCCCCTCGCTCTCATCGAGGCGCCGGACACGAGTCGCTACCATCGGGTCTTCGCCTGCGATCCCCGCTGCCAGTGGTTGCTAGGTGACTTTGCCGGGGAGTTCTGCCCGGTTCCATCGATAGCCAGCGATACCTTTCTCAATCGATTGGCACAAGGCAAGCCGGTTTACGACACCGCCACGCTTGAAGCCTACGTTCACGACGACTTGTCCCTGTTCGAGAAAGTCAAACCCGACCTGGTGATCGGCGACTTCAGGCTGTCACTTTCCGTCAGTGCCCGCCTGGCCAGAATCCCCTATCTGGCAATCAGCAATGCCTACTGGAGCCCCTACTACCGTGTTCCGGCCTATCCGGTGCCCAGCTTGCCGCTGACACGCTTGCTGCCGATCGGGCTCGCGACGATGCTCTTTCGCCTGGCGCGGCCACTGGCTTTCGCGCTCCATGCCCGCCCTCTCGATCAAGTCAGGCGCAAATACGGCATGTCGTCGCTGGGGCATGATGTCCGCCGCGCCTACACCGATGCCGATCACGTTCTCTATGCGGACCTTCCGCAGTTTTTCCCGACGTTGTCCTTGCCGGCAAACCATCATTTTATTGGCCCCATCATCTGGAAGCCACCGGTGAGCGCACCGCTGTGGTGGAATACCCTTTCGTCTGAACGACCAATCGCCTACGTCACACTTGGCAGTTCGGGTCAGGGTGCATTGTTACCACATGTACTGCAGGCACTCAGCGATCTGGAGGTCACGGTGATCGCGGCAACAGCGGGCAGCAGCCTCGCGGGAGCGATACCGGCCAATGCCTACGTGGCCCAGTACCTCCCTGGTGACGAGGCGTCCCACCGCGCCAGCCTGGTGGTCTGCAACGGTGGCAGCCCCACCAGCCAACAGGCTCTAGCTGCCGGCGTGCCGGTAATCGGTATCGCCGGCAATCTGGATCAGTTCCTGAACATGGAAGCCATCACGCGTGCCGGCGCCGGCCTGACCCTGCGCGCCGACCGCTTCGCAGGCACCCAATTGCGCGAAAGCGTCAAGGCGTTGCTTTCGCGCAGCGAGTTCAGCGAATCTGCACGCCGTGTCGCCACGCAATTCTGTGGCTTGTCCGCCAGCGATCGCCTCACCCAAGTACTTGCCCACCATTTTGCACAGGGTGACATCACCGCCCATTCTGTCGCCGGGATGGGCGGCAAGTGACAGCCACACACGTCCGGCCAACGACCGCGACGAGGCCTTTTGGATCGTCTGCGGCCATCGCCTCGCAGAGGCAAGCCGGCGATTCAACGCGCCTGCAGACATCAGAAGGACGGGATCCTAAGCCTTCGAACAGTCACTCCGCCGAGGGGGGTGTGTCGGAATTTCTTACACACGAATGCTCTACAGAGACTCATCGGCGACACGGATTCTCGTAAGTCATTGTTTTTAAATTCCACTGCATAACCAGGCATGGTTTTAGCTTTAGTGAGTTCAGGTGGCTGATTTGGACTGTCATCACAACGCTGCAGAGCCTCTGTTTCTGTTAAGTGCATGTAACTTTCTTGGAGAATTTCAAAATGAAAAAAACTCTCGGCGCAATTGCAGTGGCCGTGGCCCTCGGTGCCAGCGCGTCAGCTAGCGCGGTAACAATTGACCTTTTCTCGACCGATCAGGCGTATCTGACCGATACCGTCATTGATGGCGTTGGTCTGTTTTCACAGGTTGCGGAAGCTGGCCTTCCCGTCGGTAACATCTTGGGCGGCTACCGTGACCTCGGCGTGGAAACGAAAGTCAGCACCAATCCAGCGGTCCGTAACGCAAGCATCGGTGTCGACACTGGTGCCGTGAGCTTTAATACTGACTCGGGGGCCTCCGGCACGGGAATGATCCTCTGGGATGGCTCGCACGCGGCCACGGGCTTCACCGACGTCAACACGACGGGCCTTGGTGGTGTTGACCTGGGGAGCCCGTTCGCCTCGAGTTTTCAACTCGATATCGTCTTCGCCGATGCCGGCTTCGACTTTATCCTCACCGCGTGGACCGATGACACCCACTGGAGTAGTGTGAAGCTGAATTCCCTGGCGCATCCGGTGCCGGGAGTGTCACTCATCCCCTTCCTCGCCTTTCTTGATTGCGACAATATGATCCCGGGTGCCGTCACGACTTGTGCTGGATCGCCCGGTTCCTGGAACCCCGTTGATTTTTCCTCTGTCGGCGCGCTGCAGGCCTTGATCGATCCGCTGGGTACTTTTGTGTCTCTTGACCTCACCCTCGACTCAGTCACGACGGTTCCCGAGCCTGGTTCGCTCGTCCTGGCAGGTCTCGGTCTGCTGGCCCTGGGTGGCATCCGTCGTCGTCGTTCGTCGCTGTAACTCGCGCCGATTTGTCACCCGATGAAGTCGTCGGGTGGCTGGGACGCCCTCTCCACTCACCAGTGCAGAGGGCGTTTTCTTTGGTCCAGCGAGTCGCCCAAGAGCGGACCATTCACCCCCATAGTCAGTCAGCCTCAGTCAGATGACTCCGAGTGGCGAGCAGCACCAGTACCTGCGCCCGGTAGTCGGCCGCGACGCCCGCCTACGCCGCGCGCGAAGCCTCTTGGGGTGGCGATGAAGGCGTGACGAACCGGGTCGCCCTCTTGCTGATCCCGTTGTTCACCTGGCGCTGTTGCTTGATCGGCCTTGCCCGGGAGTCCTGCTTCGCAGCCCTGCCAGGGGCTTTCTTGGTAGCAACTCGCAGATTGACAGCAGCCACCGACGCCGTGGATACTCGTATTCGCGGCGGCCGGATGACTCGCGGCGCTGTGGCTTCCACACCGCAAACGCAGCACGTTTCGGGGCCATCGACCGCGCTGGAGCGGAAAACCGATTGAGCATGCCCGCGGCGCGGCGCCGTGCCCAGGAATTGACCGGGGCACAGTAGCCATCGGTCCACCACGGGTTTGACTGAGGAGCGATGTGATGAAGGCCAGCTATCTCGACTTCCTTCTTTGCGGCGGCGCCATCAGCGCCATCGTCGCGGCCACGCTGGGTTTGATCGTCTGCCTGCTGCCGCTGACGACAGCCCTGGCGGCGGAATACCATGTCATCGTCGACTTCCTGCTCGCTCTACTTTTCTACGGGCTTTTCTCGGCGCTGGTCGTACGCTTGCTCCTGAGATTTCGGCCGATGAAGCCGGGCGAATACACCATGGATTCTGCGACCTTCACGTACTGGAAACTGTTGACCATTGTTTACCGGCTGGGACAGGGTTCGCTCCTTCCCTTCACCCCCGTTTTTGTCAAGCCAGTCGTCGAGGCCCTTTTCGGCGCTCGCGTTGGCACCAACGTCGCACTCGGAGGAACGATTGACGATCCCTACATGGTGACCATCGGCGATGGTGCAGTGTTGGGAAACGCGTCCCTGGTCTCCGGGAACATGCTGCATGGCGGCAAGCTCACCTGCGGCCGCGTAAAGATCGGTGCCGGGGCCACCGTTGGCGTCAATTCGGTAGTCCTGCCGGGCACCGAGCTGGGCGAGAATGTCACGCTCATGGGCGGTTCCTACGTAATGCCGGGCACCAGGATTCCGGCCGGCGAGACCTGGCGAGGCAACCCCGCGCGCAAGTGGCTGTGACGACACTGGAGAAATTCGGGGCTTCGTCGACACGAGCAAGGGCGCCGCTGACGAAGCCTGCGACGACTCGCGATGCTCAAGGTCGCAACCGCAGCAGGCCCAGATCCCCAGCCTCTTCGCGATTGCCGGAGTACCGATATTCGGAACACGTTGTCCGGAATGACATAGTTCTGCGCGATGCTGAGAAGTGGCAACGAGCGCTACCGGCAGCAGACAAGCTGAGGCACCCGATCGGCCGCGGATCGGCCTGACACTTGGGCGGCGCTGCCGCTGGGTGGAGGCATCGTGGCCGTCGACGAACCGTGCAGAATCTGCCACCAGTCGAGCCGCGACCCCGAACAGGTCAGGGTACGCGGCGCCACGCGCGATGTCGAGCACGAGAGCTATACCGTCTGGCGATGCCGGCACTGCGGCACGCTGAACGCGCTCGAACCGGTCGACTATGACCGGATTTACGCCAACTATCCAGTCCAGCGGCAGCGCGACGACTTCTTCTCGCAGCGGCTTCTGGCGAAGCGGCTGAAGATCCTGGTCGCCGCCGGTTTGTTACACGAGCATTCGGTGCTGGATTACGGTTGCGGAAGTGGCCTCTTTGTGCGCTACCTCGTCGACAAGGGCTACCAGTGCCGTGGCTACGATCCGTACAACCAGCAGCACTGCGATCCCGGCGTGCTGGCCCGCAGGTACGATGTGGTGACCTGCCAGGGCGTCATTGAGCATGTCGACGAACCCTTCGAGTTGCTTGCCCGACTGGCTGATCAGGTTGCCCCCGGGGGCAGGCTGATTGTCGGCACGCCCTATTCCGACAACGTCGACATCCACGACGTGATCGATCAACTGGGCGTCTTGCATCAACCTTTTCACCGCTTCGTGCTGTCCAGGAAGCAGGCTGAGACCTTCTCCCGTCTGCCCGGAAAACGGTGTGCTTGAGCCGGAAGACGCCGAGACGATGGCGAACTGGGCGCACGGTGGCGGCTGCTCCCACGACGCCAGCGTGCGCATCGAAGGCACGACCGCCCGGGCCTGGAACGGCTGCTGCGCTCCTGCGCTCGACCGGCCTTTGCGCTCGAGCGCTTGCGTGAAATCGACGCCGAACACCTGGTCTATGAGAGAGCATCAAGCCGAGTTCCGGCGGGCCCTGATCGAGGCCCCTCCGGGCAGCAGTTGGGCGCAACTCTCGCGTCATGTGTGCGCGCTCTTCGACTGGTGCAAGCCCAATGGCGAGCTCAAGGACATGACCTGCCGGGTGGCCATGCTGCGCAGGCAAGCCGACGGCCTGCTCACCCTGCTAGCTGCACGACGGCCGCTCCTCGCCAACCCGAGTATCTGCCACGCACGCCACCGATCCACAGCCCTTGCTCACTCAGCCGGTGCATCAACTGCCGCTGCTCTCTATGCACCAGGTCGTCGGTTCGGCGAACTCGCGTCTGTGGAACGAATACATCGCCCGTTACCACTATCTCGGCCACACGCCCATGGCGGGCAGTCAGTGCCGATAGTTCGTCTTCGCCGGCGAGACCCCCTCGTCGCCTTGCTCAGCTTCGGCGCCAGCGCCTGGAAACTCGCCGCGCGCGAGCAGTTCATCGGTTGGCACGATCACCAGCGACAAAGGAACCTGCAACTCGTGGTGAACAATGCCCGCTTTCTGATCCTGCCCCGGATCCAGTGCAAGGGCCTGGCCGCCAAGATCCTCTCGCTCATGCAGCGGCAACTACCCATCGACTGGCTGGCGCTACGGTTACCGCCCCGTGCTGCTCGAAACCTTCGTCGAGACGCCCCGCCATCGCGGCACCTGCTACCCGGCCGCCAACTGGATCAACGTCCGTCAAACCGCCGGGTGAGGCAAGAAGTGCCCCACCAGCAAGTCGATCCTCCCGATCAAGGATATCTGGCTCTATCCCCTTCACCGATCCTCCCGATCACTCCTCTGCCGCTAACCCCCTCGCCAACCCCACTGCCTCACTACGGGATGGCCGAATACTTACGAAATTCGAGATTGACGCCCCTTGATGGAGGCTCATATACTCCTAATGGTACCGTTGGATTCCCTATCCCTATCACCGATGGCGAACGAAGCCGCACAAGCCGCACAAGCCGCACAAGCCGGCGCCGCGCCGGTCCCATCGGGCCCGCCGGGCCTGTACTGGCTACTGCTCGTCATCGCCATCGTCGCCGAGGTCATCGCCACGACGATGCTGAAGTCCACCGAAGGCTTCACGCGGCTGTGGTCTTCGGTGATCGTCATCACCTGCTACGAGATCGCGTTCATTCTGCTCGCGCTGTGCGTCAAGCGCATCGCGGTCAGCGTGGTCTACGCGCTGTGGTCGGGGGTGGGTGTGGCGCTGGTCACGCTGGTGGCTTGGTTCTGGCTCGATCAGCCGCTGGATGCCGCGGGGCTCGCCGGTGTCGGCTTGATCATCGCCGGCGTGGTGGCGATCAACGGCTTTTCGAAGACCACGGCGGCATGAAGGCGCCTGCGCGATGACCTGGCTGATCCTCTTCGTCGCGATCTGTGCCGAGGTAATGGCGACCACGGCGATGAAGCTTACCGACGGCTTCAAGAAGATCTGGCCCTGGGCCTTCGTGATGGCCGGCTGTTTCGGCCTCGCGCTGTACCTGCTGTCGCTGACGCTCGACACGCTGCCGGTCGGCCCGGTCTACGCGATCTGGTCGGGCTCGGGGGTGGCCCTGATCACGATTGTCGGGCAGGTCGTGTTCAAGCAGGTGATGGACCGGCCGGCGCTGATCGGCATCGTGCTGATCGTCGCGGGCGTGGTGGTGTTGCAGGTGTTTTCGGCGGCGGTGCCGAGGTGAGCGGGCCGGTCAGGCAACCGGACGTACCCCTCTTTGCTGCCCCGTGAACCGGGGTAACATTCTGTTTCGCGCTCGTCAGCCCCACCACCGCACCGTATCTTCGGTCGACGGCGAACTACGCAGTCAGCGGCGTACCCTTGTTCGGCCCGGCGCAATCCGGGGCCGAACACCATCGCCGCTGGCTGCGCACCGACGATCCACTGGCGGAGGTGGATTCGCTGCGCGACGTGTCGCGCTCGGCCGAGCGCACCGTCGGCGTTGGATTGCAGCCGCTGCTGCTCGACTTCTTGATGCTGGTGCGCAGCGCGCGCGCCGCTGCCGCCGTCGGGGGCTCGATCGCCGCCGCACTCGGTGCCGCGCCCGACGAGGTGGCGAATCGCGTGCAGGCGATGGCCCGCGCCGACATGCTGCGCATAACGCGCGGGATCGGCAACGGCGACGATGCGCTCGTCGAGCCCACCGCCCGCCACGCCGCAGCGCTCGAACAGTTCGAAGAATTCCTGGCTGGCGCCTTTGTCTCTCGCGTCACGCTGCGCCGTGCTTTGCTTGTGAATCGCATTTCCGATGCCGCGCTGGCGGCCTGCGTGCAGCGCATCTTCGACCGTTTCTTCGATCTCGGCTGGCTGTACCTGCACAACTGGGCCGGCACCTGCCCGATGATGGCTACGCTGGTGGCCGAAGCGCTGCGCGTCGACGGTCATCCTTCACAGGTGATGCTGGGGTCGTTCGACGCGGTACTCGACAGCAAAACCTTCGGCATGGGGCGCCAGGGTGTGAGCGGACCGGGCAGGCTCGACGGGCACGTGCTCTGTGTTGCCGACGGTCGCGCGGTGGTCACTGCCTCGTCATCGAGGGTGTCTTCGCGGCGGATCCTTCGGGAACGGCGACGCTTCGCAAAAGCCGTGCGCCCGACCAGAAGTTGCTCGACGAAGTCCACGACAGGGTCCGCCGCCGTCTGCGGCGCGCGCTGACCCGAAACCGTGCGAGAGGCGAGCTCTTGCGCAGACGCCTGTAGCCACCACCGCTGCGACGAGCGCTGATCCCTTTGCCCGCGCTTCCGCGAGATCCCTTTTTGCGCCATGCTATGCCAGAATGCGGCGTGGGCACGCATGCCTCGGGAGGGTCTCAGGTGCAAGTGACGTGGGCAGATCTGTGGTCGGAGTTCTTGAACGCCTTCAGGAATATCGTTCGCCAGTATCGACGAAGCCTGTTTGGCATCTCGGCCGTGGCCTTCGGCGTAATTGCGTTGTTGCTGACAGCCGGGTTCGTCGAATGGATTTTCTGGGCGGCCCGAGAGGGCACCATTGAGGAAGGGCTTGGCCACATCCACGTCATGCGGCCGGGTTACCTGGAAAACGGACAGGCGGACCCCTACAAGTACTTGACGCCGGAGAGTGCTCTGCGGGTCCCGGCCATCGAGAAGCTGCCTGCGGTACGCACAGCGGCGCCAAGAGTGGCCTTTACCGGGCTGGTCAGCCACGGAGAAACCACGCTGTCATTCATCGGCGAAGGAGTCAGTCCGGAGAAGGAGCGTATCCTCAGTCCGAGTCTGCAGATCAGCGCCGGCCGCAACCTCACGCCGGAGGACGCCAAGGGAATCTTGCTTGGCCGCGGTCTGGCGGAGAATCTCGGCGCCAAGGTGGGAGACAAAGTGGTGTTGATGGCGACGACGCCATCGGGCGGATTCAACGCCGTCGAGGCGAACGTTCGTGGCTTGTTCAGCACCGTCAGCAAGGCCTACGATGACTCGGCACTGCGGGTTCCCTTGCCGTTGGCCCAGCACCTTCTCCGCATCTCCGGCGTTCACCTTTCGATCCTCGTACTTGATGAAACGGCGCATACTGCGAATATGCTGAAGAAGTTACGTGCGGATTTCAAAGATACCGGCATCCAGTTCGTTCCATGGTACGAACTGGCCGATTTCTACAACAAGACGGTTACCCTCATGTCACAACAGGTCATGGTGGTGGAACTGATCATTGCCATGGTCATCATCCTGAGCATCTCCAACACCATGACCATGAATGTCCTCGAACGTACGTCGGAAATAGGCACCTGCCTGGCTATCGGTCGCCGCAGGTTGCAGATCCTGCGGCAGTTTGTCTATGAAGGGCTGACCATCGGTCTGATCGGCGGTGCGCTCGGCGTGCTCGTCGGCTGGCTGCTGGCAGCCCTGATTTCATGGATTGGCATCCCCATGCCGCCACCGCCGGGCATGACTGAAGGTTACACCGGGGCGATCATGCTGACACCCGGACTGGCAGCGCAGGCCTTCCTTCTTGCGCTCGCGACAACTTTGCTGGCCAGCATTTATCCAGCGTGGAGGGCATCGCGCATGGAGATCGTCGATGCCTTGCGGCACCAACGCTGACTCTTCGACCTGCGGGTATCAGGACAACAAATGCTGAAACTTGCGCTGCGCAATATTCTTCGCCACAAGGTGCGAACCGCCATGACTCTGGCGGTAATTGTCTTCGGGATCGTCGGCCTGATCCTCAGTGGCGGCTTTGTGAATGACATGCTCTTCCAACTGGCTGAGTCAATCATTCGCTCTCAGTCCGGTCATTTGCAGGTTCTGAGAGTCGGCTATTTTGCAAAAGGTGGGCGCAGTCCCGATCAATACCTCATCGACCACCCGGACGAGCTACGCGAATCCGTTGCGAAGCTGCCGCTGGTCGATGACGTCATGCTGCGGATGAGTTTCTCGGGCCTTCTCAACAATGGCCGAAGCGACTGGCCGATAATCGGCGAAGGGGTTGAGCCGGACAGGGAGGCACGACTCGGGACGCAACTGCAGATCATCGCTGGCCGCCAGCTTTCTCCGACAGACCCCTATGGCATCCTGCTTGGCGAAGGCGTGGCGCGGACCCTGAAGCTCAAGCCGGGAGACACCGCCACTGTGCTCCTCAACGCCGCCGAAGGCGCGTTGAACACACAGGAGTTCAACGTGGTTGGGGTATTTCAGAGCTTCTCCAAGGATTTCGACGCGCGCGCCGTGCGGATCCCGTTGTCGGCAGCACAGGAGTTGGTTGGCAGTCCCCGAGCCAACAGCGTGGTCGTCTCCTTGAAAGTAACGGCCGACACCGAGCGCATTGCGGCTTCCCTGCGAAACCGGCTGGCAAGTCAGGATCTGGAGATCAGAACATGGGAGGAACTCAACGATTTCTACAGTAGCACCGCTGCGCTCTATGAGCGTCAGTTTGGCGTGCTGCAGGGGATAATCCTGGCCATGGTGCTGTTGAGCGTCGGCAACAGCGTAAATATGAGTGTCTTCGAACGGACTGGTGAGTTCGGCACGATGATGGCCTTGGGCAACAACCGACTCCGGATATTCCAGCTGGTCGTGACCGAGAACTTCCTGCTGGGCGCTGTCGGCAGCACCCTCGGTGTGGTGGTCGGTACGGCTCTGGCATTGGGCATTTCCGCCATCGGCATTCCCATGCCACCGCCACCCAACTCCAATATCGGCTATACGGCGACGATTCGCGTCGTGCCCTCGGTACTCGCCATTGCCTTCGCAGTGGGCATGGTGGCAACGGTGTCGGCAGCCATCTTTCCCGCCAGCCGGGTTGCCAGAACGCCGGTATCCGACGCGCTCCGGCAGAACCACTGACAGACCATAGCTGCTCTGCGGCCAGCGCCAGCGAACAACATTGGATCTGTCTTGTGGCACTTCTCGCCACAGCCCCGCGACTGAGGCGAGTCATAGCATAGCCTTGGCCAACATCTGATCGCAGCTGGCGCAGGACCCCCTTGATCGGGCATCCTGCGCATGACGGCTATTCCTCGCGCGGGCAAATTGTTCGCCGGCTACCGTGTGGCAGCAATCCCAGCGGCCTGGACGCTTTCGCCACGGCTGCGCCTGCTCCTCAGCCCGAACGCCGCCAGGCCGATGCCCACCAGCAGAAGCGTGGCAGGCTCGGGAACCACCGCCAGCATCCGCTCCGCGAGGAACTCGTGCGCACGGGCGCTGGGGTGGATGGTGTCCCAGAACAGGTGCTCGTCAGGGTTGCCGCAAACCGAAACGGGGCCGGTCGGCGGCGGCGCGACGAAAAGTCCCGCCAAGCAAGGGTTCGTGACGTCCGTGAATCCGAAGTCGCCAGGAGAACCGGCGACCTCACGCAGGAATCCAAAGCTGTCAAACCGGTGCACCGAGACGTCCGGATTCAGCAGGCTGAGCCCGTCGAGGATGCGTGCGAGCGCGTCGTCGTACAACACCGAAAAGAACGTGGCCGCCCCCGAAGCCGCTGGATTGCCGTTGGTCTCCGGCACCAGGCCGAGGTCCGGCACGTTCGGCACCAACAGATAGTCGACACCACTGGCCACCAGACCGCTGAGCACGAACCCGATGTCCTCAATGGCCTCCGTGAGCCGCGCGGTAGCATCGCCGAGGCGGCCGACGGAAGCGAGCTCCAACACGTCACCGATATCGTTCGACCCCGACCAGACGACAAACAGAGCCTTCGAGTCAGCCTTTCCTCCCGTGTCCGCGAGGAACTGAGCGTACTGCCCGCGCAGGCTGAACGGAGAAAAGAGGGCAGAACCCGGCGATCCCGGCGTCGGCAAGCCGACCGGCGGCAACCCCCCCGCTACGTCGAAGGTGTGGTAGCGCGACCGCGCACCGCCGACCGCGTAGTTGGTTCCCCCGGGGGGATTCGGATCAATCCCGGGAGGGACGGCGTCGTCCCAAGGCCTCAGCCCGCGCGGAGTGAGGTCGCCTGTGGCGCCCATGTGGCCCGTGGACTGAAGCCCGGTCCACAGCAGTTCGGAATAACTCTTGCCATTCTCGAAACGCCCCGCGCTATACAGTGGCGAAGCAACTCCGGGTAGCCCGGTCACGGGGATCGGGATCCCCCCGGTTACCGGATTCGAAGCACCGGTCCAGTTGTACAGATTGCCATTGTCCGACAAGCTGTCCCCGAAAACGTACATGGTCGAGAAGCCGGCCAGTGCCACGGCTGGCATCGAAAGAGCAATCGCCGCGATCCAGCCGACGAAAAATTTGCGCATGTGTAAGCCCCCCCAGATGGTTACAGGATAGAAACGCCACCAAATTCACAACCGCTGCACACGGTAACCGACCCGGCTCAGCCAGCAATCGAGCCCATCAGCACCTCTGCACCAGCGAATGCAAGAATTATGCCAAGACAACTATTTCAGTGACTTACCTGATTTCCGAGGATCGTGTGTAAAATTTTCCGACAGCCAACCGTCGCGCCGCGCACCCGGAGATGCCGTTGCCGATATCGCGACGACTGCCCGGGCGCGCAGCCCAAGGCCTTTGGAACGGCAGCCTGTGCAAGGATGGAAGGCGCTTCCGTCATCGTAACCAACAGAATCGTGCCGACAAGCCCGCCGACGGATTGGTCAGGCGATCACCCCACCACCGAGGCAAACCCGGCTTTCGTAGGCCACCACCGATTGCCCCGGCGTGACGACTCATTGCGGCTCCGCGAAGCTTCGCCAACGGTTGCTGATTGAGGCGAGGAAGAACTCTCGCTCCTCCATCTTCGTCGCCTGCCAACCCTCCGTTCACTTCGCCTTGTGCAGCACTCCTTGCCTGAAGATGGCAGGTAGATCACGCGCGCCATGCAGTACTCTTTCGATGCGCACCATGTCGTCCAGCACCCGGAAGAAGACCACATAGCGGCCCATGGGCGCCATGCGTAAACCGGGGGCAAGTTCCTCGCGGCCGGTATAGGCCAGTGGGGCATTGCCGATGCGTTGGCATTGCTCGATCAGCTGGCCGACGAAACGACGGGCGTTGGCCGGACTGTCCTTGGCAATGTAATCGCCGATGTCGAGGATGTCTTGCCGGGACTTCGGCGAGAAGGTGACCGCTACCATCAGGCGGTGCGCTTGCCCCCAGGCTTGATGGTGGGCCCAGCTTCGGCGTAGCGGGCGTTCATTTCAGCGAGAACCTGATCGGCCGGAATGGCCGGGCCGCTGTCGATGCCATCCTGTATGGCCTGCCGCAGGTCGGAGTTCAGCCGTTCAAGCATGGCCGCATAGACATGCGGCGGTAGCAGGTAGGCCGCGGGGCGATTGTGGTTGAGTACGGCCACAGGTTCGGAACCCGCCTGTTCCAGTACGGCGCTGGGACTGCGTTTGAGTTCAGTGATACTCACCGAGCGGGATGCAAGAACCTGTTCCATGGTGCGCCTCGTAATCAAACCAAAATAGGTACTTTATTGTGTTCATTTCATGGCGTAGAGGCAAGCGAAAGCGCCAAGACGATGCACCTTTGCATGCACGACAGGTGCGAACGGACCATGGCACCCCCGCTGGTGTCAACAAGACACTTGCGGTCGCGGTCAATTACGCGATGACGCCACCACCAAGGCAAACCCGGCTTTCGTAGACCACCACCGATTGCCCCGGCGTCACGGCCCATTGCGGCTCCGCGAAGCTGATCAGACACGAGTGTGCGTCGACGTGCTCGACCTCGCACGCGGCATCGGCCTGCCGGTAGCGCGTCTTGGCCGTATATACCCAGTGCGTGTGCGGCGGCTCGCCGGCCACCCAGGACAGGTCGCCGGCGGTCAGTTGGTCGGCGAGCAGCGCCGGATGCGCGTGCCCCTGGACGACATAGAGGACATTCGTGGCGATGTCCTTCCTGGCCACGAACCAGGCATCGTGGTCGCCACTGTCGCCGCTCTTGCCGCCCTTGACGCCGCCGATGTGCAATCCCTTGCGCTGACCGATGGTGTGGTAGGCAACGCCGTCGTGCTCGCCGAGCAGACGATCGTCATCCAGGCCGCGAATCTCGCCCTTCTTCGGCGGCAGATAACGGAGCAGGAACTCCTTGAACGGCCGCTCGCCGATGAAGCAGATGCCGGTCGAGTCTTTCTTGAGTGCCAGATGCAGCCCGGCCGCGGCGGCCATCTTGCGAACCTCGCGCTTGTACAGGCCGGCGAGCGGGAACAGTGTCTTCGCCAGTTGTTGCTGGTTCAGGCGATGCAGGAAATAGCTCTGGTCCTTGGTCCCGTCCTCGGCCTTGAGCAACTGCCAGGCGCCCTGGAACTCGCGCACGCCGGCGTAATGACCGGTGGCGATGCGTTCGGCGCCTATCTTCAACGCATGTTCCAGAAAGGCGCTGAACTTGATCTCCGAGTTGCACAGCACGTCCGGGTTCGGCGTGCGGCCAGCCGCATACTCGGCGAGGAAATGCGCAAATACGCGTTCGCGATACTGACTGGCGAAGTTCACGACTTCGACGTCGATCCCGATCCTGTCGGCAACGCTCAGCACATCGACCAGATCCTGACGCGAGGAGCAGTACTCGTCGGTGTCGTCGTCCTCCCAGTTCTTCATGAACAGACCGACGACATGCCAGCCCTGTTCCTTGAGCAGCAACGCCGCAACCGACGAATCGACGCCGCCGGACAGGCCGACGACCACGGTCTTTCCCTTGTTCATTGCCATGTCCTCGCTAACGTTCGACAGTCACGCCCTCGCCGGGCCCGCTCACCACGCGTGTGGACTCGCCCCCTACATCGCCCTCACCGGCGAGCCAGCGCGGCAAGGGGAGAACCACCGCCGGCTGACCGTTGTCTCGGAACCAGCTATCGACGACATGGCGCGCGGCGGCGTCAGCCGTCGCGTCATCGCCGGCGACCTCCGGCAGTTCCTCGATCTGCGCCGAATAGTGGGCATCGAACAGGAAGCGCACGCGCAGCACGGGGTCGAGTACGCGGTGAAAACGCAACCACCCACGTGCTTCCAGCAGCCGCAAGAGGCGTGTCGTCGTCGTCGAATGATCGATGCAGTCCATCCTCCCACGCACCCCATCGTCGGCGTAGTTGCCGCCGCGATCGGCGGCAATCGGCGTCTGCCGGCCAGCCCAGCCGAGCAGCCAGCCGATCGCCACCGCCAGTCTCTCGCGCTCGTCCTCAGCGCTCGCGGCGCTGCCCAGCAAGGCCCGCACGCGCGCCAGTTGCGGCTCGTCGAACTCCGCCTCGGCCTCGGCCAGGCAGCCGTAGTTGTAGCAGATCCTGACCGTCTCGGCGCGCGCAGCCACCGCGAGACAGGCCAGCACCAGGAACAGCAGCCACCTCATGAGCCGTAGTGAGTCAGCAGGTCGAGCGGATAACGCCGACCGGCGAGCCAGTCCTCGATGCAGCGCAAAACCATGGGGCTGCGGTGCTGCGCCTGCCGCGCGCGGATTTCGTCGAGCGTCAGCCAGTGCGCAGCAATGATGCCCTTGTCGAGCGGCCGGTCGGGATCGACGGCGTGCGCCTCACCACCGAAGGCAAAGCGCAGGTAAGTCAGGTCCCGGGCTTCGTTGCGGTAGTTGTAGATGCCGACCAGATATTGTGGATCCAGGGTGTAGGCGGTCTCCTCGAGAGTTTCGCGGATCACTGCAGCGATCAGCGACTCGCCGCACTCGAGGTGACCGGCCGGCTGGTTGTAACAGATACCGTACTCGGTTTCTTCCTCGACGAGCAGGAAGCGGCCGTCGCGTTCGAGCACCGAAGCAACGGTCACATTGGGTTTCCAGACCATGGGAGGAGCCTTGCAGGGGGAGCCAAGCTGCCATTTTACCGCCAACCGGGGGGCGAAATCGGCTAGAATTTCCGCTTCAGGATTTCCGGCAAAGGGAGAGAAGAACATGTCCATGGCGGATCGCGACGGATTCATCTGGTACGACGGCAAGCTGGTGCCATGGCGTGAGGCAACCACCCACGTGCTGACCCATACGCTGCACTACGGCATGGGGGTTTTCGAGGGCGTGCGCGCGTACAAGGCGGAAAAGGGCACCGCCATCTTCCGCCTCAAGGAACATACCGACCGGCTGTTCAACTCGGCGTACATCTTCCAGATGAAGATGCCATACGACAAGGAAACCCTGCTGGCCGCGCAGAAGGAAGTCGTCCGAGCCAATCAGCTCGAGTCGTGCTATATCCGGCCCATCGTCTTCTACGGGTCGGAAGCGATGGGTATCGCCGCCACGGCGATCAGCACGCACGTGGCCATCGCCGCCTGGCCGTGGGGTGCCTATCTCGGCACCGAGGGGATGGAGAAGGGTATTCGCGTCAAGACCTCGTCGTTCACCCGCCATCATGTGAATATCAACATGTGCCGGTCGAAGTCGGTCGGCACCTACACCAATTCGATCCTTGCCCACCAGGAGGTGGCGCACGACGGCTACGAC
This sequence comes from Accumulibacter sp., assembly GCA_017302455.1. Lineage (GTDB taxonomy): Bacteria > Pseudomonadota > Gammaproteobacteria > Burkholderiales > Rhodocyclaceae > Accumulibacter > Accumulibacter phosphatis. Next base: position 91,758 of record JAFLDO010000008.1, read on the forward strand.
GAGGCCCTGCTGCTCGACGTCGACGGCTACGTCGCCGAGGGAGCCGGCGAGAACATCTTCATCGTCAGGAACGGCAAGCTGTACACGCCGGATCTGACCTCCTGCCTCGAGGGAATCACCCGCGCTTCCGTGCTGCAACTCGCCGACGAGCTGGCCATCCCCGTAATCGAGAAGCGGATCACGCGCGACGAAGTGTATTGCGCCGACGAAGCCTTCTTCACGGGGACCGCTGCCGAGGTGACGCCGATCCGCGAACTCGACAATCGACAGATCGGCGCCGGCCACCGCGGCCCGATCACGACCCGAATCCAGAGCCTGTTCTTCGACTGCGTGAACGGCCGTGTGCCGGCGCACGACGACTGGCTCGCCTACGTTTAGTCCAGTTTGCAAGGTTGCCGCCATGTCTCAGAACACCCCGCAGAAGCCCATCGAGGTCACCGCTCGTGACCTGCCGCTGCACTGCCCGACCAAGGACGCACCGCTTTGGGCACGGCATCCACGCGTCTTTCTCGACGTCACGCACAGCGGCGAAGTCGTCTGCCCCTACTGCAGCGCACATTACGTCTTCAAGGGCGAGTTGCCGAAGGGGCATCACTGACCGTCTGCCGCTGCCGAGCCAGCGTCGCCCGCTCGCGTAGTCGACCCCAGCCTCAGTGATGAAGGCCCTGATCGTCGCCCCGTCGTGGATCGGTGACACGGTGCTGGCGCAGCCCCTGTTCGTGCGACTGCACGAGCGGATTCCCGGCCTCCAACTCGACGCCCTGGCAGCACGCTGGGTGGCGCCCGTTCTCGAACGCATGCCGGAGATCGCACGCATTGTCGACAGCCCCTTCGCACACGGCGAGCTGTCGCTGAAAGCGCGCCACCGTCTGGCTCGCCAACTGGCCCACGCGGGCTACGGCCAGGCCTACGTCCTGCCCAATTCACTCAAGTCGGCACTGATTCCTTTCTTTGCCGACATCCCCGAACGGATCGGCTTCATCGGCGAAACCCGCTACGGCCTGATAAACCGGCGGCATACGCTGAACAAGGCCCTGCTGCCGCAGATGTGCGAACGCTTCGCACAGCTCGCCGAAGCGCCCGGGGCGCCACTGCCGCGGCCCCTGCCCCTGCCACGCCTGAGCTCGAGCAGCGCCGAACGCGGCGGCACGCTGGCGTCGCTGGGCCTCAACCTGCCGGCAAAGCTCGCCGTCTTCTGCCCGGGCGCCGAGTATGGTCCGGCCAAACGCTGGCCGGCACGGCACTTCGCGACGCTGGCCAATGCTCTGGCCGACCGGGGCTTCGCCGTCTGGCTACTCGGCTCGCCCAAGGACCGTGCCATCGGCGACGAGATCGTCAGCCTGTCCGGCTCGGCCGGGCTGCCGCTGAACCTCTGCGGAGCGACCTCGCTGACCCAGGCGATCGACCTGCTGGCTGCCGCCTCCTTTGTCGTCTGTAACGACTCCGGACTGATGCACGTCGCCGCCGCCCTCGACCGGCCGCTGATTGCCGTCTATGGTTCGTCCTCGCCAGGCTTCACGCCGCCACTCTCGCGCCAGGCGAGGGTCATCAGTCTGGCGCTCGAATGCAGCCCCTGCTTCAAGCGCGAGTGTCCGCTGGGGCATCTGGATTGCCTCAACAAGCTGGACCCGCAACGGGTTCTCGCCGCCTGCCTGGAGGGTCTGCCGGCATGATGGCGGTTTTTGCCACCCCGGAGGACGTCGAGGCGACCTTCTACGAAGCCATCGCCCGCGCCGATCTGGCGGCCTTGATGAGCGTCTGGGCTGACGACGAAGAGATCGTCTGCATCCACCCGACCGGCCAGCGCCTGACCGGTGCCGCGGCGATCCGCGACAGCTGGCGCGCAATCTTCACCAACAACCCGCAGTTGACGGTGCGTCTGTCGCGCGCCGTCCGCTGGAGCGGCATGTTGCTGGCCGTACACAACGTTGTCGAAACGCTCTACATCGGCGACGAGCGCAAGCCGCATGGGCCGATGCTCGCCACCAACGTCTTCCAGCGCGGTGCGAGCGGCTGGCGCCTGCTGGCGCACCATGCATCGACCGCTGCCGACAGGGACGCCGCCGAGACACCGGGAAGCAGCGGCAGCGACGGGGCAACGCCACGGACCCTGCATTGACCGCTTACCGCGCGCCATCCTGGCTGCCCGGTGGCCACGCGCAGACCATCTACCCGCTGCTGATCCGGCCCGACCCCCTGCCCTGGCGCCGCCAGCGATGGCAAACCCCGGACGCCGACTTCATCGACCTGGACTGGCATCCTGGCGAGCCGGCCACCCCATCGACGGCCAGCGCGCCGCTGCTGATCCTCTTCCACGGCCTCGAAGGCAGCTCGCGCAGCCACTATGCGACCACCCTCATGGCCGCCGCCGCCGCCATCGGCTGGTCTGGCGTGGTGGTGAATTTCCGCGGCTGTTCGGGCGAGATCAATCGCCTGCCGCGCGCCTACCACTCGGGCGACAGCGACGAAATCGACTGGATCCTGCGCCGCCTGCGCCAACTCTTTCCGGCGCGCCCGCACTACGCCGTCGGCGTCTCGCTGGGCGGCAACGCTCTGCTCAAGTGGCTCGGTGAACGCGAGGCGGAGGCCGCCGATTGTCTCGGCGCTGCCGCGGCGATCAGCGCGCCGCTCGACATGAGCGCCTGCGGCCACCATCTCGGACGCGGCTTCAACCGCGTCTACACCAGACATTTCCTGCAGACGCTCAAACGCAATGCCGCCGCCAAGCTGCGCCGCCATCCCGGCCTCTTCGACGAACGGCGCATGCGCGCGGCGAGCAGCCTGTACGAATTCGACGATGTCGTCACGGCACCGCTGCACGGTTTTGCGGGCGCCGACGATTACTGGCGGCGCGCTTCGAGCAAGCCCTGGCTGCCCGCCATCCGGCTGCCGACGCTGCTCCTCAACGCCCAGAACGACCCTTTCCTGCCGGCCGGGACGCTGCCAGCCGCCGGACAGGTGGCGACCAGCGTGCGGATCGACTTTCCACGCGCAGGCGGACACGTCGGTTTCGTCACCGGCAGCCTGCCGGGGCGGCTCGCCTGGCTGCCGCAACGCATCCTTCATTACTTTCAGCACGAGGTCTGACATGAACGCTCCCCTCCCCGCGGAAATCTTCAAGGCCTACGACATTCGCGGCATCGTCGGCAAGACACTGACGGCCGACATCGTCCGACGCATCGGCCATGGACTCGGCTCGCTGGCGAGCGAACGCGGCCAGCGCGCGATTGCCGTCGGCCGTGACGGGCGCCTGTCGGGACCGGAACTGGCGACGGCACTGATGGAAGGCATCCGCATGGCCGGGATCGATACCATCGACGTCGGCTGCGTGCCGACGCCGGTCGTCTACTTCGCCGCTCACGAACTGGGCTGCGCCAGTTGCGTCGCCGTCACCGGCAGCCACAACCCACCCGATTACAACGGCCTGAAGATGGTCATCGGCGGCGAGACCCTCGCCGGCGAGGCGATTCAGGGGATCCGCCGGCGGGTGGACGCCGACGAGCTGCAGCACGGCAGCGGCCAGGCGAGCAGCGCCGATGTCCGGCGCGCCTACCTCGCACGCATCACCGGTGACGTCCGTCTGGCGCGCCCGATGAAGACCGTCATCGACTGCGGCAACGGCGTCGCCGGCGCCGTCGCCCCCGAACTCTTCCGCGCGCTCGGCTGCGAACTCGTCGAGCTTTTCTGCGAGGTCGACGGCAATTTTCCAAATCACCATCCCGACCCGTCGAAGCCGGAAAACCTGCAGGATGTCATCCAGGCGCTGCGCGCAACTGACGCCGAACTCGGACTCGCTTTCGACGGCGATGGCGACCGTCTCGGCGTCGTCACCAAGGACGGGCAGATCATCTACCCGGACCGCCAACTGATGCTCTTCGCTGCCGACGTCCTCGCCCGTTGTCCCGGTCAGCAGATCATCTACGACGTCAAATGCACGCGCCTCCTGGCACCGTGGATACGTGCGCACGGCGGCGAGCCGCTGATGTGGAAAACCGGGCACGCGCTGGTCAAGGCCAAGCTGCGAGAAACCGGGGCGCCGCTGGCAGGCGAAATGAGCGGCCACGTCTTCTTCAAGGAACGCTGGTACGGCTTCGACGACGGCCTCTACGCCGGCGTTCGCCTGCTCGAGATCCTGTCGCGCGCCGCCGATGCGAATGCCGTGCTCGAGGCTCTGCCCGACAGCAGCTCGACACCGGAGTTGAACATCGGCATGCAGGAAGGCGAGCCCTTTGCACTGATCGAGGATCTGCGGCATAACGCGCAGTTCACGGGAGCGCGCGAAATCATCACCATCGACGGCTTGCGCGTCGAGTACGCCGACGGCTTCGGTCTGGCGCGGCCGTCAAACACGACGCCGGTGGTGGTGCTAAGATTCGAGGCCGACGACAGCGCGGCACTCGAACGCATCCAGGCCGATTTCCGGCGCGTCCTCAACGCGGCGCGACCCGGTCTGGCGCTGCCTTTCTGAGGCGTTGAACCCTTCGTCCGACGACAGGCAAGGATGGCTGGCGATGATGACCGAGCAATTCCTGAAGAACGCCTTCCTCTTCCGCCAGCCAATCCTGAATCGGCAGCAGGAGCTTGCCGGCTACCAGCTGTCTTTCCAAAGCAACGATGCGCTGGCCGCCGACGGCAACGCGCCTGGCGCCAGCGCACCCCTGTGCGCCGCCTATTCCGAACTCGGCATGCGCAGCGCCCTCGGCAATGCCTGTGCGTTCATCGGCATCGACGCCGGCTTCCTGCACCAGGAGGCGATCGAGCTGCTGCCGCCCGAAGGCGTGGTCCTCGAACTTCTGCTCGACGGCGTCCCCGACAAGACCACCTTGCGGCGCTGCCAGGACCTGCGGGCGCGCGGCTATTCACTCGCGCTGACCGACTATCGGGGGATAGACGACCGTAGCCGGCTGCTTCTGCCGATGGTCGAGGTGATCAAGATCGACCTGCACGCCGCCGGCGAAGGCCGACTCGGCGATCTGGCCGGCTCGCTGCGCCACCTGCCGATCAAGCTCCTCGCGCAACACGTCGACAGCCGCGAACAGCTGGAGCGTTGTCGAAGCCTCGGCTTCGACCTCTTCCAGGGGCGTCACTTCGCGCAGGCCGAAATCGTCAGCGGCCGGCGGCTTTCCGCCTCGCAGGCGGCCCTGATCCGCTTGATCAACCTCGTCGGACGTGACGTAGACACCACCCTCATCGAGGACGCCTTCAAGCACGAACCGGCGCTGACGCTCAACCTGCTGCGCGTCGTCAACGCCGTCGGCCACCGCGGCAACCGCTTTGCGCAACCGGTGACGTCGTTGCGCCACGCGATCACCCTGCTCGGACGACGCCAGTTGCAGCGCTGGCTGTCGCTGCTGATGCTGGCGCCGGGCAGTGCTGCGGCCGACCCGGCGCGTTCGCCCCTGTTGCAGGTCGCCGCCCTGCGCGGACGCATGATGGAACTGCTCGTCGAGGTCGGCCAGCCCCGCGATCAGAAGCTGGCGGATCTGGCCTTTCTCACCGGCATCCTGTCGATGATGCCGATCGCCCTCGGCCTGCCGATCGACGAGATTCTCGAACAGATTGCCGTCGAGCGCGAAGTACGCAGCGCGCTGTGCCGGCACGACGGCCTGCTGGGCAAGCTTCTGGCCCTGCTCGAGCGCTTCGACGGCGACGATGCGGCAGGCTGCGATCAGTTGTTGTCCGCGCTACCCGGCCATTTCGACCGGCACACGCTGAACACCTGCCTGAGCGCCGCGCTGCGCTGGTTGAACGGCGGGAGCGACTGAGCCGCCTCCCGGCGTCGCAGCCAGTCGCGATGGCCAACCACAGAGCATCACCCGGCATCGTCGTACGACGACACCCGTGATATCGCGAACGAGAAGGGCAGAATCGAGAGAAAGAGAAAGCTGCGACAAGCCGCTCGCCACGAGTTAGCGAACTTATACGGCATCTCCAGATATATGTTGCCAGCACCCGATGGAAGGCGGACAATCTTCATCTATTTCACGTTGCAGACAACTAGAATGTCCGAGGTGGTCTCCATCCAATTCACGCAAGATCAAGCGCGTATGCTCACGGGCGTGTCGGTTGAGAGCGTGCGCCATTGGCGAAAAACCGTCCCCTACCTCTCGTCCAAGACCGGCAAGACGGGCCGATTCACCTTTCCTGAACTTCTCGGGCTGGCCGTCGCGCACGAACTGGTTCACTCTTTCGGCGTCAACATTGCCACGTTGAGCACGAGTATTGACGAACTCTTTCGATTGCTGGCCGCTAGCAGCCCAGCCTCGTTGGAGGGGACAATTGTATTCATCACGGCGACAGATGTGACCTTCCACCAAGAGGAAGCCGATGGCCTCGGCAAAGTGCCGGCGAAGCCTGCGTTCATGGTGCCGCTGGCACCGTTGATGATCGGGATTCAGCGACACATGCTGCCCGCCATGCCCAGTGTAAGCCAGAAGACACTGCCGTTTCCTCCCGAAGTAGTGCGGAGCCGGGCATGAGCAGCGCATCTCTTCTGCAAGTGCTAGAGGCCACGGGTTACTTCCCGGATGGCAAAGCTGCGGCCCGTTTACACTTGGGCCAGGACGCACGAAACCTGCGTCGTGGCCGAGACTTCGTGCCCGACGCACTTTGGCGCAGCCCGTCGGCGCTGACAGTCTATTTCAAGTTCGAGGAAGCTCAACCGGCAGACGAACTCGTCAGTAAATGGCGTCGCGAGGTCTGGAACGAAGGTTTCGCACCACTGCTCTGGGTCGTCTCGCCCGAACGTATTGACCTGTACAACGGTTTCGGGACGCCGGTTCAGAAAGATGATGCCCAGAAGCATTTGCTCCGAACCTTCGCAAACATCGATGCTTCTCTGGTTGAGCTGGATGCGCTGGCAGGGCGCCTATCAATAGAGACAGGGCAGTTCTGGGCCCAGGCGACCGCAGTTGATCGTAAGACCAGCGTCGATCAAAAGCTGTTATCCGATCTAGCGGCCTTGGAGCACGATCTTGTGAAGGCCAATCTCGCCCGCAGCGCCGCGCAGGCTGTGATCGGACGCGTGATCTTCACCCAGTACCTGATCGATCGGGAAATCGTCAGCACCACACATCTGAAGAAATTGTGCGGCCATGCCGAGTTACCTCTCATTCTGCGGGACCGCACGGCGACGGAGAAGCTTTTCAGTTGGCTCAGCCAGACCTTCAACGGCGACATGTTTCCTCCATCCGTGAAGAACACGCCGATGACCAGTTACCTCACGCGTGTTGCCGATTTCTTGGAGGCCGTCGACCCTGACAGCGGCCAACGAACCTTCTTTCCCTATCAATTCGACATCATTCCGGTTGAACTGATCAGTTCGATCTACGAACAGTTCGCCCACGCCGTGCCGCCGACTGTGGCTCGGCGGCCGACCGAGGCCCGCAAGAACGGTGTGCATTACACGCGCCTGTCTGCGGTTTCGCTGGTTCTCGATGAAGTCATGGATGGACTGACGGGCATGGAGTCCGTACTGGATTTGACTTGCGGCTCGGGCATCTTCCTCGTTGAAGCGTTGCGGCGTCTGGTGCATCGACGCGCGGATGGTCAAGCACCAACGCGTGACTTGATCCGGAAGATTCTCCATGAGCAGGTCTACGGTGTAGACATCAGCGAAGCTGCCATCCGGGTGGCAGCGTTCAGTCTCTACCTGGCCGCACTCGAACTCGATCCCGATCCGCAACCACCGCACTCGCTGAAATTCCGACCACTCATCGGCAAGACTCTGCTCATCGGAGATGCCCGTACGGTCGAGCAGGATGGTGATGGTCGGGAAGCTTTGACGACGCCGAGCGGCTTGAAGCAATTCGATTTGATCGTTGGCAACCCGCCTTGGAGCTTTAGGGGGCTGAAGGGCACGCAGGCGCGGCGTAAGACACGCGATGTCGGGATCCCTGCGCAGCCACGCGGCGAGGGTCTCGATTTCGTCTTGCGTGCGGCCGAGTTCTCGCACGAGAAGACGCGCTTCGGCGTCATTCTCAGTGCGATGCCATTCTTCAGCCGGAGCGGCACAGGCATGGCGGCGGCTCAACATGTCATGCGGCTTCTTGCGCCGGTCACGCTGGTCAATCTGTCGAACCTGTGCAACTGGCTTTTCGCCACAGCCACCATGCCAGCAGTCGTGCTGTTTGCGCGCCATCGGCCTCAACGGTCGGACCAGGTGACGATCGTCCAGATTCCATGGACGGCCAGCGGTGCAAGAACGCACTCGTTCGAGGTATCGCCCCGCGACATCATCAAACTATCGCAGGCTGAGATCGACAAGCAGCCGTTCAAGTTGAAAGTGGCGGCGGTTGGTCGTCGGCGCGATCTCTTGCTGCTTGATACGCTTTGCGCTGAGCACGCGGGATTGGGTAAGCAACTCATGACGCTCAAAGCCAAGTTCTCTGACGGGTTGACGCATGGCTTGGCGGAGAACCAAACCATGGATGCACGTGCGCTCCAAGGATTGGAAGTTCTTCAAGCCCCGGATATTTGCCCCTTCTACATTCCGGACGACTTGGACCTTTTCACGCAAGCCAAGGCTCAGCGACCTCGAACCAGAGAAATCTACCGGGCACCTCTCGTTGTCGTCAAAGAAATGATGGGCAACAACGCCCGTGTAGCGGTTGCTGTCGCCGAAAGGGATCTTGTGTTCACGGATGCGTATTTCGCTGCATCCTTGCCGACGTCACACAAGCAATCCGCACATCTGTTGGCGGCCATCCTGGGATCGTCACTGGCATCCTGGTTCTTCCTGATGACTTCTTCCGAGTTCGGAATATGGAAGCGAAAGCTGCTCATCAGTGACGTTGCTTCCATGCCTGTTCCGGACCTGAAGCAGGCTGTCAAGTCTGACGCCGGCAAGCAACTGTTGCAGATCGAAAAAGGATTGCGGACGCCTGCGATTGAGGGGAGGAGCTGGGCGCTCCTTGATGAGGCGGTGTTCGACCTCTACGACATTGATGAGGTGGATCGCGTCGTTGTTCGGAGCGGGTTGTTCCGTGCCAGTTGGCAATGGCAGGCCGGGCGGTTGACTTCCGTTGCCCCCGCCGATGTTCGAACGGACATCACTTCGTACGCGGAAGTCTTCGTGTCGGTTATTGGCGGCTGGCTTTCCGCGCGCAACAAGCGCCACATGCGCGCAGAAATTTTTGACCTGCCGATGCGCGATGCGCTCAGAGTCGTGCGCTTCGTTCTCGAAGACGGACCCGGCAAGGCGACGATTGATGTGGTGAAGCCCGTAGGTGAACTGAACGACATCCTTGCCAGCATCGGCAGGCGCCTGAAGGTTAAGCTTGCCACTGCGCTAAGCGGCGAACGGGAATTGCGCATCCATGGGCGCAATGAAGTCGTGATCATCAAGCCGGCAGCACGACGTTATTGGATGGGCGTATCAGCCCTGGAGGATGCGGATACGGTGATCGCTGAAAGCTTCGTAGGAGGCAATGCTTGAGAATTCCTTATGAAGCACCTGCCCCCTTGGGAAGAGAGTTCATCGACCTGGCCCCAGAAATCATCGCAGGGATCCTTCTTACATTGGTCGTGGGGTGGGACCGAGTTCGTGACTTCGCTGATGTCAATGCCCATGCGTGGGAAGTCCCGATGACCGAGCACTTGCGCGATGGCATGCGCGGCGAGTTGAAAACAAAGGGCCACCCATGGGGAAAGACCCTGGTGATACTGCCTGGCACGGAATCCCGATCCGACACTGATGTCCTGATCCCCGATGGGCGCACCGACATTCCCCTGATGCTGATCGAGTTGTTCCTGCAAACCCAGGAGCACGACCCGCATGCGATCATCGAATGCAAGCGGATGGCCGGTGCGGACGTGAATCTGTGTCGCGAATACGTGGTGGAAGGCATGGATAGATTCCGTACGGGGAAGTATGGAAGTAACCACGCCGTGGGCTTCATGGTCGGCTACCTGCTCTCCGGCACAGACGATGAGGCGGCGGATGGTGTGAACAAGTACCTGACTCGTACCTCTCGCAAAGTGGAGCATCTGGCGCCTTCCGACATTTGCGATAAAGTATCGAGTTGGGTGAGTCAGCATCCGCGCAGCGCCCCGCCATCGCCGGTTCGCCTGCATCATGCCTTTCTCGAACTCAAGGCCACTGCCACTTGACATCCCACAACTCGGTGTAGAGCTTTGGGCACTCTCCTGGAGTGTGTTGACATTCAAGCGAGCCAAATGACGGATGCGGCGACGGCGTGGTCCTCGAACTGCTGCTCGATGGCGTCCCCGACAAGACGACGTTGCGGCGTTGCCAAGTAAAGCAACCGACAGGTGGAATCGTAGCGCGCGCGGCGGCCATCAACCCTCTACAATCAGCAGCCGACGTCGGGCTCCGAGTCGACCAGAGGCAGCATCGCCGCCAGCCTCCTGAGCGCCGGACATTCTGTAGGTGAGTGCCGGGTCGCGCGAAGCGCGACCCGGCACTCACCTACTTGCTCAACACCCGCATCCCCCGCTCCAATCCATCCAACGTCAGCGGAAACATTCGGCCACCCAGCAGGTTGTGGATCAGCGACGTCGATTGCCGGTATTGCCAGGCCTGCGCCGACTCGGGGTTGAGCCAGATCGCGTGCGGCCAGGTCTCGGTGAGGCGGCGCAGCCAGGTCGCGCCGGGCTCGGCGTTGTTGAACTCGATGCTGCCGTTGGGCTGCACGAGTTCGTAGGGACTCATCGCCGCGTCGCCGACGAAGATCAGTTTGTAATCGTTGCCGTACTTGTGCAGCACGTCGTGCGTCGGCACGCGCTCGCTGTGGCGGCGACGGTTGTCCTTCCACAGGTAGTCGTAGACGCAGTTGTGGAAGTAATAGTGTTCGAGGTGCTTGAACTCGCTGCGACAGGCCGAGAAAAGCTCTTCGCAGACGCGGATGTGGTCGTCCATCGAGCCGCCGATGTCGAGAAAGAGCAGGACCTTGACGGCGTTGTGACGCTCCGGACGCAAGTGCAGATCCAGCCAGCCGGCATTGCGCGCCGTGCCGGCGATGGTGCCCTCGAGGTCGAGTTCTTCCGGCGCGCCCTGGCGGGCAAAACGGCGCAGGCGGCGCAAGGCCAGCTTGATGTTGCGCGTGCCGAGTTCGACGTTGTCGTCGAGGTTGCGATACTCGCGCTGCTCCCAGACCTTGACCGCCGAACGATTTTCGCTCCTGCCGCCGACGCGGATTCCTTCGGGATGCGTACCGCCATGTCCGAATGGCGAACTGCCGCCGGTACCGATCCACTTGCTGCCGCCGGAATGGCGTTCCTTCTGTTCGGCGAGTCGCTGTTTGAAGGTCTCCATGAGTTTGTCCCAGCCGAGCTTTTCGAGCTGCGCGCGCTCGGCGTCGGTCAGGTGTTTCTTCATCGCCCGCTTCAGCCACTCTTCCGGGATCAGGACGTCCATTCCGGGTAGCGCCTCGACACCCCTGAAGTATTCGCCGAAAGCGCGATCGAACTTGTCGAAGTTGGTCTCGTCCTTGACCAGAATGGCGCGCGAGAGGACGTAGAAGTCGTCGAGGCTGTGCTCGATGACGTGTCGCTGCAGCGCTTCGAGCAGCGCCAGGAACTCCTTGATCGATACCGGCAATCGGCTCGACTTGAGATGCAGAAAGAAGTCGATCAGCATCGCCGGCCTCGCTCAAGCACTCAGCGGTTGTGACGCGCCATGAAGATCAGGCGCTCGAAGAGGTGAACGTCCTGCTCGTTCTTCAGCAGCGCCCCGTGCAGCGGGGGAATGGCGGTCTTCTGGTCCTTGCTGCGCAGCGCTTCCGGCGGGATGTCCTCGGCGAGCAGCAGCTTGAGCCAATCGAGCAGTTCCGAGGTCGAAGGCTTCTTCTTGAGGCCGGGGATCTCGCGCAGCTCGAAGAACACTTCGAGCGCCTCGCGCAGCAGGGCCGGCTTCAGCCCCGGGAAATGGACGTCGACGATGCGGCTCATCGTCTCCTTGTCGGGGAATTTGATGTAATGGAAAAAGCAGCGCCGCAGGAAGGCGTCGGGCAATTCCTTCTCGTTGTTCGAAGTGATGAAGACCGCCGGACGATGGCGGGCGCGCACGTTCTGGCGGGTTTCGTAGACGTAGAACTCCATGCGGTCGAGCTCGCGCAGGAGGTCGTTGGGGAATTCGATATCGGCTTTGTCGATTTCGTCGATCAGCACGACCGATGGCGTGTCGCACTCGAAAGCCTGCCACAACACACCCTTGACGATGTAACTGCCGATGTCGGCGACCTTGGCCTCGCCGAGCTGCGAGTCGCGCAGGCGGGATACGGCATCGTATTCATACAGGCCCTGCTGCGCCTTGGTGGTCGACTTGATGTGCCACTGAAACAGCGGCAGCCCGAGTGCGGCAGCGACTTCCTCGGCCAGCATGGTCTTGCCGGTACCCGGCTCGCCTTTGATGAGCAGCGGCCGCTGCAGGGTGATCGCCGCATTGACGGCAAGCGTCAGGTCGCGGGTGGTGACGTAACTCTCGGAACCGGCAAAGCGCATGGTCTTGCTCCTCTCGAACACCGCCCGATTCTACCCGCAAATCTCCCTGCGCGGCTCGGCCACAGCAGCGCGACAGGTGCGCACTGGCCAGGCCGAGGACTCATATGAGCGAGATCCCGAAGGGCATGCCGTACGTGCTCCAACTCAGCGACCGCGCGCCTTCGCACGTGGCCCGGATTCTCCTGCCCGCTGCCGACCTTGCGGCCGACATGCCGCCACTCAGCCGCGCACGCCCGCAAGCGGTCTACGACGACGATGGCGCGGAGATCCCGGCGTGCAGCGTCGCTGCTCCGTACGCGGTGCAGGGTGAGCGGCGGTTCATCGTCGGCTCCTGCTTCGCCGATCGGGCCATCGTCTGTCGGGTGACGACCGCCTGTTGAGCGGCTCCGCAACCCTCAGGCCTGGCGCGGCAGGCCTTTGCCCGACGCGGCGCGCTCAGGTACCGGCCGTCCGCCGGATGCAGTCCAGGTAGGCTACGCCATCGAGCGGCCCGCCGAGCCGCTGGGCGCGCCAGATCGCCTCGCCGAGACACTCGAGGATGGCGTGTTCCGCGTCATGCACGTCGAGCCGAGAACGCAACGCCTGGTAGGCGGTGCGAATTCCCGGCGGCTGGTCGATGCTGATCTGCTCGGCGACGGCCAGATGCAACGACAGGTGGAGAAAAGGGTTCATCTGCCCGCTCTCGGGAGTGAACTCCTGCTCGATCGCGGCGGCGGGGTTTTCCAGCAGACTGTGGTATTCCGGATGATGCGAGATCAGGTCGGCGGCGATGACCTCGGCACCCTCGAGGATTGAACGCGTGCGATGCTTTCGCCAGGCCTCGCAGAAGAACTGGCGGACCTGCTCACGGCTCGGATTGAACATCGGCGTTCCCTATGGGTTGGCTGAGCAGTGCGGTGACGACGGCATTCTGCAGCAAGCGATTCCCGCCCGCCGCGTTTGGGGCGATCTGCCCGGTGCCGTAGACGCCGATCAGCGGCAATTGCGGGAAGCGCTCGCGCAGGCAGTCGACATCGCGGTCTTCGCCGTCGTGAAAGTAGGGGCCGCGACCAATGCACGAGAACACCACGGCGGCCTGTGGATCGGCGGCCAAAGCTGCCAGGCGGGCGACGCTCTGCCGCATGTCGTCTACGGCCGCCTGCGGCAGGCGTATCGCCCAGGCCAGGCGTTGCCCGGGAGCGATGCGCTCGGCGAGGGTCACGGAGCCGTTGTCGCTGATGTCGATGATCGCGATCGGCCGCTGGGCACCACCAAGCAAGCGCGGGCATTCCTGCGTGGAGGCACTGCCCGCATCCGCGACGAGAACCGCGCACAGGGATCGCATCGCCGGCTGCGGCTCGCTGTAGCCGGCCGCCTGAAGCGCGCGCAGCAAGCTGTCGCGGGCAGCGTACCCGCCGATGCCAAGCAATTCGTAGGCCCTGCTGTTGTCGACCGCATGCGGGCCACCAAGCAGTCGCCAGCCCGGAGAAACGTCCACATCAACGTGCGCGCCAAGCACCTGCACGCTGCAATGTGCCGCCAGGCGACCTTGCTGCCAGGCGACGCGCTCGTTACGACCCGCGTTGCCGGCGAAGCTGCCACCGCAACGCTGCCGTCCTGAGACCGCCCAGGCGCCGGGGAAACTGCCGTCCCCGTACGCCAGGAGCGGTTCGCCGGTGTCTACGCCAAGGTCCGGCGGTCCCAGGGAAAGGTCGCCGGCAAGCACCAGCACGGCAGCCGCTGGTCGGTCGAGAACCCAGCCGCTGTCGGTGAACACGCCGGCAGCGATCCCGCCAACAAGCTGGGTGCAGCGCGCCGCCCGCGCCACGGCGATGACGGTCTGTTGCGCGTGGTGCGAAAACTCGGGAGTGAGGAACAACAGCACGCCATTGGCCTGCCTTGCGCCAGTCTTTTCCAGCGCCTCCGCGAGCGCTTGCTCGGCCAGACCGGGCAGCGGATCGTTGCCGGCGACCAGGGCACTGGCCACGCTCATCGGCCTGCTGCCCCGACGGGGTCTTCAAGCTTCTCGGGCCAGGCGCAGAGATCGGCAAGGCAGCAGCGCCAGCACTCGGGCTTGCGTGCCTTGCAGACGTAGCGCCCGTGCAGGATCAGCCAGTGATGCGCGGACTGCCTGAACTCCTCCGGCACGGATTGCAGCAGTTGGCGTTCGACGGCCAGCGGCGTCTTGCCGGCGGCCAGGCCGATGCGGTTGGCGACGCGGAAAATATGCGTGTCTACGGCGATCGTCGCTTCACCGAAAGCGGTGTTGAGAACCACATTGGCCGTCTTGCGGCCGACACCCGGCAGCGCCTCGAGCGCCGCCCGCGAATGCGGAACCTCGCCGGCATGGCGAGCCAGCAGTTGCTGACAGGTGGCGATGACGTTGCGGGCCTTGCCCTGGTAGAGGCCGATACGGTTGATGTAGTCGGCCAGGCCGCTTTCGCCGAGCGCCAGCATCGCCTGCGGCGTCGGCGCGTCGGCGAAGAGCTGGCGGGTGGCCAGGTTGACGCTCTTGTCGGTGGCCTGTGCCGACAGGATGACGGCAATCAGCAACTGGAAGGTCGTCGCGTACGCGAGCTCGGTAGCCGGTTGCGGATTGGCCGCGCGCAGCCGCGCAAAGAGTTCATGGCGCTGCCCACTGCTCAGCGCCGACGACTCCCCGGTCATTTCAGGCACCATCGGTGAGCGCCACCGGCGGCGCCTGATGCTGGCCGGGGCCGGGGTTGCGCGCCGCGACACGCGCCTCGACCCAGTTCTTCCAGGCGATCAGGCAACCGAGCAGGATGAAGGCGCCGGGCGGCAGAATGGCGAGCAGCAGACCGGGGTAGTCGGCCGGCAGCAACTGCAACGGCTGCAGCGCCGGGAAAACCATGTCGATGCCGGCAAACAGCGTGCCGCCACCGATCAGTTCGCGCAGCCCGCCGAGCAGGGCAAGCGTCCACAGCATGCCGACACCCATGAAGACACCATCGATCAGCGACTGCAGCGGCGGATTCTTGTTGGCGAAGGCCTCGACGCGTGCAAGTACGATGCAGTTGGTAACGATCAGCGGAATGAAGATGCCGAGCACCAGGTAGAGCTCGTGGAACTGGGCGTTGAAGACCAGGTCGACGACGGTGACCAGGGCGGCGACGATGAGGATGAAGACGGGGATGCGAATCTCGTGCGGAATGAGGTTGCGCAACGACGCAACGGCCAGATTGGCGATCGCCATGACGATGATCGTCGCCAGCGAGAGCATCACGCCATTGACCAGATTGGTGGTCACCGCCAGCAGCGGGCACAGGCCGAGGATCTGCACCAGGCTGGTGTTCTGCTGCCAGATGCCGTTGTCCCGGATCTGGCGGAATTCCTCGCGATTGATCATTGGCCTTCTCCCGAATGGTAGGCGAACAACTGCTGGCGATTCTCGGCGACGTACTGCAGCGCCTTGTGCACCGCGCGAATGACGGCGCGCGGCGTGATCGTCGCCCCGGCAAGCGAGTCGAAACGACCGCTGTCCTTCTTCACCCGCCATTCGCGTTCGCCAACCGTCGCCAGCGACAAGCCGTCGAACTGCGTGATCCACGGGCGTTGCTTGTTCCGGTCCTTGCGCGGCTCGATGTAGTCGCCGAGCCCAGGCGTCTCCTTGTGCTGCGTCACGCGCACACCGAGCAGCGTGCCGTCGGCCGCAACGGCAATCAACAGGCGGATCCTCCCGGCATAACCGTCCGGGGCAACGGCTTCGAGAACCAGCGCGCTGGGCCGGCCATCCTTGCGTGCGAGGTAGGCCGTCGACGCTTCGTCGAGGCCGAGCGCGGCGCTGGGCGCCAGTTGCCGGCTGTCCTTCAGCAGATCATTATCGTACGCCAGAGAAGGCAGCACCTCACCGATCAGCTTCATCTTCTCGGCCGCCGCCGCCGCCTCGATCGCCGGCCGCGTCCACAGGAACGCACCCGCCAACAAGCTGGTGAACACGACCACGAAGATCAGCAGAATGACCGCCGTGCGTACCGCCATTCGCGCAGCCGTCGGCGTCCTGACCGGTGGCGTCATTTGTCGTTCTTCATGCCGAAGATCGGCGGCTGCGAGTACATGTCGATCACCGGCACACAGAGATTCAGCAGCAGCACGGAGAAAGCGACGCCGTCCGGATAACCGCCGAAAACGCGTATGGTGTACGCCACGACGCCTGCCAGGAGGCCGAAGATCAGCTTGCCTTTCGGCGTCGTGCAACCGGAAACCGGGTCGGTGACGATGAAGAAGGCGCCAAGCATCGCGCCACCCGAAAACAGATGGAATACCGGATTGGCGAACTGCAGGGGGTTCCACAGCCACAAGACGGCGGCCAGCAAGGAAAGGCCGGCGATGAAACCGAGCGGCGCGTGCCAGGTGATGATCCGGCGCTGCCAAAGCCACAGACCACCGAGCAGATAGCCGACGGCAACCCATTCCCAGCCGCGGCCGGCGAAGTTGCCGAAAACGTCCTGCGTCGCCAGCAGCGTCGGCACGTCCACGCTGCCCTCGCCGAGTTTCAGGGCCGTCTTGATCGCGTCGAGCGGCGTCGCACCGCTCATCACGTCGATCCGTGGCGCCAGTCCGGCGACGATCTGTACCTGCTCGGCCAGCGTCAGCTTAAGCCCGAGTGCCGGCCACTGCGACATCAGGGCCGGGAAGGAGACGATGCACACGGCAAAGGCGACCATCGCCGGATTGAAAGGATTCTGGCCCAAGCCACCGTAGAGCTGTTTGGCGACGACGATCGCGAACAGCGTGCCGACGGCGACCAGCCACCAGGGGGCCAATGGCGGAAAGGCCAGGGCGACCAGCCAGGCGGTGACGAGCGCGCTGCCATCGCTCAGGAACAGCGCCAGCGGCTTGCGCCGCAGGCCGAGCATCAGCGCCTCCCCGGCGAGCGCGGCAAGCATGGCGATCACCAGTTGCAGGAGGAGGATCGGACCGATCAGCCAGACGTAGGCAACAACACCGGGCAGCAGGGCGAGCAGAACCTGCAGCATGACGCGCCGCACGCTGGTGCGTTCGAGGAGCAGATAGGGCGGCGTCGTAAAGTCGCTCATGAGTCGCCGGTCTCCGCAGGCGGCGGCGCCGAACCCGGCCGCGTGGTGCGCGTACCCGGCGGGTCGCCCGCCACGCGTGCCCTCCTCGCCTCGATCGCGGCGATTTCCTGCTGCTGCTCGCGGCTCAGTTGTTCCGTGTTTCTGGGCTGCGCGGCCTCGCGTTGGGCGCGTGCGCGTTCCATCGCCGCGACGATGGTCGCCTTCTTGACCGCTTCGGCGTCGACCGCGGGCGCCGCCGGCGCGGCATCGACGGGCACGGCCGCCGGCTGACCCGCCACGGTTTCGGCACTGGCCGGCGCGGGCTTCTTCTCGGCCGGCCTGGCGGCCGCGGTGCGCGCCAGGCGCTCGGCTTTTTCGGCCTTTTCCCGCTCCTCGCGCGCGTTGCGCAGTTCGAAGCGGGCCTTGGCGGCGTCGGCCGCGTTCTTTTCCCGCTCGCGGGCCCAGATCTCGCTCTTGGCAAAACGAAAGTACTGGACCAATGGGATGTGCGATGGGCAGACGTAGCTGCAGCACCCACACTCGATGCAGTCGAAGAGGTAGTACTCCTGTGTCTTGCCGAAGTTGCGGGCGCGCGCGAACCAGTACAACTCAAAGGGTTGCAGCTCGTGCGGACAGACTTCCGCGCAGGCGCCACAGCGAATGCACGGCATCTCCGGCGGACTCGCCGGGAATGTCGTCGGCGCCGCGGCAATGATGCAGTTGGTCGCCTTGACGACTGGGGCCTCGAGGCTCGGCAGAGCGAAGCCCATCATCGGCCCACCCATCAGATAGCGGCTGGTATCGGCCTTCGGTCGGCCGAGGGCGACGAGGTCGCCCAGCGGCGTGCCGAGCCGGACTTCCCAGTTGCGTGGCCGCTCGACGTTGCCGGTCAGCGTGACGATTCGCGAAACCACCGGCTCGCCATGCGCGAGCGCGCGGTAGGCCGTATAGACGGTGGCGACGTTGAAGCACTGGACAGCGAGTTCCGTCGAGCGCTTGCTGGCCGGGACTTCCTTGCCGGTAAGCACGCGAATCAACTGCTTGGCACCGCCGGCCGGGTAGCGCGTAGGCACGGCGACGACTTCGTAGTCCTCGGCGAGCCCGCACACTGCCGCCTGCATTGCCGCGACGGCTTCCGGCTTGTTGTCCTCGATGCCGATCAGGACGCGGCGCGCGCCAAGCAGGTCACGAAAGATCGCGATACCGCGAACGATTTCTTCGGCGCGCTCGCGCATCAGCATGTCGTCGCAGGTCATGTACGGCTCGCACTCGGCGCCGTTGATGACCAGATCCTCCATCGGCACCGATCTGGCCGCCGTCAGTTTGGCGTGACTGGGAAAGGCGGCGCCGCCGAGACCGACGACGCCGGCGTCGCGCAGGAGTTCGCGCACCCGCTCGGGCGGCAGGCTCCGATGATCGAGCGGCGTGCGCGCGATCCACTCGTCGCGTCCGTCCGGCTCGATGACGACGCTGAGTGTCGGCAGCCCCGACGGGTGTGCCGCAACATGGTCCACGATGGCCACGACCCTGCCAGAGGTCGGTGCATGCACGGCCGCCGACACCCAGCCGTCGGCACCGCCGATCAATTGCCCCTTGAGGACGTCCTCTCCGGCCTCGACGCGCGGTGTCGGCGCGCCACCGATACTCTGATGCAAGGGAACGTAAAGGCGGGCTGGCAGCGGCGCCTGGGCGATCGGTTCCTGCACCGACGGCGCCTTGTGCGTTTGCGGTTTGACGCCACCCTTGAAGCCGAACAATCGCTGCAGCATTGCGGGCGCCTTACGCGGCACGCCTGATTTCGATCACCGGGTATTTCCACTTCCAGTTGTCGAGATTCTCGTTGATCGGCAGCATGTGGATGCACTCGACCGGACACGGCTTGACGCACAGTTCGCAACCTGTGCACAGCGGTTCGACAACCGTGTGCATCTGTTTGGCGGCGCCGACGATCGCATCCACGGGACAGGCCTGGATGCACAAGGTGCAGCCGATGCAGGTCTGTTCGTCGATGATCGCCACCTGCTTGGGCTTCTCCTCGGCCTCCAGCGGCTTGACTTCGCGACCGAGCAGGTCGGCCAGCTTGCGCACGCCATCCATGCCGCCCGGCGGACACAGATTGATGTCCGCCTCGCCGGCCGAAATGGCTGCCGCGTAGGGCTTGCAGCCCGGGTAGCCGCACTGGCCGCATTGCGTCTGCGGCAGGATCGCCTCGATCTTCTCGACCAGCGGGTCGCCCTCGACCTTGAACCTGATCGACGCGTAGCCGAGGGCAGCGCCCAGGACGATGGCACCGAGCGCCATGATCGCCAGGGTCGTGATCATTGGTACTTGTCGAGTCCGGCGAAGCCCATGAAGGCCAGGCTCATCAGTCCGGCGGTGACCATCGCGATCGCCGTGCCCCGAAAGTACACCGGCACGTCGGCGCCCTCGATACGTTCGCGAATACCGGCAAAGAGGATGAGGACCAGCGAGAAACCAATGGCGCTGGCCGCACCGAACAGCAGTGACTCGACGAAATCATGCTTGTTGGCGATATTCAGCAGCGGCACGCCGAGAACAGCGCAGTTGGTGGTGATCAGCGGCAGGTAGATGCCGAGGACCTGGTGCAGCAGCGGGCTGGTCTTCTGGATCACCATCTCGGTGAGCTGGACGATCGCCGCGATGGTGACGATGAACGACAGCGTGCGCAGGTACTCGAGCCCGAACGGCATCAACAGGTAGTGGTCGATGATGTAGCTGGCGCCGGTAGCGACGGTCAGCACGAAGGTCGTCGCCGCCCCCATGCCGAAGGCCGTCTCGAGTTTCCGGGATACGCCCATGAATGGGCAGAGGCCGAGAATCTTGACCAGCACGACATTGTTGACAAGGACCGCGCCGACGATGATGAACAGGTAGTGGGTCATGGTTTGCGTAGGCAGTTGGCTGCGGCGGCGCAGTCCGGAGCGGATCGATTATCCCGCGGCCGGTGAGCGCTTGCAACCACGTTGTCAATCACGCCATGCGGGCTTGGGCGGCACGCCGCCCGGCGATCGCGGCCGCCGCTTCGGCGATGAGCTGCGGCCCGCGATAGATGAAGCCGGTATAGAACTGGACCAGACTCGCACCCGCGGCGATCTTGTCCGCCGCGTCGGCTCCGCTCATGATGCCGCCGACGCCGATGATCGGCAGTTCGCCAGCGAGCGCCGTCGACAGGCGGCGCACGACCGCCGTCGACATGGCGGCGAGAGGTGCGCCCGAAAGCCCGCCAGCCTGTTCGGCGTTTGCCAACCCCTCGACGCCGCTGCGCGAAACGGTGGTGTTGGTGGCGATCACGCCGTCCATGCAGTGCCGCCGCAGCAGGTCGGCAATCGCCTGGATCTGCGTCTCCTCGAGGTCGGGAGCGATCTTCAGCGCCAGCGGCACGTATCTTCCATGCCGATCGGCGAGGCGTGCCTGCCTGCTCTTCAGGCTGCCGAGCAACGCGTCGAGCGCCTCGTCGTTTTGCAACTCGCGCAGGTTCCTGGTGTTCGGACTCGAGATGTTGACCGTCACGTAAGTTGCCGTCGGATAGACACGGTCGAGACAGAGCAGATAGTCGTCGGCCGCCCGCTCGATCGGCGTATCGAAGTTCTTGCCGATATTGATGCCGAGGACACCGCCGCGGCGCAGGAACTGCGCGCCGGTGACGTTGGCCAGCAACTTATCGACGCCCCCGTTGTTGAAGCCCATGCGATTGATGATCGCCTGCCTTTCCGGGATGCGGAACAGGCGAGGTTTCGCATTCCCCGGCTGTGGACGCGGCGTGACGGTGCCGATCTCCACGAAGCCGAAGCCCAGGGCAGCCAGCGCATCGATGTGATCGCCATTCTTGTCGAGGCCCGCGGCCAGGCCGACCGGGTTGGGAAAGTCGATCCCCATCGCCCGCACCGGGTCGGGCGGCACGGCACTGGCCAACAGGCAGGTGGCGCCGGCAGCCTTGAGAAAGTCCACGCCGGCCATGCCGAGACCATGCGCGGTCTCGGCGTCCAGGGCGAAGAAGAAATTGCGCAGCAGCGGATAGATCATGCCCGCATTTTACCGCATCGCAGCATGCGACGCCCGCCGCGGGCGGCATTCTCGGACCATCGCCGCGCCCGGCGGGCGCCGAGCGCGCGCCCGTCAGGGTTTCGCAGACTCCCCTGCGCGTACGCCGGCTGCCGACGCCGACAAGCTGTGCCTTGGCGGCGCACCGATCCGCCGGCTCACTTGACCTGCAAGCGATTCAGGTAATCGATCAGGGCGAGTGTGCGGGCCCAGACGAAGAGCGCCGCATTGTACGGGTAGTCGTCAAACTGGGGGGACGCCTGCGCCGTGTAGATGTCGCCCCAGATTGGCATCTCGCGCGTTCCGTGCCCTTTGACGACGTTCCGGCCGTCAATCACTTCGAGTACCCGGCTCACGGGAAACAACCCGTCATTGTTCTTGCTCAGGACCGTGAGATCGGGCGTCTTGATGGTCAGCACCTGATTGAACGGGCCGTCGCCCTTGCCCTTCACACCGTGACAGACAACGCAGTTCGCCTCGTACTCCCGCTTTCCGATATCGAGACGCTCGCCCGCAACGGCGCCGCCGGCAAACACCGCCGCCGAAACGGCAACGACGAAACGACGAAAGACTGTTCTGTTCATGATCGCTCTCCCTGGTATGAAATGCGCACTACGAAAAACCACTTCCTCGTATCATTCTAGACGGCCCTCGGCATAGCGCAAGCTGCTTTCCCACGTATGGGCTTCGGCCAGCGTCCTTCGCGCTACGCACGCATGCGGCTTGGTCGCTAGCGGATTTCTCGATAGACTCGCGGCCACTTCGCGAGGTCTACCTTGAATCGACTTCTTTCTTCCAGCGGACCAACGGCATGACAAGCACTTTCCTGGGCTGGCGGCACCTGGCAGCGACGCTGGCCTTGCTGTCGGCTTTCCTGTCATCCGCCAGCGAGGCGCGCGATCTGCGCCTGGCAACGACAACCAGCACGGACCACTCCGGTTTGCTGCGCGCCATCCTCCCGCCGTTTGAACGGGAACGCGGCTGCCGGGTGCAGGTCGTTGCGGTCGGTACCGGCAAGGCGCTCAAACTGGCCGAGAACGGCGATGTCGATGTCGTTCTGGTGCATGACCGGCAGGCCGAACAGGCCTTCGTTGCGGCCGGGCACGGCCTCGATCGGCGTGACGTGATGTACAACGACTTCGTCCTCGTCGGACCCCGGAGCGACCCGGCGACAGTCCGCGGCGGCCGCGACGTGCTGCATGCCCTGCGGCGCATCGCTGCCGGCCAGGTGCGCTTCGTCTCGCGCGGCGACGATTCGGGAACCGACCGGATGGAAAGAAGTTACTGGGAGCAACTCGGGATCAGCGTCAGGGGCGCGCCGTGGCACGTCTCGGCGGGTCTGGGAATGAGCGAAGTGCTGACGATGGCCGGCGAAATGCAGGCCTATACTCTGGCCGACCGCGCCACCTACGCCACAACCAGGGCGCGAACAGGGCTCGAGATAATGGTGCAGGGAGACCGACGCCTGTTCAATCCCTATGGCGTCATCGCGGTCAACCCGAAGAAACACCCGGACGTCAATTTTGCCGACGCCACGGCGCTGATCGACTGGCTGACCAGCCCCGCCGGGCGGTCGGCGATCAGCGCTTTCCGCCCCGGCGGCGAGCAACTGTTCTTCGTCACGGCAGACCGGTAATCGGGACATGGGATTCGTCGAAGCCACCGGCGCGGCCCTGCGGCTGCTCCTCTCCGCCGACCCGGAGCTCTGGGGCATCGTCGGCGTGTCCCTGTCGGTGACGCTACGCGCGATGCTGATCGCCATGCCGCTGGGAGTCGGCGTCGGCTATCTTCTGGCGACGGTTCAATTTCCCGGGCGGCGGCTGCTGATCGTCGTCACGCAGGGCCTGCTCGCCTCGC
The DNA here is from genome assembly GCA_017302455.1 of Accumulibacter sp. Classification (GTDB taxonomy): domain Bacteria; phylum Pseudomonadota; class Gammaproteobacteria; order Burkholderiales; family Rhodocyclaceae; genus Accumulibacter; species Accumulibacter phosphatis. The sequence goes on from JAFLDO010000008.1 coordinate 115,154, forward strand.
CGACCGTCGTCGTCGGCCTGCTCCTCTACCTGCTGCTGTCGCGGCAGGGCCTCTTCGGCCAACTGCATCTGCTGTTCACCCAGACGGCCATGGTCATCGGCCAGGTGCTGATTGCGCTGCCGGTCCTGATCGCTTTCGCGCTGTCGGCGATCCAGGGCGCCGACCCGCGCGCACGCGAGACGGCCGTCGCGCTTGGCGCATCGGCACCGCGCATCGCGTGGACGCTGCTCGTCGAGGTCCGCTTTGCCCTGATGGCTGCCGTCTGCAACGCCTTCGGCCGTGTCGTCTCGGAAATCGGCTGCTCGCTGATGGTGGGCGGCAACATCGCCGGCGTCACGCGCAACATCCCGACGGCGATCGCACTCGAAACGAGCAAGGGGGAGTTTGCGCAGGGAATCGCCCTCGGCATCGTCCTGTTGCTTGTCGCGCTGGCCGTCAATTCGGCCTTCGCCTACTTCCAGGGCGAGTCGCGGCGATGAGCCTGCTCGCCGTTTCCTCGCTCGCCAAGTCCTTCGGCGAGCGGCGCCTGCTGGCGATCGATACGCTGACGCTGAACGCCGGCCAGAGCTACGTGCTGACCGGCGAGAACGGCAGCGGCAAATCGACCCTGCTACGCATCCTGGCCGGCATCGAAGCGCCCGATGCCGGCAGCGGGCGCTACGCCGGCCGGTGCTTCGACTGGAACCCGTATCCGGGCTGGCTGCGGCGGGAGATCATCTACGTCCATCAGCAACCCTACCTCTTCCATACCAGCGTCACCGAGAACATTGCCTACGGGCTGCGCGCGCGCGGCATCGAAGCTGACGAGCGCGAGCGGCGGCTCGCCGAGGCCATCGCCTGGGCACGCCTGACGCGCCTGCTCGAGACGCCGCCGGAGCGGCTCTCGGGAGGCGAGAGGCAGCGCGTGGCGCTGGCCCGTGCGTGGGTGTTGAAGCCGCAGGTGCTGCTGCTCGACGAACCGACCGCCAACCTCGACAGCGAGTCGCGCGCGCAGACGATCGATCTCCTGCGCGGTTTCTGCGCCGAGCAGACGACGGCCGTGATCGCCTGCCACGATCGCGACGTCATCGAACTGCCCGACATGCAGCGACTGCATCTGGTCGATCAGACGCTTCGCCAGGCCCTCCCGCCGACCTCCTGACGGCAACCCTGGCAGCCGTCGCAGATAGCCGCCAGCGCCGCGCCGCGGGCTGGCGGGCGGGCCGCCCTACGCGTCCGCGGCGACGCCAC
>JAFLDO010000080.1 GCA_017302455.1 Accumulibacter sp.
AACATCAGAATCAACAGCAACGACCAAACCAACAGCAAAACCGGGGCAGCGCCGTCCAGCTGCTACTGCAGTTGAAAGCACAGCTTAAACCGAGCTAATTTTTGTCTTGACTTCGGGGACCACTTTAGAACAAGAGTAGAGCTCCATGTATGTTCACTTGTTATGAAAGAGCGCAGGGCCATACCCTGGTGGGGTAGCGAAGGATAGGATTTCAATCCAACCTTTGGCAGTGTCTGGGCCATTTCGGTCTCTGTTAATCGTTGATTTCGTGCCGAATGTTCCTGATCAGCCCTGAAACCTCGCCCCGGGGATGCCCATTATCCATGCCAGTGGCCACCTGGGTGGCGGAGGTTTACCGTGCAGGTCGCCACTGGCACGAGTCGTCCCCGACGAGCGAGGCTGTTCGTCTTATCCTGGTGCCGGGCTATCGGAGATATCCGCACCAAAAAAACCGCGCAGCGCGGTCTTTCTTTTGCTCGGCCGGTCAATACGGCGGATTGATGACGACATACTGGGAACCCTGGGGTTGATACCAGGTGCTGCCGCACTGCTGATAGATCATGCCACCATAGTTCACTGGGACGCAGCCGGCCGGCACGGTGCGCACCATTGAGCCAACGACGGCCGAAGTCACGACCACCGCAGCAGTGACCGCCGCCGCCGTCGCCACCGGGTGATAGTTGTTATCCCAGCCGCCGTTGCAGCAGCCACCACGGTTATTGTTGGCATTGACGTTGACGTTCCGGTTGACGTTGACGTTGTTGACACTGGTGTTCCGGACATTGTTGGTGCGCACGTCGGCACGGGCGTTGTTGACCTGCCGGTTGCCGCCACCACCACCACCGCTAAAGTGACCGCCACCGCCGCGTGCCTCAGCCACTGGAGCCATGGCGAAACTGGCCAGAACGAGAACCGTCAGGGGGGCCAGGAAGATTTTGCTGAATGATTTTTTCATGTGGGCTCTCCTTTACTTCTGAACCAGCGGACGAATTTCAACCGCGGTCGCGCCCTTGGGCGGCGTGAACCTGAAAACCGCGTCCTTGAACGTCGGCTTCAGGTTCCAGGCGATCAGTTGGAGCGACTGGGGACGAGCGTCGTCATTGCGATTGGTGATCACGAGCTTGCGCGGCAGCGGCTTGTCACCGGTGGTGATCCAGATCTGCCAGTCGAACATTCCCTGACGGAAGGCGTAGTGGTCGCAGAGGTCCTTGCCGATGAAGTCCTGACCGGCATTCATTGCCGATTCGATCTTGTCGAACGATGCTGCCGGCGTACCCCAGATGAACATGTCGGCCAGCGGCACTTCCACGCCATAGCGCTCTTCCAGCTTGTTGATCAGTTCGCCGAGGTTGCCGGAAAACTCGACGGTCGAGTAGTACTTCTGCGCCGGCGTATAGAGCGTAGCCGTCTTGCCGTCGTAGATCAGTTCGCGTTCGGCCCGGGCGCTCCAAATCCGGGCGTGTAGCCGGTTCGGACGCTCGACGTCCATGTCCGCCGTCGCCATGTGCTGCAGCTTCTGACCGTCGGCGAGAACACGCTCGCCAGTCAGCTCGGTGGACACCTGGAAACGTTTCAGGGTCTGCAGATACGCACCCATGTTCTTGAGGGCCTGAATCGATGCCGGATCGACCGCATTTGCCACCGCCGGTACGGCAGCGGGGGCGGCAGCCGGCGCCGTCTGTGCATGGATGCCGGGCGCTGCAAGCGAGATTGCCAGCAGGCTGAGCACCAGTTTTTTTCTTACCATGGTTATCTCCTCGGGAGTAATAAAAAAGGACTGGCAATTAAGGCAAATGCCATTCGGGGAAGGTCAAAGTACAGCCAACAAAAACTTCGGTGAATATCGTTAAGCATTGTCGTTCATACAAGCGCCTTGAGCAATTTTAGGACGATATCCTTGATTGGATTTGCAGCGCGGCGGCCAGCAACATCGGCAGCGCTATTGGCAGCATGATTGCAACCATCGCACGCATGCCGATCGGCGCCGGGCGCATGGCCTTTACTGCGTGATAGATGGCTGCGGTATCGGCGACCGGCCCGATCTCGGCGGCTTCGAGCAGCGTCGGGTCGGCCACCGGCTCGCGCAGTATCCAGCGCCGGTGCACCATGCGCTCGTGCTCGCCGACCAGCGCGGCGTAGGCCGGACGCGCCCGCCGCTTGGCCGCCAACAACGCGGGCGCCAGCATCAGCAACGGTAACAGCCACAGGAATGCGCTGGTGACCACCCGAGCTTGCGCTGCCAGCGCAGTGGCGGCTCGTTGTCGATGGGCGAGAAAGAGTGCTCGGGGGAGCTAGCCATCCTGCCCGACGGGTGGTTCATTGCTTTGTTGGCGCTGCGAAGACTGTCTTCCAGTCGCGCCTCATATCCACCACCGTCCAACCGCGCGCTTGCGCTTCGTCGAGCGCCTTGTCGAGCTTGCCGATGTGCGACTTGCGGTCGTAAGCCCATTCGCGTTCGGCATCGGTATGGTGGACGATGAGCGCGAAGCGCGGCCCGGCGCCGGCAGTCGTCCATTGCAGCATCTGCAAATCGCCGTCGGAATTGCCGAACGCGGCGATCGGTCGACGACCGATCTGCTGGTTGATGCCGACCGGCTTGCCAGCCTTGTCGTCGATGAAGTTGATCTCCGGCAGACGCACCAGCACCGGCTTGCCGTCGCGGATTTCATATTTTGTCTTGATGCTGCTGCCAATGACCTGTTCCGGCGGCACGCCATAAACCTTCTCCGTCCACGGACGCATGAACTCGATGCCGCCCCCGGAGACGATGTAGGTCTTGAAGCCGTTGGCACGCAGGTAGGCGAGCAGTTCGAGCATCGGCTGATAGACCATCTCGGTAAACGGCCGCCCCGTCTTCGGGTGCTTCGCAGTGGCAATCCAGTCCTTGACGATCTGCTCGAATTCCGCCGTACTCATGCCTGCGTGGGTGGCCATGACCATTTCCAGCAGCGCCTTCTCGCCGCCCGCCAGCGCCGCTTTCATGTCGCCCTTGAGCACCGACGCGAACGGCTCTTGCGTTGTCCACTCCGGATGCTTCGGCGCCAGCGCCTTGATGCGGTCGACGATGAAAAAGGCCTGAAAATACATCGGCTGCTCGGCCCACAGCGTGCCGTCATTGTCAAAAGTGGCAATGCGCTCGGGCGCCGGCACATAGTTGGGGGAGGCTTCGTGCGTCACCTTCTCGACAAACTCGACGATGGCACGTCGGGACGCGGTGTCGTTCCAGGAGGGCAGTGGGTCGACGACCGGGGCCGCAAAGGCCATCGCTGCCGCCGCGCTCAGCAAAACAGCGGCTATCTTGCTCAGTATCTTCTTCATGAAAACCCCGTTTTTCAATGAAAAACGGGGCGCCGTCAACCATGACGGTGCCCCGATGCAGATCAACTTATTTGCCTGAAGTGGTCATGCCCTTGATCTGCTTTTCCAGCGAATCAAGGCTCCAATCGCCCGGCGTCTGGCTGGGCGGGAAGTCCTTCAAGGTCAGCAGGAACTTGGTGGCCACGGCCTGCAGTGGGATCAGCACGTACGCCCGGTCAATCATCCAGTCGTGATACGTGTTGGAATTATGCTGTGATTTCTCGAACGGATCGCGGCGCAAATTGAACACCAGCGGCAAACGCAGATGAGCCACAGGCTCACGCCACACGTCCAGCTGGTAGCCGCGGTTCTCGAGATAAACAGCCTTCCAGTCACCGACGCGAATGGCCATCACGGCGCCGTCGTCACCCACATAGATGAACTCTTTGCGTGGCGATTCGTTGGTCTTGCCGCTCAGGTAATCAAGCTGGTTGTAGCCATCGATATGGTTCTTGTAGCTGCGACCGTTCAGAGTCGCGCCCTTGAGTAGCTTTTCCTTGATGTCGGGCGCGCCGGCGGCGGCGGCAAAAGTCGGCAGCCAGTCCTCATGCGAGACGATGCCGTTCAGCGTCGTGCCGGCAGGAAAATGACCGGGCCAGCGGACGAAGGCCGGTACGCGGTAGGCGCCTTCCCAGTTCGAGTTCTTCTCGCCACGGAAAGGCGTGGTGCCGGCATCGGGCCAGGTGTTGTAGTGCGGGCCGTTGTCAGTCGAATACTGGACGATGGTGTCGTTGGCCAGCCCAAGCTCGTCGATCAGCTTGAGCAACTCGCCCACGTGCATATCGTGCTCTACCATGCCGTCATGGTATTCATCGCCACTCTTGCCGCTGATCCCTGTGTGCTCTGGCTTCACATGGGTGCGGAAGTGCATGCGAGTGGCGTTCCACCACACGAAGAAGGGCTTGCCTTCTTTGGCTTGGCGAGTCAGGAACTCCTTGGCCGCGGCCAGCGATTCCTCATCGATGGTCTCCATGCGCTTCTTGGTCAGCGGGCCCAGGTTCTCGATGGTCTGGCCACCCTTGCCGTCGGCCTTGGACTTGATCACGCCACGCGGGCCGAACTGCTGCAAAAAGGTCTTGCCATTGGGCAGCTTGAGGTCGCGCGGATAATCGCGGTTCTCGGGCTCTTCCTCGGCATTCAGGTGGTAAAGGCTGCCCATGAATTCGTCAAAACCATGCACGGTGGGCAGATGCTCGTCGCGGTCGCCCTGGTGGTTCTTGCCGAACTGGCCAGTGGCGTAACCCTGACTCTTGAGAATCGTAGCCATAGTGACGTCGGTCTTTTGCCAGCCTTCCTTGGCTCCGGGCAAGCCGACCTTGGTCATGCCGGAACGTACCGGCACCGAGCCGCTGATGAAGGCCGCGCGGCCCGCCGTGCAGCTCTGCTGCGCGTAGTAATCGGTAAAGCCGACGCCTTCCCTGGCGATACGGTCGATGTTAGGCGTCATGTAGCCCATCATGCCGCGGTTGGTGTGGCTGATGTTCCAGGTGCCGATGTCGTCGCCCCAGATGACGAGGATATTGGGTTTTTTCTGCGCCTGCGCGAACGCGGGTGATGCCGCGATGAGCGCCATTGCTGTCGCCACGAGCCACGTAGCGGCCCGGCGCCATGTAAACTTGTTCATGAACCCCTCCCTGAATGAACCAAAAAAATTAACCGCTCAACTGTCAGCATAACTTTTTACCATACAAATGTTCTTGGGGGAAAAAAGCAGGAAATGCAAGACCACTTTTTCAGTATCGCTTTCGTTTCAGTCGTGGACAATCTCTTGAAGGCAGTGCTGAAGGACCCTGAAAAGCGTGCCCCCGGGGATGCCCGTTGTCTATGCCAGTGGCCACCTGGGCATCGACTGAGAAGTCGCCGCCGTATTCCCATTCGGCCATCACCTGAGCATCGTCCGCCAACATCAGCCAACGTCGCTCGACAGCCCGCAGAAGTCGCCGACGCACGGCGGTCTCAACCTCCGCAATCGCGGGTGCAGCCAGTCCGCTAGCCGGGCGAAAGCTGACGCCGCCTTCCGCATCGCCGTCGAAAACGCCATCCACCACAACGCAGTGGAAGTACAAGTGGAAGCGCAGATGGGTGTTCAGGAGCGCATCAAAGCGGTGGATGAAGACCACGGCGCCGAGACGGACACTGCACTGGCGGCAGGACTGTGTTGCCGAACTACCCGCTCAATGGCGGTCAGGAAAATGTGCAACGCGACGTTCAGAACCGCCGGATCACGTTCGAGGTGATAGCGCAGGCGCTTGGGCACCGAGAGCCCGAGTTCGACAAAAATACGGCTAAGCGATTGTTTATGCGCAATTCCCGGGTGCGGAATTGGCACTACAGGCGTCTGGCGGAGGGCTCGGGCAGGGCGACGGTTTCGAACAGCTCCTTCTGTTGGGGGGTGATGGCGGACAGGCCGGATGCCGACTGGCGTTGATGCAGCGTGATCTGGTGGTACTGGATCCGGCGGGCGATCTCCAGGGCGCGCTCCGGGGAAATGGGGCTGGCCTTCGCCTTCAGACGCAGGCGCAGCACCCGATAGAGTAGCAGTGCCAGGAAGCAGATCAAGGCGTGCGCCCGGATGCGATCCGGCAGGCGATGGAAGACCGGTGCGATTTCGATCTCGGACTTCAGGACCCGGAATCCCCGTTCGATGTCGGCTAGCGCCTTGTAGCGCGCCACGATCTCGGCCGGGAGAGAATCCGGAACGTTGGCAACGAGGATCAGTTTGCCATCCATCAGCCGCGCGCGCTTCAGCGCACGCTCGTCAATCTCGTAGGTGAATACCTCGGAGGCCAGATTGACCTTGATGATGTGCGTCAGATGCGCGTCAGCGACCGCCTTGTAGAAACGGGCGATCGTTCCGGCGTCTGACAGCTTCTTGCCCGGATGGGTCTGGCCGGCGTCTTGGGCATCGAGTTTCTCCGCCCACTGTGCTGCATCCGCTTCCAGCGCGGCAATGCGCTCGTCGCGCACGCGACTCTGCTCGCTGGCCATGTCGGGGCGATGAGCAACGATCAGACGAAACCCCTCCCACTTCAGCTCACCGAAGACCTCTGCCGTCGCCGAGTGGCAGATCTTCTCGTGGAACGGGGCGAGCAGGCTGTCAAAATCCCCGTAGCGCCGCGCCGGGACGGCCAGAATGAACTCCAGCGGCTGATCGTCGACCCGCAGCGCCCGGATGGCGTCGAGATTGTCGAGACTCAGCAGACCGCGGTCGGCGACCAGGACCACGCGCTTGATCGGATAGCGTGCCAGCACCTTCTCGATCGTCGGCACCAGCGTCGTCGTCTCACCGGTATTGCCGGCAAAGACCTCGTGATGGATCGGCAGGCCTTCCGCTGTCTGGACCACCCCCAACATCACTTGGCGCACCGTCCCGCCCTCCTTGGCGTGGCCAAAGTGCCGCAAGTCCTCGGACTCGGCAGTGCCTCCTTCGGCACGGATCGTCGTCAGGTCGTAGAAGACGATCGCCAACTCCTGATCGATCAACGGCCGCAAGAGGCCTGCCAGGGCGTCGTCCACCCGGTCGGCACCCTCCGCCAGCGTATCCATCGTGCGGAGCAGGTGCTGGTGGGTGACCGAATCGGCGCTGACCTCGGGAACCCGCGTGCCCTCCAGCCAACGCAGGATCCCCAGCTTGGACTCCGGATCACACAGCCGGTTGAAGACCATCACCCGCAGGAGGCGTTCCGCATCGAACTGGTGGCGGTTGCGCAGCAACCGGCGAAAGGCGTCGGCAAAGCCCAGTTCCTTCCACAAGGCGGTCAGCAACCAAGTATCGCCGACCGACAGCGCCGGCGCAAAGGCGACCTCGCCGGTTCCTTCTTCGAGGGAGGGTTTGCCTGCCGCTCGCAGCAGACCGTTGAGTAGCGAGTCCGCCTCGCCGGATCGTACGGATTCGATGCGCCCCAGGGTAGCGATGACCCGCTGGCGAGGCACCCCGGCGGTATCCCGGTAGGACTCGACGAGCTTGACGTACTGGCGCGGGCCGGACGTGGTGATCTTCACGAACATGTCGCCACTGTATCCGCATACCGACATGATCGCAATAGCTTTTTAGGCCAAACGTGTCACTACACAAAATTTTCGCCTGCGCGCCAACCCCTTGTTTTTATAGCGATCGAAGCCCTGTTTATGCGTTTGGCACGCGAAAAGTGTCGAACTCGGGCGGGTACTGCCCAGCAAGTAGCGAATGCTGTCGACCCAGCATCAATTCAGGCACTCAAGGACATGGGCGCCCATTTGCAGAGCCTGAAGCGCTTTCAGGTGTCCACCGAATTGACGGGCGAGCGGGTTCTCGCCGATGGTCAGAAGTTGCAGCATTCGGCAACCGCGGACCTTGAGGTCGACCGTCCGAACAAGCTGCGCGCCAGGATGTTCAGCGCCCGTTCCGAGCGCGAAATCTTCTACAACGGCCAAATGGCTACCCTCTACACGCCTGCACAAAGGTACTACTCGACGGTCGCGTTCACCGATACCCTCGCCGTGCTGGTTACTAAGCTCCAAGAAAAGTACGCCGTGCAGGTCCCATTGTCCGACCTATTCGTCTGGGGGACCGCGGCGGCGCCGCTCGACAAGATCGATTCAGCCATGAATGCCGGCCAGGATTTTGTCGGCCAAGACCTTTGTGATCATTACGCCTTTCGCCAGGGCAAGATCGACTGGCAGGTCTGGATCACGACCGGGAGCAAGCCGCTACCGCGCAAGATCGTGATCACCAATCGCGACGACGAGGCGCGTCCGCAATCGGTCTCCCTGCTCGACTGGAACCTGAAGCCGACCTTCACGGACGCCGTTTTCAAATTCACGCCGCCCAAGGGTGCAACCGAAGTTGAACTTCGTTCGCTGGACAAAAAGTAAGGGAGCGCCAAAATGAAAACAACATTCAGCAAACTGTTCTTGGCACGCCTGACCGTTCTCGTTCTGGCCAGCTTCGCGATGGCCCCGGTAGCTGACGCATTCGGTGGTGGCGGCGGTGGCGCTCGCGCAGGTGGAGGCGGCAACCGGGAGGTCAATACCAGCAATCGCGACGTGCGTGCCAACAATGTACGAAGTACTAGCGTGAATAACGTCAACAACACGAACGTCAACGTGAACAGGAACGTCAATGTCAATGTCGATAACCGTGGCGGCTGGGACAATGGCTATCACCCGGTCGCGACTGCAGCAGCAGTTACCACCGCGGTCGTCGTGACTTCCGCCGTCGTTGGCTCAATGGTGCGTACCGTCCCTGCCAACTGCGTCCCGGTCAACTACGGCGGCTTGATCTATCAGCAGTGCGGCAGCACCTGGTATCAGCCCCAGGGTTCTCAGTACGTGGTGATCAATCCACCGTATTGATGATTGGCCGAAAAGGGCCGCGGAGTTCGCGGTCCTTCTTTCCTGTTTTCCGAAAACTATCTGATGATCTGCCGTTCGCGGCAAGTTCCAGAAGCCACCGAATGACCATCGCCGAATGCGACACCGCCAACCCGCGCCGGTTCGAATTTGAACTGATACGCTACAACCGGCCCCTTACGCTGGCGACGCTAGATCGTGGTCGGTCTGGCCAAAGGGCTTGGCGCCGTGCGGCGGGCGATCGTGTTCACTCTGTCGTGCTGGCGGCCGCTTGTGCTGCGGGCCGCCCTCTTTGAACGCCTGTTTGGCGAAGTGGGACTGTCGACAATCGGACCGAGTTCGTCCGCTATGAGGATTCTCCACATAATGCGTGTATGGAGTCGTTCAGTGAAGTCGGAAGCGATCATTCGCGGGTACCGAGCCGCAACAACTCACCAATGGCGACACTGGCCACTGGGCAGCCGGTCGCGCTGGCAACGGATCACCATGCAGCCAGAGAGCCAACGTTTTTCGCTCGCTGACCCCGCGTTGTTGCCCCCTCCGCCTACCAATGCCACGAATCAACCGCTTGATTACATCACGCGTAAGCTGTTGATACATAACGGTTCCGTTTCATGAACTCGTGGACTTCGGCCTCCAGTGGACACCAAGGCCGGAGAGAAGAATGATGGCCAGGAGAGAGTGAAAACGGCCAAATCCGGGCGCCCGCGGGCAACCTCGAAGTCCACAGGAACCCGCACGAACCCGCGCCAGCACGCGGGAGTATGCAAAAAGGCCCCGACCGAGAACGGTCAGGGCTTCGTGTTTGGTGGAGCGAAACCAGCGTCGGATCGAATCCCTCCTCGAAACGGGCCAGGTCAGGAAGTGCGACCGCGACACCCGGCCGGCGGTGGGCACCGTGCTGACTCGGGAATACCGCGATGTCGAATACTGTGTGGTTGCCACCGGCGACGACCAGTACGAGTTCAACGGCCGGATGTACCCTAGCCTGTCGATGATCGCGCGCGAGATCACCGGTACACGCTGGTCGGGGCCGCTGTTCTTCGGGCTCAAGGCCCCGGCCCAGCCGGCCACGTCCGCCAGGAAAGGTACCCGGCGATGAGCGAAGCCCTGAAACGGCGCGTGCGCTGCGCCGTCTACACGCGCAAATCGACCGACGAGGGAATGGACCAGGAATACAACTCCATCGACGCGCAGCGCGACGCCGGTCATGCCTACATCGCCAGCCAGCGCGCCGAAGGCTGGATTCCTGTGGCGGACGATTACGACGACCCGGCTTTCTCGGGTGGGCACATGGAACGTCCAGCGCTCCGGCGCATGATGGCCGACATCGAGGCCGGCAGGATCGACGTGGTCGTGATCTACAAGATCGATCGCCTGACCCGCAGCCTGGCGGACTTCTCCAAGATGGTCGAAGTCTTCGAGCGTTACGGTGTTTCGTTCGTCTCGGTGACCCAGCAGTTCAATACTACGACCTCGATGGGCCGGCTGATGCTCAATATCCTGCTGTCGTTCGCGCAATTCGAGCGCGAGGTCACCGGCGAGCGCATCCGCGACAAGATCGCGGCCAGCAAGGTGAAGGGGATGTGGATGGGTGGCGTGCCGCCGCTGGGCTACGATGTCGAGAACCGGCGCCTGGTGCTCAATGAGCAGGAAGCCAAACTCATCCGGCACATCTTCCAGCGCTTCTTCGAACTCGGTTCCAGCACCGCCCTGTTCAACGAGTTGAAGCTGGACGGCGTCACTTCGAAGGCCTGGACCACGCAGGACGGAAAGGTCCGCGAAGGGAGGCCGATCGACAAGGGGATGATCTACAAATTGCTGAACAACCGCACTTACCTCGGCGAGTTGCGGCACAAGGAGCAGTGGGTTCCGGCGGCGCACCCGCCGATCATCGAACGCGAGTTGTGGGACAGCGTGCACGCGATCCTCTCGACCAACTGCCGGGTGCGCGGCGGCGTCACCCAGGCGGTCGTGCCCTTCCTGCTCAAGGGCATCGTATTTGGCAACGACGGGCGCGCCTTGTCTCCTTGGCACTCGACCAAGAAGAGTAACGGGCGCCGGTACCGGTATTACATCCCGATGCGCGACACCAAGGAACAGGCGGGCGCGTCCGGTCTGCCGCGCTTGCCGGCGGCAGAGCTGGAATCGGCGGTGCTCGAACAGCTACGAGGCATCCTGCGCGCGCCGGCACTGCTCGGCGACCTGCTGTCGCAAGCCAGCAAACTCGATCCAACCCTGGACGAGGCCAAGGTTACGGTGGCCATGACGCGCCTAGATGCGATCTGGGACCAGTTGTTCCCGGCAGAGCAGACCCGCATCGTCCGGCTCCTGGTAGAGAAGGTGATCGTTTCGCCCACCGATATGGAACTGCGCCTGCGCGCCAATGGCATCGAACGGGTGGTACTCGATCTTCGCCGTGAGCCCGCCGAACGGCGGCAGGAGGTACTGGCATGAATGGGATTCGGATCCGTAAGACCGGAGCGCCGGATGTCATCGCCGCCAGCGACGGCAGGCTGACCCTGTCGGTGCCGATTCAGATCAAGCGCCGCAGCGGGCGGAAACTGGTCACCCTGCCCAGCGGTGAGTCCGCCCAGCCCAGACCGTGGGATGTCGCCGCCACACCGATGCAACTGGCGCTGGCCAGGGGCCATCGCTGGCTTGCGATGCTCGAATCGGGCGAAGCCCAATCCATCACCGAACTCGCTGCCCGCGAGAAGATCGACAACAGCTACATGTGCCGCATGCTCAACCTAACCACGCTCGCGCCCGATATCGTGGAGGCCATCCTGGATGAGACCTTGCCTCCTCACGTCACCGTACATGAGCTGGCGATCAGTCCGCCGGTCTTGTGGGAGGAGCAACACGCGAGAATTGGTGTTGTGGGCGAGGAGATCCAGCCGGAATGATTGCGGCTGCATCCAGATGCCTGCAGGGTGGTGGGCGTAGACGACCCATTGCCGCCGTACAGCGCAACACCGTCAACGACAGTAGTGCCGCGCGTCGCTCACAGCGGCGAGAGGCGCCAAGCCCGCTCGCAACCATGACGACTATGGGCCTGAGCGCCCGGCGGCCCGAGTGCATCAGCGCGCCGCATACGACTGGATTCGAGCGGGTTCAACCAAGGCCAGGTGCGCCTGGTCGACGCGCTCGGCGGATACACCAAGCCGGTCTCCATAGCGGCGGCTCATTCCCGAGAACACTTCGTGCACCACTGCACCAAGGGCCTGCTCCGGCAGCAATCGGGTGAACCGGTACAGGTCCGCGGCCAGCATGTTCTCCGACTTGGTGACATGGAACGGCGCACCTACATCGTTGACGGCCTCACGCATGGCACAAGTTGCCCAGAAGCAGGTGGCCCAACACTCGAGCACGTCCTCGGGGAGCCCCATGTCGCCGTCTGATTCGAGGCGCAGGCTCTGAATGAGAGGCGCACGGGTCCCGAGGCGATCGCGGAAGAAGTCATATAGGAGCCGTCCGACGAGTCGGCGCCAGCTTGCCTCGCCAACCGACGGAAGCACCTGCCTGCGACGGACCTGGGTGGCAAGGTCTCTCGGCAGGAGGTCAGTCTTCTTGCTCCCGGCGCCGAGCACCACAATCAGGAGTGCCCGCAGCCGAAGCAGGTCGACCACACCCAGTGACTGGCCATTCGCCTGTTCGCGCAAGCCCCGGAGGAAGGCTTCGACGGCGTCAATGATGCTTCGCTGTGTGTCTTGAACATACCGCTGGCGTTGGCGCAGCTGTCGCTTCGCTTCGGCGGTCTGATCCGCTCCAGTGCCATCGGGCGCGGACTGCGGCAGGTCGCCCGATTCCATGGCGCCTGCGCCGTCGGCAGTCTCGTCTCCCAGGCCCAGGTCCGGTACCGGCCCCTCGTCCTCTTGCGATTCCGAGAATTCGAGGACTGCGCGCTTGCCAATGAGCGCGTTGAGGAAGCTTCGTACCGACTCCTGGTGGGTCGCTGCCAAGTGGCTGCCTGCCGAAGCGGTTCTACCGTCCTCGGCTCGTCGACCTGCAACGAATTCGTCATAGGAGAGCACGCGGGAGTCCGGCGCTGCGTCCGTGGTGGGCCGCTGCTGAGGAGGCTGCTCGGCCGCACCCCGCGGACCGCGCATCTCGTGTTCGGCTTCGGTGATCTTTTGAATTACCTCCAGCAGCCACAGTCCTTCGGACGCCTCGTCGTCGTCGAGCAGGTCCAGCACATTCGCCAAGCCTCGCCCTGCCGCCCGCCGTTGGCTCTCATGAATCGACTGCTCGACAACCACAACCGCTAGTGACGACACAAACTGCCCCTGGTGAACCTGTGCGAAGTGGGGGGCGACAGTGCCGTCGAAACGGTAGTTCGCCGGGCTGCCCTGAGTTCCCAGCCTGCTCAAACTGCCAGCCACCGGCGCTCCCCGCTGGTCAAGCAGCCGGATGGCGGCCTCATCGGACAAAAGACCCGACGGCGGCCACCAACGCAGCAGTTCGCCCGCCAGCTCGAATCGCCCTGGAAGTCTCGCCGCGAGGTCCGACAGAGGGATGTCGTCGGCCGGACTGAAACTCGGTACGGACGAGACGGCGAGTTCCGCGCCTGCGGACAGCGCCTCTTCGAGGCCAAGCAGCCGCACCGCGTCGCCTGCGGGCAGGTCCCGAGCCAGGCATGCCTCCTCGTTGATACCTGCTTGACCTGAGGTACCCAGAGCTGCCTCGGTGCAGTTCGCGCTTCCGAATAAGACGCAGTCGCCGCTGTCGCCCTCGGCGATGAAGAGCTTCGCGTGTGCGAACCTACTGGCTGTGCCCGGCACGCGGTTCAGGTCAAAGAGGGCAAGCGGGCCCGCGCTTGCGTGGGCGTGGACCGGAAACAGGGCCGACTGCGGCTGTATAAATGCGGCGCCCTTGGCGGCACCGAAGCGATCGCAAAGACCGCGCAGCGACCGCAGGTCGTGGTCCCAGTACGGACTCACCACCACGAGGCGCGTGACGACGCGGTCGCCGACGAACTCAAGGAAGCGCTCCGCAATGCCCTTGCCATCGTTCCTTGCGAGGAACGCGACTCGCATCCCGTCCTGAAGCGCGACAACGGCTTCGGGGGAAGCCGAAGCGGGGAGCCAGCGCGCTCTCTTCAGCGTCCACTCGACCTGGCGCCGGGCCACCGACGCCGGCGCCAAGAACCGAAGCAGGTAGTCGACAGCGGCCCGCAACAGCGGTGCAGCCTCCATGGCGTCCTCGGCGACCGCGACCTCTCCGGCGACCTCAAAATTGCCGGCCATACCGGCAGTGGTCATGTTCGCGGAGGTCACGAGGAGTCGTCCCGACGCCTTGCCCAACTGGAGAATCAGCTTGGGATGAAATACTCCGGCGCACTGCGTGCCTACCACGGAGTAGCGTCGACCGGCGAATTTCGGGCGGTGCGCGCCGTCCCCAAGCGCCTGCACAAGCATGCGGGCATCGGCCACCACGATATTGTTGTTGCAGCCCGCATCACGCAACCGTGGCAGTGCGATGGCCTCGTAGGCATCGAAGTCGATGCCAAAGGTCGTGATGATGCTGGAGTGATAGCCGCTTGCTGAGAAGCAGTTGAAGAGCTTCATGCTGCTTCTTGGATGAGGCGCAAGCCAGCCGGCGTGGGCCCGTCGGGGCCCAGCAGATGAGTGTCCTGCAGGAACGCGATTGCCGAGGACAGCCGAGGGTTCGTGAGCACAGGCCCGTCCTTCTGTCGAAGGCGCATGCGCCCATCGTCGGCTTCGATCAAGAAGGTGTAGTCGCCTGCTGGGCCGCGGAACTTCTGGATAGCCACCCACAGGTGACGGTCGAGGACTCGCTGCTTCACGATTCGAGCCAGTAGCGACTCGAAACGCTCCGTCGCATGTTCGTCGAGGAAGCGCATCTCCGTCACGATTGAGCGCAGGAAGTCACCTTGTGCAAGCACGGGGAACTCGCGGGCAATCCGCTCGAGCAGGTCGCCGAAGCGTTTGTGAAGCACGGCAAGCAGCAGGACCGAGCAGCGCGCGGAGTCTTCACTGGTGACGACTTCGGGCCGGGAGCTTCTAAAGGCGGTCTGTTGCAGCATGAATTCGCTCATGGGGTCTTTCTCGGACACGGGGTCTTTCGCGAGTACCAATGAAGCGATGAGTTCGTTCCAGGACTCAACGGAATGAGAACCGAGCGCCGACATCAGTCGCGAGACGGTTTGCGCCAACAATGCCTCGAACGGCATTCCGGTAGGTGCGCCGCCGAGGATGTCCAGGGCCAGTTTGAGAATGGTCTCGTAGCTCACGTGCAGCAGGTCGTTCGCCTGGTACACGGCCCAGGCGAATCGCTGCTGGTCCTCTTCGGCTCCAAGGGCGGTCAAGGCTGGCGCGCCGCCACATTGAGACGCATAAAGCGACCAACGAAGGGTATCTACTCTCAGCGACGTTCGCTGGTCACTAGCGATCCTGAGAACCAGGCGTAGGCTGTGGCTTCGTGATGTCGCTCGCGGCTTCTGGGCCGGGTCGCCGACGAGCAACAACTCTTCGTACAGATCTCGCTCAGGTCCGGTCGCCGCGATTCGCGAAGGGAGCATGGGTGCCAACGACGTGAGGCTGCTCTTGCCAACGGTTCCCGCCTTGGCAGCTGCAATGAAGGCATCGGCTGATGCGCCGATGGCCGATTCGAAGGCATTGGCCAGCTTGTCACCTATACCTCGTGTTGGCACGGGGACACGGTGGCCAGGTACGACCTCGAGAACGCCAATATCCAGGAGCTGGCTGCCGTAGGCCGCACCAAATGCGCCGAACTTCTGCTTTAGGTACTGCGGCGCGCCTTCACCTCTGTCCGTCGCAGGGTGGAAGGCGACCTCAGGTCCAGAGGCGGCGAATGCCCGGGAGGCCCAGTCCACACCAGCCACCCCTCGCTCGGCACCCGCATGAACGGCGATGAGCGAATACAGCGCCTCGGCGCGTCTCAGGTACAGACACCATCTTTCCACGGATGTGTCGCCCAGGTCCTTTGCGTACCGCTGCGCCAGCCACGCGTAGAATCCGTAGTACCGCATCCGTAGCGTCACGTTGCTGATACCAGGCAACAGCAGCTGGTAGAGCGCGACACTCGTCGTTTGCATGCCCAACGGGTCCAGGCCGCGCTTCTCGGCCTTCGTCGTCCACTCCGGGTAGCCCAGACCGATTGCTGGAGTTGCCATTGCGCTTCGTTCCTCCCGTGAGACCCCATTTTTCTTAGTCGACATCATCAGGAACCACGGCAGTAGCCCGATGTGCAATCCGGCCAGAGGAAAGTCTGGCCGGCGAAAATCTTGGTGACATGCTTATGGCAAGGCACGCACGCGGCGCATGCAGCATAAGCCGCGCGAGCGCGATCTGATGATTCGTGAACTTGCTCATACTCACGGCATGAACTCTTCGGCCCCTTACGGGCCTTCATCATGCCAGTCGATTCTACTACTGAATGGTCCTGAAGGCTGAGATAGGGTCGGCTAACAGTTGTTCGGGACATTGATACGACTGGTTGTCGTTGAGTACTCGGTTGAGGAGGCACTGCGGTCGTTCGACGCGCCGTTCGTTGAGCGACCGATTCTGACGGCCACCGCCTCTTCTGTGTCGCGGCCGAATGGTCGCGACCAGTTCAAAACGGACATCCAACCGGCTGCGGCCAATGGCCGCTGATGGCTGGAAATGGCTCGCCAGCCAGCCACAGAGCCAGCATTTTCGAACTCGCCGGCATGGCGCCGCTGTTTCCACCGCCTACCAATGCCACGAATCAACCGCTTGTAAGTATTCGGTGAACCCGTGGGCCAAGTCTGACCTTGACGATCGGCGCTTCGGCGCTAGCGACACAGAATTGAGCGGAAGTTCCTGTGCAGGGGATAGAGCCAGATATCCTTGATCGGCAGGATAGGCTTGGACGTGGGGCATTTCTTGCCGCGTCCGGTGGTTTGACCGACCTTGATCCAGTTGGCGGCCTGGTAACAGGTGCCGCGATGACGGGGAGTCTCG
>JAFLDO010000081.1 GCA_017302455.1 Accumulibacter sp.
GCAGGGTGGCGGCGCGGGCCTCCTGCCAGCCTTCGAAGGCGGCCAGGGGCAGCGTCGGGACGCCGAGCGCTGCCGCCTGCGCCGCCCACTCGCCGTCGATCGTTGCGGCCTCGTCAGCCAGCGCCCGCAGACGTTCGGCGATCTGTTCGGCCTGCCGATGCCGGCGCTCGGCATCGTCGAGCTTTGCCTGCAGTTCGGCGGCTTCGTGCGCCTTGGCGTGACGCTGGTCGGCCAGCCGATCGGCCGTCTCGACGTGCTCCTCGTAGATGGCCGCGCTGTCGGTCAGCGCAGCGCCCCCGGATCTGATCGCCGTCCACACCGCGTCGCGCACGTGGCGGGCATCGGCTACCTGGCCGCTGGTGACCGGATCGTGCGCGCGCCGGAATTGCGTCGTGGCGAGTTCCAGGCTTTCGATCTCGGCAGCGACTTCCAGCGCTCTCTGCCGCAGGGCGGTCTGCGCTGCCTCGTTCTCGGTGGCGCGCCGCAGCAGGCGCTCGGCCTGTGCGGCGGCCGGCAGGGCGAGCTGGCCCGGCGGCGACAGGTCGGTCTTCCAGGCGCCCAGGCGGCTTTCGGCCTGGTGCAACTCGCGTTCGGCCTTGGCGACTCTGCCTTCTTCACGCTGCTGTGCGGCGCGAAAGTCGCCGAGTCGGAGCGCCGTCTCGAGTGCGGCCCGCAGGCTCGGGGAGATTACCAGCGTCGGCAAGGCCGCCAGGTCGGCCTCGATCGCCTCGACTTCGCGTGCCTTCTGGTGCGCCGCGTCGGTGGCCGCGGCCAGGGCCAGTTCGAGGGTGGCGTGCCGGCGCGCCAGCGCGGCCAGCGACGAGCGCACCGGTGCCGGAGGCAGTCGGCTGGCGAGGTGATCCTCGTCACCGGCCGGCCAGCCCAACTGCCGCACGCAGGCCTCGATATCCTGCCAATGCACCTTCACTTCCTGCTGCCGCTTGTCGATGTCGCGCGTGTGGAAGCGCGTCTGTTGCCGGCGCTCGGCGAGCGCCGTGATGTCGGCTGCGCAGGCCAGCACGGCGTCGTCAAGGACGATCGTGGCGAGCAGCGCCTGCAGTTGCCCGGCACGTTCCACGAGGAGCTTCTGCCGCGTCGTCGCCGAGGCCATCTCGCGTTCGGCGGCGGCGAGACTGGCGCCGGCGTCCGCGGGAAGCTGAATCACCTCGCCGAGGGCAGCCAGTTCCTGCTGGCTGCCTTGATGGGCACGCACCGAGGGCGCTACCCGACGCACCCGTTCGAGAGCGGCGCGTTCGGTCTCGAGGGCCCGTACCTGATCCTGCAGGCCGGCCATGCGGTCCTGCAATGCCTGTACCTTGCCGCTGGCGTCGAGCCAGTCGCGTGTGCGCATCGTCGCTCGCTTCAGCTCCGCTTCAGCGACCGCCAGTTCATCTTTGGCCGCGTAATAGGCGCGGTCACGGGCGTGGCGGCGCGCCCAGAGCTTGTCGGCCTCCGCTTCGAGCTGGTCGCGGACGGCGCCGAGACTGCCGATGCCGGCCGCTGACTGGAAAAGGATTCGGCCGATGTCGTTCGAGGCATTGAGGATCTCGTTGCCGCCACGGATCAGGCGCAGATGATCGAGAGCGAACATCTGGTCGAAGAAGGAACGCTCGGAGTTGCCCAGGAAGGGCAGCAATGCGTCGTCGCCGAGCGGCTGGCCGGCCGCGTCGAGCAGCGACTTGCTGCTCTTCCGCAGCCGCTGAAAGTCGAGCGAGTCGGCAGCGTGGGTGATCGACCCGGCGAGCCGCAACTCACTGCGCGGATGCAGGAAGTCGTAGGTCGAGCGGGCTTCGATGCCGAACAGCAGGTCGAGGATGGCGGCCCGGATCGTCGACTTGCCCGCCTCGTTGGCGCCGACCAGCATGTGGAAATCACACGGCGCGGCCGGCAACGTCAATGAGCAGTCGGTGAACTTGCCGTAGCGATGCAGATCGAGTCGGTTGATTCGCATCGCCGTGTCACTCCGTTTTCATCAGATAGGCGATCAGCCCGGGAGCGACGGCAGCGACCAGCGGTGACACGTCGCCACTGCGGATCGCGGCAAACTCCGGCACGCATGCGGCCAGTTCGTGCGGCGCGCGGTCCACCAGTTGTCGCAGTTCCGTCGTCAGCGAGTCGAGGAACTCCCGGTCGCCCGGCGCCTCGTCGAGTAGTGCCTGGAGATCGGCGATGGCGTCGGCGCGCGCGCGGATCGTCTCCCGATCATGCGCCGGTGTCGTTTCGATGCGCACCTTCTCGATCCAGATTCTTTCGCCGGCGAGGGCGGCGGCCAGAGCGAGCGTCTCGGCGCGCAGCCGCGCCTCCTTTCCGAACAGTTCGCCGTGCGCCGTGCTGCGCCCCTGCAGGACGACACGCAAGGCCAGCGGTTTGCCATCCGCAGTTTCGTCGAGGAGAGCTTGCAGGCGGCCGGCGATGGCGTGCACCGCGGCGTCGAGGTTGCTGGCGGTGGCGAGATCCACGGTCAGCCGGTGCCAGCGCAGGACGTCGGTAAACAGCCGTTCGACGGCAACGATGCCAGTCTCGGTGGCGCTGACCAGCACGGCGCCGCGCGCTCCGGTTTCGCGAATGTGCCGGCCCTGCGTATTGCCCGGATAGACGACCCACGGTTCCCGGCAGACCTCGGCATAGTCATGCACGTGTCCGAGGGCCCAGTAGTCGTAGCCCTTGGCGACCAGTTGCGCGAGCGAGCAGGGCGCGTAGCTGGCGTGTTCGGCGTTGCCTTCGAGCGCCGTGTGCAGGACGCCGATGTTCAGCCAGCCGGGGATGCGATCGGGATAACCGACGGCCAGGTTTTCGGTCGTGGCGGCGTCCCGGAAGCTGCGGCCGTGCAGCGCGACGCGCAGGTGCTCGATACGGAAAGTTGACGGCTTGCGCGTGTCGAAGGCGCGGACGTTCGGCGGCAGCGCTAGTCGCCGGGTCATCTCGCTCTCGGCGTCGTGGTTGCCGTAGAGCAGGAAGACCGGAATGCCTGCCGCGTGCAGGCGGCCCATCTCGCGGGCGAAGAAGTAGCCGGTGTTGTAGTCGCGCCAGGTGCCGTCGTAGAGGTCGCCGGCGATGATCACGAAGTCGACCGTTTCGTCGATCGCGGCGGCGACCAGGTTGCGGAAAGCGTCGCGGGTTGCCGTGCGCAGCATTTCGGCAGGCGCGTCGCGGTAGGCGGCCAGCCCGGTGAGCGGGCTGTCGAGATGGATGTCGGCAGTGTGGATGAATTTCAAGGAGAGCTCCGGGGCCCTGAGCTTGTCGCTGGGAAGCGGCAACGGCTTGCTGCCCGCAAGCGGATGATGGCATCTTCACTCCGCCGCGTCGACCCGACCTGGCGGTCGCTCCGGCCAGGTCGCCGTCAACTTCGCCTTCGCTGGCGCGTTGTAATAGCATTAACCAGATTCCGGGCCAGGCCGCAGTGACCAGCCCCGTCGTTCCGGGGTGTTGCGGGAACCCCTGGCGCGAAGCCGGTGCCCGACGGCCCTTGGCCCGCCGGAGAAGGATCTTCCGGACCCGGCGCCTGCCACCCGGTTTTCTTTTTTGGCGCCTGCGGACGGCGCTTGGCGCGTTCAGTCACCGCCATCAATCCGACACCTGGCAAGGTGATCATTTCTGCCGAGTCCGTATTGACCGGCATGGAAGTGATCGCTGAACCTGCATGGCCGACTGGCCATTCCGACAACCGAGCACGCTGTGCTCTCCCCGGCGCGCGGGAACCCGTGCTGCCGATGAACCTTCCCGACAGGTCGATAGCTATCCATGCTGAAGGATCTCGGCATGATGTTTGCTTCGCAGTCGCAGGGGAAGGACATCAAAGGAGTTTGATAGACAATGTCCAGGAAACTGTTTTCGCGTTACTCGCTCGGCGGCCGCGCGCTGCCAAACCGCGTCGTCATGGCGCCGATGAATCGCAACCGTGCCAGCGACTGGCAACTCGCACCGACGGCGCTCACCGCCAGGTACTACGCCCAGCGCGCGTCGGCGGGGCTGATCATTGCCGAAGGCACGCCCGTCTCGCCGCAGGCGCGCGGCTGCGCGCGTACTCCGGGGATCTACAGCCAGGCACAGATTGCCGGCTGGCGCAACGTGACGCGCGCCGTCCATCGCGCGGGTGGAAGAATCTACCTGCAACTCTGGCACGTCGGTCGCGTCGGCCATTGCAGCCTGCGCGCCGACGGTTCGCCGCCGGTCGGGCCGAGCGCGATCGGCCTGGAAAAGGACCGGGTGCCGATCCTCAGGGCTGGCGCCGAGCCGGTGCTGGTTCGCTGCGACCCGCCGCGGGCGCTGAGCAGTGAGGAGGTCAGGGCGACCGTCGATGATTTCGCGCGAGCGGCAGAAAACGCCATGGTGGCCGGCTTCGACGGCGTCGAGATCCATGCCGCGAACGGCTATTTGTTCGATCAGTTCCGCTGTCCTTACCTCAATGACCGTGCCGACGAGTATGGTGGCGCTGCCCGGGCGCGCTGGCGCTTTCTTCTCGAGACGGTCGAGGCCGTCGCGGATACGGTCGGCAAGGCGAAGGTCGGTGTCCGTATCTCGCCGCTCGGCACGGCGCACGAGATGCAGTTCGACCCGGCGCCGCTATTCGCCTACGGCTATCTCGCCTGTCAGCTCGACCGGCTGGGGATTGGCTATCTGCACGTCTATGACCAATCCGGAAGCTGGATGCACGACCCGCAGAGCGACCTGCTGCAGCACCTGCGAGCCTGCTTCTCGCAGACCTTGATCCTCTGCGGCGGCTTCGACCGCGCGCGCGCCGAAGCCGCCTTGCGCGCGGACTGCGGCGACCTGATCGCCTTCGGCAAACACTTCATCGCCAATCCCGACCTCGTCCAGCGCCTGCGCATCGGGGCGCCGCTGGCGCCTTGGGATTCGGCGACGATCTACAAGGGAGGTGCCAGGGGTTACGTCGATTACCCTACTCTCGAGGAGGAGGCGGTCGGCGAGACGTGATCACCGCCACGCGCATTGCCGCTCGTCGCAGCGGACATTGAGTGATGAAACTCCTTTGCGACGAAATGCTCAAGGGTCTGGCGCGCTGGCTGCGCACCGCGGGTCACGACGTCGCCATGGAGCCGGACGGCACCGCGGACCGGCGCCTGATCGAACGTGCCATGGCGGAAGAGCGCCTGCTGCTGACACGCGATCGCAGTCTCCTGGAGATTCGCGGCGCACAGAAGGTCGTCCTGCTGCTGGCCAGCAACGACCTCGAGAGCAGCGTACGGGAACTGACCGGCCGGCTGGGGATCGACTGGCTGCACCAGCCTTTCAGCCGCTGTTCGCTGTGCAATACGCCCTTGGTGGCCGTCGAGCGTCCGGCCGATCTGCCGAGCGATATCGTGCGCGCGTGGTTCTGCACCACCTGTGGCAAGTACTACTGGCGCGGTGGGCATGTGGATCGGATGCGGCATCGCCTGCAGCGTTGGCAGGGGATGCCCGGAGGCGAGTCCTGAGCGCGTGTCCGGCGTGCGGCGAGAGGCCGGCGAAGCGCGGTGCTGGCCGCTCAGTGCCCCATGATCACGACCGTATCGCCTTTGCGATTGGTGAACTGTCCGAGAACCGGCTTGCGCTGTTCAGTCAGCCAGAGGTAGAGAGGATCGCCAGGTTTCGGTGCCAGGACGAAATAGCGAAATTTGGCCGCCTGATAGGGAGTCATCAGTTCTTCCCGCGTCACCGGCATATACGGGTAACCCCGGCCCGCGTAGTAGGCAATCCGCAAGTCCTCGTAGTAGATGGGATCGGCGGGATTGGTGTTGCGCGACAACCAGCTTGCTGCCTCGAGATAGTGTGTCTTCTTGGTGCCCAGCGAGATCACGTTGCTCAGCATGACGACGACGGCTGCCACGGCCAGGGCCTTCGCCAGACGCGGGAAGCTCCTGGCAAACAGCAGGCAGGCAACCGCCAGCAGGGGCACCGCCAGCAGATTCAGCAAGCTCAGATAGCGGGAGTTGATGAAATGCTGTTGAATGAAGAACAGGAACAGCACGCCGTAATAGGCCAGCCAGGCCCAGACGAAGGGCCTCAGTCGTTGCCAGCAGGCGCGCACCACCTGCCCACTTTGCGGGTGGAGCAAGGGTAGAGCCAAGGGCCCGCTGAGCGTGAAGAACTTCGCCAGCATCGTCACCGTCACGCCAAAGAAGACGATCTTGCCGGCGTCGTCTGTCGAATACTTGGCCAGCGCCGCGCTGGCAAACTGGCTGGCCATCAGGTTGAAGCCGGCGACCAGGGTGCGGGGATCGAGCAGGGACAGATAGTATGCGATCCGCGGTTGGGTGATCCCTCCGCGGGCAAGCATCGCCAGCGCGGCAATCAGGACCGCAGCCAGCGGCAGCGCAGACAACTGCACGAGCCTCAGCCAGCCCGCGCGCCGATGCAGGTCACCGACCAGGCAGAGGGCGATCGCCGGCAACACGAGAACCGCTTCCAGGCGAAACAGGCAGGCACAGACCGTCGCCAGTTGGATCAGCGCGGCGCGCCGCCAGCCACCGCTCTCCAGCCAACCCAGAGCCAGGGAAAGTGCGAGAAGGCAGAAAAACCAGAAGCCCTGCTCGCGGATGATGTCGTCGCGAAAGTGGTTGAACGCGGGCATCGACAACACTACCAGGCAAGCCCAGTAGCCACTGCCGGCGGCGAAGCGCTCGCTGACCGAGACCAGCAGAGCACAGGTTGCCGCCATGAAGAACGCGCCCCAGAGATAGGCCGCCGGCTCGAGCGGGAGGGCGGACAGCCAGTGAGTGCCAGCCAGCAACAGAGAAAACCACGGCCAGTCAAAGCCCTGAAAAGCCGCCTGCGGGCCTTGTTCGAGAGCCTGCTGGGCAACCGCCAGATACAGCGCAGCGTCCTTGCCCACGGTGACGGTGCCGGCAAACGCCACCAGCGAGAGGAGCAGGCTACCCAGGAAAGCGAGCGCCGTCGGCGGCAACCGACGCACTCGCTCCACGAGATCCGACATCACGAAATCCTTTCCAGAAGGTGGCACCTGCAGGCGTCAGGGCCAGGCGAACAGGCGAATGGCCTTGCGCAGGTAGGTCCAGCGCAAGGCCTGCGCTACGCTCAGGTGCACGGCGGATCGATAGAAGCGGCGGGCCGTCGCCTTGTCGCCAGCCAGCACGGCGGTGCGAAACAGCGACAGATAGCGTTGCGCCGCGTAGCGCTTGCGCAGCGACTGGCATGACGCGGGCAGGGCAGCGAACACCTCCCGCACCATGGTTGCGGCGCGTTCCTCTTCCTGATCACGGTCGTGGCGCAAGCTGTCGGCATGCTTGTGGATGCGCGCCAGCGGTTCTCTGGTGATCACCACCGGCGCGCTGACCAACAGGTAGGCAAAAACCGGAATGTCCTCGCCGGCGCGCAGGTTCTCCGGGTAGGGCCGCTGCAACAACAGATCGCGGCGAAACAGCGAGCAGCCGTGCGAGACCGAGAGGCGCTTCTGCAGCAGATAGCGCCGGGCGAGTTGCGCCGGCGAGGCGACGGGAACGGGGCTCGGTAGGCGCAGCCGCTCGCGTCCATCGGAATACACCGATAGTTGGGCGCCGAGAAACATTCCTGCTCGCGGGTGCGCAGCGACCAGCTTGCGCAGCGTCGCCAGGGCATTTGGCAACAGCTCGTCGTCGGCGTCGAGGAGCAGCACGTGCGAGCCGCGTGCCAGGCCGATGCCGCGATTGCGTGCCGCGGCCGCCCCGGCGTTGGCCTGGTCGATGACGCGCAGGCGAGGATAGCGGGTCGCGTAGTCCGCCAGCACATCGCCGGTATGGTCGCTGGAGCCGTCGTTCACGACAATCAGCTCGACATCCTCTGCCCCCTGCGCGAGCACCGAATCGAGCGCGCGCGGCAACAGGCGAGCGTAGTTGTAGGCCGGAATGACGACGCTGATCAGTGGCTCGACCGGCTCAGTCATGTCCATTCACCGCCGCACCGAGCCGCGGATGCCTGGCCTGGCCGGCGATCGACGGCCGGCGGACGCCGTTGCGTGTCGCCGCCGCTATGAATCCTCGCAGCCAAGCTGTGCCACCTCTCTCTGTCGGGGAGCCTGCCGGGTGGTTCCGGCACTGAAACCCGCATTGTCCGCGATCCGCACCGAGATGCAACAGCGCCTGCCGGCCAGCGGGCAAAAGGTGTACATTGGCGCCTTCCGACACAGGCGAGGACGGCGCGGAGCATGTGGCAGGACGAACAATGGCATCGATAGTCGGCTTGACGCGCCGGAGGGCGGACGCGCGCCGCTGCTTGGCCACTGCCGGCGATGCCGATCGAGCGCCGCCGGAACGCGCATGCTGAGCCTGTTGCGCGCCTGGCGGGAACGCGGCTGGAGCGAAATCGATGCCGCGGCCTATGCGCAGGCCTGGCAGCGCTTCGGCGGCAGCGTGGCGACTCATCCCCTGATCGTCGAGCGACTGGCGGCTCTCGCGCGCATTCCCGTGCGCTACCTCGGCTGGTTCGCCGGCGGCGAGTTGCTGGCGGCGATTCCCTGCTGGGGCAACCATCTGGCGCTCGCCAAGGAGGTGCTGAAGAAACGCCGTCAGCGCGGCGCCTTCGACCTCGGCAACGCCGAGGTCATTCTGCCGATCGCCGAAAACGCGCGCGTGCCCGTGCGCCAGGTCATGCGCTACGTTTCCGAAGTGAACGCCGGTCAGATCGCCGGTCTCAAACCACAGCCCGAAGGGCTGGCGCTGGCCCGCGCGCCCGAAGAGTACTCGACCAAGTTTCGCTACAACCAGCGGCGCGAGCTGCGCCTGCTTGCCGAGGCTGGCGGCAGTCTGCGGCCGATGCTCGACTATTCCCCGGTGCAGCAGGCCCTGATGTACGCCGACCTGTTTCAGCGCCGCTGGGGCTTCGCCCCGCGCGGGAAGGCGCATCTCGGCGAGGTGTTCGGCCTGCTGCGCGAATTCATCACCGGCTCGGTGCTGCTGCATGACGAACGGCCGATCGCCATCCAGATTCTCTATCGGGTCGAGGCGCCGAAGTGGGTTTCGCTCGAATTCATCAACGGTGGCGTTGACCCGGCGACCCGCGACTTCAGTCCGGGCAGCGTGTTGAGCTTCGTCAATACGCAGGCGGCCTGGGCCGAGGCGCGGGCCCTCGGCAAGCCGCTGCGCTACTCCTTCGGTCGCGCCGACCGCGGCTACAAGGACCGCTGGTGCCATCGCGTGCCGGTCTATAGAATCTAGAATCCACAGAGACTTGTCTTCCCCGCGTCCTGCGCGGGTTCATCGTCCGGGTCCGCCATGAGTTCACTGAAACAACAACTGCTGCGGCGTCATCGCCGGCAAAAACACCTCGTCCTGCTGGCGACCCTGCTGCTGCTCGCGCCAGTCGGTATCTTCGTCGACTGGTGGCTGGTGCCCCTGGTGCTCTTCGTCGGCTGGATCGCGCACGAGGCCTGGTTCGCCGACCACCTCTTCTATTCGCCGCGCGACGACTACCAGTATGCCTTTCCGGCCGACACCGTGGCGCAGAACGTCTCGCTCGCCGACGGTGTGCTGCGGTTGAGCGCACCGCTGGCGGCCGGCGAAACGCTGATTCTCGCCGTCGAGCTGCGGAGCACGCGGCTGGGCCACTTCCTCGACCCGCATGTGTGGATCGGCGACGACCGCCAGGATTTTGAACGCGGCGTGCGTGGCCGGCGCTTCCTGAACCTCTCGGGACAGGCGGTGGCGGTCGGCATGGGCGAGTTGGCGATCGAAGGCCGCTTCTGCCGCCTGCCCGCGATGGCGACGCTCTACACGTTCGACAATCCCGACTACGCCGAGCGCCGCATCATGGTCCTCGCGCCGCACGCTGACGATGCCGAACTGGCGGCGTTCGGCCTGTATAGCCGGGCGTCCGAGGCAGTCATCGTGACGCTCACGCAGGGCGAAGTCGAGGCGGCGAACTACCAGCGCCTCGGGCTCGCTGCCGCGCCGGCGGCGCAGCTCAAGGGGCGCCTGCGCACCTGGGACAGCCTGGCGATACCGCTCTGGGGCGGCGTTCCGCAGAGCCGCTGCGTGCAGCTTGGCTACTACTGCCTGCAACTGCCGGCGATGCTCGCCGAACCCGAATTGCCGGTCGGCTCGCGCGAGTCGGGTGAGCAGGATGTGCGCAGCGCCCGTCGGCACAATCCGCTGCGCCTGCCGGCGGACAGCGACGGACTGCCCTGCGGCAGAAACCTGCTGGCCGACCTGGTCGCGTTGATCGAACATTTCCGCCCCGAAGTGATCGTCACCCCGCACCCCGAACTCGACCCGCATCCGGATCATTTCGCCACCTCGCTGGCCATCGATCAGGCTGTGCAACGGGCATTCTGGAAGCCCGAGATCGCCCTGCTCTATGCCAATCACCTGCTCGACAACGATCGCTGGCCGATGGGTCCGGCGGGCGACGGCATCGCCTTGCCGCCGGCGCTGGCGCCGCTGCCGGCCGACGGCCTGTGGAGCCCGCACCTGAGCGCCGAACACCAGCTCGACAAGGCGATGGCGCTGGCCATGCAGCACGACCTGCAGCGTCCCCTGTCGCTCAAGCATCGCCTGCGCCGGACCATCCAGCAGCTCCTTGCCGGCCGCCGCTGGCCGGCGACCGGCGAGAACGACTTCTTCCGCAAGGCTGTTCGCCGCCACGAACTGTTCTGGGTGCGCCGCTTCGACTCCTGACCGCCGCGACCACCCCATCGATCCCATGACCCACGCTACCCGTTCCGTGCCCGGTGCGCCGACGAGCGCCGCGCCATGCCCCAGTTGCCAGGCGCCGATGTCGGCGCACAGCTTTCAGCGCCAGCTCAACGGCCAGGTCACCCTCGACATCTGCTTTCCCTGTCAGGGTATCTGGTTCGACGAGTTCGAGAGCGCCCAACTGGCGCCCGCCGGCGTCCTCGAGCTCTTCCGTCTGCTGCACCAGCATCACGCCGACCTGCGCCAGCCCTGGCGCGACCCGCTGCACTGCCCGCGCTGCCGCGAGTCGCTGCTGCACTGCCTCGACAACACGCGCAGCGGTCGCTTTGCCTACAGCCGCTGCCCGCAGCGGCACGGCCGCTACAGCGCCTACTCGGCATTCATGATCGAAAAAGGCTTCGTTCGCCAGCTCAGCGGCGCCGAAGTCGAGGACCTGGCGCGGCGGGTGCAGACCATCCGCTGCTCCGGCTGCGGCGCGCCCGTCGACATCCGCCGCGAGCACGTGTGCACGCACTGCCGGTCGCCGATCGTCATCCTCGATCCGGACGCCGTGCAGAGCGCGCTCGACGACTTCGGCAAGAAGGCAGTACGGCAGCAGACTCTCGACCCGCACGCCCTCGCCGATGCCCTGATCGCCAACGAGCGCGCGCGCTCGCAGACCCGGCGGCAAGAGCGCAACGAAGGCGTCGACGGCGGCATTTCGGACCTCGTACTGGGCGGCATCGAGATGGTGTGGAATCTGCTGAGGCGATAGCGTGGGAGAGGCACCGACCCGCTTGCAGGAGAACCTGCTCGCCCGTTTGACGGCACTCCACGGCGACCGGGGTCTGTGGGAAGACTTCGCCCAAGGGTGGGCGCAGGAATGCGGAACGGTCGTTCCAGCCGACCCGCAGGCACTGATCGAAGAGTGTCTGCAGCACGATCCTCTGGACCTGCTGGAGGCGACACTGGGCATCGCACCAAGGCTCGGCATCGCTCCGGCTGTCACGGGGAAGTCGAATCCACGCTGCGAAGTGGCCATTGGCATGTGCCTGCTCGCGTGCGAAAAATACATCGTGCAGCAGGCCAGGATCGTCGGCGCCGCTCCACCCGACGACATGCTGATCGGTGTCGGTCATCAACTGGCGGCAGCACTGGTTGCTGGCGTATGGTGCCAGAATGGGGTCAGGATCAACATTGACCCGAAGGTGCGCAAGCCGGTCGCGGTGAACGTCCTGCCGCAGCACGCAGCACCGCTGGAATATGGTTTCCAAGGCGACCGCGAATGCGCCAAAGCCGAACTGCAAGCGCTGGTCAATGCGTCGCTTGCCGATCCGGCCCTATTCGACAGGCCAGCGCGTCTCCAGGAACTGTGCGAACGCGGCGCACTGCCCTCTGACGCGGTTCTCAAGCGGGGCCTGGATCGTTATGAAAGCCAACAGGGCGCGCGCCCGATGTTCGGCCTGAACTCTTCAGATCATCACCCGATGGCTGTGACTGTCCTTCGGCAGGAGTTTGCGACGCAGTTTCGCGTGCCGACTTTCTTTTATGCTGCGGCGACTCGTGGTCGCCTGCAGGACGCCGAAGCAGATGTTTGGAACGGCCTGCAGGGGGACCTGCTGCACTATCTCGAAACCCTGTTTCAACAACTCTACCCGCAGGAGGCGAAATCGATGCAAGCTCTGGAGGATATGCGTTTTCGAGTGGCACTGTCGTTTGCCGGTGAGCATCGTCTCTATGTCCGGGACGTCGCCTCGGCACTGACGGAGAAACTGGGCAGAGAGGCCGTTTTTTACGACTACAACTTCAAGTCGCAGACGGCCGTTCCGGACTCGGACCTCCTGCTGCAGCACATTTATCACGATCAATCCGACCTCGTAGTCGTCTTCCTGGGCGGCAACTACCAAGGCAAGGAATGGTGCGGACTCGAATGGCGGGCGGTGCGCGACCTGATCAAGAAGCGCGACGGGAAGCGGATCATGTTCTTTCGTTTCGACAATGTGCCAGTCGACGGTGTTTTTTCGCTCGATCTCGCCATCGACTGCGGCGAGCATTCCAGCGCCGAGGCGGCGAGCCTGATCCTCGAACGTCTGCAGGTAACTTTACCGAAACCGTAGCGTCGTAGGTTGGGTTAGGCCGCAGGCCGTAACCCAACATCCCGCGGCAGAAACGTTGGGTTACGCTGCGCTAACCCAACCTACGAAGCCACGCAGCCACGAACCCACGAAGCCACGCAGCCACGGCACTCCACTTCCGGAATGAACCACCCTACAGGCAGAACCCCATGGCACGAGACGTCAAGAAACTCCTCCAACACCTGGAAGCCGACGCCATCCAACCGCTCGACAACGGCGCCGTGCACCAATGGTCGCAGAACGAAATCGATGCCCTGCACCTGGCGCTGGCGGCAGAGCGGCCGCTGCTGGTGCGGGGAGAACCGGGCACAGGCAAGACGCAACTCGCGCTCGCGGCGGCGGCAGCGCTCAAGTGGCACCTGCAGTGCGTCACCGTCAGCCCGCGTTTCGAGGCGCAGGATCTGTTCCATCGTTTCGATGCCGTGCAGCGGCTGGCCGACGCGCAGGCAGCCGGTGCCGGCGGCGGTGGCGTCAAGCGCGACGAGGACTACTGGCTGCCGGGGCCGTTTTGGCGAGCCTTCGACTGGTCCGGCGCAAGGGGTTACGGACCTCGATCTGGCGAGTCTCCGGCAGACGAGGCTGCCACGCCCCCCGGCCACGTGATCCTCATCGACGAGATCGACAAGGCCGACAGCGACGTGCCGAACAGCCTGCTCGAAGTCCTCGGCAGCCGCGAGTTCCCGAACCCGGTCAACCAGCAGCCGATCCGCCCGCAGGACGGCCTGCTGCCGCTGGTCGTCATCACCACCAATGAAGAGCGCGAGCTGCCGGCCGCCTTCCTGCGCCGCTGCGTGGTGCTGACGCTCGAGCCTGACGAGTCCTACGTCGACTTCCTCGTCAAGCGCGGGCGGGCGCACTTCCCGAGCACCTTGCAGCCGGCTGATCGTCGGCAGAAGGAGGAGGAGATTTTCCAGACGGCGGCCGAGCAGCTCGCCGAGGACCGCAAGAACGCCAAGGCGGCCGGCGTGCCACCGCCGGGCCTCGCCGAATATATCGACCTGCTGACCGCGCTTCGCCGCCTGGCGCCGGGAAATCCGGAACAGCAAGGGGATTGGCTGGCCCGCCTCGCGCGCTACGCCTTCCTGAAGAACGGCGTCGTCGAAGACAACCCGAAGCTCTCGCAAAACCCCTCGGCCGCCGACAAGACGGGTTCATCGAAGGGATGAGACGCTCGCCGTTGCTGGCGCGCGCCGACCTGCTGCACGCGCTCGAACTCGCCGGCGACGATGGCGACAGTGAGCGGCGCTATGCCGGCGCGCTGGCCTTTTTCGAGCGGCCTGGAGATGCCATGGTCCGCTTCGCCATCGGGATAACGGCCCGCATCGACGCCGACGTTGTTACAGGCGTGCCCTCCGGCGCGACTCCCGAACCAGCCGCAACCGACCGTCTGCAAGCGCCGCTCTTCGCCATCACCGCCTGCCGTCGCCTCGACGTGCCGGCCGACTCCGACGACACCCTCAAACCCTCGCCGCTGACGCCCGCGCAATGCGCGCCCCGCGCCACGGACGGCAGCGCCGCACCCTTCGTGCCGCTCGTTCGCCGCGCGCGCCTGTGGTCGGCGCTCAAGCGCTCGGCGCTCGAAGTCCGCCAGAGCGGACTCGACATGCCGCGCCTGCTCCGCGAACTGGCGCGCGCCCGACCGGTGCGGCGGCTGCCGAACAGGCGTCAGGCGATCTGGGGCGGCGAGTTTGTCATCGTCTGGGATCGCGCGCCGCATCTGCTGCCCTATCAGGAAGATTTCCAGGAGATCGTCGACGATCTGCTGCTGCAACGCGGTAAGGCCGGCTGTACCCTGTGGCTGGTCGACGGCAGCCCGCAGCAGGTCACGTGGCGCTGGCCCGCCAGAGCGGACGCCGCCGCCTTCGCGGCCATTCCGCGGCCACCGGCGGGCACGCGCGTGCTGATTCTCTCCGACACCGGCGCGCTTGCCGGTTGGCCAGGGGCGGCGCGTACCTGGGCCGAGTTTACTCGCCGCCTCGCACAGCACGGCGCGCAGCCGGTCGTTTGGGCGCCGCTGGCGCCGGCACAGATCGAAGTCGAACTGGCGCGGCGGGCGCACGTCTTCTGCCTGCAGGCGGGGGGCGGGCTGCGGCGCCAGCGTGGGCGCATCGCCGACGACGAGCAGCGGCGTGCCGAAGCCGCGCGCCTGGCGGCGCTGCGCGAGCGCCTGCTCGCGTGCATGGCCTTCTGCGTGCGCGTCGAACCGGCGCTGCTACGTGCCTTGCGCGGAGTCGCTCCGGCCACCGCCGGCGAGCCGGGGCTGGAAGCGCTGGTCTGGAGCCACCAACCGGTGGTCTACGACAGCCGCGTTTCGCGCGCCGTCACTGCCGGGCATGTTGCCCACTACCGCCAGGCGTTTGGCGAACTGACGGCCGACGAGCAGGTCGCGGCGCTCGAGCGGACGCTGCACATCCACGCCTGGCGCGGGCAGGCGACCGAAGCGGCCGAGTTGCTGATCTGGCAGGCGCACGCCAGGGACGAGGCGAAGAGCGCCCGCGACGCCCAGCTCGAGAAGGCGTGGCGCTGGTTCCAGTCGTTCCGCGCAACGGCGACACGCTCGACGACCCCGGACCCGCAACTGCGCCAGTACACGCTCGACCTCGTTGCCCGCAATGGGGCCGACCTGAAGTGGGTCGAGGATAACTCCGAGTGGTTGGCGCCGGTCTGGGTCGCCACCGACGAAACGTCGTCGCCGGCCGGGCTGCGGCCCGCCGACCTGCTGCGCGCGATCGGCGCCCGTGAGGATCTGCAGCCAGTCACCTGCCAGCTTGGCGTGCAGGCGGCAGGACTGATGCTGTGGGCCGCCGAGCGCCCTTCCGGGCCCGCGCATTCGCGTGTCGGTTCTCCGCTGCAGATCAAGCGACTGCTGGTCAGCGACGGCGAGGGGCGACCGGCGCGTCTGCTCGACCCGGCCGCCAGCCCGCAGCAGCCGGTCGCGTCGCTCGCCAGCCTGCGTGACCCGGCAGCCGCGCTGACGCTCACGGCCGGCCAGCACAGCTACCGCGTCAGCCACATCGAACGCCCCGTCTGGGCGCAGGAAATCGGCCGTGATGCGAGCGGGCTGTACGCCGACCTGCTCGTTCCGGTCGAGTCGGGAGAGGCGCCGGACGGCGCGCAGCCGATCGTCCAGCGCATGCGCTACATCGAGGCCGGGCACTTCCGGATGGGTTCGCCGGCTGCGGAAGCCGAGCGCTATGAGGATGAAGGCCCGCAGCACGCGGTGACCCTGACGCAGGGTTTCTGGCTCGCCGACAGCGCCTGCACGCAGGCGCTGTGGCAGGCGGTGATGGGCGACAACCCCAGCCATTTCACCGCCGAGAACCAGGGCGGCGCGCAGCATCCGGTCGAGCAGGTGAGCTGGGATGACGTCCAGCTTTTCCTGCGCCGGCTCGAAGCGCGGTTGCCGGCGGGCTGCGGCGCCAACCTGCCGAGCGAGGCCGAGTGGGAGTACGCGTGTCGTGCCGGGACCACGACACCGTTCAGCTTCGGCGAGACCATCACGCCCGAGCAGGTGAATTACGACGGCAGATACCCCTACGCCGGTGGCAGCAAGGGTTTGTATCGCCAGGCGACGGTCCC
Source organism: Accumulibacter sp. (assembly GCA_017302455.1). Lineage (GTDB taxonomy): Bacteria > Pseudomonadota > Gammaproteobacteria > Burkholderiales > Rhodocyclaceae > Accumulibacter > Accumulibacter phosphatis. The sequence continues at coordinate 16,319 of JAFLDO010000081.1, forward strand.
TGTCAGGAGCCTGCCGGCGAACGATTGGGGCTTGTACGAGATGCATGGCAATGTGTGGGAGTGGTGCGCCGACGGGCGACGCGCGTATGCCGAGCGCGACGAAACCGACCCAAGGGGGGCGGCGGGCCAGGGTGTGTCCGGGCGCGCGCTACGCGGCGGCTCCTGGGCCGCGACGCCGGGTTCGTCCGCTCGGCGTACCGCTACGCGGGCGCGCCCGACGGCGCCGGCCAGGT
>JAFLDO010000082.1 GCA_017302455.1 Accumulibacter sp.
CCAGCGCGGCGCGTTTCGCGACGGCCAAATGCAGGTTAGCATTACGGTTTTTCCTGGCCCGCCAGCGGCCGATCACCCGGATCAACACAAAGGACCAGCATGACTTCACTTCCCCGCCAGAGCGGCATTCTCCTTCACCCCACTTCACTCCCCGGTCCGCATGGCTCGGGCGACCTCGGCCCGGCCGCCTACCACTTTGTCGACTGGCTGGTCGCCGCCGGCCAATCGCTCTGGCAGGTGCTGCCACTCGGCAGCGTCGGACCGGGCAACTCCCCCTACATCAGCCCGTCGGCTTTCGCCGGCAACGAACTGTTGATCGACCTGTCGCAACTGCGCGACGCCGGTTGGCTGACCGACGTCGACCTGGCGTCGGTCCCCGAATTCCCTGAAACCCGGGTCGATTATGCGAGCGTGCGGGACTTTCGCGTCGCGCGCTTGCGGCGCGCGGCCAAGCGGTTCTTCGGCCGCAAGAACACGCCGGAACAGAGCGCCTTCGAAGCTTTCTGCAGCGCGGCCAGGGACTGGCTCGACGACTACGCCCTGTTCATGGCGCTCGACATCGCCCATGGCGGCAATGGCAGGATGTGGCAGGACTGGCCCGCGCCGCTGGCCCAGCGGCAGCCCGTTGCGCTCAAGGAAGCCCTCCTCAAGTACGCCGACGAAATGAAGTTCTGGAAATTCTGCCAGTGGCGCTTCCACGACCAATGGGCGAAGCTGAAGGACTACGCCAACGCTCGGCACATCGAGATCGTCGGCGACCTGCCGATTTTCGTCGCCGCACACAGCGCCGATGTCTGGTCGAATCCAGGACTGTTCGATCTCGACAAGAAGGGCCGGCCGCGCGTGGTCGCCGGCGTACCGCCGGATTACTTCAGTGCCACCGGCCAGCGCTGGGGCAACCCGCTGTACCGCTGGCCCGCACACGCTGCCGAGGGCTATCGCTGGTGGATCGAGCGAATGCGGCAGACGATGAAACTCTGCGATGTCGTCCGCATCGACCACTTTCGTGGCTTCGAGTCGTTCTGGGAGATTCCGGCCACCGCCAAGACGGCAATCGACGGCAAATGGCGGCCCGGGCCGGGAGAAGCCGTGTTTGCGGCCATGCGCCGCGAACTGGGTGATGCGCAGGGCAGGCTGCGCATCATCGCCGAGGATCTCGGCATTATCACTCCCGAGGTCAACGCGCTGCGCGAGGCGATCGGTTTGCCGGGCATGCGCATCCTGCAGTTCGCCTTCGACGGTGACGCCAACAACCTCTACCTGCCGCACAACTACGACGCCAACACCGTCGTGTATACCGGAACCCATGACAACGACACGACCCTTGGCTGGTGGAAGTCACTGAGGCCGTCGGAGCGCGACCACATAATCAACTACCTCGGCGGCGGCGCCGAGGCCCGGGCAGAGCCACAGTGGCATCTGATCCGCCTTGCCAATTCCTCGGTGGCCGCACTCTGCGTCATCCCGATGCAGGACGTGCTCGGACTCGACTCGACGCACCGCATGAATCAACCGAGCCTCAGCGAAGGCTCGTGGGAGTGGCGCTTCACGTGGAAGTGGGTGGACGCATCGCACGCGCATCGGCTTGCGGAACTGGCGCGCCTGTACGGCCGCCATCGCGCCTGAGCGAAAGCGCTACCGGAGATCGGCGAACGGCGACTGCCGTTCGCGCCAAGATTCTCGGCCGCGGCGGCCGCGGCGGCCGAGAATACGCCAGCATCAAGTGGGGATGGCGCGAGCCCAGCAGGCAGGTCATTCGCGAAGCTGGCGAGCGCGGAATCCCGGACCAGTTGGCGATGACGGCCTCGAGCGCGAGGCCCCGACATGGGAGTCGGTGTAGCCCTCGCCGACGCGATCATGCACGGCGGGACCCTGGCGGTCGTTTGTAGCGCTGGCCGCTATGAGCGGCAACCGGCGGCCTAGCTCGCCTCGATCTTCGGGTCGCGGCTCAGCAGCGTCTCGACCGCCAGTGCCGCTGGTTCATCGCGATAGAGGATGGCGTCGACAGCCCGGGTGATGGGCATGTCGATCCCCATCTGCGCCGACAGGCGCGCAACTTCGCGTGTCGTGCTGACGCCCTCGGCGACATGACCGAGATCATCGAGAATCTGCGCCAGCGTCTTGCCCACACCCAGGGCAAGACCAACGCGCCGATTGCGCGACAGGTCGCCGGTGCAGGTGAGGATCAGATCGCCCATGCCGGCCAGCCCCATGAAGGTTTGTGGATGACCGCCAAGGGCGACTCCAAAACGGGCAATCTCGGCCAGACCGCGCGTGATGAGGGCCGCGCGCGCATTGAGACCGAGCCCAAGACCATCGCAGACCCCAGTGGCGATCGCCATGATGTTCTTCACGCCACCGCCGACTTCAACGCCGGGCAAGTCATCGTTGGCATAGATCCGGAAATGCGGGCTGTGCAACGCACGCGCGGTCCGATGGCCGAACTCGGCGTCGTTGGCGGCCAGCGCCACCGCCGCCGGCAGGCCGCGCGCGACTTCCTCGGCGAAACTGGGCCCGGAGAGTGCGCCGCAAAGCGCCTGCGCACCGAGTTCTTCAGCGACGATCTGGTGCGGCAGTTTTGCCGTTTCGGCCTCCAGGCCCTTGCACGCCCAGAGTAGCGGTTTGACGACGCCGGCATCGCGCAGGCGAGCGACGGTAGCGCGCAGGCCGGAAACGGGGGTAGCCACCAGCAGCAGATCGGCATCGGCGGCAGCCCGCTCGAAATCATCGCCGATCAGCAACGCGTCGGGGAAGCGATGCCCTGGAAGAAAGCGGCGATTCTCCCGATCGTCGCGCAGGACGCCTCTCACCTCGGCCCGGCGCGCCCAGAGCGTCACCGCGTGCCGCGCACTGAAGGCGATGGCCAGCGCGGTTCCCCAGGCGCCGGCTCCCAGCACGGCCAGTTTCATCGGCGCTCAGAGACCCCAGATCTGGTTGATGCGGACGAAGCCGGACTGTCCGTCACGATGGCGCACCTTGACCCAACCACCCGGCACCACTTCGACGAAATCCAGCGACACGTTCTTCTCGGCTTCGAAGCTGACTGGTGCCGAATCGTCGGCGTTCTGCCTGATCTGGCCGCGCGCCGTGGTCACGATCAGCGTCCGCCGCTTGCCGAGATACTTGCTCTCGATCCAGGCGAGACTGCCATCGGCATCGCGCACCTTCGACCATCCCTCAAGAACCACCACCAGTTCGACCGGTGTCCCGCGCTTGATGACGAACAGCTTGCTGCCTTTCTGGGACGGGGCATCGTAGAGAACGGTCGCCGCGTCGACGGTACGGTACTCGATGGCCAGCGCGGGCCCGGCAAGACCCGCGGTAAGCAGCAGCGTCAATAGTCGCTTCATCGACGGCTTTCTGCCGACTACTGAATCGTTGCCTCGCCCGCTGCTGCCTTGGCGGCCTCCTGCTGTTGCTGACGCGCCATGTACAGTGCTTCAAAATTGACCGGTTGCAGCATTACCGGTTGGAAACCGGCACGTGTAACGGCATCCGAAACGACTTCGCGAGAGTAGGGAAAGAGAATGTTGGGACAGGCGATCGACAGCAACGGCTCCATGTTCTCGCTGGGCACGTTCTGGATGCGGAAGATGCCGGCCTGACCGACCTCGACCAGGAACACCGTCTTGTCTTCGAGTTTCGAGGTCACCGTGGTCGTCAAGGTCACCTCGAAAACTCCCTCGCCAACACCTTGGGCATTGGTCTGCAACTGGATGCTGATCTGCGGAGTTTCACGCTCCAGAAAGATCTGCGGGGCATTGGGCACTTCGACGGAGAGGTCCTTGACGTAGATCTTCTCGATCGCAAAAACGGGGGCTTCTTGTTCGCTCATTGTCGGCTCATGGAGTGTGGAGAGGTTGGTAACGGCTCGGGGGGCAGGTGTCAGGTGGACTCACCCGCCAGCAGGGGCAGCAGCTTGCCGGCACGATCGAGGGCCATCAGTTCATCGCACCCACCGATGTGCGCCTCGCCGATAAAGATCTGTGGAACGGTGCGCCTGGCGGTCTTTTCGACCATCTCGAGGCGGCGCTGGGGATCGAGGTCGATGCGCACCTTCTCGATCGCGGCAACGCCACGCGCGCGCAGCAGTTGCTCGGCGCGCACGCAGAAAGGGCAGACGGCGGTGGAGTACATCAGAACGCGCGGTTCGACACTCATCTGCGCGCGCCTTTCTTGAGCGGCAGACCTGCCTCGGCCCAGCCCACCACCCCACCTTCGAGCGTGTGCACCCGCGAGAAACCAAGCTTGCCCAAAGTGGCGCAGGCCTCGGATGAACGGGCACCCGACTGGCAGACGAGAATCACCGGTTTGTCCTTCAACGGCTCCAGTTCGCCGGCACGCTCGGCGAGCGACCCGACAGGAATGTTGCGTGAGTCCGCAACGTGGCCATTGACGTACTCGTTGGGTTCGCGAACATCGATCAACTGCGCATTCTCGCGATTGATCAGCATCGTTGCCTGGGTCGCGGTCAGCGATTTCGCGCCGCCGGGACGACGTACCGAAAGGGTCAGGAGCATCGTGCCACTGACCACGGCGACGGCTACCAGAAGAAGGTTTTGCTGTATGAATTCCAATCGAAGCTCCACAAACCAACGCGGCCAAGAAACGAGATTCGCCGAGACCTGCCGGGCGCCGGACGGCTCGCGCGGGCGCGGCGCCACCACCGCCAACACTCCACCGCGACCGCTAGCCGCCGCAGAACACCTCGCGCATCATGCCAATCAACTGCAAGGTGCGGGCATCGCCGACCCGATAGTAGACACGGTTGGCGTCCTTGCGCGCGAGCAGCACACCCTTCTCGCGAAGGATGGCAAGATGCTGGGAAATGTTGCTCTGCGATGTACCCACCGCGTCCACGATCTCCTGCACGCAAGCGTCCTGATCGCCGATCACGCACAGGATCTTGAGGCGCAGGGGGTGCGATATCGACTTCAGCGCGCGTGCCGCCTGTTCGATATGCTCCTGCTTGTCGATGAGACTGGTCCGGACAGGCACGTTCGCCAAGACAATTGATTATAATGTAATCTATCATTATAGAACAAAGCCTTTGACAATGGGTGTGCCACACAGCCCGACGCCGCCCGACGCCAGGGGCGCCGGCACCCGGGGTTGCCTCCCGTTGCGCATTACCCGCCTGGCTTGCGCACTGACCTTGACGCTGGCGTTCGTCGGGCCGACCCTGGCCACGAGCAGCAAGCCCGGCGGCAAGGACGCGACCGCCGCCTCGGCCGGCGAAGTGGCCGAACGGCAAGGCGATCTTAGGTCGCTGCGCGCCCAGATCGAGACTCTGCGCCGGGACATGGCCGCCGCCGAGGGATCGCGCAAGGATGTGGCGGATCAGTTGCAGGACGCCGAACGGGCTATCTCGTCGACGCAGCGTGAACTGCACGGCCTGACGACGCAGATCGGCAAGCTGCAGGCCACGCTCAGGAATCTCGACGCCGAGTCGCGCGAACTCGAGAAGGGACTGCGCGCGCAACAGGGTCAACTCGAGAAGCTGCTCTATAGGCAGTACTTGCGTGGCAATCCGGATCCCCTGCGCCTGCTGCTCAACGGCGAAGACCCGAATCAGTCGGCTCGCGATCTCCGGTACCTCGAGGCGATCGGCCGGACACGCCGCCAGTTGCTGATCGACATCGAATCGACGCTGCAACGCAAGCAGGCGCTGGCCAGCGAGACTCGCCAGCAGGCCGAACAACTGTCCGCGGCGGAACTGAGGCAGCAGGAAGACCACGCCCGTCTGCTGGCGCAGCGGGAACAGCGGCAGGCGATGCTGAACAAGGTGGCGGACCAGATCCTGACGCAACGACGCGAGATCGGTAACCTGCAGCGCGATGAGAAGCGCCTGACAGAACTGATCGACCGCCTGGCGAGAATCATCGCCGCCCGGCTAGCCGACGCGCGAGCCAACGAAATTCGCGAAACCGCGCGCCGGGAAAGCGCACACCGGGAAGCGCAGCGCCGGGAAATGGCGAGACCCGAGTTGCGCCAGGAAAGGCTGCCACGCTCCGCCGCCCCGCCACTCGAGACGGACCCGGCGGCGAAGGCTCCGGCAGCCGCCGAAGGTCGTAGTGAGCCAGCGCCGCCGGTGGCGCCTTCGGCGGGAGGCCTGGCACGCCAGCGGGGAGAACTGCGCCTGCCGACAAGGGGCGCCGTTGCCAATCGATTCGGCAGCGCACGCCAGGAGGGAAGTACCTGGAAGGGCATCTTCATTCGCGCGAACGCCGGCTCCGATGTCAGAAGCATCGCCGGCGGGCGCGTCGTGTTTGCCGAATGGATGCGCGGTTTCGGCAATCTGATGATCGTCGACCATGGCAGCAGCTACCTGTCGATCTATGCCAACAATGACGCGCTGCTGAAACAGGTCGGCGACGACGTGCATGGCGGCGACATGATAGCCACCGTCGGCAACAGCGGTGGCAACCCGGAATCCGGTTTATACTTTGAAATTCGTCATCAGGGAAAGCCGATCGACCCGCTGGCCTGGCTCAACCTGAAATGAGATGCGCACTGGAGCGAGACAAATGGGCAAGTTGAAACAGGCCGGGCTGGTTTGCGCCGGCATGCTGGGGGGCGTTCTGCTCAGCCTGCAGTTTTCGGCAATCGCCGACAAGGAGACCCGAGCAAGCCTGCCGGTCGAAGAGCTGCGAACCTTCGCCGAGGTGTTCAACGCCATCAAGCAGGGCTATGTCGAGCCGGTCGAGGACAAGAAACTGATCACGCACGCGATCAGCGGCATGCTTTCGAACCTGGACCCGCACTCCAGCTACCTCGACGCCGACGCCTTCAAGGACCTGCAGGTCGGCACGCAAGGCGAGTTCGGCGGAATCGGTATCGAAGTCGGCATGGAAGACGGACTGGTCAAGGTCGTCTCGCCGATCGAGGACACTCCCGCCGACCGTGCCGGCGTCAAACCTGGCGACATGATCTTCAAGATCGACGACACGCTCGTCAAGGGCCTGACACTGAACGAAGCCGTCAAACGCATGCGCGGCAAGCCGAAGTCGCAGATCAGACTGTCCATCCTCCGCAAAGGCGAAACCAAACCTCTGGAAGTAACGCTCACGCGCGAAGTCATCAAGGTGCAGAGCGTCAAGTCGAAGCTTCTTGACGGCGGCTACGGCTACCTGCGCATCACTTCCTTCCAGGAGAATACCGGCGCTGCCGTGGTCAAGCATCTCAACGACCTGACCAAACCCGGCCCGCTCAAGGGACTGGTTCTCGATCTGCGCAACGATCCGGGCGGCTTGCTGAACAGCGCCGTGGGTGTTTCGGCGGCCTTCCTGCCACCCGACACGCTGGTCACCTCGACCGATGGGCGTACTGCCGATGCCAAGCACCGCTTCTCGGCATCCCCCGCCGATTACCTGCGCGGCAGCCGCGACGATTACCTCAGGAATCTGCCACCCCAGGCGCGCAAAGTGCCAATGGTGGTACTGGTAAACGGGGGTTCCGCTTCGGCGTCCGAAATCGTTGCCGGCGCGCTGCAGGACCACAAGCGAGCCCTCGTCCTCGGCACGACGACCTTCGGCAAGGGCTCCGTGCAAACCGTACTGCCCTTGCCGGGAAACACCGCGATCAAGCTGACCACGGCACGCTACTTCACGCCGTCGGGCCGCTCCATTCAGGCCAAGGGCATCGTTCCCGACATCGTTGTCGAGGAAAGCGCCAACGGCAGCTCGGCACAGCGTTTGCGCGAAGCCAACCTCGACCATCACCTCGACGGCAGCAAGGACGGCACGCCACCGGCCAAGGAGACGCCGGCCAAGCCGGCCGCCAAGGCCGCACCGGCCAAGCCGAAGAGTGGCGCGCCGCGGGAAGAGGCCGACGAGTCATCCGAGTTGCCAAGCCGCGAACTTGCGTCGCCCAAGGACTACCAACTCACCCAGGCGCTGAATCTGCTCAAGGGGATGCAGATCATGCAGGCCATCCAGTGAGCTCGGCTCCCGGAGGAGAAATGTGAAACGACCGGTCGCCACGCCGCAACGGCCGATCCGCAAGGAGCGGAACATCCTGTTCGCCAAGTTTCCGCCCGGACAGGTGCGCGAGGCCTCCGACTTTCTCTCCCGGGTCGACCAACTGGAAGTGGAACGGCGTGAGCAGGCGAGAGTGGTCGGCGTTGCCTACGATCTGCATCACCACTCCCTGCAGGAACTCGAGGGGACGCTCGAAGACAAGGGCTATCACCTCGACAACACGCTGATGAGCAAGATGATGCGGGCGCTGATCTATTACGTCGAGGAAACACAGCTGCACAACCTCGACGCTCCTCATCGGCCACTCAAGCGCTCGCAGTCGGAAGCCTACACGCACGCCTGGGAGCGCCACCCACACGGCGACCACGACGACACCCCACCGGAGTGGCGCGAATACAAATAGTGCCGACCCGATGAACGACGGACAGTTGCTGCGCTACAGCCGCCACATCCTGCTCGACGAAGTCGGTATCGAAGGACAGGAGAGGCTGGGTCAAGCCAGAGTGCTGATCGTCGGTGCCGGCGGCCTGGGGTCGCCGGCGGCGCTCTATCTCGCTTCTGCCGGGGTCGGGAGAATCACGCTGGCGGACGGTGACACGGTGGACCTCACCAACCTGCAGCGCCAGATCCTGCACACGCTGGAGCGCGTCGGCCAGCCCAAGGCCGTGTCCGGACAGACGGCATTACGGGGCATCAACCCCGAAGTGACAGTCGCAGCGATCACCACCCGGCTGGCCGGCGACGCGCTGGCGGCGCAGGTCGCCGAGGCGGACGTCGTTCTCGATTGCTGCGACAACTTTGCAACGCGGCACGCGGTCAATCGCGCCTGCGTCAGGCACCACACTCCGCTCGTTTCGGGCGCCGCGATCCGCTTTGCCGGGCAACTGGCGGTGTTCGACAGCCGACGCGATCACACGCCCTGTTACAACTGCCTGTTTCCGGAAGGTGATGATGTCGAGGAGGTGCGCTGTGCGGTGATGGGAGTCTTCGCGCCGCTTACCGGGATCATCGGCGCCATGCAGGCCGCCGAAGCGCTGAAACTGATCATCGGTGTCGGCGAGGTGGCCGTCGGCCGCCTGTGGTTGCTCGACGGACTATCTATGGAATGGCGCAGCGTCAGGTTCGGCAGGGATCCGGAGTGTCCGGTCTGCGCCTGCGACAGCCTCAGTTGAAGCGCGCCAGCAGACGCAGGTCGGGGCCCACCGAACGCAGGTCGCGGATCGACAGTCGGCGGCGACCGGCAAGCGACGCGAGCGGTGGCAGGTCGAACATCCCGCGTGCCGCGTCGCCCACCAGGCAGGGCGCCAGGTAGAGCAGCAGCTCGTCGACCAGGCCGGCATCGAGCAGCGAACCACCGAGTGCGAAACCCGCCTCGCCGTGCACTTCATTGATACCGCGCCTGGCGAGTTCATCGAGCAGCGCCGCCAGATCGACCCGGCCGGCCGGCCCGGGCAGCAGCAGCACCTCGGCACCACGCTGCGCAAGCGCGTCGACCTTCGCCCGGTCGACAAGCGCGGCGGCGACCAGGACCTGGCCATCACGCAGCAGTCTGGCGTCCGGCGACAGCTCGAGCCGACTGTCCACGACGACCTTCAAGGGTTGGCGGAGCTCGCCGGCGAATCCCTCGACCCCACGCACGTTGAGCTGCGGATCGTCGTGGCGGACCGTGCCGATGCCGGTGAGGATGGCGCAGGCACGGGCTCGCCAGCGGTGCCCGTCCTGCCTGGCCGCCGGGCCGGTCAGCCACTGGCTGGCGCCATTGCGCAGCGCCGTCTTGCCGTCGAGGCTGGCTGCCAGCTTCAGGCGCAGCCATGGCCGGCAACGCGTCATGCGGGCGACGAAGCCGATGTTGATTTCCCCCGCCTCGGCCGCCAGCAAGCCACACTCGGCGCGCACGCCAGCGGCCTGCAAGCTGGCCAGCCCGCTTCCCGCCACCTGCGGATTGGGATCCTGCATCGCCGCGACGACACGCGCCACCCCCGCCGCAAGCAAGGCCTCGACGCAAGGTGGGGTGCGACCATGGTGACTGCACGGCTCGAGCGTGACGTAGGCGGTGGCACCGGCGGCTTTTTCGCCCGCCGCCTGCAGGGCGTGCACTTCGGCGTGCCGCCCGCCCGCCCGCACGTGCCAGCCTTCGCCGACGACTTCACCGTCGGCGACGATGACGCAGCCGACGCGTGGATTGGGTGTCGTCGTATACAGCCCGCGTTCGGCAAGCCGAAGCGCACGCGCCATGAAGTCGTGATCGGCGGCGCTGAACACCGGCTCTCTCAACGACCGAGCGGCTGCGGCGAGCGGGAGACTTCGCGAATGACCTTCGAGAACTCGTCGACGTCCTCGAAATTGCGGTAGACCGAAGCGAAGCGAACATAGGCCACCTTGTCGAGCTTCTTCAGCTCGCGCATGACCATTTCACCGATCTTTTCCGAGGAGACTTCACGCTCGCCGAGCGCCAGCAGTTTCTCTTCGATGCGGACGATCGCCGCATCGACCGCTTCGCTGCTCACCGGTCGCTTGCGCAATGCCAGCCAAAGACTGGCGCCGAGCTTCTCGCGTTCGAAGTCGACACGCGAGCCATTCTTCTTGATGACCTGCGGCATGCGCAGTTCTGCCCGCTCGTAAGTGGTAAAGCGCTTGTCACAGGTGAGGCAGCGCCGCCGGCGCCTGACTATGTCGCCGTCGTCATTGATGCGTGTGTCGGCGACCGCCGTCTCGTCGGCGCCGCAGAACGGACACTTCATCCCGCCGGCGCACCATACACCGGGAATTTCCGGCACAGCGTCGAAACGTCGGCGCGAACGCGTTGCAGAACGTCCTGGTCACCGGGCGCGTCGAGCACATCAGCGATGAGGTGCCCGACCAGTTCCGACTCGATCTCGGTGAAGCCGCGAGTCGTCATCGCCGGCGAGCCGATACGAATCCCCGAGGTAACGAAGGGTTTCTGCGGATCGTTCGGAATCGCGTTCTTGTTCACCGTGATATGCGCGGCCCCCAAGGCCGCCTCGGCTTCCTTGCCGGTGATGTTCTTGGCCCGCAGATCGACCAGGAAGACGTGCGACTCGGTACGGCCGGAAACGATGCGCAGGCCGCGTTCTTCCGACAACACGCGTGACAGGACACGCGCATTGGCGACGACCTGCTCCTGGTAGGCGCGGAAACCGTGCGTCAGCGCCTCCTTGAAGGCCACCGCCTTGGCCGCGATCACGTGCATCAGCGGCCCGCCCTGCAGACCCGGGAACACCGCCGAGTTGATCGCCTTTTCGTGCTCGGCCTTCATCAGGATGACGCCACCGCGCGGACCGCGCAGCGTCTTGTGCGTCGTCGACGTCACGACATCCGCATGCGGCACCGGGTTCGGGTAACAACCGGCGGCAATCAGGCCGGCGTAGTGCGCCATATCGACCATGAAGATCGCGCCGATCTCCCTGGCCACGTTGGCGAACCGTTCGAAGTCGATATGCAGCGAATACGCCGAGGCGCCGGCGATCAGGATGCGCGGCTTGTGCTCGCGCGCCAGCGCTTCCATCTTCTCGTAATCGATGGCCTCATGCGCGTCGAGACCATAGGCAACGACCTTGAACCACTTGCCGGACATGTTCAGGGGCATGCCATGGGTCAGGTGCCCGCCTTCGGCCAGGCTCATGCCCATGATCGTGTCGCCCGGCTTGGCAAAGGCCATCAGCACGGCCTGATTGGCCTGCGACCCCGAGTTTGGCTGCACGTTCGCGGCCTCGGCATTGAACAGTTTCTTCAGTCGCTCGATGGCCAGCTGTTCCGCGACATCGACATGCTCGCAGCCTCCGTAGTAGCGCTTGCCCGGGTAGCCTTCGGCATACTTGTTGGTCAGCTGCGAGCCTTGTGCCGCCATCACGGCATGGCTCACGTAGTTCTCGGAAGCGATCAGCTCGATGTGCTCTTCCTGACGGCGATTCTCGTTCTCGATCGCCTGCCAGATCTCGGGATCCACTTTCGCCAGGGTGTCTTTCGCGGAAAACATCGTGTGCCTCGCAAGCCTTGAAAAGATTTCGATTGTAGCATGCGGGCGCTTGCCCGGTCGGCGCCACGCCTGCTATCTTCGACAGCAAACGAATGGAGGCCCATCGATGACCAGCAAGCTGATCACCACCTGGAGCGAGCACGATAGCGCGGTACAGGAAATCCTCGACCTGTCGCCGACGACACTCCTCGTTTTTGACGAGAACCTGTCGCCGCTCAAGCTCGAACGCCCCGCGCGGATCGCCGCGCTGCGCCGCTTGCTGAGCGCGCGGCAGCCCACCACACGACTGACGATCGTCGTCCAGAAGGCGGACTTCGTCAGGCAGTACAGCCCCCAACTGATGGACCTCCTGGCCGTCCATTCGCCGGCGCTGACGATCATCCAGTCGCCGCCGCATCTCGCTAGGCTCAAGGATTCGCTGCTCATCGCCGACGGCCGGAACGCACTCGTTCGCTTCCACCAGGAACAGCCGCGGTCCCGACTGATCATCGACGACAGCGAGGAATGCGCCCCCTACCAGCAGCGCTTCGACGAGATTCTCGGCGAAGGCGGCGATCCGCTGAGCCCGATGACCCTGGGTCTTTGAGCCGGCGGAAAAGCACCGCGGGGCGCTGACCGGCCGGGTTCGGACAAGCTCGGCAATAGACGCTTGACGCTCCACTTTCTGTCATGATACTGTTTTTTCGTACAGCTCTTGCGAGAGCCGTGGAGGCGATGTGGGGCCCCTCCTCCCGGGCTAGCGACAGCATCTGGCCTGCGGCCTCTCGAACGCGAAGAAATCGAGCGTTCTGCCGGCGCCTGTGACAACGAAGGGAGGATACGCACATGACAGGGACACGACGATCGTTGCTGTATGGCGTGCTGTTGCTTCTGATGCTGTGGGCAGCCTTCCCCGGCCGCTGGGCGTGGAACGAGCATCTACTGGCCAAGGCGGAAGAAGAAAAGAAGGCGGCCCTCGCCCGGAAGGCCAGGGCGCTTTACGAAGAGAAGTGCAGAACCGTCGCCGGCGAGAAAATCTACCGCACCGTGCTGGACGTGGAAGGGATCGTCCTCTTGAAGGTGCGCCCGCAGGCCGGCGGTCGCGAGTGGGCGGACCTGATGTGGCCGGGCGCGGCGTTTGCCCTGGAAAGCCGGGCTGACGAGTACATCACGACCTTCCTGGGCTACGAGCAGTCTTCGCGAGAAGGCGTGCCGGTAACGCCCGATCGTCGTGGCTACATCAACACCAATTACGTCCCGGAAAATGCATCCAATCTTCCGGGCTATCGCTACGTGGATGTCATCGACGAGAAGGACGGCCAACGGTATCGCTATACGGGTTCAAACAAGGTGGTAGGCAAGAAGGACATCACAGCCCCTAACGTTCAACTAGGAATCAAGAACGACCCCACGTACGATCTCAATGTTTACCAGTGGACACTGGTAAAGAGCCTTGCCCCCGATCCTTCTCCCCGCTACGGTGTTACGTTCGAGGACCATGTCATTCCCGACGAGCGCGCTTTGGGCGTTGCCAGCAGCACGGTCAGGGTCCTAGACATCAAGACGGGTGAAGTACTGGGCGAGATGACGCGATTTGCTTGGGGATCAACCAAGCCCAGTGGTTTCAATCCGACCCCTTGGCTGACTGCCTGGAAATGTCCCGCACATGGTGTGGGAGCCAACGCGGCAACACGGAAGTTTGTTGACCAAGTCCTTGTTCCAAGGAGTAACCACTGATCATGCCCACCATCGCCGACACCCTAGAGCACGCCAGTCTTCAGATGGCTGCCGAAGCACTTTACGACTTCGACGCAAATGTGACTCCTTCACAAACGCCAGGGGAGAAGGCACTAAACATCCCACTCACCGTCGAGAACCTCACCACGGGCAACCGCCACGCCAGCAAGTTCCCACAACTCGAAGCGGAGAAGTTCGCAACCCGGTGGACGGTGGTCGAACACCTGTCAAACACCACGACGGGCTTCAGCGGCACGCTGTTCAAGGAAAAAGGTACCGACAAGCTCGTCCTCAGCTTCCGCAGCACCGAGTTCGTGGACGACGCCGCGCGCGACAATCAGGCCACCAACAAGATGGAAATTGCCGAAGGCGGCTGGGCCATGGGGCAGATCGCCGACATGGACGACTGGTACGCCAGCCTCAAGAGCAGCGGCAAGATCCCCGCCGGTTCCAGCCTGACGGTTACCGGTTACAGCCTGGGTGGCCATCTGGCGACGGCGTTCAACCTCTTGCACCCCGGCGAAGCGGGGTCCACCTACACCTTCAATGGCGCGGGCGTCGGGAAGATCAACGCCGGCCAATCGCTGCGCGACATCGTGGATCGCTTTAACCTCCAACGCAAGAATACGGACGGACTCCAGATCGTATTCACCGATGGCAACATGAAGTTGTTCTACGACGGTGTCAGGAGCCGGCTCAACAGCGGTAGCCGACCTACGCATGCGGATTTTGTCCGGCTGGAAAGCACGAGCACGGCATCCCCAGCGGAGAAGCTCCTGCTCCGTCAGGCTCTGGCAAATCTCAGCGAGGTTTACGACGAAGTCATCCGCCTTGCCACGCTCACCAGTGGCTCCACGAGCCCAGGAGAGCCGACCTTTCCCGCGCCCATCCCGGTTGTCCACATCGAAGCCACTCGCCTGGATTACCAGCTTGCCGTAGCTATCGCCCAGCGCGACACCCAGGCCTACAGCAAGGTGCGTGAAGCCTGGAACATCGCCACGGATGGGCGCAACACCGTCTCTCCACCAGAGCCCAATGTCTTCGACATCTTCGGCGCCACCTACCCGTCGGTCGTCTCCAGCTCCCAACTGCACTACGGAGCTCCGACGCCGGTCTTCGTCGAAGACCAGCCTTTGTACCGTGGCAGCGTCATCAAGGAGGTGATCAGGGCGAGCCTGGACGCCTACGGCCTCAAGTTCCTGGTTGACCGCTACGCGCACAACGACTTCGGGGACACCCACAGTCTCGTGTTGCTGGTCGACTCACTCAATCTGCAGAACACTCTGGCGACTCTCGACCCGCTGGTCACGACGGACACGCTCAACGCGATTCTCCAGGCGGCCTCCAACGCCAGGAGCAAGTCCGTGGCGGGTGACCAAGGCAAGGCGGAAGGCGACGTACTGGAGAATGTCCTCAACAGTCTCTCCCGGATGATCCTGGGCAGCGCGGCCCCTGCGCTGCCTGCGCGACTCGATGGCAACACCTGGGCCGACATCACGGACCGCAATGCATTCTACAAGAACCTCAACGCGCTGACGGGTGGCAAGCGCTTCACCGATCTCATCGGCAAAGTCACCGTTACCCTCCCGGGCGCGGACCTAGGCAACGCCGCCCGCACCGACTTCGCCAGTCTGTTGACTCTCCTCACGCTTTCCCCCGTCGCCCTCAGAGCCACAGTCGGCAACGCAACGGCCGTCGCAGAGACGCTCAGAGCCCAGTGGGACAGCGAATACAATGATTGGAAGGCCGATGGGGACTTGACGCCCCAGGAACGGGCCGACGGGCGAGGAAACTACACTGATCGATACCTCGCGGATCGGGCCGCTTTCCTAACCCGCATCGTCGCCGCCAACCTGGCCAATACGGGTACCGGCAAGGATTTGCGCGTCGAC
>JAFLDO010000083.1 GCA_017302455.1 Accumulibacter sp.
TCGCCGCGTGCCGACGGGCGAGCAGGAGCGCAGCACCGGCGACGAGGTGAGCGCCATCGGCGCCGCTTTCGACGCGATGACGCAGCGCATCGAGGCGCAGACGGCGCGCGAGCAGCAGCAGGCGAGCGACCACCGCGAGATGATGGCCGGCGTCGCGCATGACCTGCGCACCCCGCTGACCGCGCTGCACGGTCACCTCGAAGCGCTGGCCGGCAGGGGGCTGGCCGAATCGGGGCAGCGCGAGCGCGTGCTGGCCGCGGCCCTGGCCCAGAGCGACAAGGTTCGCCTCCTCTCGCAGCAACTGTTCGAACTGGCGGCGCTGCAGTCCACCGATCAGGTGCTGCATCGCGAGCGTTTCCGCCTCGACGAACTGGTGACCGACGCGGTACAGAAGTTCGATCTCGGTGACGGGCCGCCGCCCGTGACCTTGCACGGCGCACCCCCCGGACCCCTGGAATTCGAGGGCGATCTGCATCTCATCGAGCGGGCGCTGAGCAACCTGATCGACAACGCCATGCGGCACGCCGCAGGCGCTGCACCGGTGCGCGTCAGTCTGCGACGTGAAGGCGGGCTGGCCGAGGTGCTGGTCGAGGATGCCGGCCCCGGTCTGTCGGCAGAACTGCTGAGTCGTCTCGAGCAGGGAGCGTCGCTGCGCGACCCGCCGCTCCGACGCACCAGCGGGGGCATCGGCGGCCTCGGCCTGGCGATCGCACAACGCGTGGCGGCGCTGCACGGCGGCAGCCTGCGGCCCTTGCCGTCGGTGCTCGGTGGTACGCGACTCTGTCTGGCTTTGCCGCTGACGAACTGATCAGTTCCGCTGCGGGTGCTGTGGGGTTGATGGTCGGGGCGCGTCGCCGCCGGCCCGGGAGGAGTCGCCGCGTTGCGTGCTGGCCGGGGCTTCCCCCTGCGCCCCGGGGTGCAAGCCGGGTCGTTCGCCGGCGCACGCGGTGCCAGCACCCCACCTCACCGGCGCACCATCCTCGCCACCAGCACGCTTCCCGGAAGGTGTGCCCGGATGATGATGCGGTCCGCCATCCGCGACAGCCGGCGCAGGCGATACGGTACGTAGCCATCGAGTTGTCCGAGGCGATGCAGGCTCCAGGTCTGCAAGGAAAACTCGTTGCCGGCGAGGCGGCGAAGCGCGGCAGGGCTGTTGCACCGGTAAAAGACCGGGAAATTGTCGTAGCGCGCGAGGTGCTCGCCCCTCCGCCCGCGCACGCGGTCCAGGTAGCGATCCTTGAGGCGGAGCGCGCCCAACAGCTCGCTGCACCACGAGAAGTAGTGTCGGCGGTCTACCGTGAATGCCCAGAACACTCCCCCGGGGCGCACGACGTCGGCGAGCTTGGCGAAGAAGTCCGCCGGCTGGCGGACATGCTCGAGCACCATGGCGGCATAGGCGAGATCGACCGAGGCAGCATCGATCGGCGCCTCCTCGAACGTGTGCGGGTGCACGCGCGCAAACACCGGCGCGGGCTCGGCGGCCGTGTCGGGTTCGACGCCGATGTAGCAACCGGCGCGCGCGGCGATTGCCTGTTGCCAGATCCTGGCGCCAAGCAAGCCGCCGCCGCAGCCAATGTCGAGGACGGTCGGGCCCGACGAGGCGCCAAGCGATTCGAGGTCGTCGACGATCAATCGGGCGTAGAACTCCCCTGGACCTCGCCAGGCGAAGCCGTATCGGCCGGTGACGTCCTGATCGGGCACGCAAGGCCGGAACGGCGGTACATGGGGGGGCGGATCCAGGTGAGTCATCTGTCGGCGATCGCCAACCGGCGATGACGGCGCCGCAATCTCGGCTGTGCGCTTACTCATTGCACCCGGAAGACACCCCTTACAAGCCGGACCTGGCCTTCGTCAAGACTGCGTCGGGCGTTCCCGGCCTTCTGTGCGAGATTGTCGACGTACACCGCCAGGCTCAGCTGTCCCGGAGTAGCGGGCGTCATGTTTGCGGGTGTCGCGCCCAAGTGAGCATCGCTGGTGTCCTCCAGGAACTCAACGATGAATCCGGTTGCGCCGAGAAGCGAGCCCATCTCCTCAGCAGAGACCAGGAAGCTGTCGGCCGGGTCAGTGGCCCATGGAAGGGGAAAGTAGGACGTCGGCGCTTCTCCTGCGGCCATCTCCTGGAAAGCGAACCGGCCCCCCGCTTTGAGGACCCGGTAAATCTCCCCGTAGAGCGTCTGCTTGTCGGCGATGTTCATGCCGACGTTTTGCATCCAGACGACATCAAACGAGTCGTCTGGAAATGGCAGGTCGAGAGCACTGCCCCTATGCACCTCGATCCGGTCGTCAAGCCCGGTCAGTCGATTCAGCAGCACGGCACCTGCGCAGAAATCGCGCGACATTTCGAGGCAGTCGACGCGGCAGCCGAGGGTGGAAGCGAGCAGCCGGGCGGGACCGGCCAGCCCGGCTCCAATGTCGAGAACGCGGTCTTCGCCCCGAATTCGCGCCAGCTCCAGCAACCCGCGTGAGGCGCCGAGCCCGCCCGTGTGGAAATGGTCAAGCGCCGCCAGTTCCTCGGGCGACAAGCCTTGCTCGGGATTCAATCCGGCGGCGCGGATGGCCGCCAGGATTCGCGTCTCGATGTCGCGGACCGAATAGTGTGTTTCCAGACCAGCCATCACCAATCCCCCCTCAGAATCCAGCGTGTTCGGCGGCATCAGCCTCCATTGACTAAAGCCGCCAGCATAGCTGCGGATGTGACGTGCTCGCCGCGCTTGCGTAACTCCTCGGCGGAGTTGATGCGATCTCGCTCCTCGCGGTTCTGGCTAAGCTTCCACTTCCCGACCAGCTGGGTGATCTCGATCTCGATGCCGACGATGGCTGACAACATCTGATCGATATACTCCTTTGATGAATCGCTCATCTTCCAAGGCTTGTCGGACCCGGTGCGCGCCTCATTCACCCGCGTGAGGCGGGCCACGACACCGCGCACGAACCTTTCGTCATCGCGAATCTTGATCTTTCCGTGAGCGTGCACAGCCTGGTAGTTCCACGTTGGCACTTGCCGATGAAACTCGTGCTTGCTCGGATACCAGTTGGGTGAGACATAGGCATTGGCAGCACGAAAGATCACGAGAGCGTCGTCACCATCCTTCGCCTCCTGCCATAAGGGATTGGCGCGCGCGACATGAGCGAGCAGATGTCCGCGCTCGCCGGAATCCGGATTCAACTCGAAAGGCAGGTGATTGGCATCGAGTCCGCGCGGCCCATCAACCACGAGCACGCCAAGCGGGTAGTCGCGGATCACGCGGTGAAGCTCTTCCGCGCGCGCTTCTTCAAAATGCTGAGGTAGGTACATACCGTTCCGTTCACAGGCTCATGAAGGCTAGAGTGTAATCAACCTTGAACGCGGAGAGAATGCTGCGCATATGGCTGGAACATCAGATGCCGCGTCTTGTCGCCGCCGACTACTTCTACGTGGTCAGATTGCGTTTCAATCTGATGTGATTGCGCCTCACGCTCATACCGCGTTGGACAAGGCTGCCCCGGGAGCCGCGCAGCGCGCTGTGCTATCATAGGCAGTTCTCGATTTTGCGCTGCTCATTCTGCCCTTTCCTGTCTTCTGCCGTGTTCAACTGCGATCTTCACTGCCACTCTACTTGCTCTGACGGCCTTCTCCCGGCTGCGGAAGTCGCGCGTCGGGCGGCGGCGAATGGTGTCGACATGCTCGCCCTGACCGACCACGACGACGTCGACGGCCTGGCGGCGGCGCGCGAGGTGGCTGACGCGGTGGGTATGGCGTTTGTCAATGGGGTCGAGATCTCGATCGAATGGGAGAGGCTGCAGATTCATGTTCTGGGCCTGGCCTTCGATGTCGCCGACGCACCACTGAACGCCGGTCTGGCCGCTATCCGCTCGGGTCGGATAGAACGTGCGCGGCGGATGTCGGCGGAACTTGCTCTGGTCGGCGTCGGTGGCGCCTTCGAGGGGGCGATGCGTTATGCGGCCAACCCGAACCTGATCAGTCGCGCGCATTTCGGACGCTATCTCGTGGAAGCTGGCGTCTGCAAGGACTTGCGCAGTGTCTTCGAGGCGTATCTGGTCCCCGGGCGACCGGGTTACGTGGATCATCGCTGGGCGACGCTGGGCGACTCGGTGCGCTGGATCCTCGATGCAGGCGGGATTGCGGCGGTGGCGCACCCGGGCCGTTACAAGCTGACGCGTAGCGAAATGCGGCGCTTTCTCGGCGAGTTCAAGGATCTCGGTGGGCAGGCGATCGAAGTCATGTCGGGAAGTCACACGCCGGAGCATGTCGCTGTCTATGGCCGCCTGGCGAAGGAGTACGGCTTTCTGGCGTCGCGAGGTTCGGATTTTCACGGGCCCGGCGAGAGTTACGTGGATCTCGGCCAGTTGGCGCCCTTGCCGGACGGCCTGACGCCGGTCTGGGAAGCTTTTTGAGCCTTCTGACAAGCCATGGCACAGTATCTTTCAATTCATCCGGAGAACCCGCAGGCGAGGTTGCTGCAAAGGGCGGCCGAGGTCATCGGGCAGGGAGGGGTGATCGCCCTGCCGACTGACTCGAGTTACGCTCTCGGTTGCCAGCTCGGCGACAAGGCGGCGGTCGAGCGCATTCGCAGTTTGCGGGGTGTCGATGATCGACACCATCTGACCCTGATGTGCCGCGACCTGTCGCAGATCGGTCAGTTTGCGCGCGTCGATAATGCTCGCTATCGTCTCCTCAAGGCCACCACGCCGGGCAGCTATACCTTCATCCTGGAGGGAACCCGCGAGCTGCCGCGGCGCGTCCTGCACCCCAAACGCAAGACGATCGGCCTGCGCGTGCCTGCGCATGTGGTCACCCTGGCGCTCCTGGCGCAGCTCGGCGAGCCGCTGCTGACCTCGACCCTGATCGTTGCGGGCGACGATGAGCCACTGACCGAAGCGTGGGAGATCCGCGACCGGCTCGACGCCCAGCTCGAGCTGATCCTCGACGGCGGGCGTTGCGGGGTCGAGCCGACCAGCGTTGTCGATCTGACCGGCCAGCTGCCGGTGCTGGTCCGCGCCGGCCTCGGGTCGCTGGCGCCGTTTGGCCTCGATTGAGGAGGACCGCATGGAGGCGCTGATTCAGGCGATTGCCATTGCCGCCTTGCCGGTGATTCTGGCGATCACGCTGCACGAGGCGGCGCATGGCTATGCCGCGCGCCATTTCGGTGATCCCACCGCCTGGCAGCAGGGCCGGATCACGGCCAATCCGCTGAAGCATATCGATCTGGTCGGGACGATCATCGTGCCGGGCATCATCCTGCTGCTGTCTACTGGCGGCATCCTGTTCGGCTGGGCGAAGCCGGTTCCCGTCGATTTCAGTCGCCTGCGCCATCCGAAAAGCGACATGTTATGGGTCGCCGCGGCCGGTCCGGGGGCCAATCTGGCGATGTTGCTGTTCTGGGCTCTGGTGATGAAGCTGGCCTGGCTCCTGCCGATCAATTTCTTCAGTCTGCCGATGGCGCGCATGGCCGAGGTCGGCATGTCGGTCAACATCGCTTTGATGGTGCTCAACCTCTTTCCGTTGCCGCCGCTCGATGGCGGCCGCATTGCGGTCAGCCTGCTGCCACGAGCCGTGGCCTGGCGCTTTGCGCAGATCGAGCGTTTCGGCTTCCCGATCCTGCTGGTCCTGTTATTCACCGGAGTGCTCGGGTCGCTGTTGACGCCGGTGATGCGTCTGGTCGGCGGGATGGTCGAAATGCTGTTTCAATTACCTTCCTGAATCGTCGAAGACAGAACATGTACGCAGAACGAGTCCTCTCCGGCATGCGGCCGACCGGCAGCCTGCATCTCGGTCACTATCATGGGGTGCTGAAGAACTGGGTCCGCCTTCAGAACGAGTATCCCTGCCTGTTCTTCGTTGCCGACTGGCATGCGCTGACGACTCAGTATGACGACCCGCAGGGCATCGTCAGTTCCTCGTGGGACATGGTCATCGACTGGCTGGCGGCGGGTGTCGATCCCGAGCGGGCGGTGCTGTTCATCCAGTCGCAGGTGCCCGAACATGCCGAGCTGCATCTGCTGCTGTCGATGATGACCCCCTTGGGCTGGCTGGAGCGCGTGCCGACCTACAAGGATCAGCAGGAAAAGCTCGAGAACAAGGACTTGTCGACCTATGGTTTCCTCGGCTATCCGCTCCTGCAATCGGCCGACATCCTGATCTACCGCGCCGACAAGGTGCCGGTGGGCGAGGATCAGGTGCCGCACATCGAGTTTTCGCGCGAAGTCGCGCGCCGCTTCAATCACCTGTACGGGCGCGAGCCGGGTTTCGAGGACAAGGCCAGGGAAGCGGTGACCCGACTGGGCTCCCGGCGCGCGCGCCGCTATCAGGAACTGCGCACGCGTTTTCAACAGCACGGCGAGCAGGCGGCGATCGAGCGTGCGCATGTGCTGCTCGATGAAGTCGCGGGCCTTTCGCATGTCGACCGCGAACGCCTCTGCGGCTATCTCGAAGGCACCGGCAAAATGATTCTCGTCGAGCCCGGCGCGCTGCTGACCGAGGCCTCGCGGATGCCCGGGCTCGACGGCCAGAAGATGTCGAAGTCCTACGGCAACACGATCACCCTGCGCGAGGACGCGGAGTCGGTGACCCACAAGGTCAGGCGGATGCCCACCGACCCGGCGCGCGTGCGCCGCAACGACCCTGGCGACCCGGACAAGTGCCCCGTCTGGCAACTGCATCAGGTCTATACGGACGAGACCTGTCAGGCCTGGGTGCAGCAGGGTTGCCGCAGTGCGGGGATTGGCTGCCTGGAGTGCAAGCAACCGGTGATCGATGGCATTCTGGCCGAGCAGGCACCGATGCGTGAGCGGGCGCAGCCGTATCTCGACGACCCGCGTCTGGTGCACGAGATCATCACCGACGGCACCCACAAGGCACGCCAGCTCGCTCGCGAAACGATGCGCGACGTGCGCGACGCCATGGGGCTGCATTACGGCTGAGCGCCGGCTCGCAACGGCGATGAGCGATACTGCCACCATCGAAGCGGAAGCGGAGCAGTCGCTCGACCCGGCGGCCAGTCCGCTCGCCCGCATCTATGGCGAGCCCCTGGCGCAGCTGCCGCATGATCTCTACATTCCGCCCGATGCGATGGCGGTCATGCTCGATGCCTTCGAAGGACCACTCGATCTCCTGCTCTACCTGATTCGCAAGGCGAACGTGAATGTTCTGGACATTCCCATGGCGCCGCTCACCGAGCAGTACCTGGTGTACGTCGAGGCCATGCGCTCGCAGAACCTCGAGCTGGCCGCCGACTACCTGGTCATGGCGGCGATGCTGATCGAGATCAAATCGCGGATGCTGCTGCCTCGCCCAAAGGTCGTCGCAGGCAGCGAGGCCGAGGATCCGCGCGCCGAACTGGTTCGCCGCCTGATCGAGTACGAGCAGATGAAACTCGCCGCGCACGGACTCAACGAGCTGCCACAGGCCGAGCGCGATTTCGACTGGGTCGAGGCCTGGGTCGAAAAGACCCTGTTGCGGCGACTACCGGAAGTCAATGTGCTGGACCTGCAAAATGCCTGGTCTGCGATCCTGCGACAGGCCAGGCTGCACACCCGTCATCTGGTGCAGCGCGAGGAGTTGTCGGTGCGCGAGCACATGGGGCTGATCCTGCGTCATCTGCGTGGCGCCGGCGGCTTCGTCGAGTTCGCTGATCTTTTCGATCCCGCGCAGGGTGCACCGGTTCTCGTGGTGCACTTCCTGGCCCTGCTTGAACTGGCGCGCGAGCATCTGCTGGAAATGACGCAGGTGGAAGCCTTTGCGCCGATCTACCTGAGGTTGGCTGATGAACGCAGCGACTCCCGATCCCGCCCCGACGCCTGAGCTGTCGGGCACTCCCGGCGAGTTGAAGCGCGTGCTCGAAGCGGTGCTGCTGAGTGCCAAGGAGCCCCTGTCGCTTGGTGAACTCAGGAAGGTTTTCGACAACAGGATTGCCGCCGACGTGCTGCGCGTGCTGCTCGACGAGCTGCGCGCGGAGTGGGACGCTCGCTCGCTCGAACTGCTGCAGGTGGCGAGCGGCTGGCGTTTTCGTACGCGCGCCGAGTTCATGCCGTATCTGGAGCGGCTCAACCCCGAGAAGCCGCCGCGCTATTCGCGTGCGGTGCTGGAAACGCTGGCCATCATCGCCTACCGGCAACCGGTGACGCGCGGCGATATCGAGGATATCCGTGGGGTCACGGTGGCGACGCAGGTGATCCGCGTGCTCGAGGAGCGCGGCTGGGTCGACGTCGTCGGTCACCGCGACACGCCCGGGCGGCCGGCGCTGCTGGCGACGACCCGGAAATTCCTCGACGACCTGGGTCTGCGCAGTCTCGCCGAGTTGCCGGCCCTCGAACATATCAATCCCACCCTGGACCTCAATGATGCCGACAAGTAATCGCAGACCCCCTGCCGATCCCTCTCCCCAGCCGCGTCCGGCCCGCTCGGCGGCTGCAGGGCGACGTCCGTCCGCAGCGGTGCCGGATTCTTCCGGTACCGTCGGCGGTCCTGGCAAGCCGGCTCGCGGCGGCCAGCGCGACTCGTCCCGGCGTACGCGTCACCAGGAAGTTGCGGGAAAGCCCGAGCGCCTGCACAAGCTGCTCGCCCAGAGCGGTATCGGTTCGCGTCGGGAAATGGAAGAGCTGATCGCGGCCGGTCGTATTTCGATCAATGGCGAGACGGCGAGCGTCGGCCAGACGGCAAGCGCCGGCGACCGGGTAAAGGTCAATGGCAAGCTGGTGCAGCTGCGCTTTTCCGACCGTTTGCCGCGGGTGATCCTCTATCACAAGCCCGAGGGAGAGATCGTTTCGCGCAACGACCCCGAGCATCGACCCAACGTCTTCACGTCGATGCCCCGCATTTCGGCCGGACGCTGGGTGGCGGTCGGCCGTCTCGACTTCAACACCAGCGGGCTCCTGCTGCTGACGACCTCTGGCGATCTCGCCAATCGACTGATGCATCCGCGCTACCAACTGGTCCGCGAGTATGCGGTGAGAATTCTCGGCGAGCTGACCGAGGAAGTGCGCCGGCAACTGCTCGACGGCATCGATCTCGACGATGGTCCGGCGCAGTTTGCCAGCTTTCAGGAGGCGGGCGGCGAGGGCGCCAACCGCTGGTACCGCGTCTCTCTTCACGAGGGCAGGAACCGCGAGGTGCGCCGCATGTTCGAAGCGGTCGGTGTGGTCGTCAGTCGGCTGATGCGCGTGCGTTACGGTCCGTTCGCCCTGCCGCCGGGGTTGAAGCGTGGCCAGGTGCTCGAATTGAGCGAGGCGGACGTGAAGAAGCTGCTGGCCGACTTCGGGATGGCCAATCCCGAAGCTGGACGTGCGCCACGCCGACCACGCGAGCGCTGAGAATTCCGCAAGCTCTCTGTTTGCCCTGCACGCATTTACGCAGCCTGACATTTTCTTTATAATTGAAGGGTTTTCCGCTCGCCCCCCAGGGGGCAATTTTTTCGGGGATGGGCGTTTCGCCCATTTTTTGTTTGCAGCCATGGATTTGCACGAAGTTCTTGAAGTTACGGTAACGGGTCTCGGCTACCAGTTGGTAGACGTCGAGCGCAGTCCGCGTGGGCGCGTGCTGCGCGTCTTCATCGACAAGCCCGCGAAGCCGCGTGGTGTCGATGTCGAAGACTGTGCGCTGGTCAGCAATCAGCTCACGCGCGTCCTGCTGGTCGAGAATATCGACTACGAACGTCTTGAAGTCTCGTCACCGGGGCTCGACAGGCCGTTGACGAAGGAAGTGGATTTCGAGCGTTTTGCTGGCTCGGAGGTCACCATCAAGCTGCGCTTGCCGCTCAACGGTCGACGGAACTTCGCTGGTGTCCTGCATGGCGCCCAGGATGGAAAAGTGCGCGTGCAGATCGATTCCGGCGAGATCGAGTTCGACCTGGCCAACATCGACAAGGCACGGCTGGTTCCGGACTTCGATCTGAAGAAGTCGAGCAACAGGCTGGTTTAGGAGGTAAAGGGAAAATGAGCCGCGAAATCTTGCTGCTGGTAGATGTCCTGGCGCGCGAAAAGAACGTGACCAAGGACATCGTCTTCGGCGCGCTCGAAATGGCGCTGGCGTCGGCTACCAAGAAGCGCGTTCACGACAACGCCAACGTGCGCGTGGTCGTCGATCGTGAGACCGGCGATTTCGAGACTTTTCGTCGTTGGGAAGTGGTTGCCGACGGCGACTTTCTCGATGAGGAACAGCAGATCCCCTTGTCGGACGCGCAGGAGCAGGACCCGGAGGTGGAGATCGGTGATTTCCTGGAGGAGTCGCTCGAGCCGATCGATTTTGGCCGCATTGGCGCGCAAGCGGCCAAGCAGGTGATTCTGCAGAGGATTCGCGACGCCGAGCGCGAACAGATCCTCAACGACTTTCTGGCGCGCAAGGAACACCTGGTCACGGGTACGATCAAGCGCATGGAGCGCGGCAACGCGATCATCGAGACCGGCAAGATCGAGGCCGTTCTGCCGCGCGATCAGATGATTCCACGTGAGAACCTGCGTATCGGCGACCGCGTCAAGGCGTATCTGCTGCGCATCGATCGCGCTGCCCGCGGGCCGCAGTTGATCCTCTCGCGCACGGCGCCGGAGTTCATCATCAGGCTGTTCGCGCTGGAGGTGCCGGAAGTCGATGATGGCCTCCTGGAGATCAAGGCGGCTGCCCGCGACCCCGGCATGCGTGCCAAGATCGCGGTCAAGTCCAACGACCAGCGCATCGACCCGATCGGCACCTGTGTCGGGATGCGCGGTATGCGGGTGACGGCGGTGACCAACGAACTGGCCGGCGAGCGCGTCGACATCGTGCTCTGGTCGGCCGACCCGGCACAGTTCGTGATTGGCGCGCTGGCTCCGGCGGAGGTGAGTTCGATCATCGTCGATGAAGAGAAACACAGCATGGACGTCGTCGTGGACGAGCAGAACCTGGCGATCGCGATCGGTCGCGGCGGCCAGAACGTTCGCCTCGCGTCGGAAATGACCGGCTGGACGATCAATCTGATGACCGAGGAAGAGTCGAAAACACTGGTCGAGGCCGAGGCTGCAGCGATTCGCGTGCTGTTCATGGAGAAGCTCGACGTCGATGAGGAGTTGGCCAACATCCTCATCGAAGAAGGTTTCTCGACCCTCGAGGAGGTGGCCTATGTGCCGCTCCACGAGATGATCGAGATCGAGTCCTTCGACGAGGCCACCGTTCAGGAACTGCGCGAGCGCGCGCGCAATGTCTTGCTGACCGACGCGATCGTCACCGAAGAGAAAATCGGTGAGGTCGCCGAGGACATGCTGAACCTTGAGGGAATGGACAAGGTGCTGGCCGGCAAGCTGGCCAGCAGCGGGATCAAGACGCGCGACGACCTGGCCGATCTCGCGGTCGACGAACTCACCGAGATCACCGGGATCGATACCCCAAGGGCCAAACAACTGATCACCACGGCGCGTGCGCACTGGTTCGAGTAAGCGGGAAAGAGGAATTCATATGGCGCAAACAAGTGTTGCCCAATTTGCGACCCAGCTCAAGATGCCGGCTGGCGCGCTGCTCGAACAGTTGCAGAAGGCCGGCGTCGGCAGACGACAGGCGGACGATCTGCTTTCCGAGCAGGACAAGTCGAAGCTGCTGGATTATTTGCGACGCGCGCATGGCAGGGCGGACGGCAAGACCAAGATCACCCTGACGCGCAAGGAAACGACCGAGATCAGGTCGCAGGACGCGCACGGCAAGTCGCATACCGTGCAGGTCGAGGTGCGCAAGAAGCGCGTTCTCGTCAAGCGCGATGTTCCCGACGCACGTGCCGAAGTGCCGGCCGGGTCGCCGCAGGCCGCCGCGGTGTCGGCGGTCGTCGAGGAGGCGCGAGCGCTGCCGGTTGTCGAGCATGTCGAGCCGATCCGCGAAGTGGCCGTCGAGCCGGTCGTGCAGGCGATCACCGAAGCGCCCATCGAAGCGCCGGCCGAGCCGGTCGTCGAGGTGAAGAGCGAACCGGTTGTCGAAACCGTCGCCGCGCCGCCGGTCGAAGCGCGTCCCGAACCTGTCGCCGACGTGAAGGCGGGCGGCAAGAAAGTGGTGACGCGGGCGTCGATCATCGGCGAGGAGCAGCAGCGGCTGCGCGCTGAAGAAGAGCGGCGCAACGCCGAATTGCGCGCTCGCCAGGAAGCCGAGTTCAAGAGCAAGCAACAGCGCACCGCCGATCTGGCGCGCCTCAAGCAGGATGCCGAGAACAAGGCAGTGGCGGCGAAGGCGGCCGGCGTTGCCAAGCAGGTGGCAGCACAGACCGCGAGCGAGAGTCCCGCCGAAGACAAGACCTTGCACAAGCCGGCCGGCAAGCCGGCGACGGGCGACAAGAAGGCGACCGACAAGAAGTTGCCGGAGAAGAAGGTCGCCGACAAGAAAGGCCAGTGGAAGAACGAGGGTGCCAACAAGCGCGCCGGCTTGAAGACGCGCGGCGCCACCGGTGCTACCGGCTGGCGGGACAACAAGCACGGCAAGCGTCCCGGACGCGGCGCCGGCGGTGAGGAGGAGGAACACTCGTTCCAGTTGCCGATGGAGCCGGTGATCCACCAGGTCTATGTGCCCGAGACGATCTCCGTTGCCGATCTGGCGCACAAGATGGCGGTCAAGGCCACCGAAGTGATCAAGGCGCTGATGAAGATGGGCTCGATGGTGACCATCAATCAGTCGCTCGACCAGGAAACGGCGATGATCATCGTCGAGGAAATGGGTCACAAAGCCTTTGCCGCGAAGCTCGACGACCCGGATGCCTTCCTCGATGAGGCCCCTGGCGCCGACCAGAAGGATGTCGCCCTCGAGCCACGCGCGCCGGTGGTCACCGTCATGGGTCACGTCGATCACGGCAAGACCTCGCTGCTCGACTACATCCGCCGCACACGCGTCGCCAGCGGCGAGGCTGGCGGCATCACCCAGCACATCGGCGCCTACCACGTCGAAACCGACCGCGGCGTGGTGACCTTTCTCGATACGCCGGGTCACGAGGCTTTCACGGCCATGCGCGCACGTGGTGCCAAGGCCACCGACCTGGTCATCCTGGTGGTCGCAGCCGACGACGGTGTGATGCCGCAGACGCGTGAGGCCATCCACCATGCGAAAGCCGCCGGGGTGCCGATCATCGTCGCGGTAAACAAGATCGACAAGCCGGGCGCCCAGCCGGAGCGGGTCAAACAGGAACTCGTCGTCGAGGATGTCGTGCCCGAGGAGTATGGCGGCGATGCGCCTTTCGTTTCCGTTTCTGCCAAAACCGGCGTCGGCATCGACGAGTTGCTCGAGAACGTCCTGCTGCAGGCCGACGTGCTGGAACTCAAGGCGCCGCGTGAGGCGTCGGCCAGGGGTCTGATCATCGAAGCCCGCCTCGACCGTGGGCGGGGGCCGGTGGCGACGATGCTGGTTCTCTCGGGAACACTTCATCAGGGCGACGTCCTCCTGGCCGGCCAAGTCTTCGGGCGGGTGCGGGCAATGCTGGACGAGAACGGCAAACCGATCAAGGAAGCCGGTCCGTCGATTCCCGTCGAAATCCTGGGGCTCTCGGATGTGCCGGCGGCAGGTCAGGAGGCGGTGGTACTCGCCGACGAGCGCAAGGCGCGCGAGATCGCCCTGTTCCGCCAGGGCAAGTACCGTGACGTCAAACTGGCGACCAAACAGGCAGCCAATCTCGAGAACCTGCTCGAACAGATGACCGAGGCGGAAGCCAAGGTCCTCGCCCTGATCATCAAGGCCGACGTCCAGGGTTCTCAGGAAGCTCTCGTGCAGTCGTTGCTGAAATTGTCGACCGGCGAAGTCAAGGTCAATGTGATCCATGCGGCGGTCGGCGCAATCAGTGAGTCCGACGTGCACCTTGCACAGGCCTCGAAGGCGGTGATCATCGGCTTCAACACGCGTGCCGACGCCGGCGCGCGCAAGGCGGCCGAGACCGCGGGGGTCGACATTCGCTACTACAACATCATCTACGACGCCGTCGATGAGGTCAGGGCAGCGCTTTCCGGCATGCTCTCGCCCGAGAAGCGGGAGGACATCACCGGTCTGGTCGAAATCAGGCAAGTTTTCCACGCCACGCGCATCGGCACCATCGCCGGGTGTTACGTCCTCGAGGGCGTCATCAAGCGCAGCTCGCGCGCGCGCTTGCTGCGTCAGCACATCGTCGTCTGGGACGGCGAGATCGAGTCGCTGAAGCGCTTCAAGGATGACGTCAAGGAGGTCAGGTCGGGCTTCGAGTGTGGTCTCTCGCTGAAGAACTTCAATGCTTACGAGGAGGGCGACCAGCTCGAGGTGTACGACGTCACGGAAGTGGCAAGGACGCTGTAAGTGAGTGGCAACCGGGGTTTTGCCCGCCGCGACCGGATCGCCGAGCAGATCCGCCGCGAGCTCGCCGAGTTGATCCGGACCGAGCTCAGGGATCCGCGTGTCGGCATGATCAGCCTGACGGAAGTCCAGGTGAGCGCCGACTACGCACATGCCAAGGTATTCTTCAGCACGCTGGCCGGCAGCGAGCAACTCGACGCGGTGTACGCCGGCCTGCAACACGCCGGCGGCTTTTTGCGCCGCGAACTGGGCAAGCGCATCAGCATCCACGCGACACCTGAGCTGCATTTCGTTTTCGATGCGTCACTCGAGCACGGCGCCCAGCTTTCAAAGCTGATCAGCGAGGCGGTGGCGATCTCGGAACACAGCAGTCCGGCAGACCAGGCCCCTGAAGCCGATCCCGACCCGCGCTGAGTTGGCCGGCAGGAAGGTCTGGCGGCGCGTCGACGGCGTGCTGCTGCTCGACAAGCCGACCGGCATGACCTCCAACTCGGCCTTGCAGGCGGCGCGGCGTTTCTTTTCCGCGGCCAAGGGCGGGCACACCGGCACGCTCGACCCCCTGGCCAGCGGCCTCCTGCCGCTCTGCTTCGGTGAGGCCACCAAGTTCTCCGTGGATCTCCTCGCCGCCGACAAGACCTATGACGCCGACCTGCTGTTTGGCGTGCAGACGGATACCGGCGATGCCGACGGAATGGTCGTCAGGCGCTGCCCGGTCGACTTCGGGCCGGCCGAACTCGCGGCCGCGCTGGAGCCGTTGCGCGGCGGGATTCGACAGATTCCCCCGATGTACTCGGCACTCAAGAAAGACGGGAAACCCCTCTACGATCTCGCCCGTCAGGGCATCGAGGTCGAGCGTGTGGCGCGCGCGGTGACGATTCACGAACTGCTGCTGCTCGATGTTGCAGGCGATCGCTGTCGCTTGCGGGTCACCTGCAGCAAGGGCACCTACATCCGAACGCTGGCTGAGGATCTCGCAAGTTCTCTCGGCTGTTGCGCGCACCTGACGGCGCTGCGACGAACGGCCGTCGGCGCGCTGAACGTCGCCGATGCGGTGACCCTCGACCAACTGGCGGCGCTTTCCGAAGAAGCGCGCGGTCAATGGCTGCGGGCGCCCGACACGCTGCTGCAGAGCCTGCCGGCCATCTATCTCGCCGATGACGCCGCGCGCCGCTTTGCCCATGGCAATCCGGTCAGCGTCGCGGCGGCGCCGGGCCAGTGCCGGGTCTACGGCGAACAGCGTCTGCTCGGCCTCG
>JAFLDO010000084.1 GCA_017302455.1 Accumulibacter sp.
GTTGACATAAAGATCGCGGCATATAAAATTTTACATCCGTATCAAGGGGATACCCACTTTGCCTTGTCCTCGCCCGGCGCGCAACCGGTTTCTCGGCGGGTTCCTGAATTTATGCTAATCGCGTGTTAGGTTGGGAGCATTGGTTGCGCTTCCGGATCGATGGCGTCCGATCCGCTGTCCTGCATCTCCCACAGCGGCGGACCGCGCGCTGACATCAGACTAGACGGCACTGCGCAGTGATGCACAGCTGACGGTGGCAGGCACGGCTGAGGGGTCGGGTGATCAGGACCATGAACTGTATGCTCACCCAGCTATCGATGCAAACGTAACAGCATGCTCGGTGGACTCTCGGCATTGCCACAGGCCTGCCCTGCTGCAAGCGGCTACGCGGCGCTTACGACACAACGTCAGGGAGGAGCCCCCGCTCAGGGGAGGATCCTCGCCAGACTCGACGACCGAGATCTTTAGCTCGAGGGGCTCAAGGTGTCGAGCCGCAAGAACCAATTGACGAAGCAGTACCGTGAAGCCTTAGCCAACCACGACCGCGCCCAGATCCGCGTGATGCTCATGCCGGCGCCCGATCAGGCGGCAGGCGTTGGCGTCGCGGCTGATCGTGATCGCGATGACCGCTGGCACGCGAGCAGCGTGTGAGGCCACCGGCCAAGGTCTCGAAAACCCAGCGGCACCACAAGGAGCTTTCCCGAAGAACGGACGCGCACCGTTCAGCCCGCCCGTGACACCTGCTCAGCCAGGCAGCGAAACGCCTGCACGGTGCTCAGGAAAACCTGCCCGCTGAGTTCCTTGCCGAGCAACTCACTCTGCTGCAGGCGGTCCATCACCGGGCCCTTGACCTCGGTCAGATGCAGTTTGATCGCCTGTGCCCGCAGGCTGCGGTTGATCTCGGTCAGCGCATACAGACCGGTGGTATCGATCAGGCTCACCGCCGACATGACCAGCACCACGTGGCCGGTGGCCAGACGCTGCGTCGCGCGCGCCTTCAGCAGGTTCTCGAGGCGATCGACGACGGCGTCGACATTGCCAAAATACAGGTCGGCGTCGATGCGCAGCATCAGCACCTCGGGCAGCGTTTCCACGTCATGCCGTTCGACGTTGCGGAAGTGCTCGCTGCCCGGGATCCTGCCGATGACGGCGATATGCGGCCGGCTGGTGCGCCAGATCAGGGTGGCCAGCGACAGCACGACGCCGAGGATCACGCCCTCTTCGACGCCGAGCAGCAACACGCCGGCGACGGTGGCCAGCAGCGCTCCGGCATCGCCGCGATCATAGCGCCAGGCGTCGCGCAGAGTCGTCAGGTCGACCATGCCGAGCACGGCCAGGATGATCGTTGCCGCCAGCGCCGGCAGCGGCAGCAGCGACACCCAGGCAGTCGGCACCACCAGGATGATCAGGACCACGGCGGCCGAACTCACGCTGGCCAGGGGCGTGTTGGCACCGGCCGAGTAGTTCACCGCCGACCGCGAAATGCTGCCGGTCACCGGTAGGCCCCCGGATAGCGCGCTGGCCAGATTGGCGGCGCCGAGGCCCAGCAGCTCGCGGTTGGTGCTGATGCGTTCGCCGCGCTTTAGCGCCAGCGATTGCGCCGCCGACTGACTGGAGAGAAAGATCATGAAGGCGATCAGCACGCCGGGCACCAGCAAGGCTCGCCAATGTTCGGCCGACACGCTCAAGGCCAATCCGGGTATCCCCGAGGGAATCTCGCCAACCGCCTTCACCCCGCCTGGCGTCAGGCCCAGCGTAACGACCGCTGCCGTCGCCGCGACCAGCACCGCCACCGGCGCCAGTCTGGCCAGCGTCTCGGCGACGCGCGTGGACATCCCCAGACCACTCAGCACCTTCGCCAGATACTGCTTCGCCGCCCACAAGGTGAGCAGCGAACTGACGCCGATGATGGCACTCGGCAGATGGACTGCCGTCGGCGGCCCGCCGAGCAGCGGCTCCAACTGGCCGCCGGTGATCAGCAGGGCCGCGCCGGTGGTGAAACCGCTCATCACCGGCCGGCTGAGGAAGCCGGCGAGGAAACCGAGACGGAAGATGCCGCTCAGGAACAGCACCACGCCGGCGATCAGCGCCATCTGGCCGGCCAGAACGACGCTCAGAGGCGAGCCGGGCGGTGCGAGCGCCGCCAGCGCGGTGCCCGTC
The DNA here is from genome assembly GCA_017302455.1 of Accumulibacter sp. GTDB lineage: Bacteria > Pseudomonadota > Gammaproteobacteria > Burkholderiales > Rhodocyclaceae > Accumulibacter > Accumulibacter phosphatis. Next base: position 2,161 of record JAFLDO010000084.1, read on the forward strand.
ATCAGCGAGGTGATCGCCATCGGACCCACCGACTGCACCATGCTGCTGCCGAAGACCGCGTAGGCAATGGGTGGCAGGATGCTCGCGTACAGTCCGACCACCGGCGGCAGCCCGGCGACCAGGGCATAGGCCATGCCCTGGGGAATCAGCATGAGGGCGACGATGACGCCGGCAGCGATGTCGCCGGCCAGCAGATCGCGGCGATAGTGTTTCAGCCAGAACGGCATGGCTACTCTCTCCCGATTGTCCACCAAGCGCGATGGGACGCGCCGACCATGGTACCCGTCATGCCGCTGTCGCCCTATAGGGGCATGCCGGGTACGAACGCCCCCGGCGCTGCCGGCTGCCGGTCGGTGCTGCACGGTGAGCGAGCCGTCCGGCAGATTGAGAGAAGTCCCGGACGGCCGCATAATCCGCCCATGCGTGCGGTCATTTGCTGGACAAGAGCCGTCGATCGCTGCGCACAGCCAGACCGGGAGGCGACAATGGTCGTTCGTGGCTCGCCCGGGGCGGCCTGTACGGCGATGTCTTCTGACGAGCAAGGAGAGCACGATGATCTTCGAACAAGTCGCCACCGGCGGCTGCCAGTCCTACCTGATCGGCTGCAGCGAGACCAGTGGAGCCGCGCTGATCGATCCGGAAATCACCCAGATCGACCACTACATTGCGCTCGCCGCCCGTGACGGCTTGCGCATCCGCTACCTGATCGATACCCACACCCACGCCGACCACTTCTCGGCGACCCGGCAGCTGGCGCGGCAGCTTGGCGTGCCCGTGGTCATGCACCGGGCGAGTCCGGCGCCGTTTGTGGACATGCGGATCGGCGACGGCGAGATGGTGATGCTGGGTAAACTGCGCCTGCAGGCGATCCACACGCCGGGCCACACTGCCGACTCGCTGTGCCTGCGCGTCGAGGACCGCCTGTTCACCGGCGACACTCTGCTTTTCGGTGCCACCGGTCGTACCGATTTGCCGAGCGGCGACCCGGAAGCGCTCTATGACAGCCTCTTCCATCGCCTCCTGCGTCTCGACCCGAACCTCAGGATCTTCCCCGCGCACGACTACAAGGGTCGCCAGAGCTCGACCATCGGCCAGGAAATCGCCAGCAATCCGCGCCTGCAGAAGCAGGAGCGGGCCGACTTCGTCGCCATGATGCGCAACCTCAATCTCTCCATGCCCACGCATGTCACCGAGGCGCTGCGTACGAACATGAGCGGTGGCAAATCGGTTGCCCAGCTACTCGCCGAAGCCGCGCTGCGCGTACCGTTCATGTCGCTCGAAGAACTCAGGGCGCGCGTCGAGGCGCAGGAGGACGACCTGATCGTGCTCGACGTGCGTGAGCGTGACGCTTACGAAGTCGGCCATGTTCCGGGAGCCCGCCTGCTGCCGCGCGGTCAGCTCGAATTGCGGGTCAACCAGGAACTGTCGGACCCGACGCGGCGCATCCTCACCTGCTGCGAACTGGGTTACGTCTCGACGCTGGCGGCGTCGACCCTGCGTGAGATGGGCTTCCTGCACACCGTCGCGCTCGACGGCGGAATGAAGGCCTGGCGCGAAGCCGGCTACCCGCTCGCAACCGGTCCCGCCATGACGCGTGCGGCGCCTGCCGCTGGTTAGGCGGAGCCTCCGGAACTGAGACCGTCCTCAGTCCTGGATGAACCTCTGGTTCGAACAGAACGCCGGATCGAAACTGAAAGCCCACTCGGTCTTGGTCTTGGACTTGGTATTGACAGCAGTGGGCGCCACTACCCAGCCGTTCATCCCTTCCATCGCTGCAAAGGTCTTCATCGAGTTGCCCACAAGCGCAAGCGAATAGCCATCCTTCGGACGCTTGTACTTGAACGAGACCTCCGCCGCTTTCGGCGTGCTGGTATCCGCCGACCCATACCACAGAGTGAGCGAGAAGTCTCCCATAGCATCACCCAAATCGACGGCAGCCCCTTCAAAGACCTTCTCGCGAATGATGAGATCGCCCACCACTCTAAGGGCGTCGCTGCTATCCAAACCCGTCGCATTCAATTTCGGATACAGATCGAACACATCCTTCATCGAATTTAGGTTCTTGTCCGAGCCAATCCGTCGTTTTCCGGACTTCGAATACTTCACCACATAGCCACCCGCAATGTCTTCCTCGAACTTGACGTCGATTCCTTTCTCCGACTTCGCTGTCTTATCATCGATCATTTCTTGATAACTCGCGAGGTGGCGATCCGGGGAACGAAACTTGAGAGTCACGTTGCGACTATCTCCCTCAATGCGTTCGCGAAAGATAAGGCCGTTCGCTTGTAACTTGCATGTCTTTGGCGTGTCGTAGAACTTGACGGTGCGCTCCGTTGGCAACCGATTCAATGCGCCAATGGTAGTCCTGCTGATGGGCGGGGCCTGGATAGCAGCAGCGAGCTCAGCCCAATATTGCTCGACACAGCTAATAGCCTGGGCACAGCTCCCAGGCCCCTGCGGGGAAAACCGCGCGGGATCGAGCATCACCTTGAACTCTCGAGACGTAACATCCTCGACAGCATGTATCTGTCCACTTAGTACTCCGCAGGTCGCGGTTATGACAGCGAGTCTACACAAGAATTCTGACATAACAAAGCCTCCATTCAAAACAGCACATGAAAATCAGCCGGCCACTCTGGAGAAACGAAAAATACCCAAAAACCAATTCGCTCATGGGCATTCTACCCTGGTACGGCAGCGAGCTCGCTGGCCCCTCGCTTAATCCACCACCCCGAAGCGAGAAGGGCTGAACGAGGCATCCGCATCTTCGCGAGAGGCACCAGATGAAACGACATAAACTCCATCCGTAGCCGTCTAGGTCCCTCCTCAAAAATCAATCACTTTTTTGGAACGGAGGCCATCCTCATCGAAAAGTTGAACCGTGATACTTCTGCCATCTACATCGACAATGCCGAAATTGCCGCTGGCACCGTGAAACTTGCCAGGGCGGGCGGCACCAGATGCGGTGAATTCCCACAAATTGCCGCCCCCCGTCTTCTTATGCTTCTTCAGACGAATATCGTGAATATCGCCCGACAAGACAACGGTTTGCTCGAACTCCTGGCCAAGAAGCCACTCGAAGTCGGTGTAACGGTCCCAACTGTCGGCACCGTTCACATTTCGGTCCGTCAAAGTGGAACCGGAGCAGATCACGCTGAGGCCATCCTGATCGTTAATCGTTTGTGCGAGCCAGCCTTTCTGCGCTTCGCCAAGCATCGTTGCCAAGGGCTCTCCCGGGTGAATCTCCGGGTATGGACTTGGTACCTCACGCTGCTTTTCGCGGTAGTACCGGCCATCGAGCATGAGAAAAAGCACCGGGCCGATCGAAAATGAGTATTCTATTCCGCGGTCTTCCGTGCTGAGCAAAGAATCCATCGACGGTATCGCTGGATACTCTACCAGGGGCCGCTTCTGCAACCAATCGCGAAACTGCAGGTGTAATGTTCTGGCTATCAGTTTCTTGTTCCTGGGAACCACGTCTTCGTCGAATCCTGCACCCCATGAATCGTTCCAGGCAAAATCGTGATCGTCCCAGATGGCTCCAATGATGCCGACAGAGCCAACAAGGCTCCGGAAACTGTTCACTTCCGATTGCGCCCGGTAGCGGCTGTACATCTCCTGCGCAAACTTCGCCTCATCCCACTTTCTTGGCTTTCCCAGTGGATGCGTTGAATGGACGCCTAGGAGCGGGAGATTGACGCCAAAATCCATGTAAATGGAATCTCCAAGGAGCAACATGACATCGGGTCTCTGCGCAGCAACTCGGTCCCATACCACTTGCTCTGGGTCATCGAGCACATCGAAGCAGGACGTAAAAGCAATTCTCATGGCGTGGTCCTCAAGTAAAGTCAACGTGGCGCAGACAGGCTCTTGCAGAGCCAAGGAGCGGCTCGACGGGCATGGCCCAGCGAGATGAGAGGCAATGGTATGGTGTGGTTGATGAAGTAAATAGGCAAGACGTGTTGGCGAAAAGCGCATCCTCCTGAGCAGTCACCTTATCGAGTGTAAGCTCCGGCAGTAGACCTGCAGTTTTCCCGTGAACTGCCTGAGCGCGCGTCATCGGCAGGTCACAAGCATTGCGCTAGATCGCCTCAGCGAATGCAGGCCATCTTCTGGTTGAAAACCGGCCCCGCCTCGACGAAGCCCACTTCGCCGGCTCCAGTCGGCGTGTGCTTCAGAGGTTGGCCTTCGAAGATGACATCGATAGTGTAGTCCCGCGTACCGTTCTTGAGCCAGAAACGTTCAATTGACCCGTCGGAACGCCTCAGGTCAAGAAAGAAGGCGAGGCTTTGGATTTCGCGGCGTACCGCAACGACGCCTCCACCCTTAACGTGATTCTGGTCGTAAGTCATCTTGACCCTGTAGTAGGCGGGCTCAAGCCTACTGCCCAAGTACAGCCCCGCTCGACTAGCCGAGCTATCGTTCACGTCCCTATGCTGCACATACATACCGGCATTTTCGATGGTCCCACCGGCACGGGCTACGAGAGCGGCCTCATCAACCGAGATGTACGCTTCCAACCAGCGCAGTAAAACAGGTCCCCTCGAGAACTCCCCCTTCCCAATCGCGTTGACGTAAAACTCACAATCGCTTGCATTGGAATTGGCGGTGACAAGGTACCGAAGGGTAGTCTGGTGTTGATCTGCACCAGCCTCGGAGAAGACCGGGATGGAGGGTTCGCTTACGGAGTCTCCACTCACTTCGGGTGAGCCCGCAGATATGGCTCCACACCAAGCGACAGACACGATGATACAGAAACCCAGCCGTACGAGTCGGTTACTCATACTGGAGGCCCGGGCCAGATTTGGCTCAGGACAAAAAACTGGGCCCTGAATGTGGGATCGGCCTCAACGGCCTTCCCCGTCAGAATGGCAGAAAAGAAGGCCGAAACAACGGGGTTTTCATTGATCGTCTTCGTATCCCAGAGTCTGTGCGTGTCTCCTACGCCCTGGCCGCCCGTAAAGTCGAAGTACTGGGCGCTGGCCGACGCCCCGACCGCTTCCGGCCGGGTGTTGCCAAGACGTCGCTTCCCGTCATTCGGCTTCTCAGCTTTGCGAAGCGTACTGTCATTTGTGTTAATTGTGACGTAGACCGAGGAGCCGGCTGACGCGAGCCTGTTCAAACACTCTCGATGGCCATCATAGTCGAGGTCAGCCTGACTCAGGATGATGTTCGTAAACGCCCGGACTTCATCGCCGCTGAAAGCAGCACTCTTGATGTAGCTCTCAAGAAGGAAGTTGCCTTCACTATGCAGCAACAGATTGACTGTAGGCGAACTCGTGGATCTCGGCGGGGCTCGTTGGACTATGCGCTGCAAGAAGTCATCAAAACAATCACCGGACGCTTCCGCGTTCCTGCGCGCCCTCCTGTATCGCTCAACGAGACCTTCGAGACCCTCGGGATCGTTTGCCGTGGGCACGATAAACGACGGCCATGAAAACAAAAAAACGTCGACTCCATAACTTCTTTCTATCTCCGAGGCTTGCTCCAGGGTTTGCTCAAAGCGCTTGTTGATGCCGTGAACGTAGCAAACGCAAGCCCCACGAGGAGCACGCAATGCGCTCTCAATGCCCGAAGAGATACTGCCCTCCTCGACCAGCAGCCTCACATCCCAGTCACTTCCACCCTTTGCTGGCGTCGCCATCGCAAATCGCAGTCCATCGCCGAACTCTTCGCCGAACCAGTCCTGAGGGTCAGGTTGGTTGCCATGGTCGACGACAGGCCTTTGTCGGCTTTCCAGATTTCGCGTTGTCGCAATTAACATGTCATGCTCCATTCGGGGACGACTAAGGTAACCATATGCAAGATGAGCTTAAGGTCTTAGGATTGTATGTTGCGGCAAGAAATTGTGGAACGAAATTTCTTATGGTGGGAGCGTCGAGGTGTGAATTCCTCATTTCGGCGCCGCAGATTCCCCAGCCACACGGCCGGCACTACCACACGACTGAGGATTGTGCGGGCGAATTCCCTGGCGGTCAGAATATACGCAGAAACCGTTCGATGTGGTCGAAGATCATTTGGCGATCCCGCGATGGCCCTCACTCTCGCCAACGCGTGAACGAGTAACCGATTCGGACCGCGCTTGCGGGCCAAGGCATGAACGCATTCGACAGTGGATACAGGACCCTTGTAGAGGGCCTTCGCCGCATCGGTTGCCATGCGTTCCCGTCATTCGGCCACGCACGGCCGGGCTATCCAGGGCTTTCGGTTTGTTGGCGTCCGTCTTGGTGTGTCTTGGCTCGGGCGCGAGTGAGCAGAAGGGAATGCCTTCGGCAATCACTTTGCGGCACGGGAGAACCCACCAGCTGCAGATACGTATTGCGTGGACCGTTGGCAGCATCACCGCCGTCGCGCGAACCGTAAGTATTCCCACCCTGGCGACGACGAAGCTCCATCGCAAATCGTGGAGGCTTCCATGTCCTGGCATTCCCTGACAAGTCCGCTGCTCCTCGCCCTGGCTTGCGGCGCTCTCGACGCCGCTCCGGCAAGCACCTGCCAGCGCAGTAGCCCGCCGCATACGGTGGCGCTGGTCGAACTGTTCACCTCGGAAGGCTGCAGCAGTTGCCCGCCTGCCGACCGCTGGCTGAGTACGCTGGCAGCGCGCTACGGACCCGAGCAGGTCGTACCGCTGTCGCTGCATGTCGATTACTGGGACTACATCGGCTGGCAGGACCGCTTTGCCCAGGCGCAGTTCAGCGAACGCCAGCGCCAGTTGGGACAGCGCTCGCCGAGTCCCGTCGTCTACACCCCCGAGGTATTCGTCGGCATGCGCGAATTGCGTGGCTGGCACGATGCAGCCAGCTTCGAGCAACGGCTGCGTCAGATCAATCGTCAGCCCGCCCGCGCGGACATCCGCCTGGCGATGAAGGGCGGCGAAGCCGGAGCGCTCGCCGTCGACGCCCAGTTCCGCGCGCCGGCCGGCGAGGATGGCCGGAACAGCCTGCAAGGCGTGCTCGTGCTCTACGAAGACCGTCTCGAATCGAGTGTGCGCCGCGGCGAAAACCGCGGGGCGACGCTGCGCCACGACCATGTCGTGCGTTACTGGTCGCCACCCTTCCCGCTGCGCGCCGACGGCACGCTGCAGACAGTCCCCCGCACGCTGGAGCTTGACGCCCAATGGAACACGACGAAACTGGGCCTCGCCGCCTTCATCCATGACAACCGGACGGGCGAAGTGCTGCAGGCGCTCTCACTGCCGGTCTGCGTCGCGACAGTGCGGTGAACGGGCGGCGCGGTCACGCGGCATCGGCGTTCGCCGCCAGAAAGTCCATCAGCACCCGGACCCGATGCGAGACATGGCGGTTGCCGGGAAGCATGGCGTAGATGCCGAGTTCGGGAATCGGAAAATCCGCGAGAATCTGCTCGACCCGGCCGACGGCGAGCAGGTCGGCGACGATGAAATCCGGCTGCAGGGTGATGCCCAGCCCCAGCGCCGCGCCCTCGCTCAGCACGTCGCCATTGTTGGCGTTGATTCGGCTGCGCAGCAGGTAGGTCTGCAACTGGCCGTCAACGAGGAAGTGCCAGCTTTGTGCCGCGCCACTGCCCGAATAACCCAGGCACTCGTGATGCGCGAGTTCCGCCGGGTGTTGCGGTCGGCCATGGCGGGCAAGGTAATCGGGAGCGGCGACGACCAGCAGGCGACTGCTGCCGATCTTGCGCGCCACGTCGCCGGGGTCGAGCCGGCGCGTGATACGGATCGCGAGATCGATGCCCTCCTCGATCAGGTTGATGCGCCGGTCGCTGTAATCCATGTCCAGGCTGACCTCCGGATGGCGTTGCGAGAAGTCGAGCAGCAAGGGCGCCAGCCGTTTGATGCCGTAACTGAGCGGCAGGCTGATGCGTATGTTGCCGCGCGGCGTCAGGCGTTCCTCGGCAACGTCGGCCTCGGCGGTGTCGACCAGATTCAGGATGACCCGGCATTTCTCGAGATACGCCGCACCGGCTGAGGTCAGCGCCAGCCGCCGCGTACTGCGGGCCATCAGCTTGACCCCGAGGTGGTTCTCCAGCGCAGCGATCTGCCGTGTCACCACCGAGCGGGCGACGCCGAGTTGCAGCGCCACGGCCGAAAAGCTGCCGAGTTCGGCCACGCGCATGAAGAGGTGCATTGCCTCCAGCCGGTCCATTGTTGCTTCTTTCGCAATAAAGATTTGCCGATTGTCGGCTATTTCCGAGCAATCTGGACGTTTAGAGTACGGCCATCGCTTGAGGAGTTGCCCGAATGACACCTGCCCTACCCGTTTTCTTCGTCCCCCACGGTTCCCCCGGCTTTGCCCTGCGACCGGGTGCCGCCGGTGCGGCAATGGCCACCGCGGTGGGCGGGCTGCCGCTGCCGCGCGCCATCGTCATCGTCAGCGCGCACTGGGATACGCCGGTGCCGACCGTCGGCTTTGCCGAACGCCCGCACACCATTCACGACTTCCAGGGCTTCCCGGAGGAACTGTATGCCCTGGACTATCCGGCGACGGGTTGCCGCGAAGCCTCGCGCGAGATTGTCAAGGCGATTGCGGCGGCCGCTCTGCCGGTCCAGGAAGATCCCGGCCGCGGCCTCGACCACGGCGCCTGGATCCCTTTGCGCCTGATGTTTCCCGAGGCCAACGTACCGGTGGTCCCCGTTTCCATCCAGAGCGCAGGCGGTCCGCAACAGGCGTGGCGCCTCGGCCAGGCGCTGGCACCGCTTGCCGCTCAGGGCTTCCTGATCATCGGCTCGGGGAACGTCACGCACAACCTGCGCGACTATCAACTCGCCGCGCGTCAGGCCGGGCAGACCCGCGCCTATGTCCGCGCCTTCTCCGAGTGGATCGCGGATCGCCTCGCCAGCCACGACATCGCCGCCCTGCTCGCCTATCGCCAGCAGGCGCCGGGCGCCGTCCAGGCGCACCCGAGCGAGGAACATCTGCTGCCGCTGTTTGTCTCGCTCGGTGCCGGTGGCGAAAGGGCAAGGGTGCAACGCTTCCACGCCGGCATCGACGACTACGTCATCGCCATGGACGCCTATTCATTTTTTCCGCCGTCAGGAGGTACTGCATGAGCGAGCGCTACACATCCACCGCCAAGGCCCTGCACTGGCTGATGGCCGTTCTCTTTTTCGGACTGCTGGCGCTGGGTTTCTACATGCAGGACCTGCCGCTCTCGCCCGAGAAGCTGAAACTCTATTCTTGGCACAAGTGGGCCGGCGTCACCGCCTTCCTGCTCGTCTGGGTGCGGCTGTTCTGGCGCCTCACGCATCGCCCCCCCGCGTTGCCGGCGAGCATGCCGCGAGCGCTGCAGTTCGCCGCCCACACCGGTCACTTCCTCCTCTACGCGCTGATGTTCGCCATTCCGCTCTCCGGCTGGCTGATGAGTTCGGCCAAGGGCTTCCAGACGGTGTGGTTCGGTGTCCTGCCGATCCCCGATCTGCTGAGCAAGAACAAGGAACTGGGCGACCTGCTGCAGACCGTCCACATGAGCCTCAACCTGCTCTTCGCCGTGACCATCGTCGGCCATGTCGGCGCCGCACTGAAACATCACTTCATCGACAAGGACGACATTCTCACCCGCATGTTGCCCGTCCATTCCCGGGAGAACTGAGATGAAACGACTCGCCTTCGCCTTCGCCTTCGCCTGCGCCCTGGCTGCCGCCCTGTCCGCCCACGCCGTCGAATACACCCAGGTCCAGGCCGACAAGAGCAGCATCCAGTTCACCTACAAGCAGATGGGTGTCGCCGTCGACGGCAGATTCAAGCGCTTTTCCAGTCAGATCGCTTTCGACCCGGCGAAGCCGGCCGCCGCCCGCGCCGCTTTCGATGTCGAACTGGCCAGCGTCGATACCGGCGCGGCGGAAGGTGACGAAGAGGTCGCCGGCAAGGCGTGGTTCAACACCCGCGCCTTCCCGACGGCCCGATTCGTCTCCGGTAGCGTCAAGGCGCTCGGCGGCAACCGCTACGAAGTCGCCGGCCAGTTGAGCATCAAGGGCCGCACGCAGGATGTCGTCGTCCCCGCCACCTTCACGGCGCAGGGCAACAGCGGCGTCTTCGACGGCAGTTTCACCATCCGCCGCGCCGATTTCGCGATCGGCGAAGGCAGCTGGGCCAAGTTCGACGTCGTCGCCAACGACGTCCAGATCCGGTTTCGCATCAGCGCAGCCGGCAAGTAAGCCTCAACCCCCACAGGAGCCTCAACATGAAAAAATCGATCCACCCCGCCGCCACCCTCGCCACCCTCGCCACCATTGCCCTCGCCGCCGTCGCCAGCACCCCGGCGCTCGCCGCACCGGAGACCTACGTGGTCGACGCCAACCATACCTACCCGCGCTTCTCCTACAGCCATTTCGGCTACTCGACGCAACTCAGCCGCTTCAACAAGACCACCGGCAAGGTGGTGCTCGACAAGGCCGCGAAAACGGCGACGGTGGATATGGAAATCGATGCCCGCTCGGTCGACACCGGATCGACGATCTTCGACGAGCACATCCAGGGCGAAGACTTCCTCGATACCGCGCGCTACCCCACGGCTACCTTCCAGTCGACCCGCGTGATCTTCGCCGACGACAAGCCGGTTGCCATCGAAGGCAAGCTGACGCTGAAGGGCGTGACCCGCCCGGTGACGCTGACCGTCACCTCGTTCCAGGCGATGCCCCACCCGATGCTGAAGAAGGACGCGATCGGCGCCAACGCCTGGACCGTCGTCAAGCGCTCGGATTTCAATGCCGGCAAGTATGCGCCGAACGTCGGCGACGAGGTGCGCATCGACATCGCCATCGAGGCGATCCGGCAGTAAGTCCCTCCATCGACCACAGGAGACACCACATGCTGACCCTGCGCCTCGCCGCGGACCGCGGCCATGCCGACCACGGCTGGCTGCAAAGCCACCACTCGTTCTCGTTCGCCGATTATCACGACCCGGCTCACATGGGCTGGGGCAACCTGCGCGTCATCAACGACGACCTGATCGCGCCGGGCGGCGGCTTCGGCATGCACGGCCACCGCGACATGGAAATCATCACCTATGTCACGGCCGGCCTGCTCGCCCATCGTGACAGCATGGGCAACGGCACCGCCATTCCGCCCGGCGATGTGCAGCGGATGAGCGCCGGGAGCGGCGTCCGCCACAGCGAGTTCAATCAGGCGCCCGACGCGTGGACCTGCCTCCTGCAGATCTGGATCGAACCGCGCGAAACGGGCATTGCCCCTGGCTACGAGCAGAAGACGATCCCCGAGGCCGAAAAACGTGGCCGCCTGCGACTGATCGCCTCGGAGAATGGCGCCGATGGTTCGGTGACCATCCATGCCGACGCCGCGCTGTACGCAGGATTATTCACCGGCGAGGAATCCGCCACCCTGCCGCTCGACCCGGCACGCAAGGCCTACGTGCATCTGGTGCGCGGCAGCCTGACGGTCAACGACCAGACCCTGCGCGCCGGCGACGCCGCCCTGCTGGCCAACGAAAACAGTCTGCGGCTGGGCGGTGGCGACGATGCCGAAGTCCTGGTTTTCGATCTCGCACCCTGATCGGTTCCACCGCGCACGGCGCCACAGCAACGAGCAGATTCACGCCGCGAACGGTCCTCGCGTCAGGCAGTCTGCGAGCGGCGATCTGCTCGCCATTCTCCGGTGCCGATTGACCGCGGTGGACGCGGCCACCTATACTCGCCGGGGAGCAAGCGACTGCCCCGCTCCACGTCCATTCCGGGAACGTCCCGCTCCCTCCTGCAACCGAAAGCGGAATGCCAAACATGCTGATCAAGTTGAATCCCCTCGCGAAGTGCCTTCTGGCAGCCCTTTCCCTATCCGCAGCCGCTGTCGGCCAGTGTGCCGACAGCGCGCCGGGAACCCGGGTCAAGGTGGAAGGATCCCCGTATTACCTCGACGAGGCGGCGGTGCAAATGAAGAATGATGTCGCGACGTTCAAGCTGTACACGGCGTTCGAGGCAAGCGACCCGGGGACCGACAGCACGCTCAATTGCGCCACCCGAGAGTTTTCCGCCCGCACCGGTGAGCAATGGTCGGCCCCTTACCGGATTCTCGCCGGCGAAGCCCTTTACCCCGTGGGCAAGAAGCTGTGCGACTGGGACGCCAAGGGGTTCTTCCAGCGGTTTTCGTTCTGATCGCCGAGGCGCGGTGGCGCGTCGTCGGTCGCCCTGTACACCCCGCCGACCCCTATCGTGAACGCCCAGCCGCAGCATCAGCAATTCGCGCGAGCTGACAAGAATCTGGGGAACGATGCTCCATCGCCGGCGTACCGCGAGCAACGCGGTAACAAAGACGCACGCTCATAGCGCCCGACTGCTCAAAAGGTCGATCGGAGAAACGTGCGCAAGCTGCCGAAAAAAGAGCGGAAAACCCCCCACATGCGGTAGGCGATGAGGCCGAAGCCGACACCAACCAGAGATCTGCTGGCGTTCACCGGCCTGAACTTCCCGCCGCTCGCTGGCGAAACCCGTCGAGAGCCGTTCGTGTCAAGGCAAAGCCAGCATGAGGGGCGCCGCTAGCCAGCATCGGCAACAGCACGTCGGTTGGCTGCCGAATCAGAGTTTGCTGTCCGGACGCCACCGATCTACTTGCTCTGCATCCTGTTCAAGTAGTCAATCAACGCCAGAACTCGGCCGCGAACGTAGGCTTCCGAATCATAGGGCACGTCGACGTAGTACTGCGAGGCCCTCACCTGGTAGTCTCTACCCCAGATCGGCATCTCCCGAGCGCCGTGGGCCTTGAGTTCCTGCCGACCGTCAATCACGGCATAAACACGTTCGACCGGAAAGGTCCCGCCGTTCTTCCGCGACAACTGAGTAAGATCACCGGGACTTACCTTGTGTCAATTTGCGGCACATTAAGGCCAGCGAATCGCGGCGTAATGTGGCCAGCAGAAGTGGCTGTTTTAGCGGTTTCGGACGGGTCGGTTTTACGCCGTTTTCAGTCTTTTTGCAACGTGGCAAGTGG
>JAFLDO010000085.1 GCA_017302455.1 Accumulibacter sp.
AATCTCGCCGCTGGTCATCTCTCCCGACCAGTCGTCGAATTCGCCCTTCACCAGACGTTCCATGGCGACGATTCGCTCCGGTGCCCAGTTCGTCAGGTTGGCAATGGTCCGCGTGCAGACTTTGCCGCCCTCACGATAGGACTCGCGGAGCAGGATGGCGGGCCTGGATTTTCGGTTGGGGATGCGGGCGATGTACATGCCGACAATAAAGCCTAATAGCGCATTGTTTGTCAAGCACTATTATTGCATATACATGCCTACATGTTTTGCCGATTTTCTGATTTATTGCAATTAATCAGAGACTTACCTTGAGGACTCCGGGAAGGTCCGTCAGAGTCCGCTCACAATTCGGCCCGTCATTGCAGGTTCGCAACGATGCGGCCGTCGATCTTGCCGTCCTCCATGCGCGCGAAGATGTCGTTGAGGCTTTCCAGACTGTTCCAGGAGAAGTGGGCAGAAACGGATCCGCTGCCGGCGAAGGCCAGCGCCTCGTCCAGATCCTGACGCGTTCCGAAGATGGAGCCGCGCGAGGTTATGCGCTTGAGAACCATGTCGAAGATCGGCGGCGACATCTTGCGGGGTGGCAGACCGACCAGCGCCATCGTGCCACGCGACCGCAGCCTGTCGAAGGCCTGTTCGAATGCCTTCGGTGATTCGGCCGTGACGAGCGCGCCGTGGGCGCCGGACAACGTCTCCCACCCGGTCCGGCTGTGTGGGCAGTGCCCGCGGGCCGTATGCAGCCACGGAATTCCCACCCGATCGCCCTCCTTGACGCCGCGGGCGGCACGGCCGACCGCAGCCACCGTTCCCACGCCTTCGTGGCCGGGGATAAAGGGCGTCTGCGGCTTGACGGGACAATCGCCCTTCGCGGCGTGGAGGTCCGTGTGGCAGATCCCGGTCGCCGCGATGCGAACGAGGACTTGGTTCTCGTTCGGCTGCGGAACAGGTACCTCCTCGAGTCCGAGTGGCTTTCCGAGCTCGTGTACGACGGCTGCTTTCATCGAGTTGCCCATCGATCGCTCTCATCGAGCGCCTGTCACGGCGCGTTGGTCTACAGGCACATGCGGCGTTCCAATTGACCGTTGGCCTCGTTCATCGGTGCTTCATGCCGGGGCCGCCGCCGGCGGCATCTCAGGATTTGCAGCAGAAGCCCGCTCGACCTTGAACCACGCGGCGTAAAGAGCCGGCACGAAGAAAATCGTCAGCAACGTGGCGACGGTGAGACCGCCCATGATGGCGATCGCCATAGGACCCCAGAACACGCTGCGCGTCAGCGGAATCATCGCGAGCACGGTGGCCGCCGCGGTCAGCGCCACCGGACGAGTCCGGTGCACGGCTGCTTCAAGCACGGCATTCCAGGGATCGCGGCCCTCGGCCATTTCGGCCTGCACCTGGTCGACAAGGATCACCGCGTTGCGCATGATCATCCCGCACAATGCGGTGATGCCGAGGATCGCGACGAAGCCGAGCGGCGCCTGGAAGATGAGCAGCGCGGCGACGACACCGATGAGTCCGAGCGGTGCCGTCAGGAACACCATGAACATGCGCGAGAAGCTCTGCAGCTGCAGCATCAGGATCGTCAGGATCGTGACCAGCATGACCGGGAAGACCGCCATCAGCGCGCGGTTGGCGATGTCGCTTTCTTCGACGGCGCCGCCGACGTCGATGCGATAGCCGAAAGGCAGCTGCGCTTCGATCTCCTTCAGCATCGGACGGATCTCCTGAGTCACCGACACGCCCTGTTCGCCGTCCTTGACGTCCGCGCGCACGGTGATCGCCATGTCGCGATTGCGTCGCCACAGCACCGGCTCTTCAAGCTCGTACCGCACGCGCGCGACTTGCGACAGCGGCACGACAGTCCCCTCTCGGGTATAGAGATTGACGTCCTTCAGCGTGTCGACGTCGAGACGCTCAGACGGAACCGCACGGGCGACGATGTCGATCAGGTCTTCGTGCTCGCGCAGTTGCGACACCGTTGCGCCGTTCATTACGGTCTGGGTCACGAAGGCGACGTCGGCTGGCGCCAAGCCGAGCGCACGCGCCTTGTCCTGGTCGAGGTCGACTCTCAGCGTGCGCACCGGGTCATTCCAGTCGAGCTGCACATCGCGAACTTTCGGACTCGAAGCGACCGCCGCTTCGACCTCACGCGCGATCGAACGAACCCTCTGCGTATCCGGACCGACGACACGGAACTGGACTGGGAAGCCGACCGGCGGGCCGAGTTCGAGGCGCGTGACGCGGACCCAAACCTCCGGGAACTCCTCATTGACGCTCGTCATCAGGCGCGACCGCACGCGTTCACGCGCCTCCATGTCGCGCGTCATGACGATGAAGGCGGCGTAGCCCGGGTTCGGCAGCTCCGGATTGAGCGAGAGATAGAAGCGCGGCTGGCCGGCGCCCGTGTACGCGGTGAAGAAGCGAACGTCCTCGTCCTTCTTCAGCACCGCCTCCATCTTCTTTACCTGCTCGGTCGTCGCGGCGAACGAGGCGCCTTCCTTCAGTCGCAGTTCGACGACGAGCTCGGGTCGCGAACTGTTAGGGAAGAACTGTTGCGGCACGAACCTGCTTCCGACAACCGCGACGGCCAGTGCGACGACGGTGGTGGCGATGACCCACCAGCGCCGCGCGATGGCGAGGTCGATCCACCCGCGTAGCCTGCGATAAGAGGGCGTGTCGTACGGGTCGGCGCCGTGGTGGTGCGTTCCGAAGTCCTTGGGCAGCATGTTGACGGCGAGGTAGGGCGTGATGATCCCGGAGACGACCCACGAGAACAACACGGCCGTACCGACAATCCAGAAAATGCCGCCAGCGTATTCGCCGGTGGTCGATCTGGAGAAACCGATCGGCATGAAGGCGGCGACGGTGATGAGCGCACCGGTCAGCCGCGGCATCGCGGTCGCGGAGTACGAGTAGGCGGCCGCTTTCAGGCGATCCCAGCCCTCTTCCATCTTCACGACCATCATCTCGACCGCGATGATACCGTCATCCACCAGCAGGCCGAGCGCGATGATCAGAGACCCGAGCGAGACGCGCTCGAGGTTCCAGCCCATCGCAAGCATCACCAGCGCGACGACGCCGAGCACGAGCGGGACCGAGAGCCCGACGACGATGCCGATGCGCCAGCCGAGACTGATCAGGCTGACCGCGAGCACGATCGCCAGCGCTTCCATCAGCGAGCGTTCGAATTCCCAGATGGATTCACTGACGACGGTGGGCTGATCGGCGACGCGTTCGAGCTCGATGCCATGGGGCAATTCCGCCTGCACGTTGGCGACCGCCTTCGCGATCGCGTGGCCAAACTCGACGATGTTGCCGTCGTTGGTCATCGTGATGCCGAGCATCAGCACCTGCTGCCCGTTGTGGCGCACCGTGTACATGGGCGGATCTTCGTATCCGCGCGTGATCGTCGTGAAATCGCCGAGCTTGATCAGCCGTCCACCCGCAGCAATGGGAACATTGCGGATGTCATCGAGGCTCGTGAACTGGCCGCTCACACGAACGAGCACGCGGTCGCCGTGCGTGTCGATCGAGCCACTTGCCAGTACACTGTTCTGGCTGCGCAGGCTCTCGGCAATCGCGAGCGGGGTGATGCCGAGCGCGGCGAGACGCTGGTGCGAGAACTCGACGTAGACCTTCTTCGCCTGCTTGCCATAGATGTCGACCTTCTTCACCATCGGCACCTTCAGCAACCGGCGCTTGATGTCTTCCGCCGTGTCGGAGAGCTCGGCGTGGCTGATGCCGTCGCCCTTGACGGCGTAAAGCAGCCCGGTCACGTCACCGTATTCGTCGTTGAAGATGGGGCCGATGACGCCATCGGGCAGCTCGAGCTTGACGTCGCTGAACTTCTTGCGCGCTTGGTACCACGCCTCGCGCTGGTCCGCATGCGAGGTGCCGCCGACGACCGACAGCGTCATGCCGCCGTAGCCTTGGCGCGCGTAGGTCTTGACCTTGTCGAAGTGGTCGATCTGCTCGAACTTCTTCTCCATGCGGTTGAGCACCTCGTCCTGGATCTGCTGCGCCGTCGCGCCGGGCCAGATGACGATCACCGTCATCGACGGCACGGAGAAGTTCGGGTCTTCGAGCTGGCCGAGCTTCGTGAAGCCGAGCACGCCGCCGATGGCGATCGCGAGGATCAGGAACAGAACGACGGCGCGGTGGTTCAGCGCCCATTCGGTGAGGTTGAACGATTTCATCGGGCGACCTGCTTCGTTTCAGCGTTGCGCGCGGCCTCGGGAAGCGCGACCCGCAAGCCCGGCGCCATCTTCTGCACGCCGGCGGTGACGACGAGTTCGCCGGCCGGCGGCCCGGACACAAGCACCTCGTCATTGCGATACCCGTGCACCGAGACGTTGATCAAGTCGACGGTCGCGGCCGATTCGGACCCCGCGGGATGAACCACCCAGACCGCTGGCTGGCCGTTGTTCTGCGTGATCGCCGAGGCGGGAATTACTGCTGCCGGCGCTTCGCCGACCTGCCGTTCGACGACGAGCGTGGCGGTCGCGCCCAGCGGCAGCGGCCGCGGCGTGACCGGCTTCAAGCGAGCGCGAAAGGTTCGCGTTTGCGCCGCCGCCTGGGGCGACAGTTCTCGCAGCGCGACCTCGAACGTTTGCTCGGGCGCGCTGGCCAGCCACGCCTTGTAACGCGACGTCTTGAATACGGCGAGGTGATCCTCGGGCACGTCGGCCACGATCTCGGGCTCGCCGTCGTTGGCTATCGAGACGACCGGTTGGCCCTCGGCCACGACTTGCCCGACCTCGAAGCGCACGGCGGTGACGACGCCGCTGCGCGACGCGCGCAGCACCGTGTACTTGAACCGATTGCGCGCCAACTCGAGCTGCCGGGCCGCGGCCTCCGCCGACGCCGACGCCGTTTCGTGCGCCGTCCGTGCCTTCTCGTTGTCCGACACGCTGACCGAGCCGTCGGTCTTCAACGCGTCTAGCCGTTTGCGGTCCGACTCGGCCTGCTTCGCCTGCGCGGTGGCGGCGACGAGCTGCTGCCGCGCGGCGCCCTCGGCCAGCCGGTAATCGGTGTCGTCGAGCACCGTCAGCACGTCGCCCTCGCGCACGTTCTGGCCGACATCGACCTTGCGCTGCACGACCTTGCCGCCAACGCGAAAGGCCTCGTTGACTTCGTGGCGCGACTGCACCGTGCCGACGTAGCGGTTCATTTCCTGCGTCCTGTCGTAGCGGATCTGCGCGGTGCGCACGGCACGAAGGGCTTCTGCGGGTGGCTTCGATGTACACGCGGACAGGCCCGCGACGGCGATCATCGCGACGATGACTAATGTGGGGGAGGGAGACGGATTCACGACGGATCCTTGTATCGAGCGACGGAG
Organism: Accumulibacter sp.; assembly: GCA_017302455.1. Classification (GTDB taxonomy): domain Bacteria; phylum Pseudomonadota; class Gammaproteobacteria; order Burkholderiales; family Rhodocyclaceae; genus Accumulibacter; species Accumulibacter phosphatis. Next base: position 5,336 of record JAFLDO010000085.1, read on the forward strand.
TTTGATGATGTAGGCGAATTCGGGTTGGCGGACGCAGCGGGACCGGCGACGGGCTCGAACGCCTGCCAGCCACCGCCGAGCGCCTTGTATAGTTGCACGCTGTCAAGCAGCAATTGCGTGTTGGCGTCGTTGGCTCCGACGCGCACGGACAATCGCACGCGTTGCGCGTCAAGGAGTGGCAAGAGGTCGATCTGGCCGCGATCGTACAGCGATTGCGCGCGACCCAGCGCCGCGTCGGCCGACGCCGCAGCGCTGTTCAGCGCCTGCGCGCGTTGCCGTTCATCGGCGAGCGCCACGAGCGTGTTCTCGACGTCTTCCAATGCGCGCGCGATCGCGTCCTCGTAGCGCAGGACGGCTTCGCGTTGTCCACTCTCCGCGATGTCGTTGATCGCCTGCGTGCGTCCGGCGTTGAAGATCGGCATCGCCAACATCGCCGCAACGTTGGTGAAGCGCGCCGGGCCGAGGTCCGAACCATTGAGCTCGATGCTCTCGCGACCGAACACGGCACCGAGAACGAGCCGCGGGAACCACTCCGCCATCGCCTGCTGCCGGCGCGCGTTGGCGGCGTCGAGCTGCGCGCTCGCCGCGAGCAGGTCCGGCCTGCGTTGCAACAGCGCGGCGGGTTGCCCCGGACGCGCCGGCGGAACAGTGGCTTCGACGGTAGACGGCGTGATGCTTGCGGCGCGGAACGCCTGACCGCCAATGAGCACGGCGATGCGATGCCGGGAGACGGCGGCAAGTGTTTCGAGCGGCGGGATGGCTGCGCGTGCCCGCGAGGCTTCCGTCTGGGCACGTTCCACATCGAAAGCCGTCGCGAGACCGACCCGTTGGCGCGCCGTGACGAGGCGCAACGTTTCGTCTTGCGCGGCCGCTATCGCACGTACCGTTTCGAGCTGGCGCAATGCGCCGGTGAGTTTGAAGTAGTTGGTTGCGACGTCGCTCAACACCAAAAGACGCACGCCGCGCGCGCCGTTTTCGACGGCCAGCGTGTCGGCCGCGGCCGCAGCGGCGCCAGCGCGCAGGCGACCGAAGAGGTCGACTTCCCAGGTCACGCCGACGCCGATCTGCGCCGCCTTCGTGTTCGCTGCTTCCGGAACGACGCTTTTGAGAACCGAGTCGTAGTTCGTCTTGTGATCGAAGGCATCGCCGGCGAGGCCAACGGCCGGAAACAGCCACGAACGGCTGATCGTCTCTCCGGCGCGCGCGGCGCGTAGCCGCTCGGCCGCGATCTTGACATCGCGGTTCTCCTGCGCGGCGCGGCGGATGAGGTCGGCAAGCACGGGGTCCTTGAAGCCTTCCCACCACGCCACCTCGGGCTCGTCCACGGGGGCCGTTGCTGCCCCGAATCGGTCCGGCACATCGAGCGAGGGCTTCAGCACGGGTGTGGTACACCCCGCCAAGGCGAGCGCGACCGACGCGGCGAGTACACGGAAATGGCGGAATGGGATACTGGGGTTGGCTGGGTTCGACATGGCAGTGAGCGTAAGGGAATGGTTGCTGCGCGTCGTCAGCGAAGCGTCGACGTTCTGTCGGGATTTTGTCGGAAGGTGCGACGCGGATTCACAGGCGGGCGCGTATCAACTTGAGTTCCGCGCGGCAGGCTTCGCCGAACGCCTTCAACGGATCGGCGCCTACGGAGCGGGCAAGTTGGCCCATCTCCTGTACCGTCAGGTTGCGCGAGAAGTACTGGTCGGTGATGTGGCTCAACAGACGTTCGGCTTCGGCGAGCACCGGCTGCGAGGCGGTGAGGCGAATGCGATTCGTGAGTGCGTAGAGTGGGAGCAGCTTCTCCGGATCGTCGAGCGTGTGGACGAACGCGTCGATGAGAAGCTTCGCGCATTCGCCGATGAATTCGCCGTAGAGCGTCTCACGCTTGCGCATGTCCCCCTGAATCAGCTCGCGCTGGCTGACCGTCTTCTGGGTAATCCAGGCGGTCGCAAAGGCAGCCGAGCCGCCAACAAGCGAGCCGAGCACGCCTGCCATGGCGCTGATGATCGCACTATCCATGCGTTCGCTCCTTCACGCGGGCGGCCACTTTCCCAGCAAATCGCCGAAGCGATTCCTGATCTGCTCGATGACATGCGCCTCGATCTGCTCCGTTTGCAGCTCCCCGACGGCGTCGACCGACTTTTCGCGGATCACGAAATAAAACATGAGCATGTCGCGAAGCTTTGCGAAAGCGACGGGATTGGGGGTTCCGCACACGGAAGCGTCTTTCTCGAGCACACGCTCGATGATGCCGGGATCGAGGATGCGTACCTGACATAGCAAGCACAACCTGGCAATCTCGCGGTCGAGCTCGTCGATGTTCTCCGCCCACCAGGCGATCTGCCCATGATCATGTGGTTCAGTCACGGATTCGCTCCACCGTGTGAATCATCACGATTGCCGACGCTGAACGGTATCGATCACTCGCTTTGCGCATTGGACGGCTGCTCGTGGGGGGTCGCATCCAGGTCGCTGGCAAGGGACTCGAGCAACTCGCGACCGGATACAAATTCACATTGCCGGCCGGTAACGAGGTTCTCGAGACGGCCGGCGAGCGCATCGGGTTTTGCATCACCGCGCACCTTCACCACGTAGGCGCGTCGAGTAGGGTACTTGCAGTCAGTGTTGAAAGTCATCTCAGTTGTCGATAGTGAGTCATCGAGGCTAGCCTAAGAGTTCTTGTACGGCGAGTTGTCAGCGTAACGTCGCCAAGTCGTCCGGATTCGGGTAAACCGACGTGGTCTACCCAGACTTCGCTTTGGCGAGCAGTGCTCGCGCCCTCGCGGCCGCGGGTGTGTCGAGCGCTTCGGGAAGCTGATCGACGAGTTCGGCAAGCGCGCGTCGGTCTTCGGCCGTTGCACTGTGGCGCTCGCACAGTTCGATCAGTGCCATCAACTCCAGCCACGGCGCCTCCTGCGCTCTGGCCTCCACGATGGCGCGCCGAATGGCGGCGTCGGCGGCCGCGCGGTCGCCACGCGCGCGCCCGATGACAGCCTGCATCACGAACAACTGCGGCAGATACACGCGCTCACCGAGCGTGTTCGCCACTTGCAGCGCGTCCTCGAGTTCGTGTTGCGCGCCATCCCAGTCGCCGGCAAGCACCAAGGCCTCCGTAGCATACCCAAGGACCTCACTGCCTCCCGCCAGCATCCCGAGCTGGGTATTGTCTTCGTACGCTTCTCGAATGCGGCGATAGCCGTCGCGCGGTCGTCCCATCCGGGCATCCGCCCAGCCGCGAAACCACCGGCACGCCGTCCGACCTTGCGCGACCTTGGATTCGTCGACAAGTGCACGCATTTCGTCGGCCAGAGCCGCGACACGTTCTGCGTTGCCGAGTCGGACCTCAAACAGCGCAGCGTACCAGAGTGCCGCCAGCCGCGTGTTCGGCCATCCCAGGAGGAGCGCGCGCGCGTGCGCGCGCTCCAACCGCGCGCGCGCCTGTTCGACGAACCCGGAATGAAGAAGGTGGATGCCCTGCAGGCCCAGCAGCGTGACCTGTGGATCGGCCACGAAGATTTCGACCGGCGCCAGTTCGAGAAGCTCCGCGGCCACGAGCCCGCGCTCGATCCATGTGCCAGCCGCGCGCAGTCGGCCCTGAAGCTGAGCCACGTATCCGTGCACGATACACGTGACGAGCACAAGCACCGGATCGTTGGGTGCAGACGAGAGCGCCTCGGCTCGTTCCGCCACCGCCAGCGCCTCGGCATAGTCCGCCCGCAGGCTGAGAACGAACGCGAACCCGTGCAGCAGCCGTCCGCGCATCGAATGATCGGGGATGTCGGCGAGAAGCGCGTACGCACGCTGGAACGCGATTTTCGCTTCGGGATGACTGATACCATGTACGTGGGTGGCCGCTACTCCATGAAACGTGGCGAGCGCGATCTCCAGCGCGTTGCGTTGGGTGCCCTCCGGCGCCTGGCCAAGAAGGGTCAACGCATGCTCAGTGAGGTTCATGCACTCGCGCGGGCTCAGGCGCGCGAGCGCCGCTTCGGCAGCCGCAACGTAGTGGCGCAGCGCGGCCATCGGCTCGCGGCCAAGCTCGAAGTGCATGGCGAGTTCCGCCGCGGCGACCGAGGCGCCTGCCGCACGCTCGCGTTCGAGCGTGGTGCCGACCTTGCGGTGGAGCTGTGACCGAATCGATGGGTTCGTGTGCTCGTAGAGCACCTGGCGAAAAAGCGCATGCCTGAACGAATACGGCAACTCTGCTGCATTGTTACCTCCCTGGGGACGCGGGGCGACGAGCCACAACTGCGCGCGCGCGAGCTCGTCGCACGTCTGGCCGACCCAAAAAGCGTCCCGCTCGAGTGCTCCCGAGATCGTAGGGATACCGAACTCGATGCCGCAAACGGCGGCGGCCGAGAGCACCAGGCGCTGATCGCCTGTGAGCTTGGCGATGTAATGATCGATGATCGCCGCGAGATGCTCCGCAACCGCGATTTTCGCGAGCTGCGACCCGGCGGAAGCGTTGTCACCGGCATGTTCGGCGCGCGTGATCACTTCCGTCATCACCGACGCGACGAACAGCGCTACGCCGTCGGTGCGCTCGTGCAAAGCGCGCACGAACGCTTCGTCGGTGGCGATCGCTGGCGATCGTGCCGCCACGTAGTCGGCCACCTCGCTTTCGGAGAACGGATCGAGCACGATCTCCTCGCACAAGTCATGCAGACGGAGCTCGTGCCGCAACGGGTTGAGCGGATGGTCGAGGGCCACGACCTCGGCAAGACGGAAGCTTGCAAGCCACATGATCCGCGCGCTGCCGCGGCGCCGCGCGATGTAGTCGATGAGCTGGATCGTCGCGCGGTCGCTCCAGTGCAGGTCCTCGGTCACCAGCAACAGTGGGCGACGCTCGGTGTAGCGATCAAGGAACTGGCCCATCTCGCGCAACATGCGATCCGGGCTGACGCCGGCGAGCTCTCGTCGTAGTGCTTCTCGCTCGTCCGTCGTGCTGAGCCACGGCAGTTGCAGCAGCCAGGTCGGCGCCACGGCGCGCAGCAAGGACGGCACCTCGCTGTCGCTGCGGCACAACTCATCCAGCGCTTCCAAAACGGGAAGATAGGACTCAGCCGTGCCATAGTGGTCGACGCATTGGCCGCGCGCGCACGCGACGTTGCCGAGGCGCGCAATGAACTGTTCGATCAGCGTCGTCTTGCCGATACCCGGCTCGCCAACAATCCAGCCCACCGCGCGCTTGCCGCTGCACGCAGTGTCCCAGGTGCGGCGTAGTCGTGATAGTGGTTCGGCGCGACCGATGAAGTAGGGCACGTGCGCGGCGGTAAAGCCCGAAACGCTTGGCTGGACGCCAGGCGCAGCGGCGAGCGCACTGGGAGCGGCAACGAAGCGATACCCGCGCCGCGACACCGTTTCGATGTAACGCGGTTTGCGGGCATCGTCGTCGAGCACCGTCCGGAGCTCGCTGATGGCGGTTCTCAACACCGAGTCGGTCACGAACTGGTGGCCCCAAACCTCATCGAGCAAAGCGTTCGTGGTGAGCAGGGATCCGGCGTGCCGCACGAGTGCGCACAGGACGGCGAATGGCCTCGGCGCGAGCGCGACAGCCGTTCCGTCGCGCAGCAAGCGCGCGTTGGCCTCGTCGAGCTCGAATCGGTCAAAGCGCACTCGTAGCGGATGGGGTTCACCCTTGGGGCGACCGCTGGCGGGGCGTTCGATCATTGGGATGTCAAGCGGTTTCGATATGGCGTAGGACGCTCGAGCGCCAGCCAAGGAAGTGGTGCCCGAGTGGCCGGTCGCGCAATTGACGCCCGTAGCGCTTCCGGATCGGCAAAGTCACCATGGATCGGACGCGGCCGCCACACCCAGGGCGCAGTCAGCGTCGATGCCAGCGTTCGCGATTGTTGGCTGGTTCTCTGTCGACTGGCTCGGCACCGGCATTTGAACCCGATCATTGTCGACAATGGCTCCATTGGTCGCAATACAGACAAATACCAGGGCGACTACGGCGACGAGGCGCACAGATCTCGTGCTCGACACTGCTCCTCTCGCGATCCTTGGGGTTCGCCCTCCAAGCTGCGAAGTTGCACAGCGCACTTTGCAATAGTGGTCGTCGCACGCCCTTTGGTCAAGTCTGGCCGAAGGCAGCGTGATCGGGGTGTGTTGCGGCGCTACCTGCAGAACACCAGCAGGTACAGTCGGGCGCAAGTCACCCACTTGGTAGCCCGCTGGCGAGGCAAGCGTCTGGCCGCCCTCGCGCTGGCCATGCGCTACCGGGCACTGGCGCAGCCTTTCGCACGCAAGTACATGGCCGCCGATGTGGCCTTGCTCGTCGAAATGAATATGGGGACGCCGTCATCCGTTCGGAGCGTGGCACGACCGTGTGCGAGTTGCACTTCCCGCTTTGATCGCGCCCTTCCCGTTTACAACGCGCGGCCCTCAGGACTGTCCCTGCTCACAGACGACGTTCAACTCCCGGCACATGGCGAGTGTGCGCGCGACGATCGTCGACGTGGTCGAGCTAGCGATGCCCGGGTGCGCAGTCGATACCATCATTTGCGAGAGGCTGTCGTTCAGCGGGTTGACCTGAATGCCGCCGATCTGTGTGCCGTCGGTGAATTCGATCGAGCGCTTGGCGTCGTCGCTGCGCGTCACTCGGAGTTGCGTGTTCTGGGCCAGCAGGCGCTTTACGGTTTCGAAAACCTTGTCCGCCGTCACCTCGACGATCACCGTCGCCACATCGTAGGCGGCGCCGGTGGTGGGCGACGACTGCGCCATCTGCTCGATGCGTCCGATCGCCCGCCGGGCCAGAAACAAGGCCTGAGCGTCGGCAACACTGGCGAGGGCGAGCAGGACGCTGCCGGCCACCAGGCCGTGAAAGTGGGGCGGTCGCTGCATATCGATTCTCCTGTTACCACCAAGGCGTTTGAGGAGCGAGTCGCAGCGAAGTTCCGACAAGGAGCGAGCCGACGTTCACGGCGCCGGAGAGTCACCGAGCGGGGGTGGCACGTCTGCCGACTGGCAATGAACATGGTAGCCGTTGCGCCCCGCAGCCTTGGCGATGTACATGGCGGTATCGGCGTCGCGCAGCAGACCGGCTTGATCCGTGCCGTGGTCCGGATACAGGGCAATGCCGACGCTGCAACCCACTTGCACCTCACGTCCGGCGATGGTGACCGGGCGGCCAACTGCATCGATGATGCGACGAATCACGCCCTCGACGGCTTCCGCCGACTCGGGTGCGGAGAGCACGACGACAAACTCGTCGCCGCCAACCCGCGCCACTGTATCCACGTCGCGCACCATGGACGTGAGACGCGTGGCGAGTTCGCGCAGCAGGGCGTCACCCGCCGCATGCCCCATTTCGTCGTTGATCGGCTTGAAGTGATCGAGGTCGATGAAGGCGACCGCGACCACGCGTCCGTCGCGCGCGGCTTGCGCCAGCGCCTGCTTCAGGCGCTCTTCGAGGACCCGGCGGTTGGCCAGTCCGGTCAGCAGATCCTGCCGTGCCTGGTCTTCCAGCTGGGCCTCGTAACGCTTCTGCTCGCTGATGTCCTGCAGCGTTTCGACGGCGCCGATCACCCGGCCGTCGGCGCCATGCAAGGGCGCGGCCGTGAAATACAACCAGCGCCCGCCACCCGGGAACTGCGGGAAGTGATCCTTGGCCTCCCAGGCGCCGGCTATCAACCGCGAGGGTTGGTACTTGCCGGCATAGAACTTCTCCACTTCGCCGATCGCCGCATCGAGAACGAGGTCGGCCATCACCGGTCGCGGCTCCGGATAGAACGGCCACCAGTGCTGCCGGGAGCCGATCATCTGCTCAGCCGGCACGCCAGCCATCGACTCGCAAGCGCGATTCCAATGCGTTACCCGGTGCTCGGCGTCGATCACGAACATCGGCACCGGGCAGCCCTGGACGATTTCCGATAGGAGGACTGCCCCATCGCGTGCTGCCCGTTCCGCTTCGCGCTGTGCCGTTATGTCGCGGAAAGTTTCAACGGCGCCGATGACACGGCCTTCGCCGTCGCGCAGCGGCGCCGCCGTGAAGGCCAGCCACTTGCCGCCAGCCGGTAGCTGCGGGAAGAAATCCTCACACTCCCAGCCCCCCTCGACCAAAACCGAGGGCCGGTACTTGCCCTCGTAATAGCGTTCGAGGTCCTCGTGGCGGCAGCCGGTCAGGACCAGATCGGCCATGACCGGCCGCCGGCTTGGATAGAAGGCGGACCAGGCGCCGGCCTTGCGCAGCATGAACTTGCCTGGAATCCCGGTGATCCGCTCGCAGGAAGCATTCCAGAAGACAACCCGGTGCTCAGCGTCGATGGCGAACATCGGAATCGGCAAAGCGTCGACGACGTACTTTGCCAATCTCTCAGCCACTGCATCGCCGGAGTGGCCTTCGCTATTGACGTCGCTCATGGTGTAGGCTCCGTGCTGGTTGACATGGCGCGGGGCAACGCCAGACACCCCACGAGGCGGGAATTATCACCCTTCTCCGCCGACGGCGCCAAGCTTCGGGCGTCCCCGCCACGAGGTGCAGTTGGCCGCCGGACAGAACGCCATGCCGGTCCGTCACGCCTCACGCCCGCACCGTTCGTCACCTTACTCTGGATTTCTTGGACGTGGCGGCAAGGCGATCACAGGCAAGCAGAAAACAAAGAGGCCAGGCCTTGTGGGCCTGGCCGAATGCGTGCTTTCCTTGGTGGAGACAGGCAGGATCGAACTGCCGACCTTCTGATTGCGAACCAGACGCTCTCCCAGCTGAGCTATGCCCCCAAAGCCGCACGGATTCTACGCGGCGCAACTTGCAGCGTCAATCCCGGAAACGGCCTGGCGATGCCAAGCCGTCTACCCGAGGAAGACGGCACTCTTATTTCTTGCCTTTGGCGGGTGCTGGCACGACGGAAACGGCCACGGCTTCCGCATAAACGCCCTCAACCTGATCACCCTTCTTGATCAGCTTGAGCTGTTCCGGATCCTTGATCTTCAGGCGAACGGTCCTGGTCGCGCCACGCAAGGTGACCGTCTGATTCTTGCGGTCAACCTGTTGCACGTCGGCGACGAAGGCTTACCACCCATCACTTTTAATGTAATCTCTCATTACTACGAGGCAACACATTGAGAGACGATGGGAAAGACAGATAAGTTAGCGGATGAGGTACGGTTTGGTCTGGAAGAGGCCCTCCCTGGGAT
>JAFLDO010000086.1 GCA_017302455.1 Accumulibacter sp.
CACCCCATACCACACGCGCATCCAGCCCTCACTTGCCGCCAGCCCCCCGCGATCTGACCGCTCCAGCGGCGAAAGCACGGGCCTCCGGCAAACGACCCCGATTCGGCAGGGTCATGCGTCAGGGCTGGGGCGCCGGCAACGAACTTTCCGCTGGTCGGCGACAAGCGGTACCATGCCGTGACTGGCGCCTGCCCAACCTTTCCTGGAGACGGAGAATGATCTACATCAGCTTTCACGGTGGCGATGTCAGCCCGGCGATCAACAACGTGTTCGTGTATGACGTGGTCGGCGGCAAGCCGGTCCGAGTGACGACGGCGGCTCTGCAGACGCCGGCGGGATCGCCGCCGCTGAGCGAATTGCGCGATCTGGTTTTCGGCCCGGCGGGTCATCTCTACGTCGTGAACGGTTACCGCAACGAGAGTCAGGTCCTCGTCTACGACGGGACTCCGGACGCCGATGGCAGCCACCCCTACCTCGGAATCTACGCTGATGCGAGCGTATCGAAGGCCGTCGCGCATCCCTTCGCCCTGGCGTTCGACGCGAGCGGCAACGGCTATCTGTCAAGCCAGGACAGCAATGTCGTCACCGGCCTGAAGCCGCTGGCCAGGAAGAAGCCAAGCGCTGCCCTGCCCGTTGCCGCTTACCTTGCCGGTTTGAAGAAGACGATGTTTCTCCGCGGAACCATGGTGGCTTCCTCGGTCGGCAAGCTCCCGGCCTCGCCGAAGCACGCGCCGTCGAGCCTGGGTAGGCCCCAAGGCCTGGACGTCGTCCTTGCCGCGGATGCGTCGAGGAAGCATCCGAAGCGGATGAAAGTCGCCCATTCCGTGCGCGATGTACTGGTTGTCGGTGACTCGCTCTACGTCGCTGACGAGCCTGGGAACTGCGTCAAGATCTACGATCTGCGGAGCGGTCCGGGGCGCGGTCAGTTGCAGGGCCAGATCGCTGCCGGCGCGTTTCTGCAGGCGCCGGTACACCTCCTGGTCAACGGCGATCACCTCTACATCGGCAGCTCGGGCACCGACACCGTACTGCAGTATCACCTGACCACAGGGGCTCTCGAGACCGTCGTACGGGGCGTCAAGACGATCTCGGGCATGTGCTTCGATTCCTCGGGAACCTTCTATCTAGCCTCACGGGATGACAAGGCCATCTACACCTGCGGCCAGGATTTCGGCACACCAGAGCTGTTTGTCGGCGCAGCGACCGACAGCGAGTTCATCGATTGCCCGGAGTTCGTCGTCTTTGGCGGTGCTCGGGCCTGATCCTCGTCAAGGAGATCCGCATGGGAACTTTCGACCATCTGAACGCTGGCCTGTCGGCCGTTGCCGACCTCGGCGAACTGGCCCGAGCGCTGCGCGAGTATCCGCACTTCTTTGGTCCGCGGATCATCGGCGCCGAAGTGACGCAAGCCATCCAGTACTTTCGCTCGCATCGCCACCTCACCGACCCCCTCGACCGTGCGCCCGACAACAGCGCCCGCCTGGTGGCCTACAAGCCGGCCTGGGTGCGGGTCTACGTACGCGGCAGTGCGCACGGCAGTGTGCAGATGACCGGCAAGGTGAAGGTCGAGCGGCGTGGGCCGGGCTACCTCGGCCTGTGGCAGGACGCCGGCGAGTTGGCGCCGGCCGCTCCCGGCGTCGTCACGGCCGAGGTCGCCCCCGACTACGCCGACGAACGCAGTACGCTCAGTTCGACGCTGAACTTCGTACTGCCGTCGGACATGGTGCGCGGCCTGATGCGGCTGACCGTCACCGTCTGGGTTGCCGGGCAGACGGCCGATTCCCCGATCGACAGCGAAGTGATCAACATCGATGCGACGCTGTTGCAGACGCTGTCGGTGCGTGGCCTGATGGTGGCTTACAACGGCCCGAACGCCGCCGCCACCATGACGCTGAACATTCCGGCGCCGACGGTTGCCGACTTGCAGGCGACGGCGGCGTGGACCCACACCACCAATCCGGTGCAGTCCGAGGGGGTGTTCTCGAGCGCCGGCACCGTCACCCTGACGACGCCGCTGACCGGCGCCGCGACCACGCCGGGCGGTTGCTCGACGGGCTGGTTCACCCTCAACGCGCTGCTCGCCGCCGCCAAGGCGAACGACGGCAACCGCAGCGATGTCATCTACTACGGCCTGCTGCCGAACGGTGTGCCGATGGGCCCGGTGATCGGCTGCGCATCGGACGGCGTGACCTCGGGTTCGATCAATGACGGCGTGACCATGGCGCATGAAATCGGTCACTTTGCCGGTCAGGCGCATGCCCCCTGCGGTACCCCCGGCGACGCGAACTACCCGGCTTACGAACCCTACGACCCGGCGGGAACGCCGCAGGCCTCGCTCGGTGAGTACGGGCTCGACATCAATAGCGGCACCATCCATCCGCCGACGCAGAAAGACTACATGTCCTACTGCAGCCCGCGCTGGATCTCGCTGTACACGCACGCGCGGCTGATCGACAATGCCGTTTTCTCGCCGACCTCGACGCACTCGCCGCTGCGCATCCCCGAACTCGTCGACCCCTGGTTGTGGCCCTGGGAATACATCCCCGATCCGCCGCCGCCCCCGTGGTGGTTCTGGCGGGACCACCTGCAGGTCTACCAGCCGCGCCCGGTCATCGTCATCACCGGCACGCATCGTCGCGACCGCAGCGTCGCCGTCGAGTCGGTGATGCGAGTCGACGCGCAGCCGACCGTGCACCGCGGACAGAGTGCCGACATGGTCGCCGAACTGATTGGGCGCGACGGGAATGTCGTCGCCTCGGCGCCGGTCATGCGCCTGCCTGCGCATGCCCACGGCGGTGGCTGCGGCTGCGCGTGTGGTCATGACGGCGGACCGGACGGTGAGGCGAGCGACTACAGCTTCCAGGCCCTGGTGCCCAACGTCGAGCCGGGTGCCGCCCTGCGCATCCAGCGCCCGGGCCGCGACGGCGCCGGCCAGGACAGTGTCGCCTGGGAACGCAAGGCCGCCGAGACACCGCCCCGCTTGCTGCGGGTCGATGTCAAGCTGCGCAAGGTCGATGTGCTGGTGCAGTGGTCGGTCGAGCCCGGCAGCGGTGACTTGCCCCTGCAGTTTTCCGTCCAGTTCTCGAAGGACGGCGGGCGCTCCTGGAACGGCTGTGCCGCCGGTCTGCGAGACTCCAGGCTTGCCGTTGACCTGGCCGCCCTGCCGAGCGGGTCGATCACCTTCCGGGCCCTGGTGCACGACGGATTCAACACGGTGGCAGAGAAAGCCAGGCCAATCGTGCTCAAACCGCGGGCGCCGGGCGTCACCATCATGAACCCGCCGGCCGATGGGTCGGCACTGCTCGAAGGCTCGCCCTTGCGTCTGTGGGTAGCCGTTGCCACTGCGAGCGGCAAACGCATCGAGCCCGAGGCCTGTGCTTGGACGCTCGACGGCGAGCCGGTCGGCAGCGGTCTCGAACTGTGGATAACGGCGCCGAAGGCCGGCTACCATCAATGTAGCGTGACAGTGCGCGATGTCGTCCCACTGACCGTCGGACGCCGCTTCATGACCTGGGACGGAGTGGAGTACCCCGGGCCGGACACCGGCGAGCCGACGCGCGGCAAGGGTGAGGGCGGAAGGCGAGGCAAGTGAGCCGAGCCGATGCGCCGAGCGGCGAGTGAATCCTGGTCAACCGATCGCCGGCACCATTCAGACAGTTGATTGGACGCCGCCGCGGATCTCTTGCTAGTGTCGCATTTTGACCTTCGACGAATCTGGTGCCGACGTTGGCGCCAGCCAGGGGGGCGAGCGATGAACGAGTTGCCGGCAGTGAATGGTTTCATCGGCGAATCTGCCGCTTTCCGGGCGATGCTGGCGATTCTCGCCAGGATCGCCCGCTACGACACCACCGTTCTGATCACCGGCGAAACGGGCAGTGGCAAGGAAATGGCGGCGCGTGCGATCCATTACCAGGGCCAGCGTCAGGACCGCCCGTTCATACCGGTCAACTGCGGAGCGCTGCCGGATCATCTGGTCGAGAACGAACTGTTCGGCCATGCTCGCGGCGCCTACACCGATGCTCGCGAGAGCCAGATCGGCCTGATCGCGCAAGCCGAGGGCGGCACGCTCTTCCTTGACGAGGTGGATGCGCTGACCGCCAAGGCCCAGGTCAGCCTGCTGCGCTTCCTGCAGGATGGCCAGTACCGCCGGCTGGGCAGCAGCCGTACCGAGAAGGCCGACGTGCGGATCGTTGCCGCCTGCAACAGCGATCTCCTCGAGAGTGTCGGGCAAGGGCAGTTCCGGGCCGACCTCTACTATCGACTGGCGGCCATGGACCTGCAGGTGCCGCCGCTGCGGCGCCGCGAGCATGACCCGGTGTTGCTCGCCCGCCACTTCATCGCCGAAGCCGCGCATCAGTACCAGCGAACGGTCCAGGAACTGCATCCGGATACCGTGCACTGGTTGCTGACCTACGCCTGGCCGGGCAACGTTCGCGAACTGCAGAACCGTATTCAGCGCGAATTCCTGCTCTGCGACGGGCCGGACATCCTGGTGCGAGACCTGGCTCCCGACAGCGATCGACGATGCCAGCCCGATCGCCGCCTCGGCTGCCCGACGACGCTCAATTTCAACGAAGCCAAGCAGCAGGTACTGAACGCTTTCGAGCGCAGCCAGTTGCAGCGCCTGCTCTCGGAAACCGGCGGCAACGTTTCGAGTGCAGCGCGTCTGGCCGGCAAGGAGCGGCGCGCGCTGGGCAAGCTGCTCAAGAAGCACGGCATCGAGCCGGACCACTTCCGGCGCAGCTGAAAACGCACGCGTAGCGCTCCCCCAGCGCTTCCCGGAAGCGGCTCGTCGCGACCTCGCCTGCATCCGCGCGCAGAGTCGGCGCGTATCTGCGATCAAGGGCTCCGAACAAGGACACCCGAGGCCACCGCAAATACCCCCTCTCTGAAAGGACGCTCCATGTTGATCAAGACCACTCCCGCCCAGTACAGCGCGCGCCGCAACTTTCTCGGCAGAAGCACCAGCATCGCCCTGTCGGGTGCCGCCGTCGCGCTGCTCGCCGGCAACTCGCGCCTCGCCGTCGCCGCCACCGGCAACCCGTCCGGCGACGTCAACATCCTCAACGTCGCGCTCGGCCTCGAGCACGAGGCGATCGCCGCCTACCAGGTCGGCGCCGAGAGCGGGTTGCTGCAGAAGCCCGTGCTCGACACCGCCGTCCTCTTCCAGAGCCATCACAAGCAGCACCGCGACGCACTGGTGGCGACCATCGAGAAACTCGGCGGCAAGCCGGTGATGGCCAAGTCGAACAGCGACTACGCGGCGAGTCTGGGAGCCGGCGGGCTGAAGTCGCAAACGGACATTCTGAACCTTGCCGCACGCCTGGAACTGGGTGCCGCCAATGCCTATATCGGCGTCATACCGGCTTTCTCCGAGAAGGATCTGGCCAAGGTCGCCGCCCGCCTGGCCGCCGACGAGACGATGCACTGGTCGCTGCTGGCGAATGCGCTCGGCAAGCCGGTGCCGATGGCCGCCCTCAGTTTTGGCGCGTGAAATGATCGTTGCCGAGCGACTGCTGCCGGCGGTTCTGGGGTTGGCCCTGGCGGGTGCCGCCGCGGCCGCCGACCCCGGGCGCGGTGCCGGTCTCTACGAGGCGCGCTGCGGTGCCTGCCATAGCCTCGATGCCCATCGCGTCGGGCCGCTGCACCGGGGCGTCGTCGGTCGCCGTGCCGGATCGGCTCCCGGATACGACTACTCACCGGCGCTGGCCGCTGCCGCCTTTACCTGGGACGCGGCCCTGCTCGATGCCTGGCTGAAGGATCCGGAAGCACTGGTTCCCGGCCAGCGCATGGGCTATTCGGTTGCCGATGCCAGCGACCGGGGCGACCTGGTGGCCTTCCTGCTGTCGGTATCGCGGCGCTGAAGCCGCCGCGGGGGGGCGGGTGAGCTGACCGGCCAGCGCCCACGTGCCTCCGCAGGTGGGCATAGCACGATGATTGCTTGCGGATTCCTGTCGCTTCAGGGGAGAGGAGACAATGGATCCGCAGCCGCGCCTCAGCGAGGTGGTAGACGCCATCCTGCGCTATCTGCACCACCACCCGGATGCTGCCGACACCGTGGACGGTATCTGCGAGTGGTGGCTCCCGCCATCCTGGTGCGTCGACAGTCAACGCGTCGAGGCGGCTCTCGCCCGTTTGCACGCGCAGGGGCTGGTGCGTCGGCGCGAGAATGCCGACCGGCACGTCGTCTATTCCGGCACCGGTGACGATTCCCGGCGGTTTCCCGGGCCGGGGTAGCCCGGCCGCGGCGGTAAGCGCCGACTGGTGCTGCAATTCGCCGTCGCAGTGGGTCAAGCTCAACCCACCCGGGTCGTCACGGACCCGGCCTTGCGCGCCTGTCCTGGCAGGCCGCCAGCCGCATGATCCACGGGCGGCGGTGGCGAGCCGGCGGCCATCAGGCCGCGAGCGCCATCGGCAAACCCCGGGTCGTCCTTGACCCGGGTCGGCGCGGCTACCACCAGCGAGGCGCGGAAAGGCGCAGCGATACAGGCAGTTGAAGCGCTGCCCAGCGCTGGCACGCAGCTTGCTGCAGATGACCGGCAATAGCCACGGGAATGGAAAACGCATGGCAGGCTTCACAGGCATCGCCGCGGTCGGGAAAAGCATCGAGCGGGTGCTCGCGCGCGCCTTTCTCGAACGTGAGCCGGTCCCCGGCAAGAAGACCAAGGCCGTGCTGATTCGCACCGAGGACCTCAGCGACAGCCAGTCGAAGGACAAGATTGGTGACAACGCGCTGTCGATCCTGCTCTACCGGGTGGACTTCAACAACACCATGCGCGCAGCCTGGTCGGCGGTCGGCAACGCCGATGGCCGCGGTCATCTGGCGCTCGACCTGCATTATCTGCTGACACCCTGGGCCGAGAACGCCGAGTACCAGCACATGATCCTCGGGCGGACGATGCAGGTGCTGGAAAGGGCGCCGGTCCTCTCGGGACCGCTGCTCTATGCTCCAAGCCTGCCGGCGACGGCCGAATATGCCGGCGAACCGCAGGCGGCACCGACCGACGCCGTCCAGCTCCTGCTCGAGGAGATCTCGACCGAAGCCCTGATGCGCACCTTCGACTCGCTGCCGAGCGACTACCGCTTGTCGGTGCCGTATCTGGCGCGCGTGGTACGCATCGACACCGCCGAAGCAGTGGTCACGCCGCCGGTCACCGACGCCGACATCCGCCTGCGGGTCAGCACGTGAGCGCCGCCGCCATGCTCCAGCCCCTGGGCATCGACGATACGGTCGAGGTCAGTCGCGTCAGCCATCGCCTGACGCTCGGCATTCAGTGGCTGGACGCGCTGACGGGGATGCCAGTGGCCGGTGACTGGGTCAACGACCTCGAAGCCATCGGTAGGCGTCCTGCGTTGCTGCGCTTCGAACGCCACGCGCAGGCGCGCCAAGCCTTGCGGCACGGCGGCCGCCTGGCGAAAGTGCTGCGCCTCGCCGCGGCCGACAAGGTGGCGACGCCGCCGGTCGACGTCGCCGACGACCCGACCAATTTCGTCGTGCGTGCCTTTGCCCGCCGTGACCCACGCCACGCCGACTACCGGACCGACAACGACCCACGCCAGTACGTGCCGCGCCGGCTGTCGCTGACGCCGGTGCAGAGCGGCGGCGTGCCGCCGTCCTCGCTGGCCAACATCCGCACCGCCTGGCTGTGGCCCGGCGCTACCTACCCCTTGGCCGCCAACGCGTCGGCGATTCGCGGCTGCATCCGGCGCGGCGCTTCGCTGGCGAGCGCCTTGCCTGTCGCTTGGGCGCGCGTCGTGGTCACCCGCCCGGGCGCCGGGGTGGCCGACTTCGCCAGCGAAACACCACTTGCCTGGGCACATGGCGACGATCGCGGCGAATTCCTGGTCGTCCTCGGCACGCAGGCCGTTCCCGGCGGCGTCATCCTGCCGGCGACCATGGCACTGCGCCTGTGGGTCTTCCTGGCGCCCGCAGTCACCCTGGATGCGGTGGATCCGCTGGCCAGCCTGCCACTCGAAGTCGCCGGCAGCGATCCGCTGAACGAGGTTCTCAGCGGCAGGGCGATTCCGGCGGGCTACGTCATGCAGCCCGATTTCGTCGACATCACGCTGCCGCCGGGCGTTCTGTCAGGAGTAAATGATGCCGACCTGCTCTTCGCCTAGTCGGCACAGTCGTCCGCTAACGCGGGCGTTGCGGTCGATCCGCGGCGCCTTTTTGTCTCGTGACCACACCGTAGAACAGAGGGGAACACCATGCCCGAGTATCTAGCACCTGGCGTCTATGTCGAGGAGGTCAGCTTTCGCTCCAAGTCGATCGAAGGCGTGCCGACCAGTACCACCGGTTTTGCCGGCGTGACCCGCTTCGGGCCGGTGCAGTACTCGGCCGGGGCGACGACGACCAAGCCGCGCCTGATCACGTCCTACACCGAATTCGAGCGCGTCTATGGCAGTCTGGCGCCGCTCGACCTGGCGACCGGCGAGCGCACTGCCTACTTGGCGCACGCAGCGCGCGCATTTTTCAACAACGGCGGCCGCCGTCTGTATGTTTCGCGTGTTTTCGCGCCGGCGGCCGGTCAGCCGGTCGCCAACTACATTGCCCACCTGACCGTCCCGACGACGCTCGGGGCGGCGGCCTGGCGTGCGCGCTGGCCTGGCCAGGACGGCAATGCGCTGGTCGACACGCAGGTCCAGCGCAGCAAGAACCTGGCTTTCGAATACCCGATGGTCGTCGGCGACATTCTTGCCAGGCATACCTGGGGCGTGCAGGTGAAAAGTGTTCGCGCCGGCGCTGTCGTCGAAGTCAGCGCGCCCTTGCCGGTCGTTGCACCGACCGGCAACGCACCGCTGGTCGCCGGCAACCTGCGCGTCATCAGTGTCGACAGCGACGGCCGCCAGACCTTCATCGACAGCACCGGGCTGGCCGTGCCGGTCGCCGCCGGCTCGCAGATCGCGCTCGTCGAACTGCGCGTCACCGTTTACGGTCCTGAGGGTCGTATCGACGTCTATGACCAGCTCGGTGCTCACCGCGACCAGCGTCGCGACATCGCCAAGGTACTCGAGCTCGACGACCCCGAAGACGAGAACGCGATGGTCTACCTCGACTGGCTGCCGGGTGCGAATGCGTTCGCGCCGGCGGCGTTGATGGTCGGCCTGCAAGCCGCCGACAAGCGCCTGACCGGCGGTGGCGACGGCACGCTGCCGAGTCCCGACGACCTGCGCGGCGAGGAAGCCAACCCGGACGTCGTCGCCGAGCGCGCCACCGGCCTCGAAGCGCTCGGCGAACTCGACGACATCGCCATCGTCGCGCTGCCCGACGCCGGCGCGCTGCTCGACGACGACTCGATCCAGGCAGCGGCCGACCATCTGATCGCGCACGCCGAGAAGTACCGCTACCGGATCGCCGTCGTCGATGCCGCGGCGAACAGTTCGATCTCGGAAATTCGCGAGTTCCGCGGCAAGTTCGACAGCAAGTACGCGGCGCTCTATCACCCGTGGATCGAGATCCTCGATCCCCTGTTCCCGACGCTTCCCGGCTCGCCGCCGCGCAAGCTGACGCTGCCGCCGTCGGGCTTCGTCTGCGGCATTTACGCGCGCAACGACATCGAACGCGGCGTGCACAAGGCACCCGCCAACGAGGTCGTGCGCGGCCTGACGAAGTTCGAGATCAACATCAACAAGGCGCGCCAGGACGTCCTCAACCCGGAGGGCGTGAACTGCCTGCGCTTCTTCGACGGCCGCGGCAACCGCGTCTGGGGTGCGCGGACGATGAGTTCCGACCCCGAATGGAAATACGTCAATGTGCGCCGCCTGTTCATCTACGTGGAGCATTCGATCGACAAGGCCACGCAGTGGGCGGTCTTCGAGCCCAACAACGAACGGCTGTGGACCAACATTCGCAGCATGGTCGAGGACTTCCTCTATGTCCTGTGGCGCGACGGCGCATTGATCGGCGCCAAGCCCGAGGAAGCCTACTTCGTTCGTTGCGATCGCACGACGATGACCCAGAACGACCTCGATAACGGCCGCCTGATCTGCCTGGTCGGCATTGCGCCGAGCCGCCCGGCCGAGTTCGTGATCTTCCGTGTCGGGCAATGGACTGCCGACAGCAAGAGCTGATTGAGGAGAAACCCAGATGGCAACCCAACGCAACAATCCCTACGGCGCCTTCAATTTTCTGGTCTCGCTCGGCAATGGCAGCGAGACCAGCGTCATTGCAGGGTTTTCCGACGCCTCCGGCCTCGGCACCGAGATCAACTACTCCGAATACCGCAACGGTAACGACATGGTCAACACGGTGCGCAAGATCGCCAATACCTTCAAGCAGGAGGACGTGACGCTCAAGCGCGGCCTGATCGGCTCGACCGACCTCTTCCAGTGGGTCAAGGACGTCCGTGAAGGCGGTGATGGTCGCCGCACAGTGACGATCACCGTCCTTGACGAGGCGCGCAATCCGGTCGCCGCGTTCAAGCTGACCAACGCGCAGCCGAAGAAGTGGGTCGGCCCGACCCTGGCGGCGAAAGGCGGCGGCGAGGTGGCGATGGAAGAGTTGCACCTGGTCCACGAAGGCGTCGAGTACGTCTAGGGCTGAGGCGCGAGGCGCTTACCCTCACCGACCTGCGATCGACACGCCATGCTGACCCCGGTCCGCTCACCGCTCGGCGCTCCCGGCGTCTTCGCGCTACCCGAGGTGCGCGTAACGGCGCTGAATCCGCAGCGCATGGATGTCTGCGCCTTCGTCGGCGTCGCGCCGCGTGGCCCGGCGCGCGTTCCGGTGGTCGACGAGACCTGGCCGCCGGGCTACCGCATGGTCAGCGATGTCGCGCGGCCGCTGCGGCGCAGTCAGGCGGTGCCGGTACGCAGTTTCGACGAGTACGTGCATCACTTTGGTGGTTTCGAAGGGCCGGGACTGTTGCCGCACGCCGTCGCCAGCTATTTCGAGCAGGGCGGTCGGCTGGCGTGGATCGTCCGCATCGTGCATGCGCGTGCCGGCGCACTTGCCGATGCCTGCGCGGTCGGCAGACTGAGCGGCACTTTCACGGCCGGTCTCGATTTCGTCGCCCGCAACGAAGGCATATGGGGTAACCAGCTCAGCGTCGCCGTGGGTTTTTCGACGACGGCGCTGGCGTTCACGCTCGACGCGCTCGACCGCTTGCTGGTCGACCCGCGCAGCCCGTTGGCGGTGGGCAGCTGTCTGCGCCTGACCAATGCGGCCGGCGCGGCGACGCTGGCCTTCTGCACGGGAATGCAGCGGGTGCGCGACCGCGAGCGTGCCCGCGAGCGCTGGCTGCTGACGCTCGACGTGGCGCCCGCATCGCCGCCGGTACGTGCCGAGCTGGTCGGCGTCAACGTGTCGATCGGCGATGGCGCGGGCCGCCACGAGCTGTTCGAGAATCTGGCGCTGTCGCCCGATCATCCGGAGAGTCTGGCGAGCGTCCTCTGCGATCGTTCGACCCTGGTTTGGCCGCACCCGGACTGGGCGGCGGCGCGAGTCGTGCCGGTCGACGCGCGCGTCGAGTCGCTGCGTGGTGTCAGCGCTGCCTTTGCCGGCGGGCGCGACGACTGGCCGACGATCGTCGCCGACGACTTCTTCGACAGCCTCTGGTCGGTCGCCGACGAGCATGCCGGCGCCGGCATCGCCGCGCTGGCCCACGCCGATACGGTCACCCAGCTGGTCGTCCCCGATCTCTACGTGCCGGCGCAATGGGCCGGCGCGGAGATCGTCGAAGAGCGGGTGACGAGCAGCGCCGGCGCCGAGTTCGCCGCCTGCCTGGACGTCACGACGACCAGCAGCGCCAGTCGGGTGCCGCCGAGCGCGTTGTCGGGGCTGATCGTGGACCCGCGCACGCAGGCCGGGTTGGCGGCGATCATCGGCCTGCAGCAGCGCGTGCTCGAGTTCTGCGAAAGCACGCAGGCGCTGATCGCGCTGTTCGACGTGCCCCCCGGCCTGTCGCAGGCGCGCATCGAACAGTGGCGGGCGCAGTTCGACAGCGGCTGGGCGGCGGCTTACCACCCCTGGCTGGTGCCCGCCCGCCGGACTGCCGATGCGGCCGATCCGGCGCAGGCCCGCCGCGATCAGTTGCCGCCGTCGGCGGTTGCCGCCGGCATCATCGCCCGGCGCGAGTTCGAACGTGGCATCCAGTTCGGCCCGGCCAACGAGATCGCCCGCCAGATCATCCATGTCGCCGAGGCGCAGCCCGAGGGGCGTGCCGACGCGCTGCATCCGCAGGGAATCAACTGCTTCGTGCGCGGGCCTGACGGCATCGCCCTGGTTGCCGCGCGCACGCTGTCGCGCGAGCGTGACTGGCGTCAGCTGTCGGTGCGTAGGCTGATCCTGATGCTGCGGCGAACGCTGCTGGCCGAGATGCAGTGGGCGGTTTTCGAGCCGAACGGTCCGGCGCTCTGGCGTGACCTGCAGCACGCCATCGAAAGCCTGCTGCGCGGCCTGTTTCGCGCCGGCGCCTTCGTCGGGCGCAGCGAGTCGGAATCCTTCTTCGTGCGTGTGCATACGGATACGCCACGCCTCGATCGAGGCGAACTGCTCGTCGACATCGGCGTCGCGCCGGCCGAGCCGCTCGAATTCATTCTCGTCCGCCTGCGCCGCGACGGCGACGGCACGCTCAATCTCGAGGAGTGAGGCGGCCATGGCCGAGGTTCTGATCCTGCCCGCTTTCCGCTTCGAAGTGAAGCTGCTGCGCTCGCCCGACATCATCGCCGGCCGGCAGCGGCTGCCCGGCGCCGGTGACGGCTACAGTCCGGCGCAGGGCGCGACCTTGCTCGGCACCGGTGCTTTCCAGGAATGCAACGGTCTCGAGATCGAGATGGACATCCAGGAGTATCAGGAGGGCGGTCGCAACAACGGCACGATACGGCGCGTCGGACGCGCCAAATACCAGCCGCTGTTGCTCAAGCGCGGCATGTTCCATCAGCTCACCGGCGACGGCCAGGCGAATACCGACCTCTGGCACTGGCTGCAACGGATCGTCAATGGCGAGCGGCCGGTCGCGCGCTACGACGGCATCGTCTATGTGATGAGCGCCGACAAGACGGTGCGCGCCACCTGGATGTTCGATCGCGGCCTGCCGGCGAAGATTCGCGGCCCCGAGCTGAACGCCAGAACCGGCGAGATCGCCATCGAGGAGCTGTCGATCGCACACGAGGGGCTGCGCCTGCTGCCCGCCGAGGTGCCGGCATGAGCGCGCTGGTCAAGGCCCGGCTGGCCGAGATCGGCTCGGGCGAGCGCCCGACCGAGACGCCGAACACCTCGGTGGACGTGCAGTTCAACCCGACGACACTGCGCGTGCAGATCTCGAATCGCACCGCCGGCGGCACGCAGGCCGGCGCCCAGGCGCGCCAGCGGCCGGGTACCGGCGAGATGCAGGTCAGCTTCGACCTGATCTTCGATACCGCCGACGAAGGCAGCAGCGAAGCCGGCGTCAGCGTTCTCGACAGGACGGCGACGGTCGAGCGCTTCGTCCGTCCGCGCGGACCCCGTCCCGGCCAGGAGGCGCCGCCGCGCGTGCTCTTCGAATGGGGCAGCTTCCTGGTGCAGGGGACGATGGAGAGCGCCAACATCGACCTCGACCTGTTCGACGCCAACGGCGTGCCGTTGCGCGCCAAGGTGTCGGTCAGCATCAAGGGCCAGGATCCGCGGTGGACCTACACGCCGGCGCCGGCCAACGCCGCCGCCGCGCCCGGCAGTTCGCCGGCGCGGCCGGGTTCCGGCAGTGCGTTGCCCGCCGGGTCGCCGGGGACGCAGGGCAACAGTCAGTCGCCCGAGCG
>JAFLDO010000087.1 GCA_017302455.1 Accumulibacter sp.
GCCATCAGGGTGCGGTGACGAGCGTCGCCTTTTCGCCCGACGGCCGACTCCTGCTCTCCGGCAGCGACGACCACACGCTGCGCCTCTGGGATGCCGAGACCGGCCAGGAGATCCGCTCCCTTGCCGGCCATCAGGGTGGGGTCTCGAGCGTCGCCTTTTCGCCCGACGGCCGACGCCTGCTCTCCGGCAGCGACGACCAGACCTTGCGCCTCTGGGATGCCGAATCTGGCCAGGAGATCCGCTCCTTCGCCGGCCATCAGGGTCCGGTGACGAGCGTCGCCTTTTCGCCCGACGGCCGACGCTTGCTCTCCGGCAGCCGCGACCAGACGCTACGCCTCTGGGATGCCGAAACCGGCCAGGAGATCCGCTCCTTCGCCGGCCATCAGGGTCCGGTGGCTAGCGTCGCCTTCTCGCCCGACGGCCGACGCCTGCTCTCCGGCAGTCATGACGGGACGTTGCGCCTCTGGGATGCCGAGTCCGGCCAGCAACTGCGCTGCTGCTGGGCGAACGGCGAGCGCTGGTTTTCGCTCGACATGACTCCGTTCCAGCCCGGCGCCAACCTCGCCACACTCGCACAGCCCATCCTGCGCGGGCGCGGGCCGCTGCCGCTGGCCTTTGTGGAAGCGATCGAGCAGATTCCACCGGCACCGTGGATCCCCCGCCACTGGCTCGCCGACGACCTGCCCGAACTATGGTTTCCGGCGGCCTGAGGCGTCGTCCGCGGTAGCTGCTTTGCCTGGTCGCCGAGCGGAGCGACCGCAGCGCTGGCGCCCGGCGGATGCCTCGAATTCACCTTCCGCGCCCAGTTGCGCTGGACCAGTGCGAAAAAGCGGTCGTCGCCTACAATGTGCAGGCTTCTTCAACCGGGTACTCACGATGCGGACAAGAATCGTCATCGACGACCAACGGATGCAGGACGCTCTGCTTGCGACGGGGTTGCAAACCAAGCGCGAAGCGGTCGAACTCGGGCTGCGCACCCTGCTGCGCTTGCGCCAACAAGAAGAGATACGAGGCTGCCGCGGCAAGCTGAACTGGCAGGGTAACCTCGATACCATGCGGGCCGACAAGCGCTCGTAGTCGATTCCCCTGTCGGCAGTACGCCGCGCACGGTGCTCACTCGGGCGGCGACTTGTCCCCAATGACCGCCTCGATCTCGCTCACCGGCAAGTTGAAAAAGCGGGCGATGTCCACGGCGCTCTCGCCCTGCGCCAGACGCTCGCGCACATCCGCCTTCCAGCCGTCGAGCCCGAGACTCAGCGAGCGTCCTGCCTTCTCGCCGACGACCGTTTCGCCGGTCAGCTCGGCGTACTTGTTGGCGTAGCCGCGCGGGGTGATCATCAGGCCCTCGCCGATGAAGGTGCTGCTGTTGCCGACCAGCACGGTGGTGAGCATGCCGATGTCGCAGTCGGCCATCTGCGCGAGGGTGGTGAGCTGGATCGTCTGCTTCTTGCGGTACGCCGACTTGACGACCGCCACCGGCGTCTCCGGCGAGCGGTGCTTGAGCAGGATGCGCTGGGCTTCGACGATCTGTCCGGTGCGCCGGCCGCTGCGCGGGTTGTAGAGGGCGACGACGAAATCAGCGCGCGCCGCGGCCTCGAGCCGGCGGGCGATGACCGGCCAGGGGGTCAGCAGGTCGGAGAGCGAGATCGAGCAGAAGTCGTGCGTCAGCGGCGCGCCGACCAGCGCGGCGCACGCCGAGAGGGCCGTGGCGCCGGGGACGACCTCGACGGTGATTCCCGAACCCGGGCGCCAGCCCGATTGCAGCAGGACTTCGTAGGTCGGCCCGGCCATGCCGTAGACGCCGATGTCGCCGGACGAGATCACGGCCACGGTCTTGCCCTGGCGCGCGTGCTCCCAGGCTTCGTTGCAGCGATCGAGTTCCTCGGTCATTCCCTTGCGGATCACCTCCTTGCCGTCGAGAAGATCCTGCACGAGCTTGATGTAGGTCGCGTAGCCGATGACCACGTCGGCCTCGGCGATGGCGGCGCGGGCACGGTAGCTCATGTGTTCCTGGGCGCCGGGGCCGAAGCCGACGAGAATGATCTTGCCGGTTTTCTGGGTCGTGTCGGGTGCGTTCATTGGGCGATCCGTGCAATGGAGACAGTGGCGTTGCGGCCATCGAGGCCCTGCGCCTTGTGTTTTTCGATCAGAAGGTGGTTCCTGCCGGCGCCGGCGGCGAGCAGCGCGGCGGCTTCGGAGACCGACGGCGTGCCGGTGTACCGGCGCACCGTTTCCGAGGGGTTGGGGACGTCGACGCGCGCGAGTTCGCTGGCCGCGTAGAAGCGGATCTGCCAGCCGTTGGTCGCGGCCACGTGCAGCAGCCCGACTTCGTCGGCCTTGAGGTCGATGCTCGCCACCGCCCGCACGTCGGCGAGGCTGGCGCGACAGGCCGTGAGGGCCTCGTCGATGGCGCGGACGATCGTCGACGCCGGTGTTCCCCGATCACAGCCGAGACCCAGGGCGATCGGCCGCGGGTCGGCGCCCGCCCGGGCCGGGCTCATGCCGAACTCTCCGGCCGGTAGATGATCCGCTTGCCGGCCAGGCGGCCGGCGTAGTCGGCCGGCAGCGCGCGCGTGCTGATCCAGAGAACCGCGGCAAAGCGATCGGGATCGACGTCTTCGAGGCGCGTGAAACAGTGCAGGTTGGCCGGCAGGGGAACGCTGCGGCCGTTGGCGTGATGCGTCCACCAGTCGCGGCTGCCGGCCTCCTGGACCAGCGCCACCGGCTCGTCGTTGACCACCGCGGCGCTCGCCCGGACGAGTTCGCCATGCGTCGCCTCGAAGGTCCAGCCAAGCTCGCGGCCGAGCAGGTCGACGGCCAGCGTCTGGCGAGCGTCGGACGCCGTGGTCAGCACCGGCGTCGCGCCGAGCGCCGTGGCGAGGTGGCCGGCCAGGGCGTTGGCACCGCCGAGGTGGCCGGAGAGCACGGGGATGGCAAACTGGCCGGCTTCGTCGATCACCACCACCGCCGGGTCGGTGTCCTTCCCGCGCAGGTGCGGCGCGATCAGGCGGACGACGGCGCCGAGCGAAACGATGGCGACGATGCCGTCGAACGCGGCGAACAGCGCCGGCACCTGGTCGCCGACCTTGCCCGTGTAGCAATGCGCGGCACCCGCTGCGGCGGCTTCGGCCTCGGCGGCGAACTTCTCCGGGGCGAACAACTGCGCACCCGGCAGCGCGGCGACCACCTTGCCGGCCAGCGCAATGCCGTGGCGGGTGATCGAGACGACGGCAACCTTCATGCGCTGGCCGCCTCCAGCGCTTCCTTGCGCGAGCGGCAGCCGCGCCGCAGTTCGCCACGCGTGCGCTTGGGGTTCTGGACCAGCATCAGCGACAGGTAGTTGGCCTTCTCGCCCTTCAGGCTGGTTACGTCGCGAACGACGCGCTCGTCGGGAGCGCCGACCTTTTCGACGAAGCAACTGGTCGCCAGCAGGTCGCGGCGATCGAGCAGTTCGATGATCTCGTCGACCAGCGGCTTCACCTTGAGCAGGACGACGGTGTCGAACTCGTCGAGCAGGTGGTCGATGACGCCGACGCCGTAGGCGGCGGGAATGACCGCCAGCGTCTCGTCCTCCTCGGCGAGCGTGACGCCGGTGCTGGCAGCGGCGGCGGCGAAGGAGCTGACGCCAGGGATGGTCTCCACCTCGACTTGCGGCACCAGTTCGCGGACGACGCGCGCC
This sequence comes from Accumulibacter sp., assembly GCA_017302455.1. GTDB lineage: Bacteria > Pseudomonadota > Gammaproteobacteria > Burkholderiales > Rhodocyclaceae > Accumulibacter > Accumulibacter phosphatis. Next base: position 3,680 of record JAFLDO010000087.1, read on the forward strand.
AGATGACCGAAGGTCGAGAAGGTCGAGGCGTCGCCTTCGACGAGAAAGACGAGGTCGCGCCCGGCGGCGAGCAGTTCAACGGTGTGGGCCGCCGCGCGCGCCCACGCCTTGGTCAGGATCTCCGGGTCGCGCGTCATCGGGAAGATCAGTTGCTCGGCGTCGTCCGGAATGGCGAGTCCGCCCCGCGCGACGATCGACAGCGCGTACGAGGTCTCCTCGGCTTTCTTGACCGGGTACAGCCAGCGCGCGCCGGACTGCAGGATCGTCCAGGCGCGGCGGGTGATCAGTTCGGGGTCGCCGGGGCCGAGCGAGGCGCCGATCAGTTTTCCGTAAGAGGTGGTCATTCTTCTTCCTTCGTGGCGGGGATTGGACGGATTCAGCCGGCTTTGGCCGGACGTGGCCGGACTTGGTCGGACTCTCAGCGGCGGTCATCCGTGTTCGTGGGTAGCGGTGACGATCCACACCGGGTTCTGCGCCACCAGCCGGTGCATGTCGAGAATCGGCTGGCTGCGGCCGGCCTGGAGCTGCACGACGTCCCAGGCGACAGCGGCAGCCGCCAGCGCCGCCTGGGTGGTGGCGAGGTTTTCCAGGGTGACCAGGTTGATCACCAGGCGGCCGCCAGGCTTCAGGCGGGCCATGATCAGGCGGATCAGCTCGCCGAGTTCGCCGCCCGAACCACCGATGAAAACGGCGTCGGGATCCGGCCAGGTGTCGAGGTGGGCCGGCGCCTTGCCCTCGACCAGCGTGTAGTTGCCGACGCGAAAGCGCTCGGCGTTGGCGCGCGCGTTGGCGGCATCGGCGCTGTTCTTCTCGATCGCCCAGACGTGTCCGAGGGGAGCCAGGCGCGCCGCTTCCAGCCCGACCGATCCGGAGCCGGCACCGATGTCCCAGACGACCGCGTCAGCCGCCAGACGCAAGCGCGCCAGCGACACGGCGCGCACTTCCTGCTTGGTGATCAGCCCCTTGTCTGGTGCGCGCTGCTGGTATTCCAGGTCGTCGAGACCGAAAGCGGGCTGCGGAAAATCGCCCGGGCGTTCGACGAGCACGACGTTCGGCTCGGGAAACTCGCGGCTGGCGGCATCCGCCGCAGCCAGGTCGGCGAAGAGCTGCTCGTCGGGCAGCAGCAGACGGCAGGCAACCGACAACTTCACCTCTTCGCCATAGCCGGCGGTGATCAGCGCCCGCGCCAGGCGGGCCGGGCCGTTCTCGGGGCCGGTGAATACCGCCACCAGCGGCTGCAGTGCGATGGCGCGCATCACCGCGTACAGGCCGTGCGCCGGCATCGCGCCGACGAACCACTCGCCGGCGTCGGCGCTGTGGCAGGAGGCGATCCGCAGGTTCTGCCAGGGCTTGCGGAAACGCGCGCAGGCAATCTGCACCGTCGACGGCGCCGGCAGAATATCGACCTCTGCCGCGCCGAGCTTGCCGGTCAGGAACGCGGCGATGCCATGGCACAGGGGGTCGCCGGTGGCCAGCACGGCGACCGACTTGCCGCCCGCACGCGCCGTGGCGATCCACTCCGGCACCTGCCCGAGGGCTCCGTCCATTGCCCGCACGACGCTGCCGAACGGCAGGTGCGGGCGCACCAGTTCGAGCGTGCGACCGGCGCCGATCACCAGATCCGCCCCGGCGAGGCGTTGCCGGGCAGCCCCCGACAAGCCCGTCCAGCCGTCGTCGAGGATGCCGACCAGCGCGCAGGCGTCAGGCCGCGGCAAGGACTTCATCCTCTTCGACGCGAACGATGAAGCGCCCCTCGAAATCGCAGACCAGCATGGTCAGTCGATACGTACCGGGGTAGCAGGCTCTGAGGCTACGGATGGCGCGCCCGGCCAGTTGCCGGTGAAAGGCTTGCGTGAGACCGAGGACGGCGAGGCGCTCGGCGGCAAAGCGGGCGGTCTCGGCAGCGCGGATCAGTTCGACGAGGTCCGCCGGCGCGCCCACCGCGAGAGCCGCTTCGGCGAGCAGGTCGCGGTCGATCTCGGCTTTCCAGGCGTGCGTCACTGCCAGCCCCTGGCACATCTTGGTCAGTTTACCGACCATCGCGCCGACGTAGACCTGCGCGATCTTGCGCTTGACGGCGCTCTGAAAAGCGGCCTTGACGAAGTCGCCCATCTGCACGAAGCAGGCCTCGTCGAGTTCCGGCAACTGGCGCATGGCAAACTTCTCGGTCCGCCCGCCGGTGGTGAAGACGACGCTGGTCTGACCCTGTCTCGCCGCCACATCGACGCCCTGCACGACGCTCGCCCGGAAAGCGGCGGTCGAGTACGGTCTGACGATGCCGGTGGTGCCGAGAATCGAGATGCCGCCGAGGATACCGAGGCGGGCATTAAGCGTCTTTCTTGCCATCTCCTCGCCGCCCGGAACGGAAACGGTCACGATCAGGCCGTCGTGCGCGAGCAACTCGCCGCCGACGGCGCGCACGTTGTCGCGGATGTTGCGCTGCGGCACCGGGTTGATCGCCGGGCCGCCAACGGCAAGGCCGAGCCCCTCGCGGGTGACGGTGCCGACGCCCGGACCGCCCCGCAGTTCGATCTCGCCGGCACGCCGCGGCAGGAGCCTGACATCGGCCGTCATGTGCGCGCCGTGCGTGGCGTCCGGATCGTCGCCGCCGTCCTTGACGATCGCCGCATGCGCGCAGCGCTCGAGGCCGTCGTTGTCGACGCGGCCGTCGATCACGGCGAAGCTGACCTCACGCCCGTTCGGCAGAAGACAGACGACGTTCTCCGGCACCTGGCCGGTGAGCAGCCCCAGCGTCGCCGCGCGCGCCGCCGCCGCCGAACAGGCGCCGGTGGTGAAACCCGTCCGGTTGCCGCGCTCGCGCCGGGTGTCGGACTTGCGGACCTTGCGCTGCGCGTGCCCCAGCTCGCTCATGCGGCGGGCTGGCTCTCGGCGAAGGAAAGCAGCGCGTGAATCGCCGCGACAACCAGCGTCGAGCCGCCCTTGCGACCGCGAATGGCGACCCAGGGAACCTCATCGACCTGCATCAGGAGATCCTTGGACTCGGCAGCGGAGACGAAACCGACCGGCATGCCGATCACCAGCGCCGGGCGAACGCCTTCCTCGCGGATCAGGCGCACAACCTCGATCAAGGCCGTCGGCGCATTGCCGATGCCGACGATCGCCCCGGCGAGCTGGCCCTCGCGATGCGCCTTGCGCATCGCCTGGACGGCACGCGTCGTTCCCTCGACCTGCGCCTGTTCGATGACGTCGGCGTCGGAGATGTAGTGCCGGGTGGTCAGGCCGAAATGCTGCAGGCGCGGCGCCGACAGGCCGGTGCAGATCATTTCGACGTCGGCGACGATTGGCGTACCGCCCTTGCGCACGGCAGCCAGCCCGGCCGCCATGGCCTGCGGGTGAAAAACCGTCAGGCCGTTGAAGTCGAAGTCGGCATTGGCGTGGATCATGCGACGGACCAGCGGCCACTGCTCGGGCGTGTAGGCATGCGGCCCGACTTCGGCGTCGATGATCGCGAAGGATCCATGCTCGATGGCGCGGCCGGCGGCGGTCAGTTGTTCGGTAATGGGATGGATGGCTGTCATGGCGGTTCAGATGTGGGCGTGTTGGTGGTCGTGTTGATGATCGTGAGCATCGACCCCCTGCCCATGGGCATGAACGGGCACGGCGCTGACGGTAATGGTATGGCTGTGGTCGTGCAGGTGTTCGCTTTCGGCCGCTTCGCGGTACTTGCAGCCGTCGCATTCGAGCAGCCCGCCGCTCGGCAACTCACGGCCGGCGACCTTGGCATCGAGCAGGTCGAAAATGCCCTTGTCGAAGCCGAAATAGCTGCCGAGCGCAAAGGCGATCTGCGGATAGTGCTGGCGCAGCCGCTCGACCTGGGCCTTGATGCGCTCGATCAGCACCCCGTTGAACAGGTACACCGGCACGATGCAGATCTGCGTCATCCCCAGGCGCGCCTGGCGCTGCACGACGGTCTCCAGGCGCGGCCAGGTGACGCCGGTGAAAGCGAGGTCGACGAGTTCGTGGTCGTTGGCCTCGAACAGCCAGCGCCCCACCTTGGCGAGTTCGCCGTTGGCGCCGGCGTCCGACGAGCCGCGGCCGAGCAGGACGACGCCGGTAGTCTGCGGGTCGGGCATGGCCAGCGATTTCATCAGGCGATCGAGCTGGGACTGCAGGACGGCGAAGACCTCGCGCCCCATGCCGAGATGACGGGTGCACTGAAAACTCACCTCCGGATGATTGGCGCGAGCGGTCTCCATCGCCGCCGGCAGTTCCATCTTGACGTGACCGGCAGCGTTGAGGATGAACGGAATGACCAGCACCTGGCGCGCTCCCCGGGCGGCGCGCTCGAGCCCTTCGGCAAGCAGCACCTCGGCGTGCTCGATGAAGCAGACCTCGATCCGCCAGTTCGGGTGACGTTCGCGCCACTGCGCGGCAAAATTCTCGATTTCCGCGTTTCCCTCGGGGTGGCGCGAACCATGTGCGGCGAGCAGGAAGGTTGTCGAGTTATCCATGCGAGCTATCCAAGCGAGCTATCCATGCGAGTTTTCCATGCGGGTTTTCCATTTGTCTTACTCCGATGCGCGCCGGAAGCGGTGCGTGAATGTTGCGTCGTAAAGTTTCGATTTCTTCAGATCCGGCCACTCGCGCGCGCCGAGCGCCGGGCTGGCGATGATCATCGCCTGGCTGCTGATCTTGGCCGCGCGGCACTTGTCGCGGATGTCGGCGATACAACCGCGAATGATCTTTTCCTCGCCCGGCCAGCTCGCCTTGTGCACCACCAGCATCGGCGCGTCGTCAGGCCAGCCGGCGGCGCGTAGCGCGCCGACCACGCGCTGCAGCAGCGTGATCGAGAGGTAGACGCACAGCGTGCAGTGATGGCGCGCCAGATCCTCGAGCGACTCGCCTGCCGGCATCGGCGTACGCCCCTCGACACGCGTCAGGATCACCGTCTGCGTGACTTCCGGCAAGGTCAGGCTCTCCACCGCGGCGGCCGCCGAGGCCATGGCCGAGGTGACGCCCGGCACGACGCCGATATCGACACCGGCGGCATCGAGTGGCTGCGCCATCTCGATCAATGCGCCATAGAGCGACGGATCACCGGTCTGCAGGCGCAGGACGACCGCGTTGGTCTGCGCCCTGGCGATCAACCAGGCAATGATCTCCTCGAGCGCCATATCCTTCGAATCGGCAACCTCGCAGCCCGCCGGCGCCCAGCGCATCGCCGCTTCCGAAACCAGCGAACCGGCGAACAGGATCGCCCCGGCGCGCGTGATCAGATCGCGGCCCTTGACCGTGATCAGGTCCGGATCGCCCGGGCCAGCGCCGACGAACCATACCTTGCCGACGCTCATCGGACCGGCGAGCGGTGAATTGATGGGGTTTCGCTACGCATGACGACTGCCTCAGCCTGGAAAGTGGGAAGGGCCCGGTGCAAACAAGTGCGCCACGGCCTCGGGGTTGGACGGGAAATAGAGGTGCAGATACGAAGCGTGCAGACGCCCGTCGCGATAGACGGCTTCGCCACGCCGCCCCGGACGCGCGCCGACGCTGACGGCGATCGGCGCGAGCGGGCACTCCAGCCGCGAGTAGTGGAAGGTGTGCCCACGAACACTGCCTTCCGGCAGCTCGACGCTGTGCAACCCGAGGTTGGCAAGGCGTGCGAGCATCGTCGCCTGCCCCGGCAACAGCCCGACCATCTCGCCACGCCGACCCTCGGCGTCGGTGAGCGACTCGAGCAGATACAGGAGGCCGCCGCACTCCGCGACGATCGGCTTGCCAGCGGCATGGTGCGCGCGCAACGCGGCCTGCATCCCGGTATTGGCGGCGAGTTGGTCGAGGTGCAGTTCCGGATAGCCCCCCGGCAGGTACAGCGCATCCGCCGCGGGCAGCGTCGCGTCGACGAGCGGCGAGAAGAAAGTCAGCTCGGCGCCCAGGGCACGCAGCAGATCGAGATTGGCGCGATACAGGAAGGCAAACGCGGCATCTTGCGCGACGCCGATGCGCACGCCGGCGAGCCAACGCGACGGCGGCTCCGAGACCGCCGCACGGAACGTGACCGGCGCCGGCATCACCTGCTCGACCCCATGGAGCGCGGCGGCGGCGCGGGCGATGCGCGCATCGAGATCGGCGACCTCTGCGGCCTGGACCAGGCCAAGGTGTCGTTCGGGCAGCGCGACGTCGCCGTCGCGCGCCAGCCAGCCGAACGAGCGCAGTCCCGGTGGCAGGCTCTCAGCGAGCATCTCGTAGTGACGCTCGCCGGCGACCCGGTTGGCGAACACGCCGGCGAACGGCAAGCCCGGCCGGTAGGTGGCCAACCCGTGCGCGAGCGCACCGAAGGTCTGCGCCATGGCGCCGCCGTCGATGACGGCGAGGATCGGGATGCCGAACAGCATGGCCAGGTCGGCGCTCGAGCGATCGCCGTCGAAGAGCCCCATGACACCTTCGACGAGGATCAGGTCGGCCTCAGCCGCCGCGTCGTAGAGGAGTTGGCGGCAGTGATCCTCACCGCCCATCCACAGGTCGAGCTGATAGACCGGCGCACCCGACGCCCGCTCGAGGATCATCGGATCGAGGAAGTCGGGGCCGCTCTTGAAGACGCGTACGCGCCGCCCCTGCTGGCGGTGATGATGCGCCAGAGCCGCCGTGACGGTGGTCTTCCCCTGGCCCGAGGCAGGCGCCGAGACGAACATCGCCGGGACGGATCTCACAGATCGACCCCCTTCTGAGCGCGCACGCCGGCGCGGAAAGCGTGCTTGACGTCGCGCAACTCGCTGACCGTATCGGCCGCGTCGCAGAGGGCTTGCGGGGCGCCACGGCCGGTGATCACCACGTGCTGCATCGGCGGGCGGGCCTCGAGGTCGGCAAGAACGGCCGCCAGGTCGAGCCAGCCGCGTTTCAGCACGTAGGTCAGTTCGTCGAGAACGACCAGGCCCAGCGAGGAGTCGCGCAACATCGCGCGCACCACCGTCCAGCCGCGTTGTGCCGTTTCACGGTCGCGCGCGAGGTTCTGCGTTTCCCAGGTGAAGCCCTCGCCGAGCACGTGCCAGACGACCTCGGGCTGGCGGCGGAGGAAGGCCTCTTCGCCGGTGTCCGAGCGCCCCTTGATGAACTGCGCGACGCCGGCCCGCATGCCGTGACCGAGGGCGCGGACGACCATTCCGAAGGCCGAACTCGACTTGCCCTTGCCGTTGCCGGTGAGCACCAGCAGCACACCCTTGTCCTGATCGGCGCGCGCAATCGCGGCGTCGACCACCGCCTTCTTCCGCTGCATGCGGGCGCGGTGGCTCTCGTCGACCTCGTGGACCTCGTCGTCGCTCATGCCGTGAGCCGCTCGCGCGAATGCCGACCGAAAAGGACCGGAAAGCAAGACGAATGCACTTTGTTCCCCTCCCCGCACACCCGCGCGAGTTCGCGTTCAATGATTTCACGGCACATCGAGCAGGGGATGACGGAGAAATGAGGAAGACCCCAGACCACCGAAACATCGCCCGCCGCAATGCCGATTCGCATGTCTCAGGCCGGTCTCCGGGCTCACGAGCGAGGAAGTCTCCCTGAACCTGAGCCTTCCCGTGCACTGGCACAGTGGCTTACTGCAGATCCTTGCTCTCGTTTACCGTTGCGGGGGCAGCGCCGGGATGGTCATGGCCTGCAAGACAGGCCAGATGCACCGGCTTCCCATTTCATCCCTCGGGAAGACACCGTCGGGACACCTGAAGCATGCGCGACTTTTACCCTGCCCGAGGGCGCGCTGTCAAGCTCGCCGGTGCCCGGGCGCGGGCGGCCTGCCCTCGGATGCGGATCCTAACCCTCACATAATCCCGTCGACACTCCCGTGTCGCCCTGCTCGTCGTCAGGGGCTACTTCCCGCGCGAGTCGCCTACCAGCCGCTCGTGGTTGGGCGTTCTGAAAACGAAGAACGAGTTGGCTTCCTTGGGAAAGACCGCGGTAATCGGTAGTTGTAACTGCAAGCCAAAGCCGGCGGGGCGCACAACGGGATCGCCGAAGGCAACGGGGCGAGTCAGGGTGCGATAGTCGTAGCAAGCCCACCCGGAGACCCGGTCGCCTTGTCGAGTGCGTACCGACCACAGATAGCTTGTGTCCGGGGCGAGGTCGACGTCAATCCGATGCGTGGCTTCGCGCAGGCCGGCGCGGAAATACGCTGCCTGCTCCAGAGGGAGCGACGGCCAGCGGGTCGGGCGAGATCCCCGGGTTCCTTCAGCCCCGGACTCGTCGTCGCTCTCACAGTCGGTGCGCGGCCCACTTGACCACTTCGTGGCGCGCAGAACGATGAGATCGTAGGTGAACTCCTTGCCTACCGGGGGCCGCCAGCGGAACTCCGGCCTCAGCTCGGCGACGAGCGCGGGATGGCGTGGATCGCCGGCAGGCGGGTGAATCGGTTCGCTACCGCGAAAGGTCGCGCAGCCGGACAGCAGGGCCAAGGTGCTGGCAGCGATAAGGGCGTGGTAGGGCATGGTTTCCTCCGTGAACGCAGGGCATGAACGCGATGCGCGGAATCAGAACGGCAGGCCGTCGACAACGCTGCGGCGCCCCGCTTCGGCGGCGACTTGCGCCAGGCGACCGACTTCCAGGCGGCTGCATTCCAGAGCCGTGAGCAGCATCGGCACGTTCAATCCCCCGAGCAGACGCGCCCGCGCGCCCCAGGACTCGCAGAGACGCTGGGCGACGGCGCACGGCGTCGGTCCGCCGTGGATGTCGACCAGGACCAGTAGTTCGGCACACCCCATGCTGGCAGCGAGTGTCTCCGCCGTGCTGGCGGCTTCCTCGCGCGGGCAGTCGCAGCGGACGTCCAGTGCCGCCAGCGCCGCTGCGCTGCCGTCGAGAACATGCCCGGCGACCTGCGCGAAAGCGCTGGCTAGCGGCGCGTGCGCGATGAGAACGATGCCGGTGCGCGCCGTCGCGCGCGAAGGATGGAATGCAGCTTGCGGGACTGGGATACACATGGCGGAACCTCGCTCGTCGTGCCGGGATGAGGAATCCCGGTCATGAGGTTGACGGTACGAGTTGCCGGCGACAAGCGCACCAACGATCTTGTTCTAGGACGCTGGCGCTTCTTGTAAGGTGCGCAGGTGACGGCGTGTTCTGCGTCCGTCCGCCAACTGTCTGGAGAAGGCCATGAAAATCAAGCTCATTCCAATCTGCCTCGCCGTCGGCTGTTGTCTGGCGCAGGCGTCGCCGGCTCGCGCCGCTGGCCCCGCCGCCGCTCCCCGGCTCGAGAACTCGACCATCCACATCGATGCGGTTGCCGGCGGCGTCCACGCCGAGGGCAAGCAGGGTGGCAGTTCGAGCAGCAAGGGTTTCCTGGGCCGGAAGAAAAGCAGCTCGACACCCGACATGCCGGGGCAGGTCGACGTCGGCGTGGTCGATCTGCGTGGCGCCACCGTCGTCAGGAACAGCGACATCCGCATCAACGCCACGGCCGCGGGTGTTTCGGCGCACGGCGCGACGGTGCGCGTCGGCTCTCTGGTCGCAGCACCGTAGGGTCCTGCGCGCGGCGCCGCCGCGCGCTCAGGCCGGCGAGCGGG
>JAFLDO010000088.1 GCA_017302455.1 Accumulibacter sp.
GCTCATGGGGTTGGGGCATGAGCCGCAGTGTAGGGCGCTATAGGCTCACAGAATGAGCTCGCCAGAAAGAACAGGGGCGGCGGCGTCGCCAAGCCCGGCGGACGAGTGGGGTGGCTGCTCCATAATGTCGGAATTTTCCGGCAAGGAGGTTTGCCATGATTACCAGATCAATTCCAGCGGGCTTTCAGCGGGTTCGCCGCGACCGCCTGCTGCAGGAAGAGCGGCATGACAGCTACAAAACCCGAGGAAAGCTTGCGGAGCCGACGGTCTGCCCGCACTGTGGCGCGGTGTTTCATGGTGGGCGATGGCAGTGGGGCATCAGTGCCCCCGAGGACGCCCAGCGGACAAGCTGCCCGGCGTGCCAGCGTGTGCAGGACCATTATCCGGCCGGCGTTGTCGTCCTCGAGGGCAGCTTCCTGCACAGTCACCGCGAGGAAATCAAGCACCTCGTTCTCAACGAGGCGGAGCGCGAAAGGGCCGGACACCCGCTGAAACGTGTGATGGCGATCGAAGAGAGCGACAGCGAGATGCGCGTGAGTACGACCGACATGCACCTTGCACGCGGTATCGGCGAAGCCGTACATCACGCCTATCAGGGCGAACTGGAGTTTCACTACAACGCCGAAGACGCGCACTTGCGGGTCCACTGGGCGCGCTGACGGCATGCGCCAGGACGACGACGGGTGTATGCAGCGGCTGCTCGATGAAATCCGGGACGAGGTCCGCGACACGCGCGAACTGACCGGTCGTCCGGTTCTTGATCCGCGCGTGCTCGAGGCCTTGCGCGGGGTGCCGCGGCATATGTTCGTCCCCGACGATCTGCAGGCCAGCGCCTACGTCAACCACCCGCTACCGATCGGCCATGGACAGACGATCTCGCAACCGTACATCGTAGCCTTGATGAGCGACCTGATTCAGCCGCGCGCGGGGGACGTCGTCCTCGAGGTCGGTACCGGTTCGGGCTACCAGGCGGCGATTCTCGCGCGGCTGGTGAAGCAGGTCTACTCGCTGGAAATCATCGAGGAACTCGCCGCACAGGCGCGCGTGCGCCTGCAGCGCCTGGGTTGCGACAACGTCGAGGTGTGCGCCGGCAACGGCCGCTTCGGTTGGCCCGAGCACGCCCCGTACGATTCGATCATGGTCACCGCGGCCGCCCCGCGCATTCCTCCGGCGCTGATCGAGCAGCTCAAGGCCGGCGGCATCCTGGTCATGCCGGTGGGCAGCCGCTACCTCGGGCAGGAGTTGCTGGTGCTCCAAAAGGACGCGCTGGGCGGGCTCGCCGAACGGCGCGTCCTGCCGGTCGCCTTCGTGCCCTTGACCGGGGCAGCCGCGGAGTGAGCGTTCGCGGTGCATCGCCGACGGCATCGGCGCGCGTCGCTCCTGAGGTAGCCGCCGCTCACCCCGGACCCTGGCGCGGTCGTTCCCTCAGCAGCGGGTGTCGAGACCGTGCTCGGCCAGTTCGGCGGCGCGCAACACGGCGCGGGCCTTGTTCTCCGTCTCCTGCCATTCCGACGACGGATCCGAATCGGCGACGATGCCGGCACCGGCCTGCACGTGCAGCTGGCCATCCTTGACGATGGCCGTACGGATGGCAATCGCCAGATCCATGTCGCCGTTGAAGCCGAGGTAACCGACGGCACCGGCGTAGATGCCGCGCTTGACCGGTTCGAGTTCGTCGATGATCTCCATCGCCCGCACCTTCGGCGCGCCCGAGACGGTGCCGGCCGGGAAGGTCGCCTTGAGCACGTCGAGCGCGCAAAGGTCCGGACGCAGCCGCGCCTCGACGTTGGAGACGATGTGCATGACATGGGAGTAGCGTTCGACGATCATGTTCTCGGTGAGCTTGATCGTGCCGACGCGGGCAACGCGGCCGGCGTCGTTGCGGCCGAGGTCGAGGAGCTGGACGTGCTCCGCACGTTCCTTTGCGTCGGCCAGCAATTCGGCGGCAAGCGCCTGATCCTCCTCGAAGGACACGCCGCGCCGGCGGGTGCCGGCGATCGGCCGGACCGTCACCGTGTCGCCTTCGAGGCGAACCAGAATTTCCGGTGAGGCGCCAACGACATGGAAGTCCTCGAGGTCGAAGTAGAACATGTACGGCGACGGATTGAGCGAGCGCAGGGACCGGTAGAGCGCCATCGGGCTGGCGGCAAGCGGTTTGCTCATGCGCTGCGAGAGGACGACCTGCATGATGTCGCCCTCGGTGATGTAGCGCTTGGCCGTGACCACCGCTCGCTTGAACTGGGACTCGCCGAACATCGACGTCGCCGGCTGCGACGATTGCGGCGCTTCGGCTGGAATGCGCACCGGTTCGCGCAGGCGGGCGAGCAGTTCCTTGAGCCTGGCCTGCGCCTTGTGGTAGGCACCGGGAACCCCGGGCTCGGCGTAGACGACCAGCGTCAGCTTGCCCGACAGGTTGTCGACTACCGCAATCTCCTCGGAAAGGAGCAGCACGATGTCGGGAATTCCGAGGTCGTCGGGTTTTTGCGAACGCGTCAGGCGGGTTTCGATGTAGCGGACGGTGTCATAGCCGAAGCAACCGACGAGACCACCGCAGAAGCGCGGCAGGCCGGTCGTCGGCGCGGCGCGGAAGCGTTTCATGTATTTGCCGATGAAGTCGAGCGGGTTGGTGTCGTCTTCGCGTTCGGCGATGCGATTGCCGTTGAGAACCAGTACCTGATGGGCATTGACGACGATGCGCGTCGGACTGGCCAGGCCGATGAACGAGTAGCGGCCAAAGCGTTCGCCGCCCTGGACCGATTCGAGCAGGTAGGTGTAGGGGGCGTTGGCCAGCTTCAGATAGATCGACAGCGGCGTGTCGAGATCGGCGAAGGTCTCCAGCGTCACCGGGATGCGGTTGTAGCCTTCGGCAGCCAGGCGATTGAAATAGGCTTCGGTCATCGGAACTCCACAAGGAAACACGGCGGGAAACACGGCGCAAGTGGCTGCGCACCGGGCCGATGCGCGTCCTGGGCGGGGCCGCCACGCGGCGGCTAGACGCGTCCGCCGCGCCAGCGCCAGGCCCGCACCCCGCGGGCAGGTCTCGGTGGCCGTCTGTGGTGGAGCGCGGTCATTCCTGAGCGATGCGGCGGGCGGCCTCGGCGAGGGACGAGACTATACCATCGCAGTCCAGATCGCGGACATCGCGTCCTTCGTTGTAGCCGTAAGGCACCAGAAAAACGCGGCAGCCGGCAGAGCGTCCGGCATGAAAATCGTGCAGCGAGTCGCCGATCATCAGCACATGCGCCGGTGATACGCCGAGGCGGCCGCTCGCCCAGAGCAGTGGCATCGGATCGGGCTTGGGCCGCGGCAGGAGGTCGCCGCTGACGACGACGTCGAAGTAGGGAGCCAGACCGGTATGCTCGAGCAGCGGCAGGGTGAATGCTTCCGCCTTGTTGGTGATGACGCCGAGCGGCAACCCCATGGCCTTGAACGCGTCGAGTCCTTCGATGACGCCCGGGAAAAGAATGGCGTTGCGCCCGTTCTCTGCGGCGTAGTGATACCTGAAGCTGGCCAGCGCCTTGGCCGGTGGCGGCGCCGCGTCGTCGGCGGCTTCCATGGTGCCGGCCAGCACGCGCTTGACGAGATTCGGGATGCCACGTCCGACATAGCTGCGGATCGCCTCGACAGCAACCTCCTGACGGCCGAGGTCGTCCAGCATGGCGTTGGCGGCGGCGTGCAGATCGAGGACAGTGTCGAGCAACGTGCCGTCGAGATCGATGAGAACGGCACGTACGGCGAGTGACTGGGGCATCAGATCTCTCCCAGTTGGGCGCGCAGCGCCGCGATCACCGTGTCGTAGCGATTGGCGTCGCTGTCCCGGCCGGCGCCGAAGACCGCCGACCCGGCGACGAAGGCGTCGGCGCCGGCGCGGGCGATTTCGGCAATGTTGTCGATCTTGACGCCACCGTCGACTTCCAGCCGGATGCGCCGGCCGCTGCTCCGTTCATAGGCGTCGATTCTGGCGCGTGCTGCAGCGAGCTTGGCCAGGGTCGAGGCAATGAACTGCTGTCCACCGAAACCCGGGTTGACGCTCATCAGCAGGACGATGTCCAGCTTGTCCATGACGTAATCCATGTAGTCGAGCGGTGTCGCCGGGTTGAAGACGAGCCCCGACTGGCAACCGTTCTCACGGATCAGCGCGAGCGTGCGGTCGACGTGCTCCGAGGCTTCCGGGTGGAAGGTGATGATGTTGGCACCGGCCTTGGCGAAGTCGGGAACGATACGGTCGACGGGCCTGACCATCAGGTGCACATCGATCGGCGCCTCGGTCAGCGGGCGGATGGCCGCACAGACCAGCGGACCGATGGTAAGGTTGGGAACGTAATGGTTGTCCATGACGTCGAAGTGGATCCAGTCTGCGCCGGCGGCGATGACATTCACGACTTCCTCGCCGAGTCTGGCAAAATCGGCGGAGAGGATACTGGGGGCGATGACATGCATGTGGGGAATCCGTAGGGAAAACAGGGTTTATTCTACTCCGAAAGGTCTGGTCGGCTTAGAGGGGCCCCTCGGTTTATCGGCAGGCTTGCCAGTACCCGCCGTTTGGTGTGCAATGCGGGTTCTGATCGTTCCGACATCGAGAAATCATGGCCGAAAGCAAGAAATACGAGTTCGCGGTCACCGCGGTTCCGCAATACATCGCCGACCAGTCGGATCCCGTGAACGACAATTACGTTTTCGCCTACACGATCACCATCGAGAATGTCGGCACCGTGGCCGCGCAGTTGATTTCGCGCCACTGGGTCATCACCGATGCCGGCGGCAAGGTCCAGGAAGTGCGCGGGCTCGGTGTCGTCGGCCGGCAGCCCTTGTTGCAGCCCGGCGAGCAGTTTTCCTATACCAGCGGCTGTCAGCTCGATACCCCGGTGGGTACGATGCGTGGCAGTTACCAGATGACGGCTGTCGATGGCCGGCAGTTCGACGCGGAGATTGCCGAGTTCACCCTGGCCGTCCCGCACGTCCTGCATTGATTCCCCGCGCTTGAGCCTCAAGCACAGTTACACGCTGATCTCGCCGTTCTACGATCTGGTGCTCGCGGCGGCCAGCCGCAGCCAGCGCGCCGACAGCCTGGCCGAGCTGCCGCAGGCGCCGGCGCGCGTGCTGCTCAGCGGTGTCGGCACCGGTCTCGACCTGCCGCTGCTGCCGTTACAGCACCACTACACCGGCATCGATCTGACGCCGGCGATGCTGCGGCGAGCCAGGCGGCGCGCCGGCGACCTCGATTTCCAGTGGATTCAGGGAGATTCGCAGCGCCTGCCGTTTGCCGACCGCAGTTTCGACCACGCCGTCCTGCACCTGATCCTGGCCGTTCTGCCGGACCCGGTGGCCTGCCTGCGAGAGACCGCACGAGTCCTGGCTGCAGGCGGCAGCGTGCTGATTTTCGACAAGTTCCTGCAACCGGGGCAGTGGGCGCCGGTGCGGCGACTGGTCAACCCGATGGTCCGCCATGTCGCGACACGGCTCGATGTGGTTTTCGAAGAGGTGCTCGCGCAGGTGCCTGGCCTGGTCGTGGCGAGCGACCAGCCGGCGCTGGCCGGTGGTTGGTTCAGACGGATTCGCCTGCAACGCGTCTAGCTGCGGTAATCGGCGTTGATCCTGACGTAGTCGTAGGAGAGATCGCAGGTGTAGATCGCGGCGCGGGCGGGACCACGCCCGAGGTCGACGCGGACGCCGATCTCGGCTTCCTGCATGCGGCGCGCGCCGTCTTCTTCACGGTACGACGCCGCCCGTCCGCCGTTTTCGGCAACCAGAATCTCGCTACCGGCACTGGCCAGCCAGACCTTGACGCGGTCTACGTCGAGGTCGTCGACCTCGGCGTAGCCGATGGCGGCGAGAATTCGCCCGAGGTTGGGGTCGGACGCAAAGAAGGCGGTCTTGACCAGCGGCGAGTGCGCAATCGCATAGCCGACGCGCTTGCACTCCGCGCTATCGCGACCGCCTTCGACGGCGACGGTGATGAACTTGCTGGCGCCTTCGCCGTCGCGAACGATCGCCTGCGCGAGTTCGACGGCGACGTCGATTACGGCCTGACGCAGCGCCTCGTAGCCAGCCGCGCCGGCGTCTGCAAACTCAATGCCGGCGCCGCCGGTGGCGATGAGGATGAAGGAATCGTTGGTCGAGGTGTCGCCGTCTACGGTGATGCAGTTGAACGACTCGGCAGCGGCTTCCTGCAGGAGTTGCTGCAGCAGCGGTGCGGCGATACCGGCGTCGGTGGCGATGAAAGCGAGCATCGTTGCCATGTTCGGCCGGATCATGCCGGCTCCCTTGCTGATACCGGTGATGGTGATGCTTCGGCCGGCGTTCTCGATGCGCCGTGAGGCGGCCTTGGCCAGTGTGTCGGTGGTCATGATCGCATGCGCCGCGGCGTGCCAGTTGTCGGCGGCGAGGTTGGCGGCACAGGACGGCAGGCCTGCGATCAGGCGGTCGACCGGCAGAGGTTCGAGGATCACGCCGGTCGAGAAAGGCAGTACCTGGCGGTCATCGATTCCCAGCAGGCGGCCGACCGCGGCGCAGGTTTCCGTCGCCGCCAGCCAGCCTTGCTCGCCGGTGCCGGCATTGGCGATGCCGGTATTGATCACCAGCGCCCGCATGTCGCTGCCGATTTCCAGATGCCGCCGGCAGACCTGCACCGGAGCGGCGCAGAAGCGATTGGCGGTGAACACGCCGGCGACCCGGGAGCCCGCGTCGAGTGCGAGCAGCGTCAGGTCGTGCCGGTCGAGCTTGCGGATCGCCGCCGCGGCAACGCCGAGGCGAACGCCGGCGACCGGCAGCAGTTCTTCGGGAGCAGGGGTACGATAATTCACGGGCATGGCAACCTCGCGAGCGGAGAACGAGCAACGAGCCAGGAGCAAGGCAGGGGCAGGAGCAGGGCGAAGGCCGGGGGCGCCGAGGGGTGGGGTGCCCGCAAGCTGTTCTCCCCGTGGCTGACGCCTACGACAGCTTGCCGTGGCAGAACTTGTACTTCTTGCCTGAACCGCAGGGACAAGGCTCATTGCGGCCGACCTTGGCGCCCGGTGCCATCGGCTTGCGAGCACTCGCTGCGGCAGCCGCGTCGCCGTCGGTACTGCCGAGTGCCTCGTCGTAGTCGGCGTGATGGTAGCGGACGTTCTGCACCTCGGCGTGCGGGGCACTTTCCTCGACGTCCTGTGCACGCACCTGAACGGTGACCAGCAGGCGCGTCACGTCGACGCGCACGCTGTCGAGAAGTCGCTGGAACAGTTCGAAGGCTTCGCGCTTGTACTCCTGCTTGGGGTTCTTCTGGGCGTAGCCGCGCAGATGGATTCCCTGCCGCAGGTGATCGAGCGCCGCCAGGTGTTCGCGCCAGTGCGTGTCCAGGCTCTGCAGCATGACGTTGCGCTCGAACGCGTGGAAGTTCTCGGCGCCGACAAGTTCGATCTTCTCGGCGTAGGCGGCGGCAACCGCGTCGACGATGCGCCTGAGCATCTCCTGGTCGCCAAGATTCGGTTCCTTCGTCGACCATTCGACGATCGGCAGGTGTTGCTGCAGTTCGGCGGCAAGCGCGTTCTCGAGTCCTGGCAGGTCCCATTGTTCCTCGACCGTTTCCGCCGGAACATGAAGCCGGAACATGTCGTGCAGGACGCCTTCGCGCATCGCGGTGATCGTTTCCGAGATGTCGCCGCTCTCCAGCAACTCGTTGCGTTGCGCGTAGATGACCTTGCGCTGGTCGTTGGCGACGTCGTCGTACTCGAGGAGTTGCTTGCGGATGTCGAAGTTGCGCGCCTCGACCTTGCGCTGAGCCGACTCGAGCGAACGTGACACCAGGGGATGCTCGATCGGCTCGCCCTCGGGCATCTTCAGGCGCTCCATGATGGCCTTGAGGCGGTCACCGGCAAAGATGCGCAGCAGGGAATCATCGAGCGCGAGGAAGAAGCGCGAGGAACCCGGATCGCCCTGGCGACCGGAACGGCCGCGCAACTGGTTGTCGATGCGGCGAGACTCATGCCGCTCCGAACCGATGATGTGCAGGCCGCCCGCCGCCACCACCTGGTCGTGCAGCTTCTGCCACTGGGCACGGATTTCGGCCATGCGCGCATCGATCTCGGCGGCGCTCAGCGTCTCGTCGTCGCGAACCTGGGAGATCTTCTTCTCGATGCTGCCGCCGAGGACGATGTCGGTACCCCGGCCGGCCATGTTGGTGGCGATCGTGATGACGCCCGGACTGCCGGCGTCACGGACGATTTCTGCTTCGCGCGCGTGCTGCTTGGCGTTGAGCACCTGGTGCGGCAGCTTCTCGTGGTCGAGCAGCGCCGACAGCAGTTCCGAGTTCTCGATCGAGGTCGTGCCGACCAGCACCGGTTGGCCACGTTCGCGGCAGGCGCGGATGTCGGCGACGATCGCCTCGTGCTTTTCCTTGGCGGTACGGAAGACCTGATCGTTGTTGTCGGTCCGCCGCATTTGCTGGTTGGTCGGGATGACCACCGTCTCGAGACCATAGATCTGCTGGAACTCGTAGGCTTCGGTGTCGGCCGTGCCGGTCATCCCGGACAGCTTGTCGTACATACGGAAGTAGTTCTGGAAGGTGATCGAGGCCAGAGTCTGGTTCTCGTTCTGAATCCGCACTCCCTCCTTGGCTTCGACGGCCTGATGCAGACCGTCGGACCAGCGGCGGCCGGACATCAGGCGACCGGTGAATTCGTCGACGATGATCACTTCGCCGTTCTGCACCACGTACTGCTGGTCCCTCAGAAAGAGATTGTGGGCGCGCAGGGCGGCGTTCAGGTGGTGGATCATCAGGATGTTGCTGGCATCGTACAGACTGCCGCCGTCGGGTAGCAGGCCGGCGCTCGCGAGCAGTTCCTCGGCATGCTCGTGGCCTTCCTCGGTCATCAGGATCTGATGGCCCTTCTCGTCTACCCAGTAGTCGCCGGGGCCGTTTTCTTCCGCACAGCGCTTGAGCAGCGGCGCGACCTTGTTCATGCGCACGTAGAGGTCGGTATGGTCCTCGGCCTGGCCCGAGATGATCAGCGGCGTGCGCGCTTCGTCGATCAGGATCGAATCGACCTCGTCGACGATCGCGAAGCTGAGCTTGCGCTGCACCCGCTCGCTGGCGGCGTACACCATGTTGTCGCGCAGGTAATCGAAGCCGAACTCGTTGTTGGTTCCGTAAGTGACGTCGGCGGCGTAGGCGGCCTGCTTTTCCTCATGTGCCATCTGCGACAGGTTCACGCCGACGGTCAGGCCGAGAAAGCGGTGCAGACGCCCCATCCACTCGGCGTCGCGGTTGGCCAGGTAGTCGTTGACGGTGACCACGTGCACGCCGTTGCCGGACAGCGCGTTGAGGTACGAAGCCAGCGTCGCGACCAGCGTCTTGCCCTCGCCGGTCCGCATTTCGGCGATCTTTCCGTCGTGCAGCACCATGCCGCCGATCAGCTGCACGTCGAAGTGACGCATGCCCAGGCTACGCTTGCCGGCCTCGCGAACGACGGCGAAAGCCTCCGGCAGCAGGGCATCGAGCGACTCCCCATTGGCGACACGAGCCTTGAACTCGGCTGTCTTGTCGCGCAGGCCGTCGTCGGAGAGTGCGCTGACAGAAGCTTCCAGCGCGTTGATCTTGCGGACAACCTGCGAGTACTGCTTGATCAGCCGGTCATTGCGGCTGCCGAAAATCTTCTTGAGTAGGCCGGAAATCATTCTGGGAACGGTAGAGGATGTTGCGAAGTTAATATGTCGGCCCGAGCCAACTGGCGGAGCCGGTTCTTGTCCGCCGTGACCAGGTAGAGTGCGGTCCGGAGTGGAGCGCCGGGGCGGCAAAATGAAAGGATTGGCACAATCATGCGGCGCGCGGCATGGATACTACCTTCAAGACTCGCGTGACGCAATTCTGGCGTCGCCTGGCCTGGCTGCGCGGCGCTTGTCAGCAGGACGACATCGGTGTATTAATTCCTGCATTGCCACCGACCGGAGGGATCGACAAATGCCCGAGAATCGTTACAAGCCGTTGCCCTGGACCAAGCTCAAGAGGGGCGTGCCCTGTTACCTTCCGCGAGCCGCCGGCCATGCCTCGGTCGATGCCAATTCGCCGGCGCTCGAGGTGATGACCGATTATCGCCGCCAGACCCCGGTGACCATCGCGCGCAGCGCCTCGCTCGACGATGCGAACCGGGCGATGACGCTGTGCCGGGTGCAGTATCTGCTGGTGACCGACGAGCAGCAGCAGTTGCTGGGCATCGTCACCGAGGCCGGTACGCGAGGCAATCAGCCACTCGCCATTGCCCACCGGATGGGTGTTCGGCCGGGCGAACTGGTCGTCGGCAATGTCATGATCGACAAGCACGACGAGGCCGAAGTACTGCATCTGAGGGATGTCGCGCATGCCCGGGTGGGCAACATCGTCACCACGCTCAAGGAGTTGGGGACGCCCTTCTGCCTGGTCGTCGATCACGACGAGGAGGACCACCACGTTCTCTGCGGCGTTTTCTCCCTGGCGCGGATCCAGCGCCAGATGGGGCTGGAAGCGCATACCGAGGAAATCGCCCAGACCTTCTCGCAAGTGGTGAGCACGCTCGGCCGCTGACGCCGTCCCTACCGGCGGCGGTTGCCGGCGACTAATCCTCGGCAAGCACGACCACGCCACCACGTCGACGGTCGCCGGCGCCGGCGAGCTGCCCGTCGAGGCTCGCCGCACAATTGACGCCGCCGAAGAACAGGCTCGGCGCGTCGAAACACATCGCGTCCGGCCAGGCGGCGCGCAGGGCGGCGACGGCGTCGGCGTCGACACCGAAGTCTTCGAACCAGAGTTGCGGTCCTTCGACATGCAGACGAGCGGCGTTGACGGCGTCGTCGAGGGGCCGCTGGTACGCCAGCAGGTTGAGCAAGGCCTGCAGGATGGCGCTGCGGATGCGGTTCGAGCCGCCGCTGCCGAGCGCGAAGCAGGGTCGCTCGCCGGCGACGACGATCGTCGGCGACATCATCGTGCTCATCCAGCTTCCCGGCACCAGTTGGTGGAAGCCGCCCGGGTTGATGTCGTCCTCGCCGAGGAAGTTGTTCACGTGGATTCCCAGTCCCGGCAGCGCCTCTCCGCAGCCCTCGCCGTTGCTCGTGGTCATCGCCGCCGCCATGCCTTGCGCATCGATCACCGAGATGTGCGTGGTCGCACCCAGCGGGTTCTCGTGCCGGCGTGAGCGGGCCCGCGCCACCCAGGTCGGGATGCCGTCGCCAGCCACCAGGTCGCGGATCGACGCGGGGTCGCTGCGCAGCCTTTCGTCATAGCCCGACTGGCGCAGGTCGGATACGGTGGCCAGCAGCGCCGCGATGGCGAGCTGATGCGCGCGCGTGCGGAAAGCCTCCTGGCCGAGACCGAGGCCGGCAGCGATGCGCAGTCCGGCGCCGACCAGGCCGCCGCCCGCTGAAGGCGGCGGGTTGGTCAGCACGGTGTGGCGACCGAACTCCACGCGCAGCGGTTCGCGTATCACCGGCGCGTAGGCCGCGACATCTGCTGCCGTGATCAGGCCGCCGTGCGCCGGGCCGAAGTGGTCGACCAAGGACGACCAGTACTGGGCGACCTGGACGGCGGGATTGCCTGCGCCAAGCGCGTGCAGGAAATCGCCCAGATCCGGGTTGGCCAGGCGATCGCCTGCCTGCAGCATGTGCTCGCCCGGAAAGAAGAGGCGCGCCACGGCCGGCGAGCGGCTGACGATCGGCGTGATGACGGCGGCAATCCTGGCGATCTGCGGGCTGACCATGAAGCCGTCACGCGCCCAGGCGACCGCCGGTGCGACGACCTCGGCGAGCGACAGGCGGCCGGCGCGCCGATGCAGTTCGAGCAGACCGACCAGTTCGCCCGGTACCGCCGCCGCTCCCTTGCCGACGTGGAAAGTCTGCGTCGTCCGCCCGAAATCGACGGCCACCGGCGCGAAGTCGACGACCGGGAAAGCCGTGAGGCCGCGGCCCGGCATCGCCGCGAAGAAATCGACAACTTCGTAGCCGTCCCTGGCGTCACCCCAGAGGCAGGCACCGCCGCCGGCGAGTGAGGTCAGGGGCAGTTCGGTGACGGTTGCCGCGAGCTTGGCGGCGACGATCGCATCGACGGCGTTGCCGCCGCGCCGCAACATTCGCGCCCCGGCCACCGCCGTATGCGGGTCTGACGCTGCGATGACTCCCCGAATGCTCATCGCCGGAGCATACGCGCTGGCGCGGCGCTCGGGAAGCGCCGGTGCGTCCCCGGCACGTAGCGTTGGCGAAGGTCTCGGCGCATCCGCGTCACCTCACGCGACCGGGTTGCCGGTCCGGCAGTAGGCGGTGACGGCGCCGGGAATCTGGTCGAGCGCCATCGTCTGGTCGACCGCGCCCAGCTTGATGGCTTCCCTGGGCATGCCGAAAACCACGCAACTGGCTTCGTCCTGGGCGATCGTGCGGGCGCCCGCGTCGTGCATCTCCTTGAGGCCGCGCGCGCCATCGTCGCCCATGCCGGTCATGATGATGCCGAGTGCGTTGGCGCCGGCGAACCTGGCCACCGAGCGGAACAGGACATCGACCGACGGTTTGTGGCGGTTCACCAGCGGGCCGTCGGCGACGTCGACCTGATATTGAGTGCCGCTGCGCTTGAGCAGCATGTGCTTGCCGCCGGGGGCGATCAGCGCTCGCCCGGGCATGACGCGGTCGCCGTTCTGCGCCTCGCGGATTTCCATCCGGCACAGCTCGTTGAGGCGCTGCGCCAGCATCGCGGTGAAGCGCTCGGGCATGTGCTGGACGATGACGATGCCGAGACAGCTTGCCGGCAGCCGCGTGAGAACCGCCTCCAGCGCCTGCGTGCCACCCGTCGACGTGCCGATGGCGATGATCTGCTCGCCGTTCCCGGGCATGGCCAGCGGCGGGCCGGCGGCGAGCATCACGTCGGCGGAGTTTTTCGGCCGCAGGAGCGGGGTCGCCGCGGCGAC
>JAFLDO010000089.1 GCA_017302455.1 Accumulibacter sp.
CCTCGACGATGGCGTCGCACAGCCCCTCGACCACCTTGGCCTCGGTGGCCCCCCATGAGAATTCAACGGTGACCGGAATATTGCGCTCGGCGAAGTAACGCTGGGTGAAGCCCACCAGTTCCGTCGAAACGGTGCCGCCGCGGAGATCCTCCGGTGAGCGCACCCTGGAATCATCCTTGACCACCAGGACCCAGCGCACCGTGCCGCGGGAAACCTTGGAATAGACCATCTCGCAGATTTCCACGACATCCGAATCGCTCTCCCGGACCCAGTCCCTCCCGGCAATGCCGACGTCGATGGTGCCGCGTTCGACATACCTGCCCATCTCCTGGGGACGGATGAGGCTGCATTTCATCTCTTCGTCGTCGACGCTTGGAAAGTAGCTGCGCGATGCGGTGGTGATCCGCCAGCCGGCCTTGCGGAACAGCTCGACGGTGGCCTCCTCCAGGCTTCCCTTGGGGATGCCGAACTTCAGTAGATTGTCCATCACGGCTTGCTTCATTTCTTGTACACCTGCGCCGGGTCAAACAGGGGATTGGAATGCTCCACCCAGGCCCCGCTTTCCCATTTCACGAAAAAGCAGCTGCGGTTACCGGTATGACAGGCCGCGGGGCCGTTCTGCCTGACCTTGATGACCACCGTATCGGCATCGCAGTCGGTGAATACCTCGACAACGTCCTGCGTGTTGCCGGACTCTTCGCCTTTCATCCAGTACTTGTTGCGCGAGCGACTGAAGAACCAGGTCTTGCCGGACTCCAGGGTCAGATTCAACGTTTTTTCGTCCATGAAGGCGACCATAAGCACCTCGCCGTTCTCGGCATCCTGGATCACGGCGGGAATCAATCCGCCCATCTTTTCAAAATCAATCTTGATCATGAAGCATGCATTCCTTGTGCGTTGAATGTTGACCAATGCAACAGCTTCGAGCGGCATTGGCGCCTGACGGCACCCTCGTAGGCGCGGACCCGTCATTTTAGTCTCTGCGGGTCGTTGCGCCGAGAAGAGAAGCGATTCCACATCAGACTACCTGTGCTTGCACCCGGTCAACAGCCTTTCTCCATGAGCCGAAGACATCAACCGGGCGGTACCGCAAGGTGGCAGAGGTTGGGACTGTCGGGCAATGGAGGCTGCGGCAGCAAAGGGCTGCATCGCGGAGCCGGTCCCTGCCGGAATGTCACACGCTTATGGTGATACCCGACGGACGTCCGCTGCCGCGCAGGTTTGGCCCCGCAAGCCCTGCACCGCTCGAGCGCACCGCTGTCGCTGGCCGCCCCTCGAAACATCGTCGGCGTCAGCGCGTGCTTCTGCAGCAAACGGTAGAACTCGGTGCGGTTGCGGTTGGCGACGCAAGTGGCGTCGCCGACGTTGCGGTTTATCGGTTCAAGCGACGCAGAGCAGTCTCTCAGTTCGACCCCTGCTGGGAGGCTACGCCTTCAGTGTGGTCGGCGTGCCCCGTAGAACCTCCAGCGCCAGTTGCAGCGCAGGATTGGTGGATGCCGTGTGCCATGCCGCCGCGGTGGTGACGACGTCAACGGACTCGTGCAAGGGCCGCAGGACGACATTGGCGGGCGCCAGGCGCCGCAAGCCGGCAGGAACCAAAGCGATGCCCTGTCCACAGCTGACGAAAGCGACCTGGGTCGCGACGCTGCGAACTTCGTGGAGGATCCGCGGAGAGAATCCCTGGCCTTGGCAAAGCGCCACGATGCTGTCGAAGTAGACCGGGCTGACGCGACGAGCGAACATCACGAACGGCTCTTCGGTCAGGTCATTCAGCTTGATGCGCCGCCGCGTTGCCAGCCGGTGGGCCGTTGGCAGAGCCACGGTCAATTTGTCCTGGGCCATGGTCATCGTGGCAATTGAGCTGCCAAGATCCCCCTGCACTCGGGCGAACGCCAGATCGACGTCTCCGAGTTCCAGCGCCGACAGTGCCTCGACGCTGTCAATCTCCCGGACGGAAATCGTCAACCGCGGATAGCGATCGCGCAGCCGGTCCAGGAACGGTGGCAGGACCTCCAGCATCGCCGACGAGATCGCGCCGATGGTCAACAGACCGGTCTGGCCGGCCGTGGCCTCGCGCACTGCCAATTCCAGCTGCTCCATCTGCTGTGCGAACTTGCGCACTGCCGGAAGAATGGTCTGCCCGACGGGAGTGAGTTGCGCGCCTCGCCGCGAGCGGACGAACAGCTTGCTCTTCAGCGCCTGTTCAAGAATCTGGATCTGTTCGGTCAACGGTGGCTGGGACATGCCCAGACGCCTGGCAGCACGACCGAAGTGCTGTTCCTCGGCCACGGCAAGAAAGAGCCAGAGATGGCGCAACAGGCGAAAGTTGATCATCACGGTTCCATAGTTTCGGCGTATCAAACACTTCCTGAAATCGGAATTTACAGAACGATCGGCGAATCCGATAGTGTCGGCACCAGAACCCTTACAGACCTCTTGCGATGAAACCATCCCACCTCGACCGTTTGGAACGGCTCGACACGAGCACGGTGTCGGACGCCCTCGACTTCCTGACGCTTCCCGGCGCCACCGTCGGCCTGCGCCCGCTTTGGAACTGTCCGAAGATCGTTGGACGGGCCAGCACCGTCCAACTCGGCGCCAAAGTCGGCGATGCGCCGACCGTGCACCTGATCTCGCCGGTGATCGCGGCCATTGAAACCGACGAGCGCGTTCTGGTGATCTCCGGCGGCATCGACGGTGTCTCCTGCTGGGGAGACATCCTCGCCAACGCCGCCAAGGTCAAGCGTGTTCGCGGGACGGTGGTCGATGGTTTCAGCCGCGACATCGAGGCCAACGACGCGATCGCCTATCCGGTCTACGGCCGCGGCGTGACGATGGTCAGCGCGCGCAATCGCGTTGTGCAACTGGCTTCGGGTACGCCGATCCAGGTCGCGGGTGTGCAGGTGCGCGAGGACGACTACGTGATCGCCGACCGCTGCGGCACGGTGTTCGTGACTTCTGATCGCATCGACGAGGTGCTCGACCTGGCCGAGCGCATCGCGCATCGGCAGGAGGGCATGGTGCGGGCGGTATGCTCGGGCCGGTCGGTCGCGGACGTGATGCACGACAAGGAATTCGCAGCCATCAAGGCAGGAGCCGCGAAGTGAAAGCGCAAGACAACGAGCTTGTCGCTCTGTTCGAGGGCCTGGACACGCCGGGCGTTTCCGACGCCATGGACAAGCTCGGCATCCCTGGGCAGTGCCTTGGCATCGCGCCGCTGGACAACTACCGTAGCACGGTGGTCGGCCCTGCGTTCACCGTCAAGTACGTGAGCTGCGGTCAACCGGCCGGGACGGTGGGGGACTTCATCGACGCTGTGGTCGAGGGCGACGTCATCGTCATCGACAACGATGGTCGCACCGACTGCACCGTCTGGGGCGACATCATGACCCAGTACGCCGGCATCAGAAAGTTTGGTGCAACGGTGATCGACGGTGTCTGCCGCGACGTGGCCAAGGCGCTGGCTGACGGCTATCCGCTGTTCACGCGCGGTCGCTTCATGCGCACGGGCAAGGACCGCGTCGAGGTCGCGGCGGTCAATGAGCCGGTGTCTGTGGGCACGGCGCGGGTCTGCGCCCGCGACATCGTGGTCGCGGATGCCAACGGCGTGGTCGTCGTGCCGCGTGCGCGTGCCCGCGACGTCGCCGAGGCGGCCCGCAGGATCGAAGCAACCGAGTCGAGGATCCGCGAACAGATCGTCGCCGGCAAGACGCTGGGCGAAGCACGCGCTACGCTCGGCTATCACACGCTGCAGAGGAAGGGCATATGAGCGCGGATCACCGGGACGTGGGGCTCCGCGCACTGGCGCTCGGCACGTCTACGCTCTACGAAGCTTCGGGCTTGGCCTGTTCGGTCGATCCGATGATCCGCGCCGCTTGGCCGGGTGCAGTCATCGCAGCGCCTGCCTACCCGGTGCAATGTTCGCCTGGCGACAACCTCGCGATTCATATTGCGCTGGAGCGCGCCCCGCGGGGCAGCGTCCTCGTGGTCGGTACGGGTAACTTCGTCGCCGGGTACTGGGGTGAGGTGCTTACCGTGGCGGCCGAGGCCGCGGGTCTGGCGGGTCTGGTGATCGACGGCGGTGTGCGGGATGTCGCGGCGCTGGTGCGACGTCGGTTCCCCGTGTTCACACGAGGCGTGTCGGTGCGTGGGACGGTCAAGGCCAGCGCCCCCTCCGTCGGCAAACCGGTCCCGTTCACGGGCGTTACGGTCGCCGCTGGCGACCTGGTGGTGGCCGACGACGACGGAGTCATCGTCCTCCCGCGAGCCGACGTCGAGCGCACGCTGGCGGCCGGCGAGGCACGTGCCGCCAAGGAAGCCGAGATGATGAGGAGGCTCGCCTCGGGTGCCACGACCCTCGATCTGCTGGGGCTGTCGCCGTGGCGAGACCGCGCATGAACACCTATCCGCAGCGCTCGATGGGCATCGAGCTTTTCCATCTGCTTGGTCATTCGCTGCTCGATCTCTCGCTACCAGTCGGCAAGCGTCTGCCGAGCTCGCTGAAGCGGACTTGACCCGGCCTTTGCTTCGACAAGCGCGGGGCGCCGTTTCCCTGAAGCGCAAGTCGGTTTGTCGTTCGGGCGAATTTTGGCAACGGGACGGCTGTCGTCGGCCGAGCACGAGAATTCGATGGCCGCTCATGGCGCCTGCCGACCGACCGACGCCCGCTGCCGCGCCCGGTTTGGCGCCGCAAGCCCTTCACCGCTCGACCACGCCGCTGTCGCCGGCCGCCCCGCGGAACATCGCCGGCGTCAGCTCGTGCTTCTGCAGCAGACGGTAGAACTCGGTGCGGTTGCGGTCGGCGATGCGGGCGGCGTCGGCGACGTTGCCGTCGGTCAGCTTGAGAAGCTGCACCAGATAGTTGCGCTCGAAGCGCTGCTTTGCCTCGGCGTAGGACAGCGCTTCCATCGTCGGCACGCGCAGGGCGCGCTGGATCAGGGTCAGCGGAATCAGCGGCGTCGTCGCCAGCGCGCAGGACTGCTCGACGACGTTGTAAAGCTGGCGGACGTTGCCCGGCCAGGCGGCGCTGGCGAGCGTCTCGAGGGCCTCGGGGGCGATGCCGGCGATCGGCTTGCCGTACTTGCTGGCCAGTTGCTGGACGAAACAGGTCGCCAGCAGCGGGATGTCCTCGCGCCGCTCGTCGAGGCGCGGCAGCGTCAGCGTGACGACGTCCAGGCGATAGTAGAGATCCTCGCGAAACTGGCCCTCGATCATGGCGACTTCGAGGTCGCGGTGGGTGGCCGAAAGCACGCGCACGTCCACCGGCTCGGCCCGCGTTGAACCCACCGGACGCACCGCCCGATCCTGCAGTACGCGCAGCAGCTTCACCTGGAGGGCGAGCGGCATGTCGCCAATCTCGTCGAGAAGCAGCGTGCCGCCGTCGGCCGACTGGAACAGGCCGGGGTGCGCGTTGGCGGCACCGGTGAAGGCGCCGCGGACGTGGCCGAAGAGTTCCGACTCGAGCAACTGCTCCGGGATGGCGCCGCAGTTGATGGCCACGAACGGCGCCCGCGCGCGTCGGCTGGCGCGGTGGATGGCGCGCGCCAGCACCTCCTTGCCGGTTCCGCTCTCGCCCCGGATGAGGACGCTGGCGTCCGAGGCGGCGACCACCCGCGCTTCCTCGAGCAGTTCCGCCATGCGGCTGCTGCGGAAGACGATGCCTTCGCGCCAGGCCTCGCCGCTGCCGGTCTCGTGTCCGGCAGCGGCCGGCGAGAGCTGCAGCGCCTGCTCGATCTTTTCCAGCAGCACCTTGCTGTCGAAGGGTTTGGTGAGATAGCCGAAGACGCCGCGTGACATCGCCTGCACCGCATCCGGAATCGTCCCGTGGGCGGTCAGCAGGATCACCGGCAGGGTCGGTCGGGTCGAGCGGATCTCGTCGAACAGGGCTAGCCCGTCCTGGCCCGGCAGACGGATGTCGCTGACGACCAGCTGCGGGGGTTCGACGGCGATGCGTGCCAGCCCTTCCTCGGCAGAGGCGGCCGTCGACACCCGGAAGCCCCGGGCGTGCAGGCGCATCGACAGGAGCCGCAGCAGATCCAGGTCGTCGTCGATGACCAGGACATGCGCGGCGTGGGCTTTCGGAACGAGGTTCATCGCGGGACTCCGGGCGCGTTGCCGGCGGGCGTCGGGCGCACCGGCAACGAACGTTCGATATCGGTCAGGGCGTCGAGCTTCTCCTGCAGTTCGCTGCTGCGGCGCTGGCTGTCCTTCAACTGCTGCAGGAGCTTGTCGTTCTGCGACTCGAGCTTCAAACGCTCCTGGTACTGACTGGCCAGTGCCCGCGCCAGCGGGTGCAGGCTGGCCGCCGCCGGCTCCCGGCTCTTCAGCACGCCGTCGAGAAGACCGAGCGCGCGCAGGAGATCGCCCGGGCCGCGCGCTTGCCCGAGCAACATGGCCAGGCGAACCTGCGTCGCCGGCGTTTGTGGAATCGCCGCCAGGACGCCGCGCTCCCGCTGCAGTTCCTGGGGGGACATCTGCAGCAGCAGTTGCAGGTAACCGAGCAGCGGCAACATGGCGCCCTCATCGACCTTCTTCGACAGCGTGGGGGTGGGCGGCGACTCCGGCTCCGGCGCCGGCTGGCCGGCACAGGCGGCGAGCAGCGCGGCGGCGAGCAAGCCGAGCCCGTGGCGGCGCAGGCGACCGGCGGTCAACGCGCCATCCTCCTCTCCGCGGAGCGGCTATCCACAGGGCACCTCGATGCAGAAATGCGCTCCCGGAGCCTGCCCATCGGAACGCACGAGCATGACTCGCCCGCCCATCGCGGTCATCAGTTCGCGGACGATCGACAGGCCGACGCCGCTGCCCTGGCGCGGTGTCGGCGAGGCCAGGCGCCCCTGGACGAAAGGCTCGAAGATGCGTTCCGCATCCTCGGCGGCAATCCCCGGTCCCTGGTCGATGCAGGAAATGCGGATGCTCTTGCCGAAGGCGGCGGCCTGCAGGCGGATGACACCGCCTTCCGGGCTGAAATCGATGGCGTTGGAGAGCAGGTTGTCGACGACCACCAGCAACTTCTCGCCGTCGAGGTTGCGAGCGATCGCCGGTGCTTCGCGCAGCACGGTCAGTTGGCGTGCCTGGATCTGCAGTTCCCGGCCCTGGACGACATCGGCGAGCAGCTTGCGCAACAGCAGCGGGCGGTAGGTCGGGCGGCGGGCCTCGAAGCAGGCGGCGTTGAGTCGGAGCAGGCTTTCGATGTGTCCCTGCAAGGCCATCACGTTGTGCTGAAGGATATCGACGACCTCCTGCTGGGCTCCTTCGAGAGGCCCCAGCACCTGTTCCTGCAGCAGCGCGATGCCCTCGCGCAAGGCGGTCAGGGGCGTCTTCAATTCGTGCGAGACGTGCCGCAGCGTGCGCTCGCGGTCGGTCTCGAGTTCGCCCAGGCGCTGCCTCAGCCACTCTAGCCGGCGCCCCACCCGCCGCAGGTCGGCCGGGCCGCCGACCGCCACGGGCATGTCGAAGCGGCTCTCGCCGAGGCACTCGATCGAGCGCACGATGCTGCCGATCGGCCGCGACAGCCACCAGCTCATCGCCAGGGCAACCACGAAGGCACCGCCGACCGTCACCGCCACCAGCCCGGCGAGTTGCAGGCGGCTCTGTTCGAGCTGCGCCAGCAGCATGGCATTCTGCAGGTCGATCCACTGCCGGCCGGCGTGCGCCAGTTCGCCGTTGATCTCGGCAAGGCGTTTCAGCAGCGGTAGAAGTTCGACGGCAGGCGCCGCTCGGTGCAGGCCCGCGCTGAGCTCTTCGGCGGCCGCGCGCCAGTCGCCCGTGAGCGTCCCCAGCGCTTCGCCGGGAATCGACTCCAAACGCCCGACCGCCGCCAGGGCATGCACGAGGTGCGTGTCGAAGCGTGCGATCAGCGTCGCTTCGTTGAGGACCACGAACTGGCGCGCGCTACGTTCGAGGTCCACCGTCCGGTCGGCGAGCTCCTGGATCGATCCGCTGAGCTGCAGCACATGCTCGCCGCTAAGCCGGCTCGCGTCGACAAACTGCTCGAGGACGAGCCAACTGCGCACGGCCGCCCAACTGAGCAGGGATGCGATCAACAGGAATCCGGCGAGCATGCTCTGCCGGAACGATAGGCGAATCATGGCAACCGATATCTCCGGGCAACGCCAAGCGGAATCCCTTGCCCGTCCGCTGGCGGGACAGGGCAGTCCGATGGAGGCCGGCGCGTCTGGCGCGCGTGGTCGCGGTACCCGTGTGTCCTCGCCAGAAGCGGCGGGCAGGGGCCGCGGACCACACAGCCGGCAGGTCCAGCGCGTGCGCTGCATGCCGCCAGTTTAGCCCGTCGTGACGGCGCGCGGTGCACCCGATGGCCACGGCGCCTGCCGGTGTCGGGCTCGACGGTACGCTGGGATTCCCGGCGAATCAATGCCTTGGCCAGCGTGTCGCCAAACGGCGACACGGCAAGTGGCTGTGCCGGAACGTCTTTGCAAAAAACTCCGGCGATTCTGTCGCTTTTTCCCGACGGTTTTCCGGGGAAAGCGCGGCTTCTGGTTCAATAATCTTCCGCAACATCCTGTTGTGTATAGCTAATCTTGACATGGCACGGATCTCGCTAGGCTCTTCCCGACGTCAGTACCACCACTCCACCGAGAAGGAAGCGCCATGTTCAACAAACCCAACGTCTTCAACCGCAACGACCCGGTCACCCGTCGCGACGTCCAGCCGAGCGTCGGTTCCAGCACCCAGTCCGCTGCACCGTCCGCAGGCTCGCCGGCGAGTGCCGGCAGGGACAGTTCGCCGGTTCACTCAGTCGCCCAATCGCCGGTGTCTCCCGACGAGGTGACTCAGAATCTCTCCGGCGCCCAGCCCGTGCGTGCCACCAACACCCCGGCACGCGCCAGCGCGGCGGTGCCCCGCGAGTCGTTGATCAGCGACAACATGATCGGTGCCCGCCTCCTCGTCGGCCCCGACGTCAAGCTCAAGGGCGCCGAAATCCTCGACTGCGATACCTTGGTGGTGGAAGGTCGGGTCGAGGCGACGATGGATAGCCGGGTGATCCGGATCGCCGAGAACGGCGCCTTCGTCGGCAAGGTCAGCATCGACATCGCCGAGATCCACGGTAGCTTCGAAGGCGAACTGACCGCTCGCAGCCAACTGATCATTCATGCGACCGGGCGCGTCAGCGGCAAGATTCGCTACGGCAAACTGGTGGTCGACGAAGGCGGCGAGGTCTCCGGCGACATCAACATTCTGTCCGACAATGTGTCGGCGCGCACCAGACCGGTGATGGAAGCGCTGGTCGCGGTCAACGCGGCGGCCGGTTGACCATGCCACGACGCCGCAGGGAGCGCCCATGCTGACCGCCTTGCACGCCGGTCGACAGCCGGGAGCGCCAGTCGCCCTTGACCGGTATGGCGTGCAGTTGTCGGGCGCCACGCGCCGTCCGCCGCCGCCCGAACCTGCTGCGGCGTACCCCACTTACCTCGCCTACCGCACCGACTACGCCATTCGCCCGGCGCGCACGCCGTATGAGCAAGGCATGGCAAGCATGCTGGTGCGCCGGATGTACGCCTGGCGGGGCTACCAGAGCGAAGCCGTCAGGCCACCGGTGGACGATCCGCACCGGCTGACGCTCGCCGCCTGGCACCGCGACGAGGTCGTGGCCACCCTTACGCTGGGCCGCGATTCCTCTGCCGGCTTGCTCGCCGACGTCCTTTACGCGCCGGAAATCGGTCGCCTGCGTCGCCCCGGGCACGTCGTTTGCGAGGTGTCGAGGCTGGCGGTAGCTCCGGAATCCAGTTCGCCGGACCTGCTGATCGCCCTCCTGCAGTCGGCACATCGACACGGACAGGAGCGCTTTGCGGCCACCGATGTGGTGATCGAGGTGAATCCGCGGCACGCCCGCTACTATCAGCGCGTTCTCGGCTTCCGACAGCTTGGCGGTCTGCGCCAGTGCCCGCGGGTGGACGCACCGGCGCTTCTCCTGCACCGGGCGCTCGACGATTTCTCCGTGTCGATCGCCAGGCTGTCTGGCCGCGAGGCGCTTGCCGACGCCGCGTGAATCCCGCCCGCCTGCCGGCGGGATTCACGGCGCCGTGATCTTTCGATGAGGACTGCGGGATGCGGGCTGCCTATGATCAGCCCGGCGAGTCTGCCTTGCGGGCTCGTTTGCCGATCGCAACATCCTGACAGGAGAACCCTCATGTACCATACTTCTTGCACCCTGGCCCGCCTCACCGTCGGTGCCGCTGCGCTCGCCTTGTGCGCGACGGCTGGCGCGGCGCAGCTCAACGTTACCGTGAAAGTCGAGAATCTTGCACCCACCAACAGCATCAGCTTCGCGCCGCTGCACCTGGGCTTCAACAACGGCAGTTTCGACGCCTTCAACAATGGCGAGACTGCCACTTCGCCAATCGTCTCTGTGGCCGAAGGCGGCAGCGGCTCGGCCTGGCAGCCGGCTTTCGCGGCGGCCGATCCGAGCGCGACGCGCGGCACGATCGGTGGTCTGCTGCAGCCCGGGGAGCGCCGCAGCAGCAGCTTCCTGGTGGATACGATGCTGAATCCCTTCTTCACCTTCGCCGCGATGGTCGTGCCCAGCAACGACTTCTTCATCGGCAACGACTCGCCGACGCGCTTCCGCTTATTCGACGCCGCCGGCAACCTGCTGATCGGATCGATCGGTCAGAAAGCGCGCGACATCTGGGATGCCGGGTCCGAGCTGTTCGATCCGTTGGCGGCTGCCTTCGTCGGCAACAATGACCTGCGCACGCCGCAGAACGGCGTCGTCAGTTTCAATTTCGCCGAACTTGCCGGTTTCGACGGACTGACCACGGGTGCCGGCTACGTGTTCGCGAGCGCGCTTGCCGCCGACTCGGATGTCTACCGAATCAGCTTCGCCGTCGTTCCCGAACCCGCCACGTACGCGCTGATGGCCGGCGGTCTGTTCGCCGTCGGTTGGCTGTCGCGTCGCCGCCGCGGCCAGCCGTCGGCCTCCACCGTCGCGCCGGTGTGACGCCGAGTGGCGTCGTTCACCTTTCCCGGACGCTCCGGTGCCGCCCGCGCGCGGTACCGGTCGCCCGATGAACGAGCAACTGCTGCTCGTCGAGGACGACGACGCGATTGCCGCCGCCTTGCGTCTGCACCTGGAGGCGGCCGGCTACCGGCTGCATCGCGAGTCCGACGGCCTGCAGGCGATGGCGGCGATCGATCGCCAGCGCTGGGACATGGTCCTGCTTGACCTCATGCTGCCGGGCGCCGACGGCTGGGACGTCTGCCGCCACCTGCGGGCACGTCACGCGGATGTGCCGGTGATCATGCTCAGCGCCCGTTCGGCCGAGGCGCACCGTGTGCTGGGGCTCGAACTGGGCGCCGACGACTACCTCGCCAAGCCGTTCTCGATGCTCGAACTGGTGGCGCGCGTGCGCGCCCTGTTGCGGCGGATCGAGCAATTGCGCTCGTCGCCGGCGTTGGCGTCGGAACTGCGCTTCGGTCCTTTCCGGCTCGACACCGTCCGCCGCGAGCTTCTGCGCGGCGACGATGTCGTGCCGCTGACCCTGCGCGAGTTCGATCTCCTGTACTTCCTGGCGCGCCACCCGGGCCGGGTGTTCAGCCGCGGCGAGCTGCTGCAGCGCGTCTGGGGCGCCGCTTTCGACGGTTACGAGCACACCGTCAACTCGCACATCAACCGTCTGCGCACGAAGATCGAGGACGACCCGCGCGACCCGCGGCGGATCGTCACCGTCTGGGGCGTCGGCTACCGTTTCGAAGAGAAACCCGCATGCTCAGCCGCCGTTCCTTCACCACTCGCCTGACGCTGGCGCTGGCGCTGCTGCTGCTCGCCTACGGTGCGCTCGTCGGCCTGCTCGGTCGGCATGTCGCCGCGGAGCACGAGCAGGAAGCGCTGCAGCGGCTGTCGCACGGACTGGCTCGCCACATCGTCGAACACTGGCCGGAAATCACCCTGACCGACCCCGATCAGGCCGACCGCGCGGCGCGTGCGGCGCTGCTGTCGATGCTGATGGTGGTCAACCCCGGTATCCAGGTCTATGTCCTCGATGCCGACGGCCGCGTCCAGGCTTACATCGGCGATCCCGGCATGGTGCGACAGGAACAGGTGGACCTCCAGGCAGTGCGCGACTTCCTGGCCGGCGCTGCTCTGCCGCTGCGCGGCACCGACCCGATGGGCTCGGGAATTCCGCGCATCTTCAGCGCCGCGATGTTCCCGCCGCGTGCCGCTGACGCGCGGCCGCCAGGTTACCTGTACGTCGTGCTCGACGGGCAGGCGCGCGAGCAGGTGGCCGGGCAACTCAGCCTGCGCCGGGTCTGGCAGGGTGCCGGTCTGGTCGCCGCGGCCGGCATGCTGGTGACGCTGCTGCTCGGCGTCTTCGTCTTTCGCCGCCTGACCCAGCCCCTGCATCGTCTGGCCGGTCGCCTGCGCGACTACTCCCTGCGTACCCTGAACACCGGCGCCGCCGCCGGTCGCCGCGTGCCGACGGGCGAGCAGGAGCGCAGCACCGGCGACGAGGTGCGTGCCATCGGCGCGGCTTTCGACGAGATGACGCAGCGCATCGAGGCGCAGACGGCGCGCGAGCAGCAGCAGGCGAGCGACCACCGCGAGATGATGGCCGGCGTCGCGC
>JAFLDO010000009.1 GCA_017302455.1 Accumulibacter sp.
CCTGGTTCTCATTCTTGACGATGAAGGTCAGCGTCTTCTTGGCCCCGGCGTTGCCGGCCTCTACCTCCGCCTCGGTGTGCGCCTGACGCATCACCAGGATGCAGCGCTTGTCCGGGTCTTGATTCTCTGCCAGGCGCCGGTCTACCCGGTCTTCCTTCTTGTTCTCCGGCCGGACCTTCCCGCCGACATACGCGCCATCCACGTGTATCTCGCCCTGCAGAGCGGATTCCTCCCGGCCCACCAGCAGGCTCTCCCGGATCTTGTGCAACAGCACGTAGGCAGTCTTGTGGGACACGCCCAGGTCGCGACCCACCTGCAGCGCGGAAATGCCCTTCACGGCGTTGGTGAACAGGATCACGGCCGCCAGGTACAGGCGCAGCGGCAGCTTGTGGAAGGCGAAAATCGTTCCGGACGTGACCGAGAAATCCTCCTGGCAGCCCGCACAACGCCAAATCTTGCGGGCCGGGCGAAAGTAGTGCCGGTGCGCCATGCCGCAGTGCGGGCAGACCACTTCCTCCCCGTCGCCCCAGCGCGCCTCGCGGAACAGGGTAAACGCGTCGTCGTCACTCATCGCCAGGACCTGAACCACGGACAGGGTACGGGCTTTGGCTTTCAGGAGGAAATGTAAACTCATCGCACGGGCTCATGGGGTTGGGGCATGAGCCGCAGTGTAGGGCGCTATAGGCTCACAGAATGAGCTCGCCAGAAAGAACAGGGGCGGCGGCGTCGCCAAGCCCGGCGGACGAGTGGGGTGGCTGCTCCATAATGCCGTTCATCTCGATTTCGAACGTCAGGCGCTGGCCAATCTGAGGCCGACCCAAACGGGTCTCAAAAGCCTTGATGTGCACGAAAATCTCCTGCCCGCCAAGTGATGGTTCGATAAAACCAAAACCTCGGTCGTCGTTCCATGATTTGAGAGTTCCGTCGATTCGCATAATTATTGTGTAGGTTCTAATCGTCCCAATTGGCAAGCTGCTAACAGATGGCCAGCTCTGCGCTCCTGCGGACCGTGGTTTCATCAACGGGCAGCACATCAGTGAGCTTCATCACAGTATCCGCAAAGGCATAAGCCTTCGTCCGATCAAACCTGAGCTTCCGCAGGCAGACATTGATGGCCTAATTGATGACCTGCGCACTGACCACCGGACACGCCGCCAGGATGCCGCGCGCGATCTCCGCCTTGCGGCTGTTCTTCCCAATAACACACAGGACGACGTTCGTATCAGCGAAGCACTTCGCGGTCATAGCACTGATCACGGTTGAACTTGCCATCAAACACCGCGCCGAACTGGTCGAATTCGCTCCTGTCCGCAGTTGCCGCCACTGCCTGCGCGCGCCTGGCCTTGAGGTAGCCGACAAAATCCAGCACTTCGCGCGCGTCCGTCTCAGGCCGCGTCTGCACTTCCTCGACAATTTTTTCCATTTTGTTCATGGTTTGCCACTCCAGACAATTGGCCGAAGTCCAATCGACAGCCCGACGGACTTTCGGTCAAGGAGTCCCCTTCGACGACAATCTTGCCGCCAACGACGGTACCCCGTCGTGAGTTGCTTGAGGAAGATAGTACAGCACGGCTGCTGCGATGGCAGCCCTTTGCGGCCTCCGCACATGGCGTTCGCTCAAAGCCGGTCGTCGGTACGTACAGCCTGAACTGACAGCAAGCGGCTCCGCTAGAAGCGCGCCAGCCGCACCCGATACAGGCCGCCGATCACCACATACTCGTCCTCACCACGCAGCATGCCCGGCAGCAAGCGGCTGAAGAAAGCCAGTTTCGGCAGCGGCACATCGACGGCCAGCAGATCGTCACCGAATTCTCCGGCGCGCTCGCGCGAGCGGGAGAAGGAATTGATGTTGTTGAGCAGCAGCACCTTCTCCCCCTGCCTGTTGTCCTGCACGGTTTCGTGCTCGGCGAGACGATTCACACCCCGATACAGACGCAGATGCGTGCGTTGCGGAAACTGCCGGGCCAGTTCGTACTGGGTGTAGGCGTAGAGCAGGTCGAGTTGGGACTCCAGGGCATTGGTGCCGCGCAGGCCTTGCGCGCGGATTTCCACATAGCGCTGCCAGGCGGCGCTGCCGGGTTCGCGCAGCGGTTCCCCATGGTGGCGCGGACTGAGCCCGAAGCGCGACTCGACCCAGCCCTTCAACACCGCAGCCTCCCGGCTCTCGCTGTCGAACGCCCAGCCGCGCACCACGCGCAGGTAACTGGCCTTGGCGCGCGCGCCGGACTGGCCCGTGACGAGGCCGGCATCCTCGGGTTGCCGCAGGCGAAAGTGGTTCTCCATGTAACCCGCAAAACGCTCGGCGCGCTCGCCGGCACCGGGAATGTCGTCCAGCAGGGCCCACAAGGGTTTGTGCAGATCGGCCACGCCGTCGATCTGCAAGGGCGTCGGGTGCCGTTGATAGGTCAGGCCACCGAGGATGTCGGCCGGCAGGTTGCAGCGGTTGATCGGCAAGCGGGCCAGACGCGGCAGCGTCGAAAAGATCTCGCCCTCCTTGTCGGGAGCGCGACAAACGCTCGCCGGAATGTCGGACATCGGCGTTTCTTCGGCCTTCGCCGGAATCGGTGAAAGGCTTGCCACGTCAGGGTTTCAGCGGCTTCGCCGGGAACTGGCACGCTCTGTGCACAAGCCCTGTCAGGAGCGCGGGATTCTTCCTTGCTTCAGATGATTTCAACGCAGGACTTCAACCAGGAGATTGCATCATGGCAAAACTTCGTCAGGCCGCCATCTACGGCAAGGGCGGTATCGGCAAGTCTACCACCACCCAGAACCTCGTCGCCGCTTTGGCGGAAATCGGCAAGAAGGTGATGATCGTCGGCTGCGACCCGAAAGCCGATTCGACGCGACTGATCCTGCACAGCAAGGCGCAGAACTCGGTGATGGGTCTCGCCGCCGAAGCCGGTTCGGTCGAGGACCTCGAACTCGAGGATGTGATGTCGGTCGGTTACGGTGGCATCAAGTGCGTCGAGTCGGGTGGCCCGGAGCCCGGTGTCGGCTGTGCCGGTCGCGGCGTCATTACCGCCATCAACTTCCTCGAAGAAGAGGGCGCCTATGACGAGGACCTCGAGTTCGTTTTCTATGACGTACTCGGCGACGTCGTCTGCGGTGGCTTCGCGATGCCGATCCGCGAGAACAAGGCGCAGGAAATCTACATCGTCTGCTCGGGCGAGATGATGGCCATGTACGCCGCCAACAATATCGCCAAGGGCATCGTGAAATACGCCAACTCCGGCGGTGTGCGCCTCGCCGGGCTGATCTGCAACAGCCGCAACACCGACCGCGAGGACGAGCTGATCATGGCGCTGGCGGCCAAGCTGGGCACCCAGATGATCCATTTCATCCCGCGTCACAACATCGTCCAGCACGCCGAGATCCGCCGCATGACGGTGATCGAGTACGACCCGACGGCGGCGCAGGCCGACGAGTACCGCACCCTGGCGAAGAAGATCGTCGACAACAAGAACTTCGTGATCCCGACGCCGGTGACCATGGACGAACTCGAGGAGCTGTTGATGGAGTTCGGCATCCTGGAAGCCGACGACGAGTCGATCATCGGCAAGACCGCCGCCCAACTCGCGGCCGAAACCGCCGAAGCGCTCGCTGCTGCCTGAGGCGCCTCGACTGCGCCATACCGTCTCAACCCGCGGCTGCCGCGCACACATGAGTGCCGGCATCCAAGAAGGAGAAGCAGGATGTCTGAATTGACACGTGAAGAAACCGAGGCCCTGATTCAGGAAGTGCTCGAGGTGTATCCCGAGAAGGCCCGGAAGGACCGCGCCAAGCACTTGGCGGCCAACGACCAGTCGGTCGAACAATCGAAGAAGTGCATCACTTCCAACCGCAAGTCCCTGCCCGGCGTGATGACCGTCCGCGGCTGTGCCTACGCCGGTTCCAAGGGGGTGGTGTGGGGTCCGATCAAGGACATGATCCACGTCTCGCACGGCCCGATCGGCTGCGGCCAGTACTCGCGCGCCGGTCGCCGCAACTATTACGTCGGCACCACCGGCGTGGACACCTTCGGGACCATGAACTTCACCTCCGACTTCCAGGAGAAGGACATCGTCTTCGGCGGCGACAAGAAGCTGGCCAAGCTGATCGCCGAGATCGAGATGCTGTTTCCGCTGCACAAGGGGATTTCCGTGCAGTCGGAGTGCCCGATCGGGCTGATCGGCGACGACATCGAGGCGGTTGCCAAGAAGGGCGCCAAGGAGATGGACAAGCCGATCGTGCCGGTGCGCTGCGAAGGCTTCCGGGGCGTTTCGCAGTCGCTCGGGCATCACATCGCCAACGATTCGATCCGCGACTGGGTCCTCGACAAGCGCGACGGTCAGGCCTTCGAAGCCACGCCCTACGACGTTTCGATCATCGGTGACTACAACATCGGCGGCGATGCCTGGGCATCGCGCATCCTGCTCGAGGAGATGGGCCTGCGGGTGGTCTCGCAGTGGTCCGGTGACGGCACCCTGGCGGAGATCGAAAAGACGCCGAAGGTCAAGCTCAACCTCCTGCACTGCTACCGCTCGATGAACTACATCAGCCGCCACATGGAGGAGAAGTACGGCATTCCCTGGCTGGAATACAACTTCTTCGGCCCGACCAAGATTGCCGAGTCGTTGCGCGCGATTGCCGCGCAGTTCGACGACCACATCAAGGAAGGCGCCGAGCGCGTGATCGCCAAGTACCAGCCGATGATGGAAGCGGTGATCGCCAAGTACAAGCCGCGCCTGCAGGGCAAGACGGTGATGCTCTACGTCGGCGGCCTGCGCCCGCGGCACGTCATCGGCGCCTACGAGGATCTCGGCATGCAGGTGATCGGCACCGGCTACGAGTTCGCGCACAACGACGACTACGACCGCACGATCAAGGAAATGGGCAACGCCACGCTGCTCTACGACGACGCGACCGGCTTCGAACTGGAGGAGTTCATCAAGCGGATGAAGCCCGATCTGGTCGGTTCCGGTATCAAGGAAAAGTACGTCTTCCAGAAGATGGGCATCCCGCTGCGCCAGATGCACTCCTGGGACTACTCCGGTCCGTATCACGGTTACGACGGCTTTGCCATCTTCGCCCGCGACATGGACATGGCGATTTCCAACCCCTGCTGGAGCAAGCAGACGCCGCCGTGGAAAAAGCAGCCGGAAGCTCTCGAGCCGACCGAAGAAGGCGATCTGAAGAAGGTCGCCTGAGAGAAATTTACCTCAACTTGTGTCCGCGTCCACAAATGGGTGGCGCGGGCAAAGGAGATGAAGATGCAAGCTGTAGATGATATCAAGCCCTGCTTTCCGCTTTTCGGCGACGACGACTACCAGGCGTCGCTGAAGAACAAACAGGAACTGTTCGAAGAGCGCCATTCGCCGGAGAAGGTGCAGGAGGTTTTCCTCTGGACGACAACCCAGGAATATCAGGATCTCAACTTCAAGCGCGAGGCGCTGACCGTCGATCCCGCCAAGGCCTGCCAGCCGCTTGGTGCCGTGCTGTGTGCGCTAGGCTTCGAGAAGACGCTGCCCTACGTGCATGGCTCGCAAGGCTGCGTCTCGTATTTCCGCACCTATTTCAATCGCCACTTCAAGGAGCCGATCTGCTGCGTCTCGGATTCGATGACCGAGGACGCCGCGGTATTCGGCGGCCAGAAGAACATGTTCGACGGCCTCGAGAATGCGCGCGCGATCTACAAGCCGGAAATGATCGCGGTATCGACGACCTGCATGGCCGAGGTGATCGGCGACGACCTGAATGCCTTCATCAACAACGCCAAGAAGGAAGGGCACGTGCCGGACGAGTTCCCGGTGCCCTTTGCGCACACGCCGTCCTTCGTCGGTTCGCACGTCACCGGCTGGGACAACATGTTCGAGGGCATCATGCGCTCGTTCACGCTGAACCACATGGCCGACAAGGCGCCAGGCAAGAACGGCAAGCTCAACTTCGTTCCCGGCTTCGAGACCTACCTGGGCAATTTCCGCGTCATCAAGCGGATGATGGCGGAAATGGGCGTCGACGCCACGCTGCTCTCGGACCCGACCGAGGTGCTCGACACGCCCGCCGACGGCGAGTTCAGGATGTACGCTGGTGGTACGACGCAGGCGGAAATCAAGGATGCGCCGAACGCGATCAGCACCCTGCTGCTGCAGCCCTACCAGCTCGACAAGACGAAGAAGCTGCTCGAGAACACGTGGAACCATGAGGTGCCCAAGCTCAACATCCCGATGGGCGTCGACTGGACGGACGAGTTGCTC
This sequence comes from Accumulibacter sp., assembly GCA_017302455.1. GTDB lineage: Bacteria > Pseudomonadota > Gammaproteobacteria > Burkholderiales > Rhodocyclaceae > Accumulibacter > Accumulibacter phosphatis. Next base: position 6,234 of record JAFLDO010000009.1, read on the forward strand.
ATGAAGGTCTCGGAACTGACCGGCAAACCGATTCCGGAATCCCTGGCCAGGGAGCGCGGTCGCCTGGTCGACATGATGTCCGATTCGCACGCCTGGCTGCACGGCAAGAAATTTGCCCTCTACGGCGATCCCGACTTTGTCATGGGAATGGTCAAGATCCTCTTCGAGTGCGGCGCCGAGCCGACACACGTGCTCAGTCACAACGGCAGCAAGCGCTGGCTGAAGGCGATGGAAAAGATGATCGCCGAAAGCCCCTTTGGCAGCAACGCCAAAGCGTACACCGGCCTCGACCTGTGGCACCTGCGATCCTTGTGCTTCACCGACAAGCCGGACTTCCTGATCGGCAACAGCTACGGCAAGTTCATCCAGCGCGACACCCTGCACAAGGGCAAAGCCTTCGAAGTGCCGCTGATCCGCATCGGCTTCCCGCTGTTCGACCGTCACCATCTGCATCGCCAGACGACGCTCGGCTACGAGGGCGCGATGCAGGTGGTCACCACGCTGGTCAATGCGGTGCTCGAGCATCTGGACGAAGAAACGATGGGCATGGCCACCACCGACTACAACTTCGACCTGGTGCGCTGAGCGCGCTCAGTGCGCCGAGTGTGCTGAATCCGCGCGACGGGGACGTTCGCCGTTCCCGTCGCCAACTGCAAGGGGAGGTCAAATGGCCAACATCATGGTCGGCAAGACGGCTGTCGGTGCCTACTCGTTCTACCTGCCGAAACGCGATCTGGAGGACGCCATCGTCTCGATGGAGTACGACAGCGCCGACAAGTGGGGCGGCGAGATCCGGCTCAACAATGGCGGCACCTATTACATTGAACCGCAGGCCCTGCCTGCACGCTTCCCAATCTCGCTGCGCGCCAGGCGACTGGATGCGGCGGAGTAGGACATGCAACGGAGAGTTACACCATGGCAATGAAAATCATCCAGGCTGAATGCACCTCCTGCGGCGACTGCAAGCCGGTCTGCCCGACCAGTTCGATCACCAGCAAGGCCGGCATGTACAAGATCAACGTCGACACCTGCACCGAATGCGAAGGCGAGTTCGATTCGCCGCAGTGCCTCGATGCCTGTCCGGCAGGCGAATCCTGCATCGTCTTCATCTAGACTCCGGGGAGGCCATGATGGCGCAGTCGATTACCCGCGAAGCGGCGCTACGCGTTGCCCTCGCCGCCCGCGAACTGGGCAGTGTGTCGGCCAGGGAACTCGTTTCGGCGCTGGTCGGGCGGCTGGAGCTGCCGCTGACCGAGGCCAAACTCGCCACCGTCACGGTGGCGGACTTGCAGCTCGTGCTGCAGGGGGACGAGGTGATCGAAAGCGCTGTGCCGCGCGAGCAGCTCAAGCAGGCGGTCCGCCTGCTCTGGGGTGAAGGTATCGCCAAGCGCGACCTGCCGCCGGTGGCAAGCTACACCGACGGCGACATGCCGGGCTCGATCCGCGTCGCCTGCGCCTCGAACCGCGAGCAATTGCTCGACGGTCACTTCGGCTCCTGCGAGCGCTTCCTCGTCTATCAGGTGTCGCCGGACGAGGTGCGGCTGATCGACGTGCGGCCGACGCTTGCCGCCGACCACGCCGAGGATCGCAACGTCGCCCGCGCGGCGCTGATCAACGATTGCCAGATCGTCTACGTGCAGTCGATCGGCGGCCCGGCGACGGCCAAGGTCGTGCGCGCCGGCGTGCATCCGGTCAAGGTCACCAACCGGGGGGACTCGGGCGGCGAAGCGCCGCAGGCGCTCGCCCAGTTGCAGCAGGCCTTGCGCCATCCTCCGCCGTGGCTGGCCCGCATCATGGGCGTCGAAGCCGGCTCACTGGCCCACTTTGCGGCGGATCTCGCCGCCGGGGAGGCATGATTGCTGCCTGCGACGACTAGCGACTCGCATTGGCACCATCTGTCTTGCCAGGTCGCCGAACTGTGCGTGCGCATTCCCGCCAGCGCCGGGCCGGCGGTGCTGGCCAGAGAACTGGCGGCGCTGGCGCCCGAGCTGACGTTTCGCCAGGTCCTCTCGCGCGGCGGCTGGTATCGCCTGGGCGGCGTCGTCGATGCGAACAACACCCACCTTTCGGACAACCTCGAAACGTGGGCCGAGGAACAATTGGCGGCGCACGACGACGACATGGCCGCGCTCTGCGAAGACCACGCCGGGCGGGGACTGCGGGCAACGCGTCTCACCGGTCGCACGCATTATTTCGTCGCCGCCACTGGCGCTGGCGCCACTGACTTCGTTCAGATCGAGATCGAAGAGCTGCAGGAAGTCGTTTGTCATTCGCTGTTCGTGGCCGAAGATCTGCCATCGGGAATCGAGGAACTGGTCGATCCGCGCGCTGCAGACCTCCCCTGCTGTACCGCCGGAGAGCCTATCGGTACGCCCTTCCTGCGCTTGCGCCGGCTGACGCCGATGGCGGGCTTCCTCGCGCGCATGCGCGCCCAGAGGCCCGAAGCGCAGCCGATCCATCGTTTCGTCCAGGCCTGGGAAGCCAGCAGCGCTGGCGCGGCGACGCAGTTTTCCAACCACTGGGTGATCGTCGTGCGCGAGCACCTCGACCGCTACCGACAGCCCGTACTGCATGCCAACCCGGTGGCCGCATTGAATGGCGCGGCCCCGAAATTCGCCGCCACCTTCGGTATGCAGGGGCTGGCATTGCACCAGGCCATGGCCCGCTACGACAAGGCCGTCGGCTACCCGATGGCCTGGTTCTTTCACATGCTGACCATCCGCAGCGCGCCCTACGCGCTGGCCGGCGCCGTCATCGACGACGTCAATGCCGGCTTCAACTACCTGTCCGATCGTGACGTGGAGGTCGTCAAGGAATGGCTGTACCAGCCTTACGCCTTCTGAGGTGCTGGCCTTGGTGAGCGATCCTGCCGCCGAGTCCGGCGAGTCCGGCGAGTCACGCAGAGCTCGCCAGGCCGGCGGCCGTCCGCGGCAGCGCATCGCCAATCGGCTGCATGCTGGCGTCCTGGCCCTTGTCCTGCTGAGCACGGCGGCGGCCCAGGCCGCGGAGATCAAGGTCGCCGTGTCGGCGAACTTTGCCGCACCACTGCGGAAGATCGGCGTCGACTTCGAGAAGGAGAGCGGCCACCGGATCGTTGCCTCCGTCGGTTCGACCGGCATGTTCTACGCTCAGATCAAGGCAGGGGCGCCCTTCGACGCCCTCCTCGCCGCCGACGACGAGACGCCGGCACGCCTGGAAAAGGAGGGCGCGGGTGTTGCCGGCAGCCGCTTCACCTACGCCATCGGCAAACTCGTGCTGTGGAGCCGCACGCCGGGCTTCGTCGACGACCGGGGCGAGGTGCTGCGGACGAAGGCGTTCAGCCACCTGGCGCTGGCCGATCCCAGGCTCGCGCCCTACGGAGCAGCCAGCCTGCAGGTGCTGAAAGCGCTGGGTCTGCTCGAGACACTGCAGCCGCGGTTCGTGACGGCCGCCAACAATACCCAGGCCTATCAGTTCGTCGCCTCCGGCAACGCCGAACTGGGTTTCCTGGCGCTCTCGCAGGTGTATCAGGACGGCCGCATCACCGAGGGTTCGGGCTGGATCGTGCCGCAGGAGTTCTACTCACCACTCCGCCAGGATGCCGTGCTGCTCGCCAGGGCCAGAGGCAAGCCGGCTGCCGAAGCTCTGCTGAAGTATCTGCGCGGCGACAAGGCACGCGCAATCATCAGGTCCTACGGCTACGGGCTCTGAGATGAGCCCGGCCGACCTCGCCGCCGTCTGGCTGACGCTGAAGCTCGCGGCGACGACGACGACCGTCCTGCTGCTGGTCGGCACACCGATCGCCTGGTGGCTGGCACGCACCCGGCATTGGGCAAAGGAGGCGCTCGCCACGCTCGTGACGCTGCCGCTGGTGCTGCCGCCGACGGTCCTCGGCTTCTATCTGCTGGTGCTGCTCGGACCGGACGGCCCGCTGGGACGGCTGCTCCAGGCAAGCGGGTTGCCGTCCCTGCCGTTCACCTTCGCTGGCCTCGTCGTCGCCTCGGTGATCTACTCGATGCCTTTCGTCGTCCAGCCGCTGCAGCAGGCTTTCGAGGCCATCGGCGAGCATCCCCTGGAAGCCGCCGCGACGCTGCGCGCCGGTCCCTGGGATAGCTTCTTCGCCGTAGTCGTGCCGCTTGCCTGGCCGGGATTCATGACCGCGGCCGTCCTTGGCTTTGCCCATACGGTGGGCGAGTTCGGCGTCGTCCTGATGATCGGCGGCAACATCCCGGGCGAAACGCAGGTTCTCTCCATGATCATCTACAACCACGTCGAAGCGCTCGACCACGACGCGGCCCACCGGCTCGCCGGCGGCATGCTCGCCTTTGCCTTCATCGCCCTGCTGCTGCTCAACCTGTTCCGGCCGGGGCGCCGGCGGTGAGCATCCACGCCCGCTTCCGCCTGCCCTACCCGGCCTTCACGCTCGACATCGATGTCGACCTGCCGGCCGGCGGCGTGACAGCCGTGTTCGGCCGCTCGGGCTCCGGCAAGACGACGCTGCTGCGCTGCATCGCCGGGCTGGAACAGACGCTCGACGGCTCGCTGATCGTCAGTGGCGAAACCTGGCAGGACGGCAGCTACCGACGACCGGTCCACCAACGCGCACTCGGCTACGTCTTCCAGGAGGCACGCCTGTTCCCGCACTTGAGCGTCGCCGCCAATCTCGACTTCGGGCGGCGCCGCATCGCCGAGAGCGAGCGGCGCGTTTCGCTGGCGCAGGTGGTCGAGCTGCTCGGTATCGCCCATCTGCTCGAACGGCGGCCCGAGCGCCTCTCGGGTGGCGAGCGCCAGCGCGTGGCGATTGCCCGTGCGCTCGCCACCAGCCCGCGCCTGCTGCTGATGGACGAGCCGCTGGCAGCGCTCGATCAGGCGCGCAAGCAGGAGATCCTGCCTTATCTCGAGCGACTGCACGACGAGCTGGCCATTCCCGTCCTCTACGTCAGCCATTCGCCCGATGAGGTGGCGCGGCTGGCCGACCACATCGTCCTGATGGAGGACGGCCGCGCCGTCGCCCAGGGCCCGCTGACCGAAACGCTGGCGCGTGTCGACCTGCCGCTGCGTCTCGGAGAAGACGTCGGCGTGGTCTTCTCCGGCCAGGTGCTCGAGCGCAACGCCGAATGGCATCTCGCGCGCATCGGCTTCGCCGGCGGCGAGATCTGGGTGCGCGACGGTGGCGCCGGCGTTGGCCGGACGGTTCGTCTGCGCATCCTGGCTCGCGACGTGAGTATTGCGCGCCACCGCCACGACGACGTCAGCATCATGAACCTCCTGCCGGCAACGATCATCACACATGCCGCCGAGGACCATCCGGCACTGGCGCTGCTGCAACTCCAGGTGGGCGGTACGCGCTTACTGGCGCGCCTGACCAGACACTCCGCCAATCGCCTCGAACTGGCACCAGGGCAGCAGGTATGGGTGCAGATCAAGGCGGTGGCGCTGCTTGGCTGACACGCGCTAAGATAGCTGGCACGCCTCCCCGGCAGCCTGACGGGGCGGGCGACAGTGGTTTCGCGGGCGGCTCGGGGTGCATAGCTCAGGGCTATGACTTGGATTACGAGAATCAATTGGAACAATTCTGGCGACTCCACTACTATCCGTCCGTCGCTTCTTTTATTCACCGAACTCAAAGGAGAGCTCAAGATGTCATTGATCAACACCGAAATCAAACCGTTCAAGGCCACTGCTTTTCACAACGGCAAGTTTGGTCCCGTATCCGACGCCGACCTGAAAGGCAAATGGTCGGTCGTCGTTTTCTACCCGGCCGACTTCACCTTCGTCTGCCCAACCGAACTGGGCGACTTGGCGGATGAATACGCGTCCTTCCAGAAAATCGGCGTCGAGGTCTACGCGGTGTCCACCGACACCCACTTCACGCACAAGGCCTGGCACGATGCTTCCGACACCATCAAGAAGATCCAGTACCCGATGATCGGCGACCCCACCGGCACCATCACGCGCAACTTCGATGTGATGATCGAGGAAGAGGGTCTGGCGCTGCGCGGCACGTTCGTGATCAACCCGGAAGGCGTCATCAAGGTCTGCGAGATCCACGACTTGGGCATCGGCCGCGACGCCAAGGAATTGCTGCGCAAGGTGCAGGCCGCTCAGTACGTGGCCAGCCACCCGGGCGAAGTCTGCCCGGCCAAGTGGACGCCGGGTGACGCGACGCTCGCTCCGTCGCTCGATCTGGTCGGCAAGATCTAGGACCAGAGGCACTTGTTGGTCGCGCCGCCGGGAGCTTTTCCCGGCGCGCGATGCCGGGTCCCAGCGCAAAGGGGCCGCAGAGCAAGCTGCTTCGCGGCCCCTTTTCCATGACACTCGACAAGGAAGAACTCACATGCTGGACGCAAACATCAAAACACAACTCACGGCCTATCTGGAAAAGATCCGCCAGCCGATCGAACTCGTCGCCTCACTCGACGGCAGCGAGAAGGCGGGCGAGATGTGGGCGCTGCTTCAGGACATTGCCGCGCTCTCGGACAAGGTCAGCATCAGGAACGATGGCGTTGCCCCGCGCAAGCCTTCCTTTGCCGTCGCCCGGGCTGGCGAGCCGGCGCGAATCCGCTTTGCCGGCATCCCGATGGGGCACGAATTCACGTCGCTGATCCTGGCTCTCCTGCAGGTCGGCGGTCATCCGCCGAAGGCCGAAGCCAGCACCATCGAGGAAATCCGCGCCATTCCCGGGACATTTCACTTCGAGACCTTCATCTCGCTCTCCTGCCATAACTGCCCCGATGTCGTCCAGGCACTGAACCTGATGGCCGTGCTGAACCCCGGCATCAGCCACGAGATGATCGATGGCGCGCTGTTCCAGGACGAGGTGACCAGCCGGCAGATCATGGGGGTTCCCACCGTTCTGTTGAATGGCGAACACTTCGGCCAGGGCCGCATGCTGCTCGAGGAGATCGTCGGCAAGATCGATACCGGCGCCCTGCAGCGTGAAGCCGAGAAGATCTCGGCGCGCGAGCCCTTCGACGTGCTGATCGTCGGCGGTGGCCCGGCCGGCGCCGCCGCAGCGATCTACGCGGCCCGCAAGGGGATTCGCACGGGGGTGGTCAGCGAACGCTTCGGTGGCCAGGTGCTCGACACGCTGGGGATCGAGAACTTCATTTCCGTCAGCCAGACCGACGGCCCGAAACTCGCCGCCGGGCTGGAGCAGCACGTCCGCGAATACGACGTCGATGTCATGGACCTGCAACGCGCCGAGGCGCTGCTACCGGGCAGCGATGGCGGGCCGAGCGAAATCCGCCTGGCCAGCGGCGCCAAGCTGCGCAGCCAGACGGTGATCCTCGCCACGGGCGCACGCTGGCGCGAGATGAACGTTCCCGGCGAGAAGGAGTATCGCGGTCACGGCGTGGCCTATTGCCCGCACTGTGACGGCCCGCTGTTCAAGGGCAAGCGCGTGGCGGTGATCGGCGGCGGCAACTCCGGGGTCGAGGCGGCGATCGACCTTGCCGGCGTCGTCGCGCACGTCACTGTGCTCGAATTCGACAGCATTCTGCGTGCCGACGCCATCCTGCAGAAGAAGCTTTTCAGTCTTGCCAACGTCAAGGTGATCACCAGCGCCCTGACCACCGAAGTGACCGGTGACGGCAAGAAAGTCAACGGCCTGGTCTACACCGACCGTAGCAGCGGCGAAGCGCATCGCGTCGAGCTCGAAGGCGTCTTCGTGCAGATCGGCCTGTTGCCGAATACCGAGTGGCTGAAGGGGACGATCGCCCTCTCGCCACGCGGCGAAATCGAGATCGACGCTCGCGGTGAGACCTCGCTGCCGGGCGTCTTCGCTGCCGGTGATGTCACGACAGTGCCTTACAAGCAGATCGTCATCGCGATGGGAGAAGGGGCCAAGGCTTCCTTGAGTGCCTTCGATTACCTGATTCGCAGTTCAGTCACCTGAGAGGCGGGGAGGATCTCGCCGCGGTTTCACGGAACAGGTCGGCAAGCGTGGTGGCGTAGCTCCCGGCAGTTTGCAGCGTGCGGGAAGCAATGGAGGGCAACCTTCTCGAGCTTGCCTGTGGAACGGCGATGAGCTGTCCGTGGTGCACCACGGATAGGTCCTCCCGGCCGCGGCCAGTTGTGCGCGCGCAGACTGAAGATTGCTCTCCTCATTTTGTGGATCGAGCCGCGCCACGAGTTGGCCAGGTCCAACGGTTTCGACGAGGCCCACCGTCCGCTCGACCAGCCGGCCATCGATGCGAGACGACTCAGACCAGGGACTTTCGATTGACGCGGCTGGAATGAGGCTACCATGCTCCGGCCATTACCGTAGAATCTGCGATCCCTACTCTGGATGTGAGCACAGTGCCCGCCATTGCTTACCTGAATCGCCTGCTACCTGGGCTGCAGCCCCTGCTCAAGTACCGTGCCGAAGACTGGCCACACGACTTCAGTGCAGGCTTGTCGGTCGCTGCGGTGTCGATTCCGGTGGCCATCGCCTACGCCGAAGTGGCGGGGCTGAGCCCCTCTGCGGGCCTCTATTCGTCGATCCTGCCGATGATCGTCTATGCGCTCGCCGGTACCTCGCGACAGATGATCATCGGCCCCGACGCCGCCACCTGTGCCATGATCGCCGCCGTCGTCGCGCCTCTGGCGGCGGGAAACAGCGGTGTCTATCTCTCGTTCAGCATTGCCCTGACGCTTCTCACGGGCATCTTCTGTATCGCCGCCAGCTTCCTGCGCCTCGGCGGCCTCGCCGATTTCCTCGCCCGGCCGATCCTCGTCGGTCTCCTCAACGGCATCTCCCTGTCAATCATGGTCGGCCAGGTGGGCAAGGTGCTCGGCAGCAAAGGCCAAGCCAGCCGCTTCTTCCGCCAGATACTCGAGATCCCGGAACTGGTGTTGCAGGCGCACGTCCCGACGGTCCTGCTGTCGCTCGGCTGTGTGCTGGTGATGTCCGTGATGCCGCGCCTGTCGAAGCGCATACCGGCGTCGCTGGTGACCATGATCCTCGCCGCCCTGGCCGCCTACTCGCTGCGTCTCGACGAAATGGGCGTGGCGCTGATCGGTCCGGTGGCCAGCGGCCTGCCGACGCTCGACTGGCCTGAGCTGCAGTTGCACGAGGTCGGTGATCTGGCCGGCTCGGCGGCCGGCCTGGGGCTGGTGTTGTTCACCAGCGGCATGCTGACGGCGCGCAGCTTTGCCGAGCGCAACCGCTACGACATCGACGTCGACCGCGAATTCGCCGCCTTCGGTATGGCCAACATCGTTTCCGCCCTGTCACAGGGCTTCGCGGTCACCGGTTCGTCATCACGCACCGCGGTCAATGACGCCAATGGCGGGCGCACTCAGATGGTCAGCATCATCGCCGCCGTCGCCATCGCGCTTCTGCTCCTGGCTGGTACTGCTTCGCTGGCGTGGTTGCCGATTCCGGCGCTTGGCGTTGTGCTCATCTTTGCTTCGTGGTCCCTGCTCGACCTGCAGGTATTCCGCCGTTACCACCAGGTCGAACGGGCAGCACTGCTGCTCGGCGCCGTCACCATGCTCGGTGTCCTCGCGTTCGGTGCCATCAAGGCGATCATGCTGGCGGTCACTCTGGCCTTGCTGATGTTCGTGCGCCGCGTGGCGCGCCCTGCGCTCGAAGAACTCGTCGTCGTCGACGGCCGCTCCGGGCTTTACAACCGCCTCCTGTTTCCAGACGCAACGCCGATTGGTGGCCTCCTTCTGCTGCGCTTCTGCGGGCCGTTGGTGTTCTTCAACGCCAGCCATTTCCGTAGCGAGGTGCAACGCGCCATCGCCCGACAGACGCTGCCTGTCGAACGTGTGGTGCTCGACTTGATTCCGATGACCAACCTCGACATCACCGGCATCGACATGCTCGAGCGGCTGGACGAGGAACTCGCCGCTCAGGGTATCGTCCTTACCCTTGCCGGCCGGCAGATCGAGTTCGAGCGCTGGCTGGAGATCACCGGCCACCCCGACGAGTCGCTGCGCCAGCGCGCCTATCCGACGATGCGCCAAGCGATCCGCGAGTGGCACGGGCGCGAGGAGACGGCCACCGACGACGCTGAGGAGGTTGTTGCCGAGGATGCTCGGGGGGACAGCAGGCAAGGCGGCTAGAAAATCCAACGTGAACGACGGACCCGGTGCGCCCGCTGTTCACCGCGGAAACGTGACGCCACCGACATTCCCGTACGCCCTGGCACCAGTCGATCGCACCTTGTGGGGATTCAACAACGCTCTCATCGCCGGCGTTGCCAAGCCGCTCGCGGCGATCCACCGTGCGCCGATCTCGCCCTTCGCGCGCGAGCGCATCCGCGGTTTTGCCGGGAACCTCGTGTCTCCACGCAAGGTGGCGGCGAACATCTTGCACATCAACCGCTTGATCAGCAACGAACTGTCGGGTAACGTTCGGCCATGAAGACACCCGACTCGACCAACGATCTGCGCCACAAGCTCAGCAAGGAGCTGGAACGCAAGCGAGCCCTGCTGATCGATCGCCACCCCAATGCCCGCAATTCGCTCCGCATCATGCTGTCGGCGCTGGGCGTCACCGCCGTGCACAACGCCGGCAGCTCGGCCGAGGTGTTGCGACAGGTCAAGGCCCATCACTTCGATATCATCCTGTCCGACTACCAGCTCGAGGACGGACGCGATGGCCAGCAACTGCTCGAGGAACTACGCCAGCAGCATCTGGTGGCGCTGACCACCGTCTTCATCATCATTACCAGCGAGCGTGCTTATCACAACGTTGTTTCGGTCGCCGAACTGGCACCTGACGACTATCTGATCAAGCCCTTCACGGCCGACGAGTTGCATGGCCGGCTGATACGCGCACTCTACAAGAAGCATTTTTTTGCTCAGCTCTACGAGCAACTCGATAACGGCGCCTTCAGTGAAGCGCTGACAACCTGTGAAGGCCTGGTTGCGCAAGAGAGCGGCTTCCTGTTCGACGCCCTGCGCCTGAAGGGAGAAATCCTCAATGCTCTTGGCCGCCATGTCGAAGCAAAGGCGGTGTACGAGCAGGTGCTCGAACAACGCGTCGTTCCGTGGGCCAAGATGGGCCTGGCCATGGCTTTGCGTGGTCAGCAACAGATGACCGAAGCCCTTGCTGTCGGAGAGTCCCTGGTCGACGATTTCCCCGAGTTTACGGCGGCCTACGACTTCCTCGCGGAAGTACAGGAAGACATGGGCCAGTCTGCCGAAGCGCAGGAAACCCTGCAACGCGCAGCGACGATTTCTCCGAACAACTCGTCGCGACAGCGGCTGGTGGGCGACGTGGCGGCACGTAACAACGATTTGCCGGCGGCGGAAAAAGCGTACGGCAAAGTGCTCGAGCGCCGCCGCGGCTCGTCGCTGAAGAACATCGACGACTACACCAACCTGTCGCGCATCATGGTGGAACGTGGTCACACGGAGGGCGCCAAGAAGATCAATGATGAACTTCGGCGTGACTGGCGGGGCAACAAGCAAGGTGAGTTGGCCGCACTGGTCATGGAAGGACTGTGCGCCGAGAAGGAGGGCGATCCAGCCAAGGCCAAGCGCGCCGTGGAACAAGCTATCCTCCTGCACGAAGCAATCAAGAACGAAGGCGGGGCGGCACCGGTTTCGCAGAATCTGACTCTCGACCTGGCGCAGGCGTGTCTGGCGACCGGTAACGAGGCTGCCGCGCAGGAGATCGTTCGCAAGGTAGCCGCCGAAAACCATGAGAACCGAGCCATGATCGCCCAGGTGCAAAACATCTACACCAAGGCGGGGATGGAACAGAATGGTCAGGAACTCCTCGCGCAGGTCGGACGGGAAATCGTCGAGCTCAACAATCGCGGCGTGCTGGCAGCACGCAGCGGCGACGTGCAGGGGTCTGTGCAACTGCTGATGGAGGCTGCCGAACGCGTGCCCAACCTCCAGTTTCTGGTCAATGCCACAAAGGCGATTTTTACCCTGCTCGAAATCAAGGGCTGGGATGCGAACCTGGCCAAACGTGGTCTGCGCTATCTGGAGATGGCGCAGACCAAAGATATCCGCAATCCGCGAGTAATTTCGGCGCGCGAGACGTACCAGCGCGTCGCACGCAAGTACGGGGTTCCCATCGTGCCGTTCGGCGCCGCCCGAAACCCCGCCGAGAAGCCGGGTACCTAAGCGGCTGTGCCCGCTCCCTGGCCGTAGCGGGGCGAGTTGGCGTCAAGCAGCAGGTGGTCGAGAAACGCGCGCGCCGGCAAGGACAGGATCTTCGACTTCAGATGCACCGCGCGCCAGGGTTTGCGCAGCGGAAAGCCGTTGATGTCGAGAATGCACAGGCCGCCGCTTGCCGGATCGGCCGGCAAGGCGTGCCGAGAGAGCACTGCCGGTCCCATACCGCTCGCCACCAGGTCGCAGATCGCCTCGTTGCTGTTGAGCGTCAGCTTGACGTCAAGTTTCAACCCGATCGCCTGCAGGTGCGTGTCGATCGTGCGGCGGGAACCGGAGCCCACTTCACGGAGAATGAAACGCTCGCCGGCAAGCGCCGCGAGTTCCAACGACTGTCCCGCGGCCCAGTGACCGAGAGCAGCAATCACCACCAGTTCGTTATCGAGAAACGGGTAGCTGACGACCTCGAGTTCTTCGGGCGGGTACAGCATGATGTAGAGATCGTCCTGATTGCCGCGCATGCGCGCGACAAGGCGATCCCGGTCAGTGATTTCCATGGCGATGTCGATCTCCGGAAAGCGCCGACAGAAATTCCCCAGCATGCGTGGCAGAAAGTATCGGGCAGTACTCACCAGCGCCACCCGCAGGCGGCCGCGCTGCAAGCCCTTCAGGTCATCGATCACCGATTCGAAGCGGCTCCAGACGTCGTCCAGCAGCCGTACGGTGTTGAGCATCTCCTCCCCGGCCTGGGTCAGCGCCACCTCGCGGCCTTCCTGGGCGAACAGCGGCAATCCCACGCTGTCGACGATCTGCCGGACCTGTAGCGAGACTGCCGGCTGCGTCAGGTGCAGCGCCTCGGCCGCCTTGGTGAAACTGCCATGCCGGGCCACGGCCGCAAAAGTATCGAGTTGGCGGAAGGTGATGCGGCGACGAGGCATCCATAAGCTCCAGCAAATAGGTTAAGCAAGTTTATATGATTTGACGTAATTCGTCTGCGTGCGCATAGTTCGCTCGTCGAGCAACAGATGCCGACCGAACCCGTACCAACCACCCCAGGAGAAACACATGCGTCACTACACCTCGGACAGCACCCAAGCCATGGCACGCGTTGTATCTCTCGCCCTGCTCGCCGATGGTGGGCTGGACAACAGCGAGATCCAGGCACTCCAGAAGCACTCGATTCTCGACAATCTGAACATTGACCCGGAAACCTTCGATCAGGTCATGCATGAGTTCTGCAACGACATCCTGCAGTCGGCCCGCGCTCCCAATGTTGGACAGATCGAGATCGATCGCGAAGTGATCGATCATCTTCTCGGCGACATTCGCTCGCCTGAACTGCAGAAGGAGGCGCTGCGCGCCATGCTCGACATCGTCAATGCCGATTGGTCCCTCAGCGGCGGCGAAGCCGTTCTCGTGTCCCAGGCGATGAGCCTCTGGGGACTCGAGTTGCACCACCGGACGCCTGCCGGAGGAAGAACGGATCTGCGTCAGTCGCTGCACATCGAGCGGCAGGAGCGGCCGCCCGTTGAGGGGTCGGAGAGCGCACTACATGTCGAGCGACTGACCCTGCTGCTGAACTCGAGCGTTAGTGACGCCCACCCAGCCCCAGGTAGCTTTCAATGACCCGGGGATCCGTCAGCAGCTGACGACTGGGCCCTTCCAGTGAGAGTTCGCCGGTTTCCAGAACGTAGCCGTAGTCGGCGACCTGCAGTGCAGCGCGAGCATTCTGCTCGACGAGCAAGATGGCCACGCCCAGCTTCTTGAGCTGGGTGATCGTGCGGAAGATCTCCTTGATGACCAGGGGAGCAAGTCCCAGGCTGGGTTCGTCGAGCAGCAGCAGCCTGGGCTTGGCCATCAGGGCGCGGCCCATCGCGAGCATCTGGCGTTCGCCGCCGGAAAGCGTGCCGGCCATCTGCTCGCGACGCTCCATCAGGCGGGGAAAGATGTCAAACACCTCGTCGATGGTTTCCAGCTGGTCGCGGTGCCCCGCCCGATAGCGGTCAAAAGCGCCCAGCAGCAGGTTGTCCCAGACGCTCATTTCGGCGAACAGTTCTCGTTTCTCGGGAACCAGAGTCATTCCCTGGCGCACCAACATCTCGACACTGCGTCCGGAGCCCTGCCGTTCGCCAAGATAGACGATCTCGCCACGCGCCGGCAGCAGACCGATCAAGGCACAAAGCAGGGTGGTCTTGCCGGCACCGTTCGGGCCAATGACGGTGACGATCTCCCCACGGTGCACTTTTAGGGCCAATCCATGCAGTGCGTCGACCTTGCCATAGCTGACCGACAGGCTGCTTACCTCGAGCACGACGACCTTTTCACCCGGGTTGTCCAGGGCATTCATTCGACACCCCCGAGGTAGGCTTCAACCACCGCCGGATTCCGCTGAATCTCTTCGGGCAGACCGACGGCGAGTTTCCTGCCAAACTCCATCACCACCACCCGGTCGGCCAGACCCATCACGAAATCCATGTCATGCTCGACCAGCAGGATACCGATTCCTTCCGCTCGCAGACGGCGCAACAGATCGGCGAGGGCCTGCTTTTCCAGGTAGCGCAGTCCGGCAGCCGGCTCATCGAGCAGCAGAAGACAGGGATCGGCAGCCAGCGCCCGGGCGATCTCGACAAGGCGCTGCCTGCCGAGCGGCAGACTACCGGTGGCCTCGTACATCTGCTCGGCGAGACCACAGCGTTCGATCTGCACCGCCGCCTCGCGCAACAGCCGAGCTTCTTCGTGGCGATCGGCACGACAGGCTGCAGCCACGAAACTCTTGCGGCCGCGCAGATGAGCACCAATGGCGACGTTCTCGATGACGCTCATTCCGGCCAGCAGACGGACGTGCTGAAAGGTCCGGCTCATGCCGAGGCGTGCGATATCTCGCGCCAGCAAGGACTCGATGCGCTTGCCGCGAAAGGTCACGGCGCCCGAACTCAGCGGATCGACGCCGGAAATGCCGTTGAACATCGTGCTCTTGCCGGCGCCATTCGGCCCGATCAGCGCCATCACCTCGCCCGCCCGGACAGTGAAGCTCACCCTGTCGTTGGCCACCAGGCCGCCGAAACGCTTGCTCGCGTCCTTTACCTCGAGGAGCAGGGAACCAGACTCCGGAAGCGACCGACGTGCCAGCGGCTGACTGTCGTGGGCGATCACTCGCGCCACCGGCTTTGGAAACCAGCGCATGACGATCGGCCACACGCCGTCACGGGCGCGCTGGAGCACGAAGATCATGAGCAGCCCGAAAACGATGACCTCGAAGTTGCCGCTCTCCCCAACAAGTCTCGGCAACCAGTCCTGCAGCCACTGCTTGAGAATCGTGATCAGGCCAGCGCCGACGATCGCCCCCCAGACGTGCGCTACGCCGCCAACCACGGCCATGAACAGGTACTCTATCCCTTGCGTGAGGGAGAAGGGCGTCGGGTTGACGAAGCGTTGCAGGTGTGCGTACAGCCAACCGGAGACACTGGCGTAGAGAGCGGCTACGGTGAAGATGACGATCTTCGCGCGCGGTGTGTTGACGCCCATCGCCTCGGCCATCAGCGAGCCCCCGCGCAGAGCGCGGATGGCGCGCCCCTCGCGCGAGTCCAACAGGTTGCGCGTGGCGAGAACAATCAGCAGCAGAACCGCCCAGATCAAGTAGAAGAATTCACGGCCGGACTTCAGCTCGAGATCGAAGAGCTGAAGCGACGGGATGCCGGTGATACCGGTGTGACCACCGAGCGCAGCGAGGTTGCCGAAGAGGTAATAGAGACTGATTCCCCAGGCGATCGTCCCCAGCGGCAGGAAGTGACCGGATAGACGCAGCGTCACCAGGCCGAGGGAAACGGCAACCGCGGCCGTGACCAGAAGCCCGGCCGGCAGCGTCAGCCATGGCGACACCCCATGCACCGTAGTCAGGTAGGCCGATGTGTAGGCGCCAAGACCGACGAAAGCCGCCTGACCAAACGAGGTCAAGCCGCCGACTCCGGTGAGCATGACGAGTCCGAGGGCGACGATCGCATAGAGGCCGATGTAGTTGAGCAGCGTCACGTAGAATTCGGGGAGGACCAGCGGCGCAAGCACCAGGGCCGCCATGAACACCAGCAGAAAGTGCATGCCCTGCGCAGCGCGCTTCATTCCTCCTCCACGTGCCGCGCCTTCAGCGACCGCCAGAGCAGCACCGGGATGATCAAGGTAAAGACGATCACCTCCTTGAAGGCACTCGCCCAGAATGACGAGTACGATTCCAGAAGACCGACCAGAATGGCACCGGCGGCCGCCACCGGATAGCTGGCGAGACCGCCGATGATTGCGCCGACAAAGCCCTTGAGGCCGATCAGGAAACCCGAGTCATAGTAGATGGTCGTGATCGGGGAGATCAGGATTCCTGAGAACGCGCCTATGGATGCCGCCAGGGTGAACGAGAGCATGCCCGCCAGCGTTCCCGAGATGCCCATCAGGCGGGCGCCGGTGCGGTTCATCGCCGTCGCCCGCAGCGCCTTGCCGTAGAGGGTGCGTTCGAAGAACAGATAGAGCACGATTATCAGCACCACGCTCGCGACAACCACCAGGAGTGTCTGGCCCTGGAGCAGCGTATCGCCGATCTCGAAGCTGACGTCGGTGAAAGACGGCGTGCGTGAGCCCTCCGCCCCAAAGAAGAGGAGACCGATGCCGATCAAGGTGACGTGCACCGCCACCGAGACGATCAGCAGAACCAGCACCGACGCCTCGGCAACCGGCTGGTAAGCAAGACGATAGATCATCGGCCCGAGGGGAACCACCAACAGCAACGCCAGCAGCACCTGCACCGGCAAGGGCAGGGTAGCTGCGGAAATCGCCGCTAGGCCCCCGGCAAGCAGCAGGGGCACGCCGCAGTTGACCAACAGGATCACGGGAATCCGTCTGAACTGACGACGACGCATGGCCAGCGATCCCTCGATCGCGGCAATCAGCGTACCGAGCGCCAGCAGCAGCCAGATGGTTCCCGGCAGCTTGCCCGCTTGCAGACTGGCCAAGGTCAGGGCACCGAAAGCGACAAACTCGCCTTGCGGGATGAAGATCACGCGCGTGACCGCAAAGACGAGGACCAGTGCCAACGCCAGCAACGCATAGATGGCGCCGTTGGTCAGGCCGTCCTGCCCGAGCAGCAAGGCAATCTGAAGATTCATCAGAAGCGTTCCCGTCGATACCCCGGCCGGCTCACGGCTGGAGGCACCCAGCCGAAGAGCCAGACGTCGGTATCAGCGGCGATCGGCACGAACTTGCCGGCCTTGGCACGTTCCACTGTCGACCGCGGCGACAAGGGGCGATGGCCGCAATCCTATTGGACGAGCTTCCAGCTGCCGCCATCGATCTTGACCATCACCCGGGAGCGCTGGTCGAAGCCGAGATGGTCCTGCGGACTCATGTTGAAGACGCCGTGGGCGGCGGTCAGGTTCTTGGTGTTCTCGAGGGCGTCGCGCAGGGCCTTGCGGAACTCTGGCGTCCCCGGCTGCGCCTTTTTCAGGGCCACGGGGACCGCGTTGACGAGCAGCTTGCCGGCGTCCCAGGCGTGCGCGCCGAAGGTCGAAACCGTGCCCTTGCCATGGGCTGCCTCGTACTTGTCAACGTACTCCAGCGCCGCCTTCTTGATCGGGTTGCTGTTCGGTAGCTGTGCCGCAACCAGCACGGGGCCGGCAGGCAGAAAGGTGCCTTCACAGTCCTTGCCGCAGACCCGCAGGAAGTCGGCATTGGCCACCCCGTGCGTCTGGTACATGATGCCCTTGTAGCCCTTTTCCTTCAGTGATTTCTGCGGCAGAGCCGCCGGCGTGCCGGCGCCGCCGACAAGCACAGCATCCGGTTTGGCGGCGAGTATCTTGAGTACCTGACCGGTGACCGAGGTATCGGTGCGATTGAAGCGTTCGTTGCCGACGATCTGGATCTTGCGTACCTCGGCAATCTTCGAAAACTCGTTCCACCAGCCTTCGCCATAGGCGTCGGCAAAGCCGATGTAAGCGACCGTCTTGACGTTGTTGTTGGTCATGTGCTCGACGATCGCCGTCGCCATCTGGGCATCGTTCTGCGGAGTCTTGAACACCCATGCCCGCTTGGCGTCCATCGGATCGATGATGCGGGCCGACGCGGCCATGGCAAGCATTGGCGTCTCGGCTTCCGCGACAACGTCGATCATCGCCAGCGAATTGGGCGAGGTCGTCGAGCCGATGATCACGTCCACCTTGTTCTCGGCGATCAGCTTGCGCGCGTTCTTGACCGCGGTAGTGGTGTCCGAGGCATCGTCGAGGACGATGTAGTTGACCTTCTGGCCGGCTATGGTCGTCGGCAAGAGCGCAACCGTGTTCTTCTCGGGAATGCCCAGCGACGCCGCCGGACCGGTAGCCGAAAGAGTGACCCCGACGTTGATGTCGGCTTGCGCCGTTGCAGCACAGGTGGCCGCCAGAACAGCCAGAACTCCGGCAATGGATAGTCTTGTTTTCATGGTCTCCCCCGCTTGATTGATCGGCTTGCCGACACTACCGACGCCGGTAAACGGCAAGCCATCATTGTGCGGCCGCATTGCCCACGAGACAAGAGCGGTTTCGTGAACCAGGCAATCACTGCGGCGGTTCGTGAAGCTGATGGGCACCGCCTCGTCTGAGGTCGTCTCACGCGTCGCGAACGCACCCATCGGACGGGCGACGAAATTTCCGGTCGTCATCCGGCGTTCAGCGTTCGAGACTCCAGCCGGTTGTTTGAGGCCGGTCCACCCGCCTCGCTTAGGCGAACGAGTCGTACGCAAACTTGAGGATAAACACGCCGACGACGCCAAGAAAGGCCTTGCGGACGAAGCCGCTACCGTGGCGCAGCGCCAGATGGGTGCCCAGCAGGGAACCGAGGACGTTGCACGTGGCCATCAGAACGGCGAGTACCGGCAAGATGTGGCCGTTGGGAACGAAGAAACCGAGGGCAGCGAGGTTCGTCGCGACGTTGACCACTTTCGACGCTGCCGAAGCATGCAGGAAGTCGAAACCAAAAAAACGGATGAACAGGAAGATCAGGAAGCTGCCGGTTCCCGGTCCGAAGAAGCCATCGTAGAAACCGATGGCACCGCCGAGTATGAGGGCGAACGCGAACTCGCGTCGCCCCCGGTGCTGAGGTCGGTGCACCGCGCCGAAGTCCTGCCGCGCGAAAGTATACGCGGCGGCACCAATCAGCAAAATCAGGATCAGCGGTCTGAGCATGGCGACCGGCAACCAGGCAACCGCCATGGCGCCAAGGTAGGAACACGCAAACGCAGCCATGGCGGCCGGCAGCGTAGTGCGCCAGGGCATCCGGATACGGCGAGCGTAGCTCCAGGCCGCGTTGCTGGTACCGAAGATGCTGGAGAACTTGTTGGTGCCGAAAAGGGTCGCCGGGCTCTCTTGCGGTAGCGCATTGAACAGGGCGGGAATCTGGACAAGACCACCACCACCGACCACCGAATCGATGAAGCCGGCAAACAGCGCGGCCACCGCTAGAAGCAGCAACAACGAGTGATCGATGCCGGCTATCGGCACTCAGCGCTGCGCCACGAAGAAGATCCGCTTGAAGGGGAAAAGCGTGCACCCATCGGCACGGCGCGGATAGGCGACGAGCAGCCGGGCCCGATAGGCCGCAAGAAAGTGCTCAGCGGTCTGCCTGTCGAGGCGGGCGAGGTAGGGCACCAGCGTCGTCCCCTTCATCCACTCGACTATCCCGTCGTCACCGTCAAGTACCTGGAAATAGGTCGTCTCCCATACGTCCAGGTGACGACAATGCGGCGTCAACAGCGCGTGATACTCGGCTGCCGTCAGAACAGCGCCTTGGCGGACGCCGTCGAAGGCCGCTTGCCAACCGGGGTCGCCGGCCAACTCGAGCAGGATCCTGTGCGACGGTGCAGCGAAGTTGGCTGGCATCTGCACCGCCAGCACACCACCGACCGCCAGTTGCTCAACCAGTCGAAGCAGGAGATGCTGGTGATCGCCAAGCCAATGCAGGGCAGCGTTCGAAAAGATGAGGTCGAGCGGCTGTTCTCCCTGCCAGGCGGCAATGTCGGCCTGCTGCCAGGTAATCGACGACAAGCTGCTGGCCGCCTTGTCGAGCATTGCCGAATCGCTGTCGATTCCGGTAATCCGTGCCTGTGGCCACTGTCCGGCAAGCAGGCGGGTAACATTACCGGCGCCGCAACCCAGGTCGACGATGTTGTTCGCCGGCTGGCCGACAAGCCTCGCGAGTAGATCGAGTGCCGGCCGTTGCCGAGCGTCGAGGAATTTCAGGTATTGGTCCGGGTCCCAGTTCATTGTCGATCCCCTGTTCATCGTCGCGGCTGCGGACTTCGTCGAGTATGGCCGAGCAGTCGCTATTTGCCAATGCAGAAGCGCCCAAAAATCTCGCCGAGCAGATCATCGGCGCTGTATTCGCCGGTAATCCTGCTCAATGCCAACTGGGCCAGCCTGAGTTCTTCGGCGAAAAGTTCCAGGCTCGGCAATTGCCGCCGAGCGGCGTCGATGTTCTGGCGGGTTTCCGCCAGGGCGTGCAGATGCCGCTCGCGAGCAATGAAGACGTCCTCGGCAGGATGCCAGCCGGCAATGCGCAGCAACTCTTGCCGCAATAGCTCGCTGCCTTCACCTGACCTCGCCGATAGCATTATCGCCACGCCGTCGGCTTCTTCGCGGCGTTCCGCCGCCCGTGAGGTCAGATCGATCTTGTTATAGACGAACACTCGCGCCAGTTTGGCCGGAAACTTGGCGAGGATCACTCGCTCGGCGTCGCCGACGCCGGTCCGCGCATCAACCAGCAAGACGACGACATCGGCGCGCTCGATTTCGCGCCAGGTGCGTTCGATTCCCAGCCTTTCGATCTGGTCTTCGGTGTCGCGCAGTCCCGCGGTATCGATGACGTGCAGCGGTATGCCTTCGACCTGCAGCGTGCTGCGTACCAGATCGCGGGTCGTGCCCGGAAGCGGCGTGACGATCGCCACTTCGTCGCCGGCCAGCCGATTGAGAAGGCTGGACTTGCCCACGTTGGGCTTGCCGACCAGCACGACATGCAGTCCGCCTTGCAGCAGTCGCCCTTGCCGTGCGCGCTCGAAAACCCGAGTCAGGCGTTGCTCCAACCGGTCAAGGCGGCCAAATGCGTCGGCCGCTTCGAGAAAGTCTACGTCCTCATCCGGGAAATCGAGGGTGGCTTCGACCAACGCCCGCAGCTCGATCAACTGGTCGAGGAGCACGCGCACTTCCCCGGAAAACTCGCCTTGCAGCGAACGTACCGCGCTACGCGCCGCCGCCGCCGTCGCGGCATCGATCAGGTCGATGACTGCCTCCGCCTGCGCCAGATCGAGCTTGCCGTTGAGGTAGGCGCGGCGCGTGAACTCGCCGGGGTCGGCCAAGCGTGCGCCAAGTTCCAGGCAGCGCACGAGCAGCATCTGCATGACCACGGGACCACCATGCCCGTGCAGTTCGAGCACGTCGTCGCCGGTGAAGGAGTGCGGGGCGGGAAAATACAGGAGCAGGCCGGTGTCGATGACTACGTGGTCGGCCGCCCGGAACTCGCAGAGGGTCGCGCGGCGAGCGAGCGGTCGCCTGCCGCTCAGGGCTTCAGCGAATTCAAGCAGGCTCGCGCCGGCGACGCGAATGACGCCTATGCCACCGCGACCGGGAGCGGTCGCGATGGCGGCTATCGTTGCTGCGTTCTCGCCTGACTCAGGCTTTACTGTCGTTGGCGGCCTTTGCGCCACCTTCGATCATCCGCGTGATCTGCCATTGCTGAGCAATCGACAGGACGTTATTGACCACCCAGTAAAGCACCAGACCGGCCGGAAAGAAGAAGAACATCGCGCCAAAGATGAAGGGCATCATCATCATCACCTTGGCCTGGATCGGGTCGGGTGGAGTCGGATTGAGCTTGGTCTGGATCAGCATCGTCACGACCATGATCACCGGCAGGACATAGTACGGATCCTGCGCCGACAGGTCGGTTATCCAGAGGATCCACGGAGCATCGCGAATCTCGACGGCACCCAGCAACGCCCAGTAGAGTGCAATGAAAACGGGGATCTGAACGGCGATCGGCAGGCAGCCACCGAGCGGGTTGATCTTTTCCCGTTTGTAGAGTGCCATCATCTCCTGGTTCAGCTTCTGGCGGTCGTCACCGTAGCGTTCCTTGAGCGCCATCAGACGCGGCGTAACCGTTCGCATCTTGGCCATTGACTTGTAGCTGGCCGCCGACAGCGGGAAGAACAACAGCTTGATGCCTATGGTCAGCAGGACGATCGCCCAGCCCCAGTTGCCGACGACCGTGTGAATCGCCTCGAGACACCAGAAGATCGGTGCCGCAACGATCGTCAGCCAGCCGTAGTCGACGACCAGTGGCAGGCCTTGCGCGCCGATTCCGCCGTCGGCCTCCGGCTTGGCGAGTTGTTCGAGCGTCGCCTGAATCTGCGGGCCCGCATAGACGGGCACCGAGAAAGTCACCTTGGCGCCGGGCGCGGCGACGGGTGCCGGAACGATGACGCCTACGGCGACGGCTGGATTCACGCCACCTTCGAGCTTGCGCATGTAGAACTCGCGCGGCAAGCCGGTGGCAGGGATCCACGCCGCGACAAAATAATGCTGAACCATCGCTATCCAGCCGTCGTCCGCCCTGGTCGCGAACTTGGCCTTGCCCTTCTCGATGTCGGCGAAGTCGACTTTCTGATACTTGTCCTGGTTCGTGTAAACGGCTGGGCCAGTATAGGTAGACACCATGGAACTTTCGCCATCCGGCGCCTTGGTGTCGCGCTGCAACTGGTAGTAGGCATGCGCCAGGACTTCCTTGTCGCTGCCGTTGTCGATTTCATGCGCGACGTCGATCAGGTAGCTGCCACGCGTAAAAGTGTAGGTCTTGGCGACCTTCAGGCCCCCGCCCGCCGGGGCCTCCAGGCGCAGCACGACGGTCTTGGCATCGGCGCCCAGTTCCGCGCTGCCAGCGACGGCCGAAAAGCTCGTCTTGTGGTTCGGCAGTCCCTCACCAATAAGGCCGCTCTGCGCGACGTATTGGTGCTTGGCCTCGAAAAGCGCGAAGTCCTTCTGCTTGTTCGTGCTGTCCTTGTAGTCGTTCAACTCGAGGCGGACGATGTCACCACCGATCCGCGAAATATGCGCGACGAAGAGGTCGGTCTTGACGGTGAACGTTTCGGCCTTGTCGGGAGCCCTCACCGCAGCCGTGTCGGGTAGCACCGGCAGCGGCGCGTGCAGGTTTGTCGACAGCTGGGGCGCAGGCGCTTGCGGCGTACTGACGGCGGCAGTAGCTGCTGGCTTCGGCTGGTTGTACTTCTGCCAGGCATCCCACAGCATGACCAGGGAGAAGGAAAAAACCAGCAACAGGAGCAGGCGTCGATTGTCCATGAAAGCCTATACGATTCGTTTTGTGTTCAGGGTACGGGGTCAAAGCCACCCGGGTTCCACGGGTGACAACGGAACAATCGGCGCACGCTCAGACAGCTTCCTCTAACGGCCCCGTGTTTCTCCACCGCTTCGGCAGCGTACTCGGAACAACTGGGAAAGAAACGGCAGCGGCGCCCGAGCATGGGACTGATCGCGTATCGGTAGAAGCCCAGCAGCGCCAGCAACAACTGTTTCATCGCATCACCGGTCGGTTGACATCATCTTGCTGAGCAGACCCTCGATCTCGTGCGCCAAATCGCGCCGGTCCAGAGGCAAGGGCTTGACCGCCAGACGCATCACCAGGTCGCACGAGCGAAGGCGAGCGCGAAGGAGCCGAAAGCGCTCCCTGACCAGTCGCCGAACAAGGTTTCGATCAACCGAACGACGCAGAAAACGTTTGGCAACCACCAGACCAAGGCGGGCCCCCGGCGCTTCCGTGCTGTCCCTTCGACGGTAATGTAGCAGGAAATGACGACTTCTCAGCGCCCTGCGGAAACCAAAAACGGATGAAAATTCATCCGTTTTCAGAAGGCGGTAGTGCTTCGGAAAGGCGGCGGCGGCTGGCGCAAGATCCCCGGCGGTATCAGCTCTGTCGCTCAAACAGCCAGGCGGTGACGGCCTTTAGCGCGGCGAGCACGGATGACAGCGCGGCCCCCACGGGTAGACATACGAACGAGGAAGCCGTGGGTGCGCTTGCGGCGGACAACCGACGGTTGATAGGTACGTTTCATGGTTAAACCCTTGAAGTCACGGCAAAAAGAACATGCGATTAGACAACCGTTGCCACCACTTTGTCAAGGCCATATTTTTGCTGCCGCTGTGGATAACTTTCCGCCGACGGGTTAGAATTCGCTCTTGAAACGCTCGCAACAAGGCACTGGCTTGCCTTTGGACCGGCGATGGCTCTTCCTTTCCAACGCGTCGCTCATTGCGCTGGAGTCGTCGAGACAATGTTTTATGCCGTTGATTTTAATAAAAATTTTACTCTGGCTAGCGAGCCGTTGCGAGTACGCCACTTCAGGATTGCATCCCATGACCCGTGATGAGTAGTTTCTGGTCCTCGTGTCTGAGCCAGTTCGAACAGGAACTTCCCCCTCAGCAGTTCAATACCTGGATCCGGCCCCTTCGTCTCGAAGGCGAGGAGGATTTTGCGCGTGGCTTGCGCCTGCTGGCGCCAAACGGTTTCATCCTCAAATGGGTGAAGGAACGCTATCTGGCGCGGATTGAAGAGTTGGGGAGCGAGTACTTTGCAGCGCCCGTCGGTATCACGTTGACGCTGGGTGGGCGCGCCGCACCGCCAAAGGACCTTGCTCCGGATTCACCGAGCAAGGACAGCCCATCCGGGGATGGGAAAACGGCGGCCAAGGTGAATGCGGTTAACCGGCACACGTCCTTGCTGAAGAATGGCTCGCTGGTGGACCGCGACAGACCGAGTTACGAGAAGACGCGGCTGATTCCCACATTCACTTTCGAAAACCTTATCGTGGGAAAGGCCAACGACCTGGCCCGCGCCGCTTCCCGACAGGTGGCGATCAGCCCTGGCGAAGCGACCTATAACCCGTTGTTCATCTACGGTGGGGCAGGTCTCGGCAAGACGCACCTGATCCATGCCATCGGCAATCACATCCTCGAGTGTTTCCCCGACAGGATCGTGCGGTATGTGCACGCCGAGGACTACTACTCCGATGTGGTCCGCGCCTATCAGCAGAAGTCCTTTGACGTCTTCAAGCGCTACTATCGCTCGCTCGATGTGCTACTCCTCGACGATGTGCATTTCTTCAATGGCAAGAACCGAACACAGGAAGAGTTTTTTTTCGTTTTCAATGCCTTGAGCGAAGCCAAGAAACAACTGGTGATAAGTTCCGATACCTATCCGAAGAACATATCCGGGCTTGAGGATCGTCTGGTCACCCGCTTCGACTGGGGGCTGACGGTGCAGATCGAACCTCCGGAAACCGAAATGCGGGTGGCGATCCTCAAGAAGAAGGCGGAACTCGAAGGCGTGCTTCTCGACGACGAGGTGGCTTTCTATGTGGCCAAGCATCTACGTTCGAACGTTCGCGAGCTGGAAGGCGCTCTCAAGAAGGTTCTCGCGTACTCGGCTTTTCATGGCCGAGAGATTGCTCTGGACCTGGCCAAAGAGGCACTCAAGGACGTAATTGGCTCCGTGAATCGGCAGATCACCGTGGACAACATCCAGAAGACGGTAGCAGATTACTTCAAGATCAAGGTTGCCGACCTGTTCTCCAAGAAGCGAACACGGGTCATCGTTCGACCCCGGCAAATCGCCATGTGGCTGACCAAGAATCTGACCTCGCAGAGCTATCCGTCGATCGGTGAGGCGTTTGGCGGGCGTGACCATACCACCGTGCTGCACGCAGTACGAACCATCGACGATCTGCGTGCCAAGGACAACGAGCTGAACCACGACGTGCATGTTCTGCTACAGGTACTGAAGGGCTGAACAGCGTGTAGAAGTCCGTGGGAAAGGGCTGGACAACTGGTGGAGAAGGTCGGCAGAAGGGTGTTGTGGACAAGTTGTCAGTTTCTATCCACAGCGCCATACCGCTCTTGTACAGACCGAACATTGAATGTAATTCATTGAAGTGTAAAGAGAAATTGCCAATATCAACAGATTTGTCCCGACAATTGTCTTTATAGGATCTATAGATATGCTTCTTATCAAAACACGGCGTGACACTCTGCTGGGACCCCTGCAAGCAGTTTCGGGAATCGTCGAGAGGCGTCACACACTGCCGATTCTTTCCAATGTGCTGCTCGAGAAGAGAGGGGACGTACTGACGCTTCTCGCGACGGACATCGAGATTCAGATTACAACCTGGAGCACGGGAGCTGTCGGTGAGGGCGATGGGGCGGTGACGGTGGGCGCGCGGAAGCTGCAGGAAATCCTTCGTTCCTTGCCGGAGAGTGCCGATGTCAGCCTTATTCTCGACGATAAACGACTGCAGCTGACGGCAGGCAAGAGTCGTTTCAGCCTGCAGACGCTGCCGGCTGACGACTTTCCCTGCATGGCACTGTCCGAAGGAGAGACCAAGAAGTTCACGGTGTCGCAGAAGCAGTTCCGCCACCTGCTTGCGCAGACGCAGTATTCGATGGCCGCTCAGGACGTGCGCTACTATCTCAATGGGCTGTTGCTGATCGTTGACGGAAGCGAACTACGGGCGGTTGCAACTGACGGCCACCGGCTTGCCTATTCAAGCATGCCTCTCGATGACGCAGCGCAAGCTCCACGCGAGCCGGGCGCGGCCCGCCAGGAACTGATTGTCCCTCGCAAGACGGTCCTCGAACTCAGTCGATTGCTCACCGACACCGACGAGCCGCTGTCGATTGAAATGCTGGCGACTCAGATTCGCTTCCAGTTCGGGCATGTCAGTCTGGTATCCAAGCTGATCGACGGGCGGTTTCCCGATTACGAGAGGGTGATTCCGGCAACCCTCAGAAATGTTGTGTCTGTCAGTCGCGGCCTGCTGTTGCAGTCGATGATCCGCGCCGCGATTCTGACCAACGAGAAGTTTCGCGGCGTTCGCCTGATCCTTTCGGCAGGCAGCCTGAAGATCATGGCGGCGAATGCCGAGCAGGAAGAAGCGCAGGAGGAGATCGAAGTCGAGTACAACGGTGAACCGCTCGACGTCGGCTTCAACGTTGCCTATCTGCTGGATGTCCTGAACAACACGGTGGACGACACTATCGAGTGGGGATTCAACGACGCGAATTCAAGCGCCCTGCTGACGATCCCCGGCAATGACCGATTCAAGTATGTGGTCATGCCGATGCGCATCTAGAAGTGACTTGGGGTGGCGCGTCGGCGACACGGATTCAACAGGAAATACACACTGGATTGACAATGATTGAAGAGAACGAAGAGTCCGCCTACGACGAGTCGAGCATTCAGCAACTCGAGGGTCTGGAGGCGGTTCGCAAGCGTCCTGGAATGTACATCGGCGACACGTCGGACGGCACGGGCTTGCACCACATGGTTTTCGAAGTCGTCGATAATGCCATCGACGAAGCCCTGGCCGGCCACTGTGACGAGATAGTCATCACCATTCACGCCGACAATTCGATCTCCGTGACCGACAACGGTCGTGGCATACCGACTGGCATCAAGTTCGACGACAAGCACGAACCACGGCGATCTGCCGCCGAGATAGTGATGTGCGTGCTGCACGCCGGCGGCAAGTTCAATCAAAATTCGTACAAGGTGTCGGGTGGTCTGCATGGTGTTGGCGTGTCGTGCGTCAACGCGCTGTCCAGGTGGTTGCGCCTGATCATTCGCCGCGAAGGCAAGAAGTACTTGCTGGAGTTCAACAGAGGCACCGTCGTAGACCGCTTGCTCGAAGTGCAGAAGGGTGTCGAGGTCTCGCCGCTGCGGGTCGTCGCAGCAACCGAGAAGCGTGGGACGGAGCTGCACTTCATGGCCGACGAGGAAATATTTGGCCAGATCGAGTTCCACTACGAGATCATCGCCAAGCGCCTGCGCGAACTCTCGTTCCTGAACAATGGAGTCAAGATCCGCCTCAACGACCAGCGCACCGGCAAGGAGGAGGATTTCGCCTTCCTCGGGGGTGTCAGAGGTTTTGTCGAGTACATAAACCGAACCAAGTCGGTTCTTCACCCGAATATCTTTTATGCCAGCGGCGACTCGGCGGGGGGTAATGGGGTGATCAGCGTCGAAGTGGCGATGCAGTGGAACGACAGCTATGCCGAGCAGGTGCTGTGCTTCACGAACAACATTCCGCAAGCCGACGGTGGAACTCACATGACCGGCCTGCGTGCGGCGATGACGCGGGTAATCAACCGCTACATCGAAGAAAACGAAATCGCCAAGAAGGCGAAAGTCGATATTACTGGTGATGATATGCGCGAAGGTCTGGCCTGCGTGCTGTCAGTGAAGATGCCGGACCCGAAGTTTGCTTCGCAGACCAAGATGAAGCTGGTCTCGTCGGAGGCCCGTCCGGCGGTTGAAGAGGTCGTCGCGGCGAAACTCAGCGAGTATCTTCAGGAGCGTCCAGTCGATGCCAAGGTAATTACCGGCAAGATCATCGAAGCGGCGCGTGCCCGGGATGCAGCGCGCAAGGCGAGAGAGATGACGCGTCGGAAGGGTCTGCTCGACGGTGTCGGGCTGCCCGGCAAGCTTGCCGATTGCCAGGAAAAGGATCCGGCGCTTTGCGAACTCTATCTGGTCGAGGGTGACTCGGCGGGCGGCTCGGCGAAGCAGGGTCGGGACCGCAAGTTTCAGGCAATTCTACCGCTCAAGGGCAAGATTCTGAATGTCGAGAAAGCACGTTTCGACAAGCTGATTTCCTCGCAGGAGATCGCAACGCTGATCACCGCGCTGGGGACCGGCATCGGCAAGGATGAATACAAGCCGGAGAAGCTGCGCTACCACCGACTGATCATCATGACCGATGCCGATGTCGATGGTGCGCACATACGTACCCTGCTGCTGACTTTCTTCTATCGCCAGATGCCGGAGTTGGTCGAAAGCGGTCACATCTATATCGCTCAGCCACCGCTCTACAAGGTCAAGCACGGAAAGACCGAGCGCTACATCAAGGACGATCAGGCGCTCAAGCAGTTCCTCTTGACGCTGGCCCTCGAGGGTGCAGTGCTGATTCCCGTTGCGGGTGCGCCGGAGATCTCCGGGTCGACGCTGGAACAACTGGCTCGCCAGTACCTCCTGGCCGAGGCGGTGATCAATCGCCTCTCGCACCTGATCAATCCGGAAGTTCTGCATGCGCTGATCGACGCCAATCTGGCGATTGACCTGGCCGATGAAGCGTCGGCGATGGCAAGCGCCGACGCCTTGATGAAAGCGGTGGGCAGCAAGCTCGACATCAATATCGTGGCGCGCTTCGATACCGCACAGGAGCGCTGGCAGCTGAGGCTTGAGAAGATACTGCATGGAAATCTCAAGCTGGGGGTTATTGATGACGATCTTCTGGTCAGCGGCGACTATGCTCAACTCCGCAAGACGGCGGAGATGCTGGCGGGTCTGTTTGGTCCGGGCGGTGTCGTCGTGCGTGCCGAGAAGAAACAGGCGGTCAGCAGCTTCGCCGAAACGATGCAGTGGTTGCTCAGCGAAGTGGAGCGCAGCGTCAGCAAGCAGCGCTACAAGGGTCTCGGCGAGATGAACCCGGAGCAACTCTGGGAGACCACGATGGACCCAAAGGTGCGGCGTCTTCTGAAGGTACAAATCGAAGACGCGATCGGTGCCGACGAGATCTTTACGACCCTGATGGGTGAGCTGGTCGAGCCGCGCCGCAATTTCATCGAAACCAACGCCCTGGCCGCCCGCAACATCGACGTCTGACGCGGCACCCTGTCAGACGAGTGGTCGATATCGGTTGATGTCCGCTCGTGTCGCGAGGGCGACACGGCGTGCAGCGTCTGCGTAGTCCTCGCCACTACCGGCGTAGAGGATGGCGCGCGAAGAATTGATCATCAGGCCGTAGCCGGCGGACGTGCATCCGGCGCGCACGGTGCTTTCGATGTCGCCACCCTGGGCGCCGATACCCGGTACGAGCAGCGGCATCTCGCCGGTCAAGCCGCGAACACGAGCGATTTCATTGGGATAGGTGGCACCAACGACCAAAGCGCATTGGCCGTTCTGGTTCCATTCCTCGTTAACCAGGCGAGCAACCCGTTCGTAAAGCTTCTCCCCACCGACATCGAGAAACTGTAGGTCATTGCCGCCCGGGTTCGATGTGCGGCAAAGCAGGATGATGCCCTTGTCTTGGTAAGCCAGATAGGGCTCGACAGAGTCGCGTCCGAGGTAGGGATTGACCGTGATCGCATCCGCCTTGAAACGTTCGAAAGCCTCGATGGCGTACTGTTCGGCCGTGCTGCCTATGTCACCACGCTTGGCATCGAGAATCACCGGTGTCGCTGGGTGCCGTTGGTGGATGTGATCGATCAGTGCTTCCAGTTGGTCCTCGGCGCGGTGCGCGGCGAAGTACGCGATCTGTGGCTTGAAGCAGCAGACAAGATCAGCGGTGGCATCGACGATGGTGCGGCAGAAGTCAAGAATGGCATTCGGCGATTGCTGCAGGTGAGCAGGGAAGCGCGCGGGGTCAGGATCAAGGCCCACGCAAAGAAGGCTGTTTCGACCACGCCAGGCGGCGCGCAGGGCATGTATGAAGTTCATCGACGGAAGTAGAAGAGGAGCGAAAAGGCAGCATTCTAAGAGCTATTTCGGTTACCGGTGTGGTTCGCGGCATGATGCCGCTCCGCTGCCCTGCTGCGGATGGCGCGAAGGCTGACACCAAGGCGGCTGCCGGGTTGTGCCGCCCAGTGCGGTGACAAGGTAAACTCGGTGCTTTCTCGACGGGGCGACAGCGTGAAAAAACTCGACAACGATGCCTTCGTGAACATGCGTTCCGGGGCGAGCGTACTTGAGGCCGACAGTTATGGCGACAAAGTGTTGCTGCTGGCTGACGGAACGATAGTCAAGTTGTTCAGGCGCAAGCGGTGGCTGTCATCCGCGGCATGGTATCCCTATGCAAAACGCTTTGCCGACAATGCGGCGTCTCTGCGTAGACTGGGCATCCGGGTTCCGGAGATCCTGGATCTATTCCGGATTCCATCGATCGAGCGCGATGCCGTTCGCTACCAACCGCTGCCCGGCAGGACGCTGCGCGAGATCCGGCGGGAAGCGCTCGATGCAGGCATCGAGCAAGAGCTCAAAGAGGCGTTCACTCGTTTCGTCGTCAGCCTACACGACAGCGGCGTGTATTTCCGTTCGTTGCATCTTGGCAACGTGGTGTACACGCCGGATCACGAGTTTGGTTTGATCGACATCTCCGATGCCAGGATCGTTGACCGACCGCTACGCAAGTACGAACGTGCTCGCAACCTCAAACGTCTGCAGGGCATAGAAGGCGAAAGCGAGTGGGTTGATCTAACGAGCGTGGTCGACGCGCATCGGAAGAGGCGCGAAGCCAGAGTGTAAAGTGGCCCCCGAAGTCAAGACAAGACTCGATTCAGATACACGTCCGCATGCTTGACGTTCCGCCAAAGCCGCTCGACGAGGATGTTGTCGAACACCCGTCCTCGTCCATCGATGCTGATGACTACACCTTTCCGGGGGCGAGCAAGCACGCCGCAAAAGGCCATGGCCACCGGTGGCCGGTTCGTCAACCAGCGTAGCGCGTGGGGTCCGCCATGCCGGCAGCGCTGAAGCCGGCGCGGCGCAATCGACACGAATCGCACACCCCGCAGGCTCGCCCATCCCGATCGGCCTGATAGCACGAAACGGTGAGGCCGTAATCCACGCCGAGGGTGATTCCGCGCTGGATGATCTCCGCCTTGCCCAGACCCATCAGCGGCGCATGGATCGTCAGGCTGGCGCCTTGCACCGCAGCCCGGGTAGCCAGGTTGGCCATTTTCTCGTAGGCCGCGATGTACTCGGGCCGACAGTCGGGATATCCCGAGTAGTCCACGGCGTTGACGCCGACAAAGATGTCGCGGCTGCCCAGCACCTCGGCCCAGGCCAGCGCCAGCGAGAGCATGACGGTGTTGCGCGCCGGCACGTAGGTGATCGGAATCCCCGAGTGCACACCATCAACGGGAACGGCGATCCGCTCGTCGGTCAATGCCGAGCCGCCGAAGACCTCCAGCGTCAGGCGCAGCTGACGATGCTCACGCGCGCCCAGCGCCTCGGCCAGCAGTGCCGCGGCCGCCAGTTCGGCGCGATGACGCTGGCCGTAATCGATCGACAGACAATGGCAGGCGAAACCGTCGGCGCGCGCGATGGCCAGCGTCGTGGCCGAGTCGAGCCCACCGGAAAGAAGCACGACGGCCGGTTTGCCGCCAGAGGAAGTAGGTTTGTTGTCCATCGGCTGGCGAATATACTGCTTTCCGGCAGATCTGGGTCGGCTTTGCGCACGCGGGGTGCCGAATCCCGCGCTTGCCGACCAGCGCCGACGCCACAAGTACGCACCCGCAGGGGCGCCAGCAACGCCGAGATTCGTGCCCTCGCGCGGCCTTTCGATCCCCCGCGGCGAGATGCGACAGATTGCCGCACGCGAACCAGCGCCGCGCCCAGGGCGTAGAATTCGCCCACGAGTGCCGCCCGGTACTGCATCGACAAATGCCTCCAGCCAATCACCGCCAGCCTCCGTTTTTTCTCACAGGCACAGCCAACCCGCTGGTGCGCCTGGTAATGCTGCGCCGGATCGAAGTGCTGATGCAGGCGATCGTGCTGGTTCTGGCGGTCACCTGGCTCGGTATCCCGCTCGAGGTAGTGCCGATGAGCGCGCTCATTGCGCTGCTTGCCGCGGTCAATCTGATCACCCAGTGGCGACTCGACAAGGGGGCACCGGTCAGCGAGAACGAAATCCTCCTCCACCTCGCATTCGACGCCGGGATCCTCGGCCTGCTGCTCTACTTCGCAGGCGGGTCGGCGAATCCCTTCGTCTCGCTGTTCCTGCTGCCGCCAACGCTTGCCGCCGCGATGCTGCCGGCCCGGCACGCCTGGGCGATGGCCGCAATCACCCTGGCTGCGTACACCTCGCTGATCTTCTGGAACCTGCCGCTGCCGTCACCGCGAGGCGATCTGGCAGAACTCGACGCCCTGCTCGCACGCGCCACCGCTGGCGGTGAACACGCGGGGCACAGCAACAGCTTTGCCCTGCACGTTCTCGGCATGTGGCTCAACTTCGTGATCAGCGTCGGCGTCGTCGTTTTCTTCCTGACCCGCATGGCCGCCGCCCTCAAGGACCGCGAGCGCCAACTGGCCGCGGCCCGCGAGGCCACCTTGCGCAACGAACAGATCCTCGCACTCGGCACGCTCGCGGCCGGAGCTGCCCACCAGTTGGGAACGCCGCTGGGGACGATGGCAATCGTCATCCGCGAGCTGCAACTGAGCCATGAGAACGACCCCGAGATCCGGGAAGACTTGACGCTGCTGCGCGAACAGGTCGATCGCTGCAAGCAGACGATTTCGCAGATCCTGGCCTCGACCGGGCAGAGCCGCGACGAGAGCTTGCGCTCGATGACGCTCGACGCCTACCTGCATCGCCTGCTCGACGAATGGCAGATCATCCGCCCGCACGCCCTGCTCAGCGTCGCGCTGCAAGGCACACAGCCGGCACCCCTGATCGCCGCCGACCGCACTCTCGAACAGGCCATCCTCAACCTGCTCGACAATGCCGCCGATGCCAACGGCGCCAGCCAGGAAGCACTCCGTTTCGCCGCCAACTGGGATGGCGAAACCTGCCGCATCGAAATTCTCGACTGCGGCCCGGGGCTCAACGTCGACGCCGCGGAGCGTCTTGGCGACATGTACTTCAGTACCAAGGCCATCACCCCGGAGCGGCCCGGCGGCATCGGTATCGGCCTGTTTCTTTCCAACGCGACCGTCGAGCGCTTCGGCGGCAAGGTCGAACTCTTCAACCGCACCGACCGGCGTGGGGGTGCCTGTACTCGCGTCACCCTGCCAATGTCCCGACTGAAAGCCTGAAGCCGATGCCTGAGCGAAACCTGAAACAGCCTGACGACGAACGTTCGACGCTACTGCTGGTCGATGACGACGACGCGTTCCGACGCGTCCTCGCGCGCGCTCTCGAGCGTCGCGGCTACGCGGTGAGCGTCGCCGCCAGTGTCGAAGCGGCGCTCGTGAAAGCCCAGGCGCAGGCTCCCGAATATGCGGTGGTCGACCTCAAGATGCCCGGGGAATCCGGTCTGCGGCTGATCGACAAGCTGATGGAACTCGACCCCAACACGCGCATCGTCATGCTGACGGGTTACGCGAGCATCGCCACGGCGATCGAGGCGATCAAGCTCGGTGCCGTCCATTACCTCGCCAAACCGTGCGACGCGGACGAAATCGTCGCGGCACTCAACAAGAGCAGCGAGGGCGACGCGGCGATGGCGGTTGCCGACTCACCGCTGTCCATCGACCGCCTCGAATGGGAACACATCCAGCGGATCCTGGGCGAGCACCAGGGGAATGTCTCGGCGACCGCCCGGGCCCTGAAAATGCACCGCCGGACGCTGCAGCGAAAACTCGGCAAACGGCCCAGCAGAGAGTGACGATGACGACTTCCGGGCACCCGGCCATTGAGTACATACGGATCGACAAATGGCTGTGGACGGCACGCTTCTACAAGACGCGCTCGCTGGCGGCACAGGCGATCGCCGCCGGCCACGTCAGGCTCGCTGGCCATCCCGTCAAGCCCGCGCGCGACCTGCGTTGCGGCGACAGCCTCGAGATCGCCATCGGCGACACCATCTGGAGCGTCGTCGTCCGCGGCCTCAATGAACAGCGGCGCCCGGCAGTCGAAGCGCAGCAACTTTACGAAGAGACGCGCGCCAGCAGCGAGCGGCGCGCCACGCAGCGGGAAACACGCTTGCTCGCGCCAGTGCCCGGCAGCGACCTGCGCGGCCGGCCGACCAAGAAGGCCAGACGGCAGATCCGCGGTTTCAACGAAGGGTTCTGAGGTCAGCATGGTCAACCGCCTCCTGGCCGACGGCATCGTCGTGCTGCACTTCCTGTTCATCGCGTTCGTCGTTCTTGGCGGCGTCCTGGCGCGGCGCTGGCCAAGGCTGGCATGGGTGCACCTGCCCGCCGCTTGCTGGGGCGCCGCCATAGAACTGAGTGGCTGGATCTGCCCGCTGACGCCGCTCGAGAACCGCTTCCGGCAGGCTGCTGGCGAGGCTGGTTATGCGGGCAGCTTCATCGACCACTATCTCTTGCCGATCCTTTACCCGGTCGGGCTGACGCGCGAGATCCAGTACGGCCTGGCGGCTGTGGTGATCGTCGTCAATGTGGCAGTGTACGGGTGTCTCCTTCGTCGCCGCTGACCGGTATGGTGGTCCCCGGGAAGTGGACGAGGGCGATGCAGACGTGCTGACCCGGATCAGCGGGCGGAAACGTGTGCCGACGCCGCTGTTTCCGAACCGTGTTCCCGTTTGGCGATGAGGACCTTGTCTACGCGATTGCCGTCCATGTCGACCACCTCGAAACGCCAGTCCGCCAACTCGAAGTGATCCGACGCCGACGGTATGCGTCCGAGGGCATACATGATGAAGCCGCCCAGGGTGTTGAACGCGTTCTCGTCCTCCCCGGGCCAGTCGCCACTGATCGTGAGAAACCCTTTGACGCGTTCAACCGGGACGCTGCCATCGACCAGCCACGAGCCATCCTCGCGGATGACGATATCCTGTTCCTCGGGCGTCTCCGAGGTCGGCAGGTCGCCGACTATCGCTGTCAGCACGTCGCTGAGTGTCACCAGGCCCTGTAGTTCGCCGTATTCGTCGACCATCAGCGCGCATTGTTGGCGAGCCCTGCGGAAGGTTTCCAGCAACTGCGTCGTCGTTACGCCGGCCGGCACGTAGAGAGCCGGTCGCACAAAGGGCTCGATCGACAGAGGCTCGCCGGCGAGAGCCCCCTTGAGAAGATCGCTGGTGCGCAGGACGCCGACGATCTGGTCGGGGCCGTCCCGACAGACGACGACACGTTTGTACGGGCTTTCGGCCAGGCGCTCGCGAATTTCCTCCTCACTCTCGTTCAGGTCGAGCAGGTAGATGTCCTTGCGGTGGGTCATGATCGCACTGATACGCTGCTCGTCCAGCCGCAGGACATTGGCGACGATGGCCTGCTCGCTGGCGTGGAACACTCCCGACTGGGCGCCCTGGCCCATCAGAACCTTGATCTCGTCGTCGGTTACCGAAGACTCCTGGGTGCGTCGCGCTCCCAGCAGGCGCAGGAACAGGTTCGACGACGACGACAACAGCCAGACCAGTGGGCGCGCGAGCCGAGCGAGCAGGTTCATCGGTGGCGCGATCACCGAGGCGACGCGCTCCGGTGACAACAGGCCGAGGCGTTTGGGTACCAGTTCGCCGACGACTACCGAGAAATAGGTCAACCCGGCGACGACCACCGTCAGGGAGATGCCTTCCGCGTGCGGCGCGAGGAGCGGCCATGCCGCCAGCCGTTCGGCCAGCGGTACCGCCAGCGCGGTTTCCCCGATGGCACCGTTGAGAATGCCTACCGTCGTGATGCCGACCTGGACGGTGGACAGGAAGATCGAAGGCTCGTGGCTAAGCGCCAACGCCGAGCGCGCCCCCCGGTTGCCGTCGTCAGCCAGCTTCTGCAGGCGCGATTGGCGCGAGGAAACGACGGCGATCTCCGACATGGCGAGAACGCCGTTGAGCAGGATCAGAAAGAGAAGTAAGACGATGTCCATGGAAGCCTTGTCCAGGGGGCGCCGGCAACATGCAGCGCTTGATCGGCAGTCATTTTCCCGCCAGCGAGCGCCGTAGGATGTCGAGAACGATGCGCAGGTCCTCGATCGCTACCTGACCCGGAGCCGACGCCTTGTCGCCGACCGCGAAGGTCACCGACGAGCCGAAGGTCCAGCCGAAGAGGCGGCTCAGCGAGCCGTAGGGGCCCATCGACACGCTGATGATCGGCAGCCTGAGCTGCCGGCTGCCGGCGAGTGTCGCGCCGAGCAACGTCAGCACGTCGTCGATGGCGCGCGGGGTGACCGCCACCTTGGCGATGTCGGCACCAGCCTCCTCCATCGTCACCAGCTTGGCGACGATCTCGGCGGCTGGCGGCGTCTGCTGGAAGTCATGAAAGGAGGCGATCAATTGGGCTCCAGAGTGGTGCGCAGCCTGCCGTGCGGCCTGGAAATGCTGCGGCTCGTTGTTGATCTCGTAGTCTACAAAATCGACGCAGCCTGTCTCGCACACGGCCCGGTAGAGCGACAGAACCTGCTCTTCCTCTATCCCGATCGGCTCGCCGCCCTCGCGCGTCGAGCGGCGCGTGAAAATGATCGGCACGCTGCCGGCCTGCTTCCTGATCTCCCTCGCCAGCGCGACGACGCGCGCGCTGTCGGCGATGCCGGCGAAGAAATCGACGCGCCATTCGATCAGGTCGGGGCACTTCGCGCAGACGACGGCCACCTCGCGCAGAATGGACGGTTCATCGCGGGCGACCAGCGGCGTACAGATCAGCGGCTCCTTTCCCCCGGCAAGCGGTTGGCCGCGAACGTCGATGCCCTTGCTCATGCCCAAGTCACCCATTCAGTCGGACTCCCGGCGAGTGTACGGTTGGTGCAGATGCACTGGCGGTACCGACTTGCGGCGCAGGCGGATGTTGAGCATCTCGACGGTGACCGAGAAGGCCATGGCAAAGTAGATGTAGCCCTTCGGCACCTTGTGGCCGAAGCCCTCGGCGACCAGTGCCACACCGACGACCATCAGGAACGAGAGGGCCAGCATCTTTATCGTCGGATGTCCGGAAACGAAGCGCCCGATGGCGGCGGCAAACAGCATCATCAGGCCAACCGAGGCGACGACAGCCGCGATCATCACCGCGACCTCGTCGACCATGCCGACCGCGGTAATGATTGAATCCAGCGAAAAGACGATGTCGATGACGATGATCTGCAGGATGATCGCCGAGAAGGTCGCGCGCACCGCGGTCGATGCGTGCCCTTCTTGGCCTTCGAGCAGTTGGTGGATTTCCTGCGTGCTCTTCCAGATCAGAAAGACCCCGCCGCCAATCAGGATCAGATCGCGCGGCGAGATTGCCTGCCCGAACGCGCTGAAGAGCGGCGCGGTCGCGCCGACGATTACCGACAACAGCAAGAGCAGCGCGATGCGCAGGAACATCGCCAGGAACAGGCCAAGCTTGCGCGCCTTCTCGCGCGTCGCTGGCGGCAGGCGATCGACAAGTATCGAAATGAAGATGATGTTGTCGATCCCGAGTACCAGTTCGAGGGCGGTAAGGGTAGCGAAAGCCAGCCAGGCCTGAGGGCTGGCCAGCAGCGACATGACGTCCATGCAGTTATCCTGAGTAGGGTCCGCGCCGAGGGCGGCAAAGCGCCATTATAAGGAGCCTTGAGCACCGTCGCCGGCGATTTGCGACCGCGTAGGCAGGGGCTCGGGCCGGGGCGATGGAGGGCGCCGAGTGCGCCGGCGGGGCGTGTCCGGAGAATGCGAAAGGCATGTTCGGCGCGCCCGCGAGCTTCGCTTGGCGGCCTGGCCAGTCGGGGCGGGTTGACGAAATTCAAATTAATCAATACACTGCAGTTTCTCGTGCAGCAACCGAGCCAATCCCGGCTATTCTGCTGCACTCTCGCCGCTCTGCCTGTGGGTTTCCAGACCGCACAGAGTTCCGGCCTCAGGGTAGGTACCTCCCGCGTATTCGAGGCTTTGCACCCGCCTGTAACCGTCCATCGTCGTGCCGTCTTTTCTTGGCGCGACGACCAAAGTGAAGGAGAGAGCATGTCCGCAACTATCTCGCTAAAGAGTATTACCGGGCGTCGTACGGACGCCACTTTGAGCTTTATTCAACACAGCATGATGATCGTTGGCCTGATGCTCCTGCTGGGAGCGGTCAAGCCTCTTTTCGGCGGCCGTAGCGATACCGACGCGCAGCAGGCCGCCGAGGTGGCAACGGTCAGCGAAGCGGCCGAGGCGGAGCCGGTCAAGGCCGCTCCCGAGGCGCTGCCGCCACACCTGCAACGCGTTCTCGACTTCGTTTCGCGTCGCTACCGGGTCGCCCCGGAAGCGCTGGTTCCGGTCTTCGAGGCCGCGCAGACAGTTGGTCGCGAGCGTCGCGTCGACCCGCTACTGATCATCGCCATCATCGGTATCGAGTCGCGCTTCAACCCGTTCGCGGAAAGCGCTTTTGGCGCCAAGGGCCTGATGCAGGTGATTCCGGGCTATCACATGGACAAAGTGCCGCAAGGGGCAGGCGAGCAGCCTTTCCTCGACCCGGTGACCAACATCCAGGTCGGCGTGCATGTCCTGGAAGAGGCAATCCGCTGGCGCGGCGGCCTGACGGCTGGCCTGCAACACTACGGTGGCGCGCCCGACGATCCGGAGACGGGTTACGCGAACAAGGTGCTCGCCGAGAAGCAGCGCCTTGAGCAGGCCGCCAGGCGCGGTCCGGGCGCACGCGTCTAAGCGGCGTTGCCATTTGTCGCGATTCGCCGCGATTCGTCGCCAAGCCGGGGGGGCTAGGCCGCCACGCCGGCGCGCGCCATCCGTCGGATGGCTTGCCTGGCTTCGACCGAGAGGACGAGCTCCGAATGCGCCAGCGGTGTCAACAGCCGCTCGTCGAAGTGCAGTAGGCCGTCCTCGGTCTCGTGCAGGAATTCGCCTTCGATCAGATTGCCGATGAACGCCGCGAAGGTCACCTTCTCGGGAAACTCGGGCGTATTGAACTCGTAGAGCAGGGATAGCCGCTGTGCCAGCCGATGGCAGTTGTCCTCCAGCGCCGGGCGAGTCAGGTGGCCCGAACCATGCCGCTCGAGGAGCGCCAGGGTGAGAAAGTGACGTTCGAGCAGCGGTCGAATGGTTTCGCCGAGCAGGCGCAGTTCGACGAACTCCTGGCTGATCGGTTCGGGGGCGGCCAGCCGGCCTTCTGCTTCCGGGTGACGCAGCAGGGCGCGGGCGAGGAGCACGCGAATGATGGCTTCGCTGGCTGCGGCAAGCTCGTCGCCCGACCAGCGCAGAAACAGTTCCGCCCGCATCAGGGAGCAGATGCCAGCCACTGCCTGGGCGACGCGCGCGGCGTCGAGGTCGCGGTTATGGCTCACCAGGCAGGCGATCACCGCCGGCAGGGCAAAG
The DNA here is from genome assembly GCA_017302455.1 of Accumulibacter sp. Classification (GTDB taxonomy): domain Bacteria; phylum Pseudomonadota; class Gammaproteobacteria; order Burkholderiales; family Rhodocyclaceae; genus Accumulibacter; species Accumulibacter phosphatis. Next base: position 46,280 of record JAFLDO010000009.1, read on the forward strand.
AGGTGCAGGACGTTGTTGCGGAAGTAGGCGAGCAGTGGCGCCTGCTCCCGGGGCGCGCGAATCAGATCGCCGAGCGGATCGCGGAAACGCTCGACGAGCGTCAGCCGCTCGGCGTAGCCGACGACCTGTTGCGGATCGAGCGCGCAGCCGATCGTGGTGGGCGCGTAGGGCGCCAGACTGCTGAGGGCCTGGTAGTGTTCGATCATCCGTTGCAGGGCGTGCTCGTCGGCGGTGTGCTTCGGCGTGGCCAGCAGCGAGAGCGCGACCAGATTGACCGGGTTGAGCACGGCCGCCTCGTTGATCCGCTTGGCAAGTTCGGCTGCCGCGTGTCGCGTGGCGCGGCGTGACCAGTGCGACAACGTTTCGGCGGGTTCGTCGCGCCACCCCGGCTGCTGCACATCGAGAAAGCCGGCCAGCGCCAGCGGTGCGCCGAAGTTGACATGCACCTTGCCGAACACTCGCTTGATGCTGCGCACGCTCATGAAGAGTCCCCATAGCGATTCGCGCTGCTTGGGCTGGCCAGCGAGTTCATCGAGATACGTGCGTCCCTCCATCACCTTCTCGTAACCGATGTACACTGGCAGGAAGACCAGCGGCCGCACATGCTCGCGGATGAAGCTTTGCACTGTCATGCCGAGGATGCCGGCTTTTGGCGCCAGCATCCTGCCGCTGCGGCTGCGCCCGCCTTCGATGAAGTACTCGATCGGGAAGCCGCGCGCCAGCATCAGGTGCAGGTATTCGTGGAAAACCGCCGCGTAGAGCGGCTCTCCCTTGAAGCTGCGGCGCAGGAAGAAGGCACCGCCACGACGCAACAGCGAACCGACCAGCGGCAGGTTGAGGTTGGCGCCAGCAGCGATGTGTGGCGGCGTGAGTCCCTGGCGGTGGATGATGTACGAGAGCAGCAGGTAATCGATATGGCTGCGGTGACACGGGACGTAGACGATCTCGTGGCCAGCTGCGATGCGACTCACGACGTCGAAATTGTGCAACTCGATACCGTCGTACAGGCGCGTCCACAACCAGTTGAGGAACAGTTCGAGCGCGCGCACGACACCGTAGGAATAGTCGGAAGAGATCTCGAGCGCGAAGCGGGCGGCGCGCGCCCTTGCTTCGGCAGGCGAGATACCCTGAGTCGCTGCCTCGCTGGCGATCGCCAGGCGCACCTGCTCACCGGCGAGCACGGCGTTAACCTGCGTGTTGCGGTGTGAGAGGTCGGGCCCGATGGCCATCTGCCGCTGGCGGCGGAAATGGACTCGCAGTACCCGCGACAGCTTGCGTAGCGCCGGCTCCTCGGCCAGCCCTCCCTGCAGCAGTTCGCGCAGCGAGATCGGGGCGTTGTAGCGGACCAGTACGTGCCGGCCGTGCAGCAGGATGGCCAGCAACTGCCGCCAGGCGCCCGGCGGTCGCCAGGTTTCCGAGAACAACGCCTTGAGAATCGAATCCTGCTGGTCCGGACTGCGTCCCCAGAGAATGAGGACAGGCACCAGTTGCACGTCGACTTGCGGGTCGGCGACCGCCTGGCCGAGCAGGCTCGCCAGCAAGGGGGAGTGAGCGCCGCCGTCGCGTGCCCTGCCGGCCAGGCGGCGGTCACGGTTGAGAAAGAAGAAGGAGCGCGGCAAGCGCTGTCCGCCGATCGCCATCGGCGCCTCCGCGCGCGGCAACCCGGCCTGCCTCGACTCCTCGAAGAGAACCAGCAGGTTCGAGAGATGCCGGTCCTGAAGGACGTAACAGACCGGTTTGCCCGGGTCGAGGCCAAGTTCCTGAACGCTTGCCGGAAAGACGGTGGTGCGCACCCACAAATACAGTAGGCGGCGCGCCAGCGGGATGAACCAGTCGGAAACCTTGAAGAACTCGGCCAAGCCCTGCCGCTCCGTCGCCGGCGTACGCGCCCTTACTCCTCCTCGACGACCTTGTGCTGGGAAGCCAGGTGCTGCTGCGTCGCCGGTGGTACCTGCGCGTAGTGCGAGAAGGCAATGCTGTATGACCCCTGGCCGCCGGTCAGCGATTTCAGACGCGACTGGTAGCCATCGAGTTCGGCCAGCGGCACCTCGCCGGTGATTGCCATTACTCCAGGGCCACGCGGTTGCGTACCGGTCAGATGGCCGCGCTTGCTGGAAAGATCGCCGGTCAGGTCACCGGTCATTGCCTCCGGCGCCAGTATTTCGATGTCGACGACCGGTTCGAGGATGATCGGCTTGGCGCCGCGAATCGCTTCGACGGTGGCCTTGCGGGCCGCCGTGAAGAAGGCGATGTCCTTGCCATCGACCGGGTGCGACTTGCCGTCGTGAACGGTGACGCGCAGATCCTCGACCGGGAATCCGGCGACCACGCCGTCGGCCAGCGCCTGACGAACGCCCTTCTCGACCGCCGCCATGAAGACTCCCGGGATGACGCCGCCCTTGACGATATCGACGAATTCGAAGCCGGCGCCGCGTTCGAGGGGTTCGACGCGCAGGGCCACTTCGCCGAACTGTCCTGCGCCGCCACTTTGCTTCTTGTGCCGGCAGTGTCCTTCGGCCGAACCCGTGATGGCTTCACGATAGGCAATCTGTGGTGGCTTCGTATCCAGTTCCAGCTTGTACTGCTGCGACAGCCGGTTCAGTTTCGCCCGCAGGTGCATCTCGCCGAGACCACGGATCACCGTCTCGTTGGTTGTCGGATGGCGTTCGAGCCTGAAGCACGGGTCCTCCACTTCGAGCTTGCGCAGGATCTCGAACAGGCGCTGTTCGTCGGCCTTGCGCCGGGCCTGGACCGCCAGGCCCTGCATCGGCTGCGGAAACTCGAGTGGTTTGAGGTGGATCTGATCTTCGTCGTGGGAATCGTGCAGCACACAGTCGAACTCGATCTCGTCTACCTTGGCGATGGCGCCGAGGTCGCCCGGTGCCAGCGACTCGACTTCGACGTATTCCTTGCCCTGCAAGCGGTAGATGTGACCGACCTTGAACGGGCGCTTGCCGTCACCGACGAAGAGCTGCGAATCCTTTCTGATCGTCCCCTGATGGACGCGGAACACCCCGACCTTGCCGATGAAGGGGTCGCTGACCACCTTGAAGACGTGCGCCAGTACATGCTTGTGCGGATCGGGAACGGCCGCGAAGGCTTCTGCCGGCCCGCCGGGCTCGCCCCGATAAAAGGGCGGCGGATTGCCTTCGTGCGGATTGGGCGCCAGCCTGGCCAGGACGTCGAGCAACTGCGGGATGCCGGCGCCGGTCTTGGCCGACACGAAGAGAATCGGAATCAGGTGGCCGGCGCGCAGCGCCTTCTCGAAGGGGACGTGCAGTTCATCGGGGCTCGGGTCGACACCTTCTTCCAGGTAGCGCGCCAGCAGATCCTCGTCCTCCTCGACGATCTGATCGATCAGCGCCCGGTGTGCCGCCGCCACCGATTCGAAGTCGCTCTCGCCGGCGTCGTGGCCGAGCAGTTCGACGACTTCGCTGCCGTGTTTGGCCGGCAGGTCCAGCAACATGCATTCCCGACCGAAGCGTTCGCGGATCTCGCCGACCAGCGCCGGCAGATTGACGTTGTCGGCATCGATCTTGTTGATCACGATCATCCGGCAGACGCCGCGAGCCTCGGCCAGCTTCATCATGCGCTCACTCGATAGTTCGATGCCGTTCTGGGCATTGATCACCACCAGCGCCGTGTCCGCTGCAGCCAGCGCGCCGATCGCCTGACCGGCGAAATCGGGGAAGCCGGGCGTATCGATCAGATGAACCAGCACACCCTGCCACGAAAAACTCGCCAGTGCCGAACTCAGTGAGTGGCCGAATTCCTTCTCCTGCGGGTCAAAGTCGCAAACGGTATTGCCCTTCTCGACGGCACCGCGGCTGGCGATGGCGCCGGCTGCGGCGAGCAGGCTTTCGGCAAGCGTCGTCTTGCCGGAAGCACCGTGGCCGACGAGAGCGACGGTGCGAAGGTTACTGGTGGCGGTCTGGCCCATTCATCATCTCCCATGAAGTCGAGTGCACGCCGCAGCGGCAGGGATAGCCACGTGGCATGGTGGCTGGGCGCGCTCCCGCCATTTTACTCCGGCCAAGGCTGAATCGCTTGCTTGTCGTTTTTTTGCCTCGCGCGGGTGGCTGGGCGGCTCCTGGGGCGCTATCCAAAAGCCATCAGTTTTGTGTAAACGGCGTGACTCGGCTAGAGTGACGCGCTTTTACGTCGATGAACACCGTGTCAGGAGGCAGCATGGAAAACGACCAACCCGATCAACGTCAGGCCGATCTTCGCGAGGCCGCTCTTGAGTACCACCGTTACCCGACTGCCGGCAAGATCTCTGTCCAGCCAACCAAGGCTCTGAGCAACCAGCTCGACCTCGCGCTTGCCTATTCGCCGGGCGTTGCCTACGCGTGCCATGCGATCGTCGATGACCCCGGGTCGGTCAGCCTCTACAGCTCGCGAGCCAATCTCGTCGGCGTCATCACCAACGGTACGGCCGTGCTGGGACTTGGCAACATCGGCCCGCTAGCCGCGAAACCGGTGATGGAAGGCAAGGGCTGTCTGTTCAAGAAGTTCGCCGGGATTGATGTCTTCGACATAGAACTGGCCGAGAGCGACCCGGATCGGCTGATCGACATGATCGCGGCGATGGAGCCGACGCTTGGTGGCATCAATCTGGAAGACATCAAGGCCCCGGAATGCTTCTACATCGAGGCGAAGCTCAAGGAGCGGATGTCGATCCCGGTCTTTCATGACGACCAGCACGGCACGGCGATCATCTCCGCGGCCGCCATCCTGAACGCGCTCAAGGTCACCGGCAAGCCGATCGGCGACGTGACGGTCGTCTGCTCGGGTGCGGGCGCGGCTGCCATTTCCTGCCTCAACCTGTGGTGTGACCTGGGCTTTCGGCGCGAGAACATCGTCGTTTGCGACTCGAAGGGCGTGATCTACGTCGGCCGTGATGCCGACATGGAGCCGACCAAGGCGCGCTATGCCCGGGAAACCGGCGTCCGAACGCTGGCGGAGGCGCTCGTCGGTGCCGACGTCTTCCTCGGGCTGTCGGCGGCCGGCATCCTCCAGCCCGAGATGCTCGCCACCATGGCCGAACAGCCGATCGTTTTCGCGCTCGCCAATCCGACGCCGGAAATCATGCCGGAACTCGCCCGCGAGGTCCGTCCCGACGTGATCATGGCCACCGGTCGTTCGGACTATCCCAACCAGGTCAACAATGTCCTGTGCTTCCCGTTCATCTTCCGCGGTGCGCTCGATGTCGGCGCCACCGGTATCAACGAACAGATGAAGATGGCCTGCGTCAAGGCGCTGGCGGCGATGGCGCACCAGGAAGTGAGTGATGAAGTGGCCATGGCGTACCCGGGCCAGGAGTTGTCGTTCGGTCCGGAATACCTTATTCCGAAGCCTTTCGACCCGCGCTTGATCACCACCATCGCGCCCGCCGTCGCCGAGGCCGCGATGCTGTCAGGCATTGCAACCCGACCGCTCGGCGATCTGACCGCCTATCGGGAGAAGCTCAGGGAGTTCGTCTACCGCACCGGCGTTGGCATGCGCGCGGTTTTCTCGGCCGCCAAGCGCGGGCGGAAGACGCGCATCGTCTATCCCGACGGTGAGGAGGAGCGGATGTTGCGCGCCGCGCAGACGATTCTCGACGAGGGCCTGACGCGGCCGATACTGATCGGGCGTCCTGACGTGATTGCGTCGCGGCTCGAGAGGATTGGCTCGAAGCTGCGTGTCGGCAAGGATTTCGAACTCGTCGATCCGAATAGCGACGGTCGCTACAAGGAATGCTGGACGGCTTACCACCAGTTGCGCAAGCGCCAGGGTGTGACGATCGACATCGCCAAGACGCGCCTGCGCAACAACAACACGATCATCGCCGCGATGCTGCTCCGGCTGGGTTACGCCGACGGGATGATCTGTGGTCTGTCCGGCCGTTTCGGGCATCATTTGCGGCAGGTCGACGAGATCATCGGTAAGGCCCCGGGGTGCAACACCATGGCGGCGATGACCCACCTGCTGCTGCCCGGACGCGCCCTTTTTCTCTGCGACACGCACGTCAACGCCGACCCGGACACCAATCAACTCGTCGAGATAGCGCTGATGGCCGCGGATGCCGTTCGTCGCTTCAAGATCAAGCCGAAAGTGGCGCTCCTGTCGCATTCGAACTTTGGATCGTCGCAGACGCCTTCCGCTCGCAAGATGGCCGAGGCCGTGGCCATCATTCGTGCAAGAGCCCCAGAGTTGGCGATTGACGGCGAAATGCATGGCGACAGTGCGCTTTCACAGGCGATCCGCAGGCAGGCGGACCCCGAATCGCCGCTTGTCGGTGAGGCCAATGTGCTGGTGATGCCGAATCTGGACGCCGCCAACATCTCCCACCACCTGCTGAAGATGACCGGCGGGGATGGCATGGCTGTCGGCCCGATCCTGCTCGGCGCGGCGCGCCCGGTGCATGTGCTCTCGCCGACGTCTACGGTTCGCCGCGTCGTCGACATGACTGCGCTGGTGGTGGTGGACGCGGCCACTAAGTAGGCGCTGCCGCGCCCTCGGCAAGACTCCTGCTTCAGAGTTTACATGGATAGGTGGGAACCCTATAATCCGAGCTTCTTTCGAGGGGGTATAGCTCAGCTGGGAGAGCGCTTGCATGGCATGCAAGAGGTCCGCGGTTCGATCCCGCGTACCTCCACCAGCAAGTCGAAAGAAACCGGTTCGGGGTCCCCATCGTCTAGAGGCCTAGGACACTACCCTTTCACGGTAGGTACCGGGGTTCGAATCCCCGTGGGGACGCCAAGCAGCTATGCTTTGTTTGCCGCGACGACGTGCTGGTAGCCGCTACCAATCAGTTTGTGAGCGTCGAGCGACTCGGGTGAACTTCGCCCGAACAGTTTTCGCTGGTGTCCCGTAAGTTCGGTGGACTTGCGTGCCAGGTGTGCGCTCAGGTCGGTCACGACGCGGCGATTGCCACTTCCTTCTTCGCCACACTCCCCTTCGTCGTCGGAACTGCGACATTCTTCACGAGAATTCAGACGAGCGTCGTGCAAGATGCCATGGTGCTCCTGTCGCCGACTTCCGTGGAGAAGCGCAGTACAAGATGCCGGTCATGGTTCTCACAGCGGGGCAGCTCAGGTCAACCACTACTGCGGCCGGACGTTAGTGTAGTTGTCATGTGGGGCATGCCGTCTCGCCAGATAACGGGTGGGTAACGGCGAATTGGGAGAGACTCAGCCTGGTGAGCGAACTGCTTGGCGACCTTGTCGGCGATCAGGATTCGTCTCTGCTCTTACGGCTGGTCGGCTGTCGTTCGCAACAACTTGCAAGCGGGCTCGGTCGGCGAGCTATACTTGCGATGCGGGTTGAGGCGTCTCGGCATCGCGAGGCGGGGAACGTAGGGCTCACTTGGTACGAAGGGTCAGAATGAAAAAATTCGGTTTGTCGTTGATCGCTCTGTCGCTGTTGCCGATCCCGGGCTGGGGTAACGACATTGGCGCCGAGGTGCAGTCGGCCGCAGCGCCGAAGACACCAGCAATCAAGACCATCACCAACTTTACTCAGTCGTTGCGCTGCATGGATGAGCTCTTGTACGCCTACGGCAAGCAAGGCATCGCCATCACCTCAACCGGCATCCCCGATGAAACGGGCAAGGTGAAGACGGGTACCAAGGAGATGTTGATCACTGCCGTCTCCAAGATGACCGTCAAGAGTAACGCGTTTGATTTCATTGACTTCCATTCCGGGGCCGATGACTTGGGAGCGCTGTTCGCGGCGCGTGGCGATCAGAATCGCCTCATGCCTGACTATTACATTCGCGGCTCGATCACTCAGATGGACGACAACAGCGTCCGCAAGAACAAGGGTGTCGGATTTTCGCTGCCGTTCCTTGACCTCGGGGTGTCGAAGGATGACGCCTACGACTTGATCAGCATGGACCTGAGTATCGGCGATGCCGCCACGCGCAAGATCATTCCGATCACGAGTACCTCGAACACGCTGGTTCTCATGAAGGGTGGTATATCGGGTGAGGGTGGCGGCAAAATTGGTAAGGTCGGCTTGAGCTTCAACATTGACGTCAGCCGTAGTGAAGGCGTCGGCGCGGCGACCAGGACGCTCGTCGAACTGGGTCTCATCGAAACGCTGGGCAAGTTTACCCAAGTGCCATACTGGAAGTGCCTGGACACGGATCTGACCAATCCGCTGATTCGCGAGCAGGCGCGGGAGTGGTTCGACAATGCCAAGGAGAATGATCGAATCCTTTTCGTGCAGCGCAAGCTCGCCGGGATGGGACGTTATGACGGTCCGCTCAATGGTGCAATGAACGCGACGCTAAAGACTTCGATCTCCGAGTACCAGGCGGCGAGTGGTTTGATTGCTGACGGTACGATAAACTTTGATCTTTATGCCAGCCTGCTTGACAACCTGCAAAATCAAATTGCTGCGCTTCCGGCGGCCGGAGGTCCGAAGTCGAACTATGTTCCCGGTGTGAGCCCGGCCAGCCGGCCGCCAGCGGTGACGCAAGTGGTTGCGACACCCGCAGCTGGACCGATGAATGCGCCCAACCCGATCTTCAAGATGAAACTTGACACCGATCGGGGGAGCAAGCCGGCGTACCGTGTCGGCGATTTTCTCAACCTGACGTTGTCGATGAATACGCAGGGTACGGCGTATTGCTACTACCAGGATGTATCAGCGACTACCGCGCGGATATTCCCGAATCAGTTTCGCTCCGATTCGTCAGTCCCCGCCGGTGCTGGCGTAAGGATACCGTCTGGCGGCTTCAAGATCAGGTTCGACCGGCCAGGACCCGAGCGGGTCGCTTGTATTGGCTCAGACCGTGAGTTGGTGATCCCAGGATCCTTGCGTGGTGCGCGCGATCTATCCCCTCTGCCCGTCAAATCGGTGGACGAGGTTATCGGCCAGTACAAGCAGAACAATCCAAGTGCGGTGGTCAGCATGGTTGATATCACGGTCAGTCAGTAGCGTAGCGAATGACATGGCGACCCAACTTCCTTCTTTGCCGCAGGATCTGCCCCGTCTCTTGGGACTGGTCCCCGCAGCGATCCTTGGCTGTTTCCTTGTCGTATCGAGCCAGCCTGCAGTTGCTGAGATCATTGTCGGAGGGAGTGGTGGTTCGGCGCCCGGAGGCGGTGTCGCATCGCAGGGCGCTCGCGACGCTCGACAGCGTGCGACAGTCGAACGCTGGAAGGGTGACGGCGACATGAACAGTCCGAACGTCGTTATCATCAATGGGGTTAACAACGGCGTCGGTGGAAATGACTGGTCCGCTACCGGCTCACCGGCTGCCAATAGCGCCGCGCACAACAAGAGGCGGGCCACTGAGAATCGCGTCTTTCTTGGCGATGACGCGCCAACCCCGGCCGTTGTCGTGGTCCCTTCCGGACAGAATGCTGCCCCTTACTACGGCTCGCCGGCAGAAGAGTCGGCGTCGAGGAACGCTGCGCGCGCCAACGCGTACCGGCAGCGCAATGATTAGATGATGCCGCGTCGGCGCAGCCTTGAGGAGAGTCACCAATGAGGTTTCCTGCAGCAGTTTTCTTGTTTGGTTTCTCGCAACTGACCGCTGCGCAAGTGTCAATCGATCTTCCTGGTGTCAGCGTGAAGACCGGGGCGGGGTCGTCCGTCTCCAAGTCCGGGAACACCGTGGCTAACGAGAAGGGCGTTATCAGTCCCGATGCTGACGTTGAAGGCGTGGTGATCATCAACGACGCTCTGAGTATTGACGGCGTACCGATTGCTCGGGGAGTCACGGAGTACGTTTCAAAGAAGACAAGGAAGGTTTATTCCATCCGGTGGGGAAAGAAGGGTGAGGGTGTGACCGTCACCGAGAAAACCCGATGACAAGGCCGGCCCAACGGTGTTTTGGTTGAACTGGAGGAACTCGTGCGTTTGCCTCAATTCGTGAATCGCGTGGTGCTGGTGCTTGGACTAGCGGCGGGCTTGCTGGGAAGCGCGTTCGTCGGTGCTTTCGAGGTGAAAGAGGGCGACCTGAAGACGATCTTCTACGCCAAGACCGATGTACCTGTCGTCTGGCGTTATACGCCCAACAGCGAGGTGATGATTCTCGACATGCCGGGACTCGAACTGTTGGGTCGGACGTTCAACCGGGTCACGCAGTTGACTGAACAGCAGTACACGGAGGCCTATCCACGTGTGCTGACCTCGCAAGAGCTCTCACGATACATCGGCAATGCACACCGCACCTTTGCGAACTTTGCTGCCGGTCATGATCTGCGCATTTCCGATCTTGTCCAGTTCTTCAACCTCGCCGACCGCGACAAGGTTGAGCTGTTTCCAGAGGAGTATGCGCTGCGCGATTTTCTCCTGCAACAAGGCCTGATCAAGGAGTGGCGCGGGTTCTACCAGGCGCAGAAGCCGCATTCGATCATCCTGTCGATCCCACAGGTCCAGGACCGGCGGGGGAACGAGCCTGCGCTGACGAGTCAGGCCCGCTACGCGATTCTGCTGCATGAACTCTCGCACGCCGAGTTTCACACCAACGCGGCCTATAACAAGTACTGCAGGGGTTTTTGGGCGAGCGGACTGACGGAGTCGCAAAGAGAGGCTTTCAGGAAATTTCTCGCGGGTATGCGTTACTCGGTGGAAAACGAGGAGCTTGTGATCAACGAAATGCAGGCGTATCTGGTATTCACTCCGGATGCCGGAGCGTTTTCGGCCGCCAGGCTTGGGGTTTCCGAAAGCTCGCTGGCTGGTATGCGCGAGGCATTCGTACGCGGCCGACCGCCAGTGCAGCTACCGTTGCGGGTCAAGGCAGGGGAGTTGCCATGAGTAAACGTTTCTCGATGGGATGGTGCGCTGTTTTTCTTGTCGGGGCAGGGATACCCCTGTCGTGTCTGGCGCAGAAGACGACGCGCATTCAGGGAAATACCGAGATCAATGCCTCGTCGAACAACACGACGGCTGTCGCAGTCGGTAGCAACGTGGTCGCCAAGAACCGGGTTGGCGTTGTCCAGGGTGACAAGAAGGGAAACACACGCATCAACGTTTCGACCTCGAACGTCACAACGGTTGTCAGCGGAAGGAACAAGAAAGCGTGTACAAACATAGGAGCGATTGTCAGCGATGAATGCAAGTAAACCCATACTGGCGCAGTACCTTGTCGCCGCCATCTTCTGTGCGACGACCGGCGTCGCCTCTGCCGTGCAGAACCTCAATGCGTCTTCGCAGACCAAGGTTAATAATGCCATGGCGAAGGCTTGGCAAAAAGGCGGTAACCCTAACGATCCGGCCTTGCAGAAGCGGGTAGTCAATATCGGAAGCAAGAAGGCCGGGACGTGCGACGTCAACGTCGGGACGGTTCAGCCCGGGCAGAGGGCGCCGAAGGACATCGTCGTGACGACCAAAGAAGTTATCAACGTGTGCAAGTGAGAGAGCCCATGAAAACGAACCTGTATCGAGTGGCCCTGGTGGCTGCTTTCGTGACCCTGACCGGTGGTGCAACCGTGCTTCCCGCCGCGGCCGCTGACGATGAGACGTCCAGTCTCGATGAACTACGGCGGGCGATGACAGAGCCGTCCGAGGCTCCAAAGAAGAAGCGGACGCGGGCTATCGTCTTCGATGGCGACTCGGCGCAAGCGCCGGCCAGCGCGGCGCCGGCTGCCGCCGGCGGTGCTCTGGACTGTGCAGCCCTGCCACCGGATGTGAGGGCGACGGCTGTCCAGTTTCCCATCCAGTTTCGTCCGGGCAGTGCGAACATAACGCCAGCGTCTGGTAACACCCTCATCGAGATAGCAAAGATTCTGTCGCTGACGCCCGATCGCTGCATCATTGTCGAAGGGCATACCGACGCGGAGGGCAATGCCGATAGGAACATGGCACTATCGCGTGATCGTGCAAACTCTGTGGTGAAGTTCATTTCTGACAAGGGAGCGGTTGAACGGAGACGCCTGGTGCCGGTTGGCAAGGGTTCAACCGATCCGCTCAAGGACCTCGACCCGCGCGACTCACGGAATCGTCGCGTTGTGTTCAAGGTTGTCGCCGGCTGACGGCAGACATCGTTATCGTCATCATTATTTCTATCCAGGAGAAACCTTATGCGCACCATCAGCACCTTGATCATCGCCGCCGCCTTTGCCGCCTCCCCTGCTTTCGCCCAGAAGACCGAAGTCAAGGGCAAGACCGAAATCGACGCCAAGCAGGAAAATGTTGCTGCTGTCGCGATCGGCAAGGACAATACGGCGAAGAACACGGCCGGCGCCATCAAGGGCGATACGAAGGTTCAAGGCAACACCAAGATCAAGGCTGAGCAAAAGAACGCCGCCGCTGTCGCAATCGGCAAGGGCAACACCGCAGCCAACGAAGCCGGCGTCATCGGCGGCAAGTAAGTTTCCGGTCCTGAGGCTACCGCTGACGGATGCTCGTCAGCGGTAGCCTTTGGTTTTGTGAGCCGAGAAGGACAGCATCGGCATCAAGTACAACACAAGAGGCGAGGGAAGGGCTAAGATTCCGGCTTGGCGGCGAGTCGGTGGCACTTCGGCCGCCAAGAGGCGCAGCACCACAGCCGAGGACATAGGGTGCGAGGGACCGGAGGAAGGCAAGCAGTGGCTGTCGCAGATCGGTTGTTGCCGAGCGACGATCTTCTAGCACGTCCCCGTTGAGCGCCTGAACGCGATACGCTTTTCCGACCAACGCCTTTGTGGAAATCTGTCATGTTCAGAACAGGAATGCACAACACAATTCCCGTCACCGTAGCCAAGGGCGTTTTTTGCCTGTTCTTGCTGCATACGGGGACGGCCCGAGCAGCCGAACCTGGCGCGCCAGGGGCCCCCATCTGGGGCGCCCAGGTCAAGGTTTCCCGCGGTGTTGTCAGCATTGAGCGCGACGGGCAGCGCTACCCGGGTATCGTCGGTGCGCGGTTGAAGGAGAAGGATGTCATCCAGACTGGCGGAAACGGCTCGGTCGGCATCATGTTCAATGACAACTCGACCCTTTCGCTTGGCCCGGATGCGGAGGTGCTGCTGCAACGCTATGCTTACGATTCGACGACGTACATGGGCGCCTTCGATGCCTACATCAAACGAGGGACCGTCTCCGTGCAGGCAGGCAACATCGCCAAGCAGGCGCCAGAAGCCATGCGGATGGTAACTCCGAAAGCCGAGGTCACGGGAACGGCGAAGAATTACGTTGTCAGCGTTGGGGAATAGGGCATGAAAAGGCTAGCAATCACACTCGCACTGTCTTTGATGACCACCGCGTGCGCGCATCGCGACACTTATGTGCTGCTTCCCGACGGCAGTGGGCAGGCCCCGGGGGCGCTTACCATCAAACCTGCGGAAGGTGGCAACGCACTCAAGCTGGATCAGCCTTACCAGACCGCCAGGTCGACCATGGGTGGCGGCCTGGAAGCGGGAAGAACCGACGAGCAGGAAGTCAGGAAGCGCTACGGAGCGGCGATCGACGCTTCGCCGCCACCGCTAGTCCGCTTTACGCTGTATTTCCTCGAGGGTAGTGACGAACTGACGGCCGCCTCGAAGACTGAACTCGTGGCCATTCTGGCGGAGATCAAGGCGCGGCCGGTCCCTGATATCGTCATTGTCGGTCACACCGATCGCGTGGGGATGGTCGCCGATAACGATCGCCTGGCGCTACGGCGGGCAGACTCGTTCAGGAAGAAGCTGCTGCAACAAGGCATCGCAGACGAGGCGATACAGACGGCGGGTCGTGGTGAACGCGAGCCGCTGGTCAACACGCCGGACGAGACGCCTGAACCGCGCAACCGTCGGGTCGAGATTCTCGTCCGTTGATGCTTTTGGTGAGGGACGCGGCATGATCACCAGAGTGTTGCACGCGCTGGTGTTGTTCGGCTTGGTCGTCGGTCAGCTTGTCGGTGGGGAGGCACAGGGGCAGGTGTCCGTCGAGCCGATCCTGCGGATAGAGACTGGGGGCCACCAGTCCCTGGTTACGCGTGTGAGCACCGATGCCCAGGGACGCTGGGTCCTGACCGCCTCCGAGGACAAGACGGCCCGTCTTTGGGACGCCGCAACCGGTAAGTTGCTGTCCGTGCTGCGTCCGCCCATTGGCCCCGAAGGTGTGGGGGCAATCTACGCTGCGGCGCTATCGCCAGATGGCAAGCAGATCGCCTTGGGCGGCAACGCAGCGTTCGACGGCAAGACGCATTCCCTTTACCTGTTTGATCGCGCTTCCGGCCGGCTGCCCGCGAAAAGCACTCTGTCCGGGCTCGAAGCTCCGCTGACGCAGTTGGCGTGGTCGAAGGACAGCCAGTTGGTAGCGGTTGGTCTACGGCAATCCGGTTTGCGGGTGTTTCAGCGCAACCTCGGATTCGTCGGTAGCGACCCCGAGTACAACGAGGCGATCTATGGGGCGGATTTTTCGACTGACGGGCGGCTGGTGACGTGCAGTCTCGACGGTAGCGTCCGCCTCTATCGCGTAGACAAGAAAGGGCTGGTCCGGACAGCGCGCAAGCAGTTGGCGTCGGGTCGCCCCTACTCGGTCGCGTTTTCTCCGGATGGGAGCCTGATAGCCGTCGGCTACCAGGATGCCGGGCACATCGACGTGCTCGACGCCGCTTCGCTGACACCGGTGTACGCAACGCCGTCGAGTAAGGAAGGTAACCTCGGCCGCGTTGCCTGGACCGGTGATGGGCGGGTGCTGATCGGTGCCGGAACAGCCAGGGCGAACGAGCGCTTTGCCGTCTTCGCTTTTGGCGATGCTGGTCGGGGCCCGGCGCGCGAACTCGCTGGCTTCACCAACATCGTGACGGCACTGGCGCCTCTTCGGGATGGAGTTATCGTGGCGACCGCCGAGCCCTCGTGGGCCAGCTTTGATGCTGCGGGAAATCGTCGGCTTCTCGCCCGGCCGCAGACCGGCGACTTTCGTGATGCCGGAGACCGTTTCAAGGTTTCAGTGGACGCACAGCTGGTCTCGTTCCCGACCATTCCTGGTGGCGAGAGCCTCGTCTTCGATCTGGTGAAGGGTGATCTGCGTCGCCCCGGGTCAGAGGCGAAGGTCGAGCCACCGCGACAGCCTGGTTGGGGTGGTGGCCCGAGCAACTGGAAGAATTCGACGACGCCGAAGCTGGGTTCGCGCCAGCTGCAGCTTCGTCCCGGGGAGGTTTCGAGGAGCGTGGCGCTTTCCCCGGACAAGCAGCGCTTCGTCCTTGGCACGGAATGGTATCTGCGCGCTTTCGATAGCGAGGGCAGTCAGGTTTGGGAGCAGAGAACGCCGGCAGCGGTATGGGCGACCAACATCAGTGGCGACGGCCGATGGGTTTTGGCCGCACTCGGGGACGGGACGGTTCGCTGGTATCGCATGCAGGACGGCCGAGAGCAGCTTTCCTTGTTTGTCCATGTCGATGGCAAACGTTGGATCATCTGGTCGCCTGCTGGCTTCTACGACACCTCGCTGGACGGCGAAGACCTGGTGGGCTGGCACCTGAACAGAGCCATGAACCAGGCGTCGGATTTCTTCTCGGTGGGTCGTTTCCGCGACCGATTTTATCGTCCGGAGATCATACAAAGCATCATCCAAACGGGCGACGAGGGCGAAGCCATCCGTCAGGCACAGGCCGCTGCTGCCGCCCTGGCGGCGACGGAACCGCCCGCCTTGCCCGCTACGGCCGGGGCAAGCAAGGGTGCGGGTTCGCTGCCACCGCGACCAGCGGTAGCCGTAGAGAAGACCGCCGTGGCGACGGTGCTGCCGCCGGTGATCGACCTGCAGACCGAAAGCCAGATCGAGAGCTCCGCCAGCACGGTTCCTGTGCGTTTCGTGCTGCGTAGCCCGAGCGACGCACCCGTGAGCGAAGTCAAGGTGCGCGTCAATGACAAACTTGTGCGCTCGCTGGACAACAGGGCGTTGCGGAGCGCCCGCGGGGAAGCCCAGGAAGTTCAGGTGGCGGTACCGCCGGTCGATAGTCAGATCAGGCTGTTCGCCGCCAACAAGTACGGCAAGTCGGAACCGGTGGTGATCAATATCCGGCGTAGCGCGGCGCCATCCGGCAAGGTTGCGGAAACGCGTTTTGAAACCCTCTACCTCTTGATCATCGGTGTCAGCAAGTACCCGGAGGAGTGGAAGCTGGATCTTGCCGAGAAGGACGCGCGTGACTTCAATCACCACATGGTGCGTCAGGCCGGCCAGCTCTATGGGACGGCTCAGCCGCGCTTGTTGATCAACGAGCAGGCGAGCCGGGAGAAGATCCTCGAAGGATTGCGCTGGTTGAGGGAATCCGTTGGCGAGAAGGATGCCGGAGTGGTCTTCATGGCTGGTCATGGCGACCGGGTCGGGTCAGCCTACTACTTCATTCCCGGTGATCCCGACGTGCTGCCGTCGCGCTCGGAGTTCAAGAGTACGCAGGAGTTCGACGCGTGGAAGCAAAAGAACGCGCCGAAGCGGTGGGTGCCGGGTGAGGAGATCTCTCGTACTCTGCTTGGCCTGAAGGGTCGTGCGGCATTTTTCATCGACACCTGCCATTCCGGGATCAACGCCCGTCCGGGGCAGTCAACGAATCCGGACCTGACCAAGGCCCTCAACGAGATCAATGAGGAACGCGGGGTGATCGTGTTCGCCTCGTCGACCGGCAAGGAACTCTCGCAGGAAGACCCGGCCTGGGGCAACGGGGCGTTTACCAAGGCCATCATCGAGGGAATTCGCGGTGGCGCAGACTTCAGGAAGGATGGCCTGATTCGGCCGTCGACTCTGCAGAGCTACGTTACCGATCGAGTGATGGAGTTGACGAAGAAGGAACAGCGACCGGTGATCTTCACGGTCGGTATTGATGAGCCGATTGCCGTTAGGGGGCAATAGTTTTCTTGACAGGGGGAGTACAGCATGACGAACAGTCGTTTCACCTTGCGTCGTAGCGCCGCAGCGCTGGCGAGCGTAATTCTTGTGACGGCCTGCGCGACGAATCCGGATGGTTCGACAAGGATGGACGACCGAGCAACCGGTGCACTCATCGGTGCGGCAGCCGGATGTGCCGTCGGCGCGGCCGTGAACGGCGGCAAGGGTTGTCTGGTTGGCGCGGCAGCAGGGGCGGCGGTGGGCTTCCTGATCGGCTGGTACTTCGAATCGAAGAAGATTGCCAGTGCGAACGACGTCAATGCCGAGTACAAGAAGAAGAAGGGTCAGGTCGTTCCCAAGGACGACGTCAAACCGGCGAAGTTCGATACGGTTGTCAAGCCCGGTGTGCCGGAGAAGGACGGGCAGCGGGAAGTGCAGGTAACGTCGAATACGGACCTCATCGGCTATGGCGACAAAGCTCCGGAGGTGACCCAGAAGTACGCGATCTACGACGAGAACAACAAGCTGGTCGAGGAGAAGAGTGAGCGTGTGGCCGCCGTGGACGGCGCGGGCCGCTATCAGACGGACTCCAAGTTCAAGCTGCCGGCGTCGGCCAAGGGGAAGAAGTACACGGTCAAGACGAGCCTTGTCGCCAACAACCAGACCTACAAGGAGAACTCGTACAAGGTCTCGGTCCTGGACGATGGCTTCATGATCGCTATGGCCAATTGAGCGGGTGATCGGAAGGTGAGCAAGGACTGGCCGGGCGGCTTCCGCCCGGCCAGTGCCGTTTACCGACCCCGACCCCGTCGCCGCGATGATTCGCCGGACTGCGCGGATGGGGTCATGGCTTGGTCTTTGCGGCGATGGGTGGGGCGCGGGGCCGACAATCGTTTACCGATACGGCGGCGCCAGACGGACGGCGCGGTCCCCATCAACTTTCTTGCTAATGGCCTGACTTTCCAGTAACTTGATTGGGCACGTTGGGGGTGCCGCGCCGCTGTCCGGCTGGCTGAGAGAGTCCCTTCGAACCTGTACGGGTCATGCCGTCGTAGGGAAGCGGAGCGCATCTGGTGATGTGCTGTGTTCCGACTCCGTCCTGCCTCACCAGGCCCTTGCACGCTCCCCCTGTCAGCCGTGCTTTTGCCACACCCCTTCGCAAGGAAACACCATGAACGCTAACGACAAATTCATTGCTACCGATGCCCACGTAGATCAAGCAGCCATCAAGCCGCTGCCCAATTCGCGCAAGGTTTACGTCACCGGTAGCCGCCCGGACATCCGGGTACCGATGCGCGAAATCTCCCAGTCGGACACGGACACAGCTTTTGGGGGTGAGAAGAACCCGCCGATCTATGTTTACGACTGTTCGGGACCGTATTCGGATCCGCTGGCGAAGATTGACATCCGGCAGGGGCTGCCGGCGCTGCGCGCGCGGTGGATCGCCGAACGAGGCGACAGCGAGCCGCTCGCCGATCTGAGTTCCGATTTTGGACGCGTCCGCGCGGCCGATCGCGCTCTCGATGAAATGCGCTTCCCCGGACTGCAGCGGAGACCACAACGGGCCAGGGCGGGTGCCAACGTCAGCCAGATGCACTACGCCCGGCGTGGCATCATCACGCCCGAGATGGAGTATGTCGCCATTCGCGAGAACAACAACCGGCGCACCTATGTCGAGCAGCTGCGCGCCTCCGGCCCGCAGGGTGCGCGCCTGGCGGAGATTCTCTGTCGTCAGCATCGCGGGCAGAGTTTCGGGGCCAGCCTCCCGGAGGAAGTCGTCCCGGACTTCGTTCGTTCTGAAGTTGCGCGCGGCCGGGCGATCATTCCGTGCAACATCAACCATCCGGAAAGCGAGCCGATGATCATCGGCCGCAACTTCCTGACCAAGATCAACGCCAACATCGGGAATTCGGCCCTCGGTTCGAGCATTCAGGAGGAAGTCGAGAAGATGACCTGGGCGATCCGCTGGGGTGGCGACACGGTCATGGACCTGTCAACGGGCAAGAACATCCATGAGACGCGCGAGTGGATCATTCGCAACAGCCCGGTGCCGATAGGGACCGTGCCCATCTATCAGGCGCTTGAGAAGGTTGACGGGAAGGCCGAAGACCTGACGTGGGAGATTTTCCGCGACACCTTGATCGAGCAGGCTGAGCAAGGCGTCGACTACTTCACGATTCACGCCGGCGTGCTGCTGCGTTACGTGCCACTGACGGCCAAACGTCTGACGGGCATCGTTTCGCGCGGTGGTTCGATCATGGCCAAGTGGTGCCTGGCCCACCACAAGGAAAGCTTCCTGTACACGCACTTCGAGGAGATCTGCGAGATCATGAAGGCTTACGACGTTGCTTTCAGCCTCGGCGACGGCTTGCGCCCCGGCTCCATCTACGATGCCAACGACGAAGCCCAGCTTGGCGAGTTGAAGACGCTCGGCGAGCTGACCGAGGTCGCCTGGCGGCATGACGTTCAAGTGATGATCGAGGGACCGGGCCACGTGCCGATGCACATGATCAAGGAGAACATGGATCTGCAGCTCGATTCGTGCAGAGAGGCACCGTTCTACACCCTGGGGCCGCTGACGACCGATATTGCTCCCGGCTACGACCACATCACCAGTGGTATCGGCGCTGCGATGATCGGGTGGTTCGGCACAGCGATGCTCTGCTACGTGACACCGAAGGAGCACCTTGGTCTGCCGGACAAGGACGACGTGAAAGAGGGGATCATTACCTACAAGCTGGCGGCGCATGCGGCAGATCTGGCAAAAGGTCACTCGGGTGCGCAGATTCGCGACAATGCTTTGTCGAAAGCGCGTTTCGAGTTTCGCTGGGAGGACCAATTCAACCTGGGCCTCGATCCCGAAAAAGCACGCGAGTTTCATGACGAAACCTTGCCCAAGGATTCGGCAAAGGTGGCGCATTTCTGCTCGATGTGCGGGCCGCATTTCTGCTCGATGAAGATCACCCAGGAAGTGCGGGACTTCGCCGTGGCGCAAGGGCTTACGGCGAGTGAAGCGCTGACCAGAGGGATGGAGGTGAAGGCGGTCGAGTTCGTCAAGGCGGGTGCGGAGGTCTATCACAAGCTCTGAGGGGCTGGGCGGTCCGCTGCTACTGGGCTAGCTGTAGCGAGCCATGGATAGGGAGGGGAACATGGACCGGCAGGATCTCGCGGAGTGGAGTTGCGAACTTGACGACGAGGAGTTTGTGGTCGCTCTTGCCGCCCTTGGTGTCCTCGCTGCCTCCGGTAGGGCGAGGGAGCTGGCGTCAGCGGTTGATGCACGGGCACGAGAGGGTGAAACGCCGAGCCTGGTGGCGGCTACTCGAGATCTGAGCTCACGATTTGTAGCGCTTGATGCAGCGGGAGATGGTCTGCTCAACTGGCGGGCGCCACCGCGACGCATGGGGCGAGGCGGTGGGCTGGCGAAGTGGCCGCCGGCCCCGGTTCTGCTGATGGCTTGGGGCGACTACCTCGCTCAGGTGGCGAAGTGGCGAAGGCCCGGCCTGGCAGGCGGGCCGCGTCTGGCAGTGCATGATGGCAAGCGACAGCCGGGGCGAACGCTGTCCTTCGCGCAAGCGCTGGCGTCGCCGGGGGCTGGCCTGGCGAGCGTCTTCGTTGCGGACATGTTTGCTGCTGACGGTCGAACCAATTGGCGTTGGCCCTTCACTGTCGCGTCACTGGTCGACGACCCTCTGGCGCCAGAGCTGGCGGTGGCGCTGGGCGGTGGTCTGCCGGCCGGGTCGCCATACCGCTTCGTGACGGTGGAGCGCTCCGATGCCGAGGTGGAAGTACTGGTTGTCGGGGCGAGCCTTGGTCAGGCGCTGGCGCGGGTGTTGACCAGAGACATTCGCTTGCGCTGCTGCGTGGTGATCGTCTGCGGTTTTGCTCAGGATTCACCCGCGGAAGCGGCGCCGCTGTTGCGCAGTCTCGTATCCAGGCTAGCCGCGGAAGGCGTTGCGGTCGTCGGCGCGGTAAGCGAAGTCAGGGAGTTGGTTGCGTGTGTCGGTAAGTTTGCTGCCGGCTTGGCGGCGAACCAGCCGATCGACCTTGCTTTGTGCTCGGCCTTCGGGGGCAAAGTGTTGCCTCTGCTGAATCAGGATCTTCTCGCTCTGGCCAGGCCGGAGCGATCGCTGGACGCGCTGTCGCATCGATTGCGTTGCCTGCCGCCTGAGATGAGGCTCGACCTTGCGGCAGAATCGGCGCAGCAGCTCGGCGTGGCCGAGAAGGAGTTCGCGCCAAGGGCCCGCGGTGGCCGCTCGGGTGGAGGGGAACTGGGGACGGTACGCGGCGTGCCGGTCGGTGCTGGCTCTTTGTCAGACCTTGCCGCCCAACTGCGAGCTGCCGAGGCGCAGATACCGAACTCCCGCTACGTTCAGCAGAAGAGCTTTCGCCGGATCAGAGACCGCTTTGTCGCCGAGCGACGCGGTTATGTAGTTGGCGAACCGGTGCGAGTGCGGGTACTGATTGGTCCCCGCAAGGCTGGCGTCAGCGCGGCACCCAGCGCTTTTCCGGAGGACAAGCTGGAACGGGATCGGTCTACGCATCGCCTGCAGTTGGTTCTGCACGAACCGCAGCAGTTTGCGACCCCGTTGCTCGGTGAAATCCTGTTGCCGCGTGACGGTGACAGCAGCGAGGCGCAGTTTGTATTCACCCCGCGCGCGCCAGGGGACTTTGCCGCGCGCCTGACGGTGTTGCACCGGGGGCGGGTTCTGCAGACCGTTATGCTATGCACACGGGTGGTTGAGCGGGCGGAGCTGTTGGCCGGGCTGCGCGGAGGCATCCGTCTCGAAGATGAGAGCAGGCTTCGCCAGGACTGGTCCGATCTTGGGGCGAGGCGTCGTTTCGACATGGCTCTCGTTTTCAATCATACGGCGGCAGAGCAGCCGCGATTGACCGGAGTCGCCGGACAGCGCGCCTGGGCCACGGACCTTTCGTCGATCGAAGAACCTGTGCGCAGCATCAACGACCTGATCTCGGCGGTGGCGAGCAAGGTTGCCGATCACGAGGAAGGCCTCGACCAGGGAGATAACCCTGCCCTTCTCGTCCAGTTGGCGAGGATCGGCGCCGATGTCTATTCGAAACTGTACCTCGACCAATTGCAACAGTTGACGGCGGGTGGGCTGGATGTCGGCAGCGATGCGGTCACCCATATCCAGGTGGTCAGTACGCGCAGTGATGCGCTCGTGCCGATCGAGTTCTTCTACGACCTGCCGCCACCGGATGCCGACGCGCAGGTTTGCCGGCAGCATCTGCAAGCTCTCCGGGATGGTCGCTGCCCGGCGAACTGCGAGGGCGCGGGCGCACCGGCGCGTCACGTTTGCCCGATGGGCTTCTGGGGCTTGAAGAAGGTGATCGAACGACACTTCTACAGCGCTGTTCTCGGCAAGCCCGATGGCGCCGAACTGGTGATTCAGGCGGAGCCGACAGCCCAGCGCAACCGTCTTGATGTGCGCACCGGCGCGCTGCTCGGTTACAGCCGGGAAGTGAGCGCCGAGGAAGTGCAGGCGCTGCTCGAGACGATGAAAGGAGCATTGGGTGGTGAGGTGGGGGTGGCCGAGGACTGGGCTGAGTGGAAACAGCAGGTTGCCGGTGGCCCGGGGCTGTTGCTGGCTTTTCCCCACAACGAAGGCCGAAAGCAGGATGTGCGGCTTGAAATCGGTGGCAGTTTCCTGTCCACGCTGCGTCTGCCTGCCGAGTACGTGCGCGCGCCCGGAGCGCCTGCACCGCTGGTTTTTCTGCTCGGGTGCGACACGTCCAGCACGGCTGAGGACTACGCCAGCCACGTGCGCTATTTCCGTCAGGCCGGAGCGGCCGCGGTGGTATCGACGATAGCGACGGTCTTTGGCCGGCATGCGGTCATCGTCGGCGAGAAGATCGTCGCGCGACTGCTGGGTGCCGGCGGCGAACAACGGTTGGGCGAGATCATCCGCGACGCGAAGCGCGAAGCGATGCGGGAGAGCGTGCCGATGGCGTTGTGCGTGGTAGCTTTCGGCGATGCCGACTGGCGGCTGTAGAACAGACGAGGAGTGCTCGAATGGCGGGTGAATTCATGCGTATCGAGATGCTGGCGGCGCTGCACGGTGACTGCCTGCTGGTCGAGTACGGCGACGTCCGGCGGACGCGCCGGATCTTGATCGACAGCGGGCCGGTTGGTGCGTACGAGGCGCTGCGTGGACGGATCGAGCGTTTGCCGAAGGGCGACCGGCGTTTCGAACTGATGGTTCTGTCGCACGTCGATACCGACCACATCGAGGGTCTGATCAAGCTTTTTGCCAACCCGCGTCCCTGGCCGTTCGTCGTCAAGGACGTGTGGTTCAATGGCTGGCGCCACCTCGAGCAGGCACACGGACTGTTGGGGGGCAGGCAGGGCGAGTTCTTCAGTGCGCTGCTTGCCAAGCGACTCGACGAGGGTTGTTGGAATGGGGCCTTCAAGGGTCAGGCTGTGGTCGTAGGCGACGCTGGTGCCTTACCCGAGCATGTGCTGCCGGGAGGCTTGAAGTTGACGCTGCTGTCACCGACGCTTGCCAAGCTCGAGCGGATGCGGGAGGCGTGGCGCAAGGATCTCGGCGATGCCCTCGATCCGGGCGACCTCGAGGCGGCCTGGGCCTTGCTGGGCCAGCAGAAGAAGTACCTTCCGGGCAAGGGGCTGCTTGGAAGCTCGGCGCAACTCGATAGTCTGATCGAGAAACAGTCACGGCCGGACGACGCGGCCGCCAATGGATCGAGCATCGCCTTCCTGGCGGAGTACGCCGGCAACGCTGGGATGGCGGCTTCCGGGAATGAGATGCCGGGCGGCAAGTCCCGAAGCTGCCTGTTTCTTGCCGATGCGCACCCGGACGCGATATGTGCGTCGGTGAAGCGCCTCCTGCAAGCGCGTGGGCTAGCGCGTCTGCGCGTCGATGCTGTCAAGGTGGCGCATCATGGTAGCAAGGCCAACACCACCGACGAACTGATGTCACTGATCGAAAGCCCGCGCTTCCTGTTCAGCACCAATGGTCAGCAGTTCGGTCATCCTGACGAGGAGGCGGTTGGGCGAGTCATCGGCAGATCCTCGCACCCGTCGCCGACGCTCTACTTCAACTACCTGAGCGAGCACAACCGCGTGTGGCAGGAACGCCAGGAGCAGTTCGGCTACAAGGCTGTGTTCAACGACGGCAGCGGGTCACCGATGGTCATTGCACTGTGAAGCCGACGCGCCGCCGGCAGCAGGCGAATCGCGGCGAGCGGTCGCGCATGGGTACAGGCAGGCGGCGATGCCGGTGGCGATAGCATCGGCCATGCGTGTCTGGCGCTGAGGGTCCAGAAGGGCCAACTCTTCGGCGCGGTGCTTGATCACGCCGGCTTCAAACAGCACCGCAGGCAGGGTCGTGCGGTAGAGCACCACGAGATTGTCGTAGTAGTAGACGGCGTTGGCTGCGTCGGCAGGCTGGCGAGGCTTGCCGGCGAGAGGTTCGGCGTGATGGGTTGCGGCAAGGAAGCCGGTGCGTCGCAGGCGCGCGCCGATCGCCGACGCGCAGCTCAGGCTGGTGTGGAGATCAGGGTTGTCGTGTGACACGAACAGGGCGAATCCGGCGTACTGGTCGGTGTAAGTCTGCACTTTCCCCTGCCATCGCCACTCCTGGAGCAGGTCGGCGTGGACCGAATCATGATGGATCGACAGGAAGAAATCGGCGCCTGCCGCCTGTAGGGGCCGGGTAACCAGACTGTCGATGGCACCATCGAAATTGATCGGCCTGACGGCAAGGCCTCGTGCCTGCAGCTCCGCGGCCAAACGTCGGGCGAGCGCGGCGTTGAAAGCGAACTCAGGGCGGCCGCGGGCGCTGGTGGCACCGGGCTGGCTGAGGGTGTGGCCGACATCAAGCGCCACTTCAGCGGCTCTCGGCGTAGCCGCCGACAGGCAGAGAAGCGTAAGGATGCTGATGACGTTCAGCCATTGGCTGGCCGAAGTGGCGGTCGGCTGAGTTCTTGCCAACTCAGAAGTCGCCGGAAGCCTCCCAGAGGACGTATCCGTCCTCCTTGCGCGTCCACTCGAGAAGCTCGATCAAGGGGTAGGCCCGCTGGCCGAGGCCGACGTGGACGCTCTCCTTCGCGTCCTCGTTCTCATCAGGGGAAACAGCCTCTGCGTGGTCGGGATTCTTGGCGTCGGCGCTGGCTTCACGTAGTCGATGGATCGCGTCGGGTAACTGCTCGGTGGTGATCACGCCACGCGCATTGCAGTCCTTGCCGACAATTTCGAGGAGTTGACGGGCGACGGGGGCGAACATCATGATCTGTCCGGACGTGCTCGAAGTGAATTTGACCAGCATGGATCCCGTCTCCTTGAGGTGGGTGGTAAGAGTAGCTATTGTGGGCGCTCCGACAAAGGAGAACAATAGGCGCTTTCCAGTGCGGTCCTCGCGGGACCGGCGAAGCCAGGCGGGCGGCCCATGCCGGTCGACTTTCCTTGGGTAGTTCCCCTGCAGTGGTGGTGCAAGTTGATGGAACTTGAACGTTTGCTCAGATCGCAGGGCTTTGGCAGTCGCGCCGAGTGCCGGGGGCTGGTGTGCACGGGGCGCGTCAGCGTTGAGGGACGGGTGTGCAACGATCCGCTGGCGCAGTTCGAGCCCGAGGGTCTGAGCTTTGCAGTGGATGGGCAGCCGTGGGCTTACCGGCGATTCGTCTATCTGGCACTGAACAAGCCCGCGGGCCATGAGTGCTCGCGGCGGCCGATCCACTATCCGAGCGTGTTTTCGCTGTTGCCGATCCCTCTCGTTCGGCGTGGTGTCCAAGCGGTTGGCCGGCTGGACGCGGATACGACCGGTCTGCTGCTTCTGACCGACGATGGTGCATTCATTCACGCCTGCACTTCACCGCGGCGGATGGTGCCGAAAGTCTATGAGGTGAGCACCCGGCATGCGGTGGACGATGGGCAAGTAGCAGCGCTTCTGAGCGGGGTGGTGCTGCACGATGAATCGCAGGCAATCATGGCGGCGGCCTGTGATCGCCAGGGCGAGCGAAGTCTGCGGTTGACGGTGACGCTGGGCAAGTACCATCTCGTCAAGAGAATGGTGGCGGCTGCCGGTAACCGGGTCGAGGCGCTACATCGGGTGGCGATCGGTGGCCTGGCGCTCCCGGCGACGCTTGCCGCCGGCCGATGGACATGGCTGGAAGCAGCGGATCTGGCACTGCTGGCGCCGCGCTCGCTGCCGGGGTAGGTAAAGGGTTTGTTTCGAGGGAGGGTTGCTGGTGAGCGGAGTGAGTGTTGATCGACGGTGCTGCCACCGATCGCCGGCGCGGATGCAGGGTTTTGAATTCGGGATGGGCAGTCGTGACGCTGACTGAACTGCGCTACATCGTGACCCTGGCGAGGGAAAGGCATTTCGGTCGGGCGGCCGAGAGGTGCCACGTCAGCCAGCCGACGTTGTCGGTTGCGCTCAAGAAGGTCGAGCAGAGGTACGGTGTCGTCCTCTTTGAACGGTCGTCGGCTGACGTGCGCCTGACGATGATCGGCGAGCAGATCGCGGGGCAAGCGGAGCGGGTGCTCGAGGAAGCGGACAGGCTCAAGGAGATCGTGGTGCAGGGCAAGGATCCGCTACAGGGCCCGCTGCGCCTGGGTGTCATCTACACCATAGCGCCGTACCTGTTGCCGCAGCTGATTCCGGCCCTGCACGCGCGCGCACCGAGGATGCCGCTGTTCCTCCAGGAGAACTTCACAGTCAGTCTGGCAGCTCAGTTGCGGCGTGGCGACCTGGACGTGATCGTGGTGGCGCTGCCTTTCGGCGAGCCGGGCATCGTCTCGCGCGTGGTCTATGAGGAACCGTTCTGCGTGGTCATGCCGAGCGGGCATCCGTTGGCGCAACAGAGCCTGATCGATGTCGAACAGATGGCGGCCCACAATCTTCTCCTGCTGGGCAATGGGAACTGCTTCCGGGATCAGGTGGTACAGGCCTGCCCGCAGTTGTCGGCGCCCGGAGGTACCGAGGGCGCTCTGGAAGGAAGCTCACTGGAGACGGTTCGCTACATGGTGGCCAGCGGTGCCGGCATCTCGGTAGTGCCCGCGTCGGCAGCGGCTTCGTGGCCGCAGGACGACTCGCTGTTGCAGTCTCGGCGCTTCAGTCCGCCAGCGCCGGTGCGCCAGGTGGTGATCGCCTGGCGGGCGACCTTCCCGCGGCCCGAGGCGATCGACGTGTTGCGGGCGGCGATTCTTGATGCGCCGCCCCCGGGCGTGTTGGCGGCGTAACTGGGCGAGAGTAGTTTTTGTCGAAGCAATGGCGGGGAATCTGTTCCACGTGGAACAGGCGGCAACGATCCGACAACCGGCGTCAGCTCGACGAGGCTTTCTTGCGGCTCCGGGTGGTCGTACCACTGGTCGGCGTCGCGGCGTCGCTTGGCTCGCTGGTCGGCGTGGCCCGGCTTTTTTTTGCCGGGGTTCTGGGCTCGCGTTTCTCGAACTCGAAGCCGACCTTGCCATCGGCACCGCGTACGAGGTAGGCCGAGAACTTGCGACGTGTGCGGGCGGACACAAAGTTTCTGAGGAGGTCAGTCCGACCGCTGCTGAGAAGCTTCTGCATTTGCTCGGCTTCCACGGTTTGTTGCAGAATCACCTTGCCTGAACGGAAGTCGCAGGTCTTGGCGCTGCCTTGTGATCGCTCGCAGACATAGGCCATCCCGTGCTCGAAGACCGAGGCCCCGCATTTTGGGCAAGGGCCCAGCGTTTCGCTCTGCGAGAAGTCGACCTCTTCGGCAGGACCATCGGCGCCGGCGCTACCTTGCCCGAAGTCGAATTCCGGGGAGTTGTCGGCGTTGAGTTGGATGATGGCGTTGAAGGGACGGCCCATCTTGTTGCGGAAACCACTGAGTGGGCCGATTCGGCGACGGGTCAACAGCTCTTCGATCTCGCTGGCCTCGAACTGGCGGCCGGCGACTATCTTCCAGAGGGAGAAGTCACAGGCCTGGCACTGGAATTTCTTGTAGGTTTCCTTGATCAAGGCGCCGCACTTGGGGCAAGGCGTCGATAGCTCGCCGAAGTCGCCGGGAATGGTGTCGCTATCGTAGCTTTTCGCACGGTCCACGATTCTTTGCGTCATGGCTGCGATTTCCTTCATGAACGCTGTTCGTGCCAGCTCGCCTCGTTCCATGCGCGCGAGCTTCCACTCCCATTCGCCGGTCAGTTCGGGGGCGGTCAGCTCTGGAATCCCCAGTCCGTTGAGCAGCGTCATCAGGGAGAAAGCCTTGGCCGTCGGTTGCAACTCGCGACCCTCCCGCTGCAGGTACTGCTCAGCGAGCAGGTTCTCAATGATCTGGGCGCGTGTGGCAGGGGTGCCCAGACCGCGCCCCGCCATGGCCGCCCGTAGCTCCTCATCGTCCATGGCCTTGCCGGCCCCCTCCATGGCCGTCAGCAAACTGGCCTCGGAGTAGCGAGCCGGTGGCCGCGTCTGATGTGCGCTGAGCAGCATCTCGCTGGCATGCACCCGTTCGCCCGCTTGCACCGCAACCAGATTGCCCTCCTCGCCCTCTTGCCCTTCACGCCCGTACACGGCCAGCCAACCCGGGTTAACCAGCACCTTGCCCTCGGTCTTGAAAGGTTCGCCGGCGACGCGCGTGATGCGCGTGGTGATCAGGTACTCCGCTGCCGGATGGAAGACGGCGAGGAAGCGCTTGACGACCATGTCGTAGAGCTTCATTTCCGGTTCCGAGAGGTGCTTTGGCGCTTGTAGCGTCGGGATGATCGCGAAGTGGTCGGAGACCTTGGCGTTGTTGAAGATGCGCTTGTTGGGCACGACCCAGTTGCTGGCGAGTATCCTGCCGGCGAAAGGCGCGTAGCGAGCCAGCGTCTGCTCGTCGTGGCCTTTTCCGACACCCTCGCCGGTCAGCATCGATAAGGTGCTGAGCACCGTCTGGCGATAGTCCTCGGGAAGCGCGCGCGAGTCAGTACGCGGATAGGTCAGGATCTTGTGCTTTTCGTACAGTGCCTGGGCAAGTCCGAGGGTCGCCTTCGCAGAGAAGCCGAAACGGCCGTTCGCTTCGCGTTGCAGACTGGTCAGGTCGAACAACAGCGGCGACAATTGCGTCGATGCCTTGGACTCCTCACTAACGTCGCCGTCCTGGTCGGCACATTTGTTCTGCAAGGCCAGCGCGCGGCTCTCATCCCACAGCCGGTCGGCACGCGCATGTTCGTCATCGTCCTTGCCCTTGAAGTTCTCATCGAACCAGCGCCCACGGTAGTCGCCCGCGGCGCAGGCGAAAACACCGTCGAGTTCCCAGTAAGCGCGAGCCACGAACTTGCGTATGCGGTCTTCGCGGTCGACCATCAATGCCAAGGTTGGCGTCTGCACGCGACCAACGGTAGTCAGATGGAAGCCGCCGGTCTTTGAATTGAAGGCGGTCATCGCACGTGTTCCGTTGATGCCGACGAGCCAGTCCGATTCGGAGCGACAGACTGCGGCGTCGCCCAGACCCTGCATCTCGGTGCCGCTGCGCAGACGGGAGAAACCTTCCCGGATCGCCTGGGGGGTCATCGACTGGAGCCAGAGTCGTTCAACCGGCTTCGCGTTCCCGGCGTGCTGGTTGATGTAGTTGAAGATCAACTCGCCTTCGCGCCCGGCGTCACAGGCATTGATCAGGCCGGCAACATCCTTGCGCTTGATCAGGCGGACGAGCAGTTTGAGACGCGACTCGGTTTTCGCAATCGGCTGCAACGCAAAGTGAGGCGGAATCACCGGCAGGTGTGCGAACGACCACTTGCCGCGTTTGACCTCGTACTCTTCGGGACAGGCGAGCTCCAGCAGGTGACCAATCGCCGAGGAAAGGACGTACTCGTCACCCTCATAGTAGTCGTCGTGCCGGACAAAGCCGCCGAGCGCGCGCGCGACGTCGGCGGCGACGGAAGGTTTCTCGGTGATGATCAGTTTCTTGCTCATGGGAACCTTAATCAGCCCGGGAGAGTGGGGAATGTGGTGTTTGCGGGATGGTCAGACGGCACCGGCCCGCGAACCATGATAAGAGCACACCGCCGTGCTTGGCAAGCAAGCACGGCGCAACAGGCTATGGTGCGCAAGGACCGCTAGTGCAGCGGGTGGGCGTCGCCGGCGTCGAGAAGCTCCTCGACAATCAGGGGCTCGAGGTCCTGTTCGCGGCTCCACAGAACCATCAGGACGATGATCTTGAACTTGCCAATGGGGACAGGATCGTCGTCGAGCATCATCGCACGTTCGACGACCAGTTCGCGCATGCCCGGGCTCAGCAACCCGCTCGCTTCAAGGAAGGCGATGAAGCCGAGGCAATCGGCGCCGAGTTTGCGCTGTTCTTCGGGCACGTAGATGCGCATCGCCCGATGGCCGTCGGGCCAGTCGAGCAGCGGTGCGCCCTTGAGGCCGTCCAGCCAGCGAAGTGCGACGCCGATCGCCTCGTCGTTGAAGCCGACGGCGCTCAACCTTCGTCTGAGGGTTCGGGTCTTGGGGCGAGCACTGAAGTCGTGGTAGTTCGCGAAGAGGTAAACCAGGATGTCGATCATCAGAAAGGGCTCTCAGGCTTGGGAAATCCGTTGATAGTGGCCGCCGGGCAAACAGGCGACCTGACCATCCAGCTCCAGATGCAGGAGAATCACCGAAACCGCGTCGGCCGTCAAGCCACTGCGCTGCGTCAGTTCGTCGAGGCTGCACGGATCAAAACCCATGGCAAGCAGCAGGCTACCAGCTTCCGCAGCGTCTGCCGTGGCGCTGGCGGGTCTGTCGGCAGGAGCGCTGGCCCAGCCGATTTCCTCGATAACATCGGCTACCGCCTCGGCCAGCTTGGCCCCCTGCTTGATCAGCCTGTGACAGCCGCGCGACTGCGGCGAGTGAATCGATCCCGGAATGGCGAAGACTTCTCGCCCTTGCTCGGCGGCAAGGCGAGCAGTAATCAGGGAGCCACTCTCGGTCGTCGCCTCGACCACCAGCACGCCACGGGAGATGCCGGAAATCAACCGGTTCCGACGCGGGAAGTTGGCTGCGGCGGGTGGCGTGGCCAGCGGGAACTCCGAGGCGATGGCCCCCCGGGCGGCGATGTCGAAGGCGAGTTGTTGGTTCGCCGCGGGGTAGATGCGATCGATGCCGGTACCGATGAAAGCGATCGTGTTGCCGGTCGCGTTCAGCGCGCCGCGATGAGCGGCCGCATCGATTCCGAGAGCGAGACCGCTGACGACGCCGAGGCCTGCTTCGGCGAAGGCCGCGGCGAAGCGCTCGGCGTTGCCACGGCCCTGTGGTGTGGGGTTCCGGCTGCCAACGACGGCCAGCGCAGGCTGATTGAGCAGGGAGAGGCGACCGCGGACGTACAACAGCGTTGGCGGGTCGGGTATCTGCAGCAGCGCTTGCGGATACTCGGGGTCGGCCAGGCAGACCAGATGCTGATTGGTACCGTTTGCCCAAGCGAGAGCCCGGTCGACCGCCGCACGATTGTCGGTGTCGAGCAGAAGCCTTGCTGTCCGGTCGCCGATGACATCGCCGAGCGCGCTGCGACCGGCTGTGAAGATTGCCTCGGGCAGCCCGAAGGCCTTCAGCAGCTTGCGTTGCGATTCGCCGCCAACACCGGGAACCAGCGTCAGTCGCAGCCAGCCGGCCGACGATTCGGCCGCATCCATGGCTAGGGAGTACGGGCGAAGTCGTTGACTTCGACAGTGCCTTCGGACTGCACGATCAGGCCGTAAGAAATGCGCTGAAAGGTTCGGAAGACGAAGAGCAGGCCGACGCGCAGCACGGGAATCTGGACCGTTTCCTTGCGGTCGTTCTCCTCGCGCGCGACCGCCGTACGGTTGCGCTGGAGAGCCAGGACATGGCCGATCTCTATGCCGTCCGCCGCGCCGCGATTGATCGAGACAATCGACCCGCGTCCGGCGGCGTCGACGCCGCCATAGACGGAAATCACGCGGCCGTCGACGGAAAAGTCGGGCTTGTGTGGGACATAGGCGACGAGCGGCGGACGGATGGCCGGCAGCAGGCGATCACCACGACCAATCTCCTCCTTCATGCTGATAACCTGGAAGGTGGCGGGATTGCCGGGTTCGAGCTGTCGCGCGGTGCCCAGGTAATAGGCTTCGTAGCCGAGAACCTCGTTGGTTTCAGGATCATTGAGTGGCTTGCCGCTCCGATAGATCTGCCACGCCACCTTGTCCGGATCGGCGTTGACCACGTAGGCCAGATCACCGTTACCAATGAATACGCGATCCTGCTGGGTGGCGATGATGCGCGCCGCGCTGTCCAGGGCGTTCGCTTCGACAATCAATGGATCTGAGAGGAAGGGCCGGATGACGTTCGGAGGAATAGCCGGGATGCTTTCCTCGATGGCTTCCGAATAGACTTGCGGTACCAGCCGGGCGCGTTGCAGACGCAGGCGCGGATCGCCCCGTGCATCGCGTTCGAGAACTATGACATCACCCGGAAAGATGCGATGCGGGTTCCTGATCTCTTCGCGATTCATCCGCCAGATTTCCGGCCAGCGCCAAGGTTCCTTGAGGAATTTCCCGGAAATGGCCCAAAGGGTGTCGCCCGGTAGCACGACATGGCGCTCCGGCGCGCCGGCGGCGAGCTGCAGCTCCTGGGCGCTGACACTGCTGAGAGCAGCACTGGCCATGGCCAGAATGAACGCGAACATAATGCGGGTCATCGTGTTATCCTCGTACGAGCGGTCGCACACCCGGGGGGAACCCCCGGTACAGGTTTCTGTCTGCCGTGTTGGGCGGGCTTGTTGCCGACGTCATCGAGCGTGTCGTGCAAGGGGCGCCGGTATCTCAAGACACTACGTTAGATTCTGCACGCAGTTATTTCTTCGATCAAGCTTTTTATGTCGCTACTACCGATCCTCCGCTTTCCCGACCCGCGCCTGAGAAAGGTCGCCGCGCGCGTCGACAAGATTGACGACGGCATTCGCCGTCTGGCGCGTGACATGGCCGAAACGATGTACGAAGCTCCCGGGATCGGCTTGGCGGCGACACAGGTGGATGTGCACGCGCGCGTCATTGTCGTCGATGCTTCGGAAACCAGGGACCAGCTGTTGACCTTGATCAACCCCGAGATTCTGCAACAGGATGGACTGCAGGTGTGCGAGGAAGGCTGCCTGTCGGTGCCCGGGGTATACGACAAGGTCGAGCGCGCCGAACACGTCGTTGTCCGCTACCAGGACCTGGACGGAGCCGAGCAGACGGTCGACGCCACGGGCCTGTTGGCTGTTTGCCTGCAGCACGAGATAGACCACCTGCAGGGTCGCGTTTTCGTGGAACATCTTTCGCAGTTGAAGCAGTTGCGCATCAGGAACAAGCTCGCCAAGCAGGCGCGAATCACCGCATGAGGCTGGTCTTCGCGGGTACGCCGGAGTTCGCCGCGCTGGCCCTGCGGCAGATCCTGGCTGCTGGCCACCAGGTGGTGCTGGTGCTGACGCAGCCGGATCGGCCCTCCGGGCGCGGGATGGCTCTGCGAGCCTCGCCGGTCAAGGAACTGGCCAACGCGGCGGGGCTCGAGGTATTTCAACCGCCGACACTGAGAGATGCCCTTGTGCAGCAGAGAATCCGCGCTGCGGGCGCCGAGGCGATGGTCGTCGCCGCCTATGGCCTCATCCTGCCGCAGGCCGTACTCGACATGCCGTCCCACGGCTGTATCAATATTCATGCTTCCCTGCTGCCGCGCTGGCGTGGCGCTGCGCCGATCCAACGGGCGATCCTTGCCGGTGATCAGGAGACGGGCGTGTCCATCATGCAGATGGAGGCCGGGCTCGACAGTGGTCCCGTTCTCCTGTCGGCGAGCGTGCCCATCAGCGACACCGATACCGCTGCCTCGCTGCACGAGACGCTGGCACTGCTGGGCGCCCGTTTGGTCGTCGATGTCCTGGCGCGCCTGCCGTTGCCAGCCAGCCCGCAACCGGAAGTGGGCATCACCTACGCGGCCAAGATCGACAAGGCGGAGGCCAGTCTCGACTGGCACCGCCCGGCTTGGCAACTGGCCCGTCAGGTGAGGGCCTTCAACCCCTTTCCGGGTTCCACTTGCTGCCTCGACGACGTTCCGCTCAAGGTCTGGCGGGCTGAGGCGGTGGCTGGCGACGGGCGGCCGGGCATGGTCCTCAGGGTTGAACGCGACGGTGTCGTGGTCGCCTGCGGCGAGCAGGCGTTGCGCCTCGGCGAGTTGCAGAAGGCTGGCGGCAGACGCCTGTCGGCCGCCCAGTATCTGGCCGGCACGGCGCTCTCGCCGGGAGCTTGCTGCGCCTTGTCGGGTTCTTGAAATCGCTCGTCGCTACCCCATCTAGCGCCTCACTGGCAGGCTACTCGTCCTGCGCTCATGGAGGTCTCCGAGATGTTCGCTAACTGGCTGAAAACTTCCATTCTGATGGCCGCGATCGTGGCCCTCTTCGGCGTCATCGGCGGGTTTGTCGGCGGCAAATCCGGGATGTTGCTGGCCTTGCTCTTTGGCGGGGCGATGAACGTCTTCGCCTACTGGTTCTCGGACAAGATGGTGCTCAAGATGTACAACGCGCGCGAGGTCGACGCAAGCTCGGCGCCGCAGTTCTACGGAATGGTTCGGGAACTCGCCCAGCGCGCCGGCCTGCCGATGCCCAGGGTGTATCTGATCGACGAAGGGCAGCCCAATGCTTTCGCCACTGGTCGCAATCCCGACAACGCGGCGGTAGCGGCGACGAGCGGCATCCTTCAGCTCCTGTCGGCACGCGAGATTCGGGGCGTCATGGCACACGAACTGGCGCATGTCCGCCATCGTGACATCCTGATTTCGACGATCTCGGCAACCATGGCTGGCGCGATTTCGGCGCTCGCCAACTTCGCGGTGTTTTTTGGCGGGCGCGACTCCGAGGGTCGGCCGAGCAATCCGCTGGCTGGGATCCTGGTGGCGCTGCTGGCGCCACTGGCGGCTTCGCTGATCCAGATGGCCATCTCGCGGGCACGCGAGTTCGAGGCAGACCGCGGCGGCGCCGAGATCTGCGGCGACCCGAACGCTCTGGCCGACGCTCTGGCGAAGATCGATGCCTACGCTCGCGGTATCCCGATGGCTCCTGCCGAAGCGCACCCGGAGACAGCCCAGATGATGATCATGAACCCGCTCTCCGGTGGTGGAATTGCCGGATTGTTCAGTACTCACCCGGCCACCGCGGAGCGCGTTGCGCGACTGCGCGCGATGGGGCGCGGCTAAAGGCGCGGCGGCGGATGTTCCACGTGAAACCAATCCTGGCCGCTAGCGGTCGTTTCGGTCCTCTCGCCGCGGCCCGCTGTGCAACAACCGCTGCAGGAGATCGGCGAGCCGATAACCCGCCTCGGCGACGCGGCGACCGGCGATCGCCAGCGCGTCCTCATGGAAGGTGGCGCTGATCGTCGGCACGGCGTCATCCCCGGGCGGATAGACACGCTCGCGGGCAAGCCGCCAGCTTTCGTCAAGCCACTGCTCGGGAGTTCCTGGTGAGGTCGGCGGCCGGTGAAGTGCGGCCAGCGACCTCGCCGCGCTGGCGAGCCGACCGTCGCGCAGCCACGGAGGGCCCGGCAAGTCATCCCAGTAGCGATGCAGACTCATCGACGTGTAGCGTGCGGCGAAAGGGTTCACGATGCTGACCAGATTCCCGCCATTGTCGCTTTGTCCATCCGGACCGTAGCGGCTCGCCGCGTGCAGCGGCTGGTGCGCGTCGCCGACCAGATGAATCAGCCACGGAAGGGCGTAAGCCCGCTCAGCCATTGTCGCCTGCCGGTCGCCAACGATGCGCGCCAGCACCGCCAGCTGGCGGTCGATGACGCCAGCCGCAGGCCCGGTGCCGGCGCCCGGATTCACCGGGCGATCCACGTAGTGCCAGTGCAGTCGCCGCTCCATGTCGGGAAAACCGGGTAGCGTTGCCGTGGGCTCCTCGCGTCCGGTGGTGTAGAAACGCCTGTCCTTGCGAATGTCGTCGGGCCAGGTCGAGGCCTCAAGGAAGGCGGTCAGCTCCGGATCGCCGCCATGGGCGCGCGCTTGCCAGCGTTCGTAGTCCGGGTGCTGGCGCAGGAGTTGCCCAACCGCGGACTTCGTCCCGGCATCCATCGACTCCCAGGCAATCATCGCGCTGATCCGATGACCCGCGGCGTTCCAGGCCAGGGCCGGCGCTGCCACCAGTAGCAGGAGGCACGCGCCGAAGCGAAGGCGCCAAGTGCGTCTGCAAGGTCTAGCGGTCAAGAGCGATGTCTTCCTGTGAGACCGGATCTTCCAGGGGCTCGAGATGAGTAAACACGGAGGCGTGGGAAAGCGTCTGACGAACCTCCCGCTCCAGTTCTTCGACGAGCTGGTGACCGCGGGAAATCGTCCAGCTGCCGGGTACCAGGACATGCAGCGAGATGAAGCGGCGAGTACCGGACTCGCGCGTCCGCACCGCGTGGAACTCGATGCCCAGCGCGCGATAACGTTCGAGGATAGCGAGCACCAGCGCGTGTTCCTCCGGCGGCAGGCTGCCGTCCATCAGGCCAACGGCTGAGCGCTGCAGCAGGCGCCAGCCGGTCCACACGATGTTGGTGGCAACCAGCAAGGCGAGCGTCGGATCGAGCCATAGCCAACCAGTGAGCGCGACGGCAGTCAGGCCGACGATCACTCCCACCGACGTCCACACGTCGGTGAGCAGATGGTGCGCGTCGGCCTCGAGGGTGATCGACCGGTGGCGTTTGCCGGCACGCAGCAGAACGCTGCCGACGACGAGATTGATCAGCGAGGCGAGCGTCGACACCACCAGGCCCAGTCCAAGCTGTTCGAGTGGCTTCGGGTAGAGCAGGCGTTCGATCGCGGCAAAGGCGATCGCCAACGCAGCGAACAGAATCAACAGCCCCTCGAAGCCGCTGGAAAAATACTCCGCCTTGCCGTGGCCGAACGCATGCCCTTCGTCCTCGGGCCGCTCGGCGATCGACAGCATCGCCAGGGCCATTGCTCCACCAGCCAGATTGACCAGCGATTCGAGCGCATCGGAGAGCAGGCCAACCGACCCGGTCATCATCCAGGCGAGCCCCTTGAGCGCGATCGTCGCCAGTGCGGCACCGATGGACAGCCATGCGAAGGGTTTGAGCGAGGAAGAGGTCATGCGCCGCATTATCGCCCGCCCGTGACGATCTCGCCACGAAAGGGCATCGTGCTAAACTCGCCACACACTCGATAGCAGCGAATCCCGACCTTGCCTTCGTCCCTTACGCCTTCTTCTCCGTCTACCCGCGCCGTGCGCGTTCGCAAACCTGCGGCCGTCGTCAAGGGCCCGCCTCGGCGCAAGCCGGGGCCGCCGCCGTCGCGTCTGCCGGCGGATTCCCTGGGGCTGAGCCTGCTGCTCGCGGCTCGGGTGATTGCCGCCGTGCGGGCCGGGCAAAGCCTGACACAAGCCTTGAGGCCTCTGAGCGCCGCAGCGCCGGCTGCCCGCGCCGCAGCGCAGGATGTGGCCTATGGGACGCTGCGCCGCTACGGTTGCGGCGAGTTCATTCTCGCTCGCCTGCTCACGAAACCGCTATCGCACACGGAAACCGAAGCCCTGCTGCTGGCCGCACTCTTTCGGCTGCATACCCGTCCCGAGGCGGCCTACATGGTCGTGGATCAGGCCGTTGCCGCCGCCGGCGAAATGACCGGTGGCGTTTTCAAGGGATTAGTCAATGGACTGCTGCGCAGTTACCTGCGCCAGCGCGAGTCGCTGGCGGCCGCCATGGCCGGCGACGACGAGGCGGTACAACAACACCCCGCCTGGTGGCTGGCGCGTTTGCGCCGCGCCTATCCCGAGCATTGGCAGGAGATCGTCGCCGCTGGCAACGGCCCGCCGCCGATGACCCTGCGTGTCAACCGGCGTCGCGCCACCAGCGAGGCCTACGCGGCACGTCTGCTGGAGGCCGGATCGTCTGCCAGGCAGGTGGCGGCGAACGCGCTGCTCCTGGCCAAGCCGGTAACCGTCGATGCCCTGCCGGGCTTTGCCGATGGGCTGGTGTCTATCCAGGATGCCGGCGCGCAGCGCGCTGCCCAACTGCTCCTGCCCGTTGCCGGCGAGCGCATCCTGGACGCCTGCGCCGCGCCTGGGGGGAAAGCCGCACATCTGCTGGAAGCGGCCGATATCGACCTGCTGGCACTCGATATCGACGCCACGCGCACCCGGCGCATCGAAGACAACCTGCGCCGCCTCGGTCTCGTCGCCAAGGTCGGGGTTGCCGACTGCCGCGCCTCGGGCGACTGGTGGGATGGCCTGCCTTTTGATGCCATCCTCGCGGATGTGCCCTGCTCTGCCTCGGGCGTCGTGCGTCGCCATCCCGATATCAAGTACCTGCGCCGGGAGAGCGACATCAGGCGCTTTGCTCTCCTGCAGGCTGACCTTCTCGACCAACTCTGGCCGCTGCTGAAGCCGGGAGGCCGCCTGCTCTACGCCACCTGCTCGGTATTCCCGGAAGAGAACGAAGGACAGATCGATGCCTTCCTGGTTCGCCAGCCGACGGCCCGGCGACTCGTGGAGGAGAGACTTCTACCGCGGGAGGAACATGACGGATTCTATTATGCGCTGTTGCGGAAAGCTCCTTAGTTCGTTCCTTGTCGGCCTGTTTATTCTGATTGCCTCATCGAGCACGCAGGCAGCCGACATCAGCATCCGCAACCCGCAGCTGTCGGCCGGCGACGAGGGTTATGTCCTGTCGGCTGATTTCACCATCAATCTGAACGCCCGGCTCGAAGAAGTCGTCGCTAAGGGCGTCGCGCTCTATTTCGTGGTCGACTTCGAACTCAGCCGCTCCCGCTGGTACTGGCTGGACGAACAGGTTGTCGGCCGGAGTCAGTCGTACCAGCTCTCCTACCACGCGCTGACTCGCCAGTACCGTTTGTCGAGCGGCGCCTTGCACCAGAGCTTCGCCACGCTCGACGAGGCGCTGCGCATCCTCACACGACTGCGCAACTGGCCGGTCCTCGACAAGGGTTCGCTCGCCGCCGGCCAGACCTATCAGCTCGCCCTACGCATGCGTCTCGACCTCACACAAATGCCCAAGACGTTCCAGGTGAACGCACTCGCCAATCGTGACTGGAATCTGACATCCGAGTGGGCTCGCTGGAACCTTACGCCCGGCGATGTATCCTCCCTCGGCGTAGCGGCCACGCTTGCGCCTGCCACCGGTGAGAGCAAGTGAAGAGTCTGATCGTCGCCGCCGCTTCGTTTGGCGGCATTCTTCTCTTCCTGTTGGCGTCGGCGAGCGCCAACACGGCGCTCTTTGCGCGTCATTACCCCTGGCTGCTGGGTCTGAATGCAATCGTCGCCCTGTCGTTGCTGGCGCTGATTGCCTGGCAGCTGCGCATCCTCTGGGGTGAACACCGGGCCAGAGTCTTCGGTTCGCGGCTCAAGCTGCGGCTGATGCTGATGTTCGGCCTGATGGCCGTCGTGCCCGGCGTACTGATTTACGCCGTGTCGGTCCAGTTCGTCACCAAGAGTATCGACACCTGGTTTGACGTGCGCGTCGAGAAGGCCCTCGAAGCGGGCCTCAATCTAGGCCGCAGTGCGCTCGATTCGCTGTTGGCGGATCTGGCCGCCAAAGGACAATCGATGGCGCTGGAACTTGCGGACCGCTCGGAAGCGCAGCGACGGCTCGAACTCAACCGCTTGCGCGAACAGCACGGCGTTCAATCGGCGGCACTCTTCTCGACGACAGGTACGCTCGTGGCGACGGCGACGGGTGAACTGGCCACCCTGTTGCCGGCACAGCCGGCACCCGAACAATTGCGCCGGGCACTTGCCGAGCGCCGACTTGCGGTGATCGAGAGCCACAGCGAGAAAGACCTGACACTGCGTGTCCTGGTCGCCGTAACACCGCCGGGCCTCGGCATCGAGACGCGAATCCTGCAGCTTACCGATCCGGTGCCCACCAGCCTCGCCCAGAACGCCGACAGCGTGCAGGCGGTCTATGCCGACTATCAGGAACTCTCGCTCGGCCGTGAGGGATTGACGCGCATCTACGCGATGACGTTGACGCTGACGGTACTCCTGGCCTTGTTCACGGCCATTGCCCTGGCTTTCGTGCTGGCTCGCCGCCTGTCGGCGCCGCTGTCTATCCTTGCCGAGGGCACACAAGCCGTGGCGGCGGGCGACTACACCCCGCGTCAGGCTGTCTATAGTCGTGACGAGCTCGGCGTTCTGACCCGCTCGTTCAAGCAGATGACCAGCCAGCTCGATGAAGCTCGGCGCGACAACGAACGTCATCGCGCCGAGCTCGAAGCGGCGCGCGCCTATCTCGAATCGATTCTCGCCAATCTTTCGGCTGGCGTGCTCGTCTTCGACCACCGTTTCGTGCTGCGTACCTTCAACGAAGGAGCGCTGACGATTCTGGACGACGACTTCAGCGATCTGCTCGGCCACCCGGTTGATGCCTGGCCGCGGCAGGAAACGCTTGGCCAGGCCATCCGCAGTGCCTTTGACACCCATGCCAGCAGCGAGTGGCAGGAACAGATCGAACTCGATCATTCCGGCGGCCTGCCGCAGATTCTTCTCCTGCGCGGCACGCAACTGCCCGCCGGTTCGCATGGCGGCTACGTCGTTGTTTTCGACGACGTGACCCGGCTGATTGCCGCTCAGCGTAGTGCCGCCTGGGGTGAAGTGGCGCGCCGCCTGGCTCACGAGATCAAGAATCCTCTGACACCGATCCAGCTCTCCGCCGAGAGACTGCAGATGAAACTGGCCGACCGGCTGGCCGGCGCCGACGCCCAGATGCTGGCGCGCTCCACGCAGACGATCATCACCCAGGTGCAGGCGATGAAACGGATGGTCAATGACTTCAGCGACTATGCCCGTCTGCCGGCACCGGAGCTCGCCGCGGTGGACCTCAACGCGCTGATCTCGGAAGTGCTCGGCCTGTACGAAACCTCGCGGGCGACGATCAAGCTGAAGCTCGCCCCCCGGTTACCGCTGGTCTGGGGTGATGTCACGCAATTGCGGCAGATCATCCACAATCTGTTGCGCAATGCCGAAGACGCGCAGGAAGCGCTTGAATCGCCATGCATCGGGATCAGCACACAATGCACTGACAGCATGGCCGAGATGGTCGTCACCGATCACGGGCCGGGTTTCCCGCCCGAAATCCTTGCCCGGGTCTGCGAACCCTACGTCACCACCAAGGCGCGTGGTACCGGCCTCGGCCTGGCGATCGTCAAGAAGATCGTCGATGAACATCACGGCCGCATCCGGATCAACAACCGCCAGCGGGTCGGCGCCGAGGTCAGCATCATGCTGCCGCTCGTCTCCCAGCCGAGCGCTCGCCGCCACCCCAGCAAACTATCTTCCGAGGCCTGAGCATGGCGCAAGTATTGATTGTCGACGACGAAATGGGCATCCGCGAGTTGCTGTCCGAGATCCTTGCCGACGAAGGTCACTCCGTCTGGCTGGCGGAAAATGCCGCCGTCGCGCGCCGCATGCGCGCCGAGAAACGGCCGGATCTCGTCTTGC
Source organism: Accumulibacter sp. (assembly GCA_017302455.1). Classification (GTDB taxonomy): domain Bacteria; phylum Pseudomonadota; class Gammaproteobacteria; order Burkholderiales; family Rhodocyclaceae; genus Accumulibacter; species Accumulibacter phosphatis. The sequence continues at coordinate 87,395 of JAFLDO010000009.1, forward strand.
TCGACATCTGGATGCCGGATACCGACGGGATTTCCTTGCTCAAGGAATGGTCGGCGGGCGGGCTCCTGACGATGCCGGTGGTGATGATGTCCGGGCACGGCACGATCGACTCGGCGGTCGAAGCGACACGCATCGGCGCGACCGACTTCCTCGAAAAGCCGATCGCCCTGCAGAAACTGCTCGCCACCGTCAAGAAAGCGCTCAAGCACGAGGCGGTTCTCCAGAAGCGGCCGCTGACGCTGGACGCCTTCACGCGCTCGCCCTTGCTCAAGGACCTCAAGCGGCGCCTCGAACAGGCGGCGGCGAAGACGTCGGTGCTCCTCCTGAAGAGCGCCTCGGGGAGCATCGCGGAAATCTGCGCGCGTACCCTGCAGACGCACCGTACCCCCTGGCTCGACCTGTCGACGCTGAGCACGCCGCTGACACAGGAAATGTTGCAGAACGCCGGCGGCGGCATCGTCTTCATCGCCGATCTGGCACAGTTCGGCAAGCTGCAGCAGATGAATCTCGTTTTCGCCATCGAACGGCTCGAGCGGCAGAATCTGCAACTGGTGGCGGCTTCGAGCCGCTCGCTGTCGGCACTCGTTGACTCTGGCTGGGACCCGCTGCTGGTCAACCGCCTCGGCGAAGTCTGGGTGGCACTGCCGCAGATTTCGGGACACGCGGACGACGTCCCCGAAATCGCCACCCTGTTGCTCGCCGATCTCGCCGAACGCGGCGAAGTGCCCTTGCGTCACTTTTCCAGTGGCGCGCAGAACGCGCTACGTCTGCATCGCTGGCAGGGTGAATGGGCCGAACTCCTGACCACGGTCAAGAACCTCGCGCTGTCGGCGCTCGATGAGGAGATCAGTGCCGACGATGTCGCCCGTACCTTGCAGACCGAGGCCAGCGGCGCCGCCACGCCGCTCGCGGCACTGTTCTTCGATCTGCCGTTGCGCGAGGCCCGCGAAGGCTTCGAGCGCCTGTACTTCGAATACCATCTGAGCAGCGAGAGGGGTAACATGACGCGCTTGGCGGAGAAGACGGGTCTTGAACGAACTCATCTCTATCGCAAGTTGCGGCAGCTCGGTCTGAACATCGGGCGGCGCAGCGACGAGCGCGAATGACATCGCGCCGCAGCACCGTCAGGGAGATTAAAAAGAAATGCGGATCGTCATTCTTGGTGCCGGCCAGGTCGGTGCGAGTGTTGCCGAGAGTCTTGTCTCGGAAAACAACGATATCACGATCGTCGATAGCGACCAGGATCGTCTCGCCTACCTCCAGGATCGTCTCGACCTGCGAACGGTGACCGGCAACGCCGCCTATCCTTCGGTACTGGCCAGCGCCGGCCTGGACGATGCCGACCTGTTGATCGCCGTGACGCAGAGCGACCAGACCAATCTCGTGGCGTGCAAGGTGGCGCACAGCGTCTTCAACGTCCCGGCACGCATCGCCAGGTTGCGCGCGCGTGACTTTCTGGAGAGCGAAAAGCTGCTGGCGCCGGAGAACTTCGCCGTCGACTATGCGCTGTGTCCGGAGCAGGTCATTACCGAGTACATCGCGCGCCTCGTCGAGTTTCCGGAAGCTTTGCAGGTGCTGAACTTCGGCGATGGCCGACTGGTGCTGGTGGGGCTTCGCGCCTACGCCGGCGGTTTGTTGGTGGGTAGCCCGATCAAGGAGATGCGCGGCCATCTACCGCCCGAGATCGACGGGCGCATCGCCGCCATCTATCGCCGCGACGGCGCCATCACACCGACCGGTGAGACGATCATCGAAGACGGCGACGAGGTCTTCCTGCTGGCCGCCGAGGAACACATTCGGGCCGTCATGCGTGAGTTGCGCCGCTCGGTCGAGCCGGTGCGGCGGGTGATGATCGCCGGTGGCGGCAACATCGGCCATCGCGTCGCGCAGGCGCTGGAAGGCAAGTGCGAAGTCAAGCTGATCGAGGTTTCGCGGCGGCGGGCCGAGTTTGTCGCGACCTCGCTGAAGGCGGTGCTGGTGCTGCACGGCGATGCAACCGACGAGGAGTTGCTGCAACAGGAGGCGATCGACGAAATGGATCTCTTCTTGGCGCTGACCAACGACGATGAAGACAATATCATGGCCGCGTCGCTGGCCAAGAAGATGGGCAGCAAGCGCGTGGTGGCGCTGATCAACCGCCGGGCTTACGCCGATCTGGTGCAGGGCGGGCCGATCGACATCGCGATTTCGCCGGCGCAGGTTTCGATCGGCACGCTGTTGACCTATGTCCGCCACGGTGACGTGGCGCAGGTGCATAGCTTGCGCCGCGGCGCTGCCGAGGCGCTCGAGGTCGTCGCCCACGGCGATCAGAAGACTTCGCGCGTCGTTGGCCGGCGGATCTGCGATGTGCCGACGATCGAGGGCGCGTTCATCGCCGCCGTCGTCCGCGATCTCGACAAGACGCAGGATGTCGGATTCCTCGGCCTGGCCAAGAAGAAGCAGAGGGGTCGAGTGCTGATCGCGCACAAGGACGTGGTGATTCAGACCGACGATCACGTGATCGTCTTCTGCCTGGACAAGAAGGTCGTCAAGCAGGTCGAGAAGCTGTTCGCCGTCGGCTTCCATTTCTTCTGAGAGCGAAGCATGCAACGCTATTACCCGGTCATTCGGGTGCTGTCGATGGTCATTGTCATGTTCGGCCTGACCATGCTGGTTCCCTGGGGGTTGTCTTGGTTCATGCACGACGGTGCCGAGAGCGCCTTCGACGAAGCCGTGCTATTGACGGTCGGTACCGGTGCGGGTCTCTGGTACGCGACGCGCAAGGAGAAACGCGATCTGACGATTCGTGACGGCTTTCTGATGGTCGCCCTGGTGTGGACGGTGCTGCCGGTCTACGCGGCGCTACCGCTGGTGATTCAACTCAATGCAAGTTTCACCGACGCCTATTTTGAAGCCGTTTCCGGGTTGACGACGACCGGCGCGACGGTCTTCGAAGGGCTCGACAATCTGCCGGTGTCGATCAACTTCTGGCGCACGCAGCTCGTTTGGCTGGGTGGCATGGGCCTGATCGTCCTGGCGGTCGCCATCCTGCCGCTGCTCGGTATCGGTGGCCGCCAGATGTTCAAGGCGGAAACGCCGGGACCGATGAAGGACTCGAAGATGACTCCCCGCATGGCCGAGACCGCGAAAGGCCTTTGGGTCGTCTATACGCTGATTTCGGTGTGCTGTGTGCTCGGCTACCAGTGGGCGGGCATGACCTGGCTCGATGCCATCATGCACATGTTCGCCACCATGGGACTGGGCGGTTTCTCGAGCCACGACGCGAGCTATGGCTACTTCAACTCGCCGTTGATCGAGGCGGTGGCGATTCTCTTCATGCTGATCGCCGGCTGCAACTTCGCCACCCACTACGTCGTCCTCAGCGGCCGATCGTTGCGGCCCTACGCGACCGACCCGGAAGCCGGGATGTTCCTGCTGGTGACCCTCGGCAGTGTCGTCGGTATCGCCATCTTCCTCGATGTGCACGAGGTTTATCCGACGTTTTCCGAAGCGCTGCGCTTCTCGGCGTTCAATGTCGTGTCGATCGCGACGACCACCGGCTTTGCCAACACCGATTATGCCTTGTGGCCGTTCTTCGCACCGCTCTGGATGTTGTTTCTTTCCAGCTTCGCCACCAGTGCCGGTTCAACGGGCGGTGGCATCAAGATGATCCGCGCGATCGTCCTCTACAAGCAGGTCTACCGCGAACTCGCGCGGGCCATGCACCCGAACGCCGTTCATCCGGTCAAGGTCGGCAACGAGGTTGTCCCTCCGAACATCCTCTTCGCCGTGCTCGCCTTCGGCTTCATGTACATGGTCTGCATCGCGTCGATGACCCTGCTTCTTTCGTTCTCGGGGTTGGAGATCATCACCGCGTTTACAGCGGTTGTCGCGAGCATCAACAACACCGGACCCGGGCTCGGTCAGGTCGGTCCGGCGAACAACTTTTCCGTGCTGACCGACTTCCAGACCTGGGTGTGCACCTTCGCCATGTTGATCGGCCGACTGGAGATCTTCACCCTGCTGGTTGTCCTGACACCGGCGTTCTGGCGCAAGTAGCCGGAGGGGAACATCGGGAGCGCCGGTTTGGCGGACGAACTAGCGCCGCCAGAAGGCAGGCATCAAGATTACCAGCAGGGTGAAGATCTCCAGCCGGCCGAGAAGCATTGCCCAGGTACATACCCAGGTCTGAAAGTCGGTGAGCACCGCATAGGTCGTTGAAGGACCGACCAGATTGAGACCCGGGCCGGTGTTGTTGATGCACGCCACGACTGCCGAGAAAGCGGTGATGACGTCCAGGCGCGTGGCGATCAAGAGCAGCGTCAGTATGACGATCGTCACGACGTAAATGAACATGAAGCCGAGAATCGAATGCAGCACCGGGTCGGGAACCACCGTCGCCCCGAAGCGAACGGTCTGTAGACCGCGTGGGTGCATGGCACGCATCAACTCGCGCGACACCTGCTTGTAGAGGACGACGGCGCGGATCATCTTGATGCCGCCGCCGGCCGAACCGGAACAGGCGACGAAGCTGCCGAGGAAGAGGATCCACAGTTGCGCGAACAAGGGCCACTGCGCGTAGTCGGTGGTGGCGAAGCCGAGCGAAGTGGCAAGCGACACCGAGTGGAAAGCGACGTAGCGAAGGGTCGTCAGAAAATCCTCGTAGACGTCGTCAGGCCACAGGTAGAGCGCGAGCGCGACGCTGCTCAGGGCAAGGAAGCCGAGAAAATAGTGCGCTTCGATGTCGAAGCGATAGGCGCGCAGCGAGCGTTGCGACAAGACCAGGAAGTGGGTGCTGAAGTTGATGCCGGCGAGCAGCGCAAAGAAGATCACCACCAGCTCGATGTCGAGGCTGTCGAAGTGGCCGAGGCTCGCGTCCTTGGTCGAAAAGCCGCCCAGCCCCATGATCGAGAAGGCGTGCATCAGTGCGTCCCAGGGTTCCATTCCCACCTGATACAGGCTCACCCCACAGGAAATGGTCAGGATCACGTAGACCACCCATAGTCCCTTCGCGGTCTCGGTGATGCGCGGCGTGATCTTCGCATCCTTCATCGGGCCCGGCGTTTCCGCCTTGAGCATGCCGCGTCCGCCGAAGCCGAGCATCGGCAGGATGGCGACCGCGAGAACGACGACGCCGAGGCCGCCGATCCAGTGCATGAAGGTGCGCCAGAAGTTGATCGACAGGGGCAGAGTGTCGAGCCCGGAGAGGACCGTCGCGCCGGTCGCCGTCAGACCGGAGACGGCCTCGAAGTAGGCGTCGGTCCACGACAGTTCCTTGATGTGCAGATACAGCGGCAGCGCCCCGAAGGCCGGCAGCAGCGACCAGATCAGCGCGACCAGCAGGAAGCTCTCGCGCACGCGTATTTCGCGCTTTTGCCGGCGAACGGACAGCGACAACAGTGCGCCGCTGGCCATCGTGATGAGCACCGCTTCGTCGTAGGCGCCGTGCGCACCGTCGGCGCTGAGCCATGAGAGACTGAGCGGCACCAGCATCAGGAAGCCAAAACCGAGGATGAGGATGCCGAGAACGAAGAGCACCGGCGCGAAACGCTTGATCATGCGAAGCCTTTCCGAAGAGCGGTCAACGAGCGCTGATCCGCCGGCCGATCGCGTTCCCTCGCATCCACTTCCAGTGTATGTGGGCGATCAAAGAGGGCGCTCTGCAATCGAGGGATAGCGTGCAGCGGTGTGCAGGCGCGTGAAGGGGCGACGGTAAATTCCCCCTTGGCAGTATCGCGCCAGACGGCGGTAGGGTCAATCGCCGGCGGATCTCGTCTTCTCGTGCTGGCTGCACCAACTTTCGCCGTATTCTCGTCTCTGGAGTTGTTTGCGCCCCCCAGGGAACGTTTGATCCATATGGCATCACTTGCCAAGGGCTTGTCGTACCGGGCGATCTGCGGCATGATTCGTGGCCGTGCCGATGTTGGCCCGTAGATGCGCTGATTCCTTCGAGAGCCGATGACGCACGCTTGCCCCCCTCCTTCACAGTCGCCGAAGCGCTCCCTGCGCTCGGTCGTCGCGGGCTAGGGCGCATGGGTTCCCTGCTGCGCATCGCCCGCGAACTGATGCGCGAAGCGGCGCGCGACCTAGCGCCGACGCTGGTCGTTGTGGCGATCTTTCAGGTATTTTTCATCCAGCGTATGCCGGACAGTCCGGCGGGGTTGATCGGCGGCTTTGCCGCTGTCCTTCTCGGCCTGGCACTCTTCGTCAAGGGACTCGACGCCGCGATTTTCCCGGCTGGCGAGACGATGGCTTTCGACTTTGCGCGTCGCGGTTCGTTTCTCTGGCTGATGCTCTTTGCCTTCTGCATCAGCTTTGCTTCGGTGGCTGCCGAGCCGGCGCTGATGGCCGTGGCCTACAAGGCGGAAGCGGTGTCGGGTGGCAGCATGGGTGCGCTGACCCTGCGCATGGTTGCGGCGCTCGGCGTCGGTCTGGCGGTGGTGGTTGGCGTATGGCGCATCGTCCTCGGCCACTCGATCGGCAACTACCTGATCCCCGGTTACTTGATCGTCATCGCCCTGACGGTGTTTTCACCGCCGCAACTGGTCGGTCTGGCTTTCGATTCGGGTGGCGTTGTCGCCTCGACCGTCACTGCCCCCCTGTTGACGGCTCTCGGTGTTGGCCTGGCGACCAGCATTCGTGGCCGCAACCCGATGCTCGACGGCTTTGGTCTGATCGCTTTCGGCGCGCTCGCGCCGATGATCATCATCCAGATCTACGGCATCGTCTTCTTCGTGCCGGCGGCGGCCGGCACGGCGGTGGTGATGATGCCGACCGACGACCAGCACCAGTATGCTGCCCTGGAACTGCTCTTCGACTTCCTGATCATGGTGAGAAACCTGCTGCCGATCATCGTCGTCGTCCTCTTCTCCAGTTTCGTCATCCTTCGCCGCCCGCTCGCCGATCCCAAAGGCCTGGCCGTGGGAATGGTCCTCGTGGCTGTCGGTCTCTTTCTCTTCGACGAGGGGCTGCAAGTCGGGCTCTTTCCGCTTGGCGACGAGATGACCAAAGGCCTGATGGGCGACGGCGTCGCCATGTGGGCGGTCTATCTTTACGGTTTTCTCATCGGTTTCGCCACAACGATGGCGGAGCCGGCCTTGATCGCCCTGTCGATCAAGGCCGACGAAGTGAGCCTTGGGCAACTCAAGGGCATCTGGCTGCGTTCGCTGGTATCGATCGGTGTCGGCATCGGCATCGTCATCGGCTGCGCGCGCATCATCGACGGAATCAACATCGCCTATTGGCTGATTCCGGGTTACCTGCTGGTCCTGGCCATGACCAAAGTGGCGCCGCGCTTCATCGTGCCGATCGCCTATGATTGCGGCGGCGTGACGACGTCGACGGTGACCGTGCCGCTGGTCACCGCCCTCGGCGTTGGGCTGGCCGAACGGACGCCCGGTCGTGACCCGATGATCGACGGTTTCGGTTTGATCGCCTTCGCTTCGCTGCTGCCGATGATTATCGTTATGTCCTATGGCATCCTCGCCTCCTGGCTGATGTCAAGGAAATCTGCCAAGGAGAAGACACGATGAAGTTTTCTGCTGTCGTCCTGATCATCCCGGAAGAAGACGAGAACCGCGCGGTGGGGATTCTCAAGCACGCCGGCGCTACCGGCCTGACGATTCTCAAGGGCAAGGGTCTGCGCCACAACGAGCGCAAGACCTTTCTCGGCCTTGGCCTCGAGCGCAAGGAGTCGGTGCTGTTGTGCGTCGTCGAGAAGCAACTGGCGATGCGCATCTTGCGCTCGGTCAAGACCGAGATGAAACTCGATGAGCCGGGCGGCGGTCTCGCCTTTTCGCTGCCGCTGGGCAGTGTCGTCGGCATCGGTCTGGCGCAGATGCAGGCGTTTCGCCGCGAAGTCGAGGAGGATCTGTGAGTCGCCCTCGGCCATTGGCCTCAAGCCCGCTGTCGGGTCGCTGACCCCTATGATTGACTGAAGGAGTTCTTGTCATGTTGGTTGCCGGAATCATGAAGAAGGATGTCGTCACCATCAGCCCGCTGGCCACCGTACGCGAGGCGCTGATGATGATGAAGGCTCGCGGGGTGCGCTCGCTGGTCGTCGAGAAGCGCCATTCCGGTGACGCCTACGGCCTCATCGCTTATCGCGACGTCGCCAAGTCGGTCATCGCCGAGGATGGCGACATTGACCTTCTCAACGTCTACGACATTGCCCAGAAACCGGCGCTACAGGTTTCTCAGCACCTGGAAATCCGCTATCTGGCGCGCCTGATGATCCAGTATTCGGTAAAGCGCGTGCTGGTCATCGACAACAACGAGTTGCAGGGCTTCGTCTCGGATACCGACGTGGTGACCAGCCTCATTGAACGTGCGTTGCGCGATCGCTAGGTTCGGGACGCCATGGAAAAGATCGTGCGCCGTTATGCGGCCCACTTCCCACGCTGGTGCCAGGCTTTCGGCGACCATCTCCCGGATCCGGGCGGCGAAGGGCGGGCGGTCGAGTGGCTGGTCGGCGAGGGCTGCGTTGGCGTGATCGTCCTGCCAGAGGTTCGCCGCCTCCTGATGCACGAACTGCTGGGACCACAGAAGCCCCACCTCGAGTTCCGGCAGCGCTCGCTGAGCCTCAACCGTTACGACTACGACGAGGTCGAGGTTCTTGGGCATTCCGGCTATGCGGCGCTGCGCGAGTTGCTGCTCGCCGGCGATGAAACGCACATGTTCCTGACCTACCACCTCATCTACCCTCCGGGGACGCGCATCATCACCGTATCGCTCAAGCCGCCGCTACCTCTGCTCTACAAGGAAATGGCGCCACTGGCGGTCAGCGTCTGCGCGTGACACGGCCCCGGGTGGCTGTCGCCGCCGGCCCCAGCGGCTGACAGCGACTTTCGCAGGGCCAGTGATGCCTTCGGCCTTCTGGCGCAAGTGACGGCGAAAAGCGGATAATCGGGACTTTCCGGCGTACTTCCCTCGCCGGTGGAGTTCGCCGTGACCCGACCAAGCAACGACAGTTTCCTGCGCGCCCTGCTCAAGGAGCCGACCGCGTACACGCCGGTATGGCTGATGCGTCAGGCCGGGCGCTATCTGCCCGAGTACTGCGAGACGCGCAAGCGGGCCGGCAGCTTCCTGCAGTTGTGCAAGAACCCTGCCCTGGCCTGCGAGGTGACGCTGCAACCGCTCGCCCGCTACGATCTCGATGCGGCGATCCTCTTCTCCGACATTCTGACGATACCCGATGCGATGGGCCTCGGCCTCTACTTCACCGATGGCGAAGGGCCGCGCTTCGAACGTCCCTTGCGCGAGGAGTGGGCGATCCGCGATCTTACGGCGCCCGACCCTTGGGATCACCTGCGTTACGTGATGGACGCCGTCGCCGAGATCAGACGCGCGCTGCACAACTCGGTACCGCTGATCGGCTTTGCGGGGAGTCCCTATACGCTCGCCTGCTACATGGTCGAAGGCGCTTCGAGCAGCGATTACCGCTGCATCAAGGGAATGCTCTACGAGCGGCCGGACCTGTTGCATCGCATTTTGTCGGTCACCGCCGACGCCGTCACCGCCTATCTGAATGCGCAGATCGAATCCGGCGCACAGGCGGTGATGATTTTCGATTCCTGGGGCGGTTCGCTGTCGGCGGCTGCGTACGAGGAGTTCTCGCTGCAATACATGCAGCGTATCGTCGGCAATTTGCTCCGGGAGCGAGGTGGCGAGCGCGTTCCCTCGATCGTGTTTACCAAGGGTGGCGGTCTGTGGCTGGAGGCGATCGCTGACATCGGCTGCGACGCGGTCGGCCTCGACTGGACAATCGACATCGGGGAAGCGCGCCGACGCGTCGGTGACCGCGTGGCGCTGCAGGGCAACATCGACCCGGCCGTGCTTTTTGCCTCGCCCGAGAAAGTTGCCGCCGAAGCTCGACGGGTGCTGGAGAGCTATGGCGCCGGCCAGAACACGGGTCACGTTTTCAATCTGGGGCACGGCATCTCCCAGTTTACGCCGCCGGAGAACGTCACGGCACTGGTAGAGGAAGTACATGCGCATAGCGTGTTGCTGCGCACCAGAAGCGAATAAACATCGGTTGACCACTTGACTTATTCACAGAAATGCCGTGCATGTATCGCGCCCGCCAGGAAATCTCCCAAGAATCAGAGGTCTATCAATAATGCGCTGATTTATTGGGAGTTTTGTTATCGCTTATTTTTCCGGCAACGACCTGAAACCCTTGTGGGAAGGGCCTTTGCGGCACTTGTCTGACGCACGATCCACAGAGTTATCCACAGGAACTGTGCGTCGGGTCGAAAGCTCTGATAACTGAGGATGTTAGGCGGCTTTGAGAGAACTGGCGCGAGCTTCCGCCGCTAAGTGGCCCGTTGATTCCCCCCGGACTTCAACCCGTTTCGAGATTGCACGCGCATGCCGCAGATAGTCCGCGTCGCCCTGGACGTGCCTCTGCGCCGCTTCTTCGACTACTGCGTACCGAAAGGAGAGTGCCTGTCGGTGGACGACATCGGCTGTCGCGTGCGCGTGCCGTTCGGCCAGCAACGGAAGATCGGCATCATCGTCGGACTGCCGAGCGAGAGTGCAGTTCCGCTCGCCCAGCTCAGATCCTGCGAGGTGGTGCTGCGCGACTTGCCGCCCTTGCCCGCTGACTGGTTCCGCCTGGTCGAGTTCTGCGCCGCCTATTACCAGGCTCCTGTGGGTCAGGTCATGTTGTCCACCTTGCCCGCCGGCCTGCGCTCGACCACTCCAGCGAAGCCCCGGCCGGTCCGGCGGTTGCCCGACGACACCCGGGCGATCGCGGCGCCGGCCCTGACCGCCGAACAGGAAATGTCGCTGGCCGCGATTGCGGCCGGTGGCCCGGGGTTTCACGCCTACCTGTTGCATGGCGTCACCGGCAGCGGCAAGACCGAGATCTATCTGCGCCTGATCGAGCGTACCCTCGCTGCCGGACGGCAATCGCTGTTGCTGGTGCCGGAGATCAACCTGACGCCACAACTCGAGGCGCGGGTGATGGCGCGTTTCCCCGCTGCCGGGCTGGTCAGTCTGCATAGCGAACTCGGGGAATCCGCGCGCAACCGGAACTGGCGGGCAGCCTTGAGCGGCGCCGCGCGAATCGTTCTCGGCACGCGCCTGGCCGTCTTCGCTCCCTTGCCGGAACCGGGCCTGATCGTTGTCGACGAGGAGCATGATGCCTCTTTCAAACAGCAGGACGGCATTCGCTATTCGGCGCGCGACCTGGCCGTGTTCCGTGCCCGCCAGTGCGGAATTCCGATCGTCCTCGGTTCGGCGACGCCGTCGCTGGAAAGCTGGGCAAACGCCGCTGGCAACGGCGCGGGCAATGGCGCGCGCGCCCGCTACCGCCTGCTCTCGCTGCACGCGCGCGCGGTCGAGGGGGCTCGCCTGCCGGTGGTGCGGCGCGTCGACACGCGCGTTGACAAACCGATTGACGGGCTATCCGGCGCGCTGCTCGAGGCGATCGAGAAACGCCTGGAACGCGGTGAGCAGAGTCTGCTGTTTCTCAATCGACGCGGGTACGCACCCGTGCTCGCCTGCATGGCCTGCGGCTGGACCTCCGGTTGCCGGCGTTGCGCTGCCCATCTAGTGCTGCATCTTGCCGACCGTTGCCTGCGTTGTCACCACTGTGGCTATGCGGCGGCCGTGCCGAAGGCCTGCCCGACCTGCGGCAACCAGGATCTGAGCGCCTTCGGTCGCGGCACGCAGCGCCTGGAGGTGGTTCTCGGTGAGCGCTTTCCGCAGGCACGCGTCCTGCGTGTTGACCGCGACTCGGCGAGCAGCCGCACGCATTGGGAAGCGCTGGTGGCAAGGATCCACGCCGGCGAGGTCGATATTCTTGTCGGCACGCAGATGCTCGCCAAGGGTCACGACTTCCCGAAGCTGACGCTGGTCGGCGTCGTTTCTCCCGATGCTGCGCTCTTTGCCGCCGATTGGCGCGCGCCCGAGCGACTTTTTGCCCAGTTGATGCAGGTGGCCGGTCGCGCGGGGCGTGCGGACCGCCCGGGGGAAGTGCTGATCCAGACGCAGTTCCCCGACCATCCGTTGTATGCCGCCCTGGTCGACCACGACTATCCGGCCTTCGCCGCGGCCCATCTCAAGGAACGGCAGCAGGCAGGCTTTCCACCCTACACCCATCAGGCGATGCTGCGCGCGGAAGCGCCACGCATGGCAGACGCCCTGAGCTTCCTGAATACGGCGCGCGCCTGTCCGCCACCCGGTTGCGAGAACGCCGTGACCTTCTACGACGCGGTGCCGATGCGCCTTTCACGCAGAGCCAGCCGCGAACGCGGGCAGTTGCTCGTCGAGTCGTCGTCACGTCGCGTGTTGCAGCAGTTTCTTGCCGGCTGGGTGGTGCAGATCGAAGCCATCAAGGCGCCGGGCAGCCTGCGCTGGCACCTGGAGGTGGACCCGCTCGAGTTCTGACTTGGCGGCGCGGCCAGCGCGTGTGCGGGCGCTGCACCTCGCCTGTGCCACGGTAGCGCCCTCGTGGCCCCCGCCCCTTTGCCGCTCGAGCGAGCCGCCGCGTGGCCCGCTGTCGCGCACCGGCAAGGATTGACGAAGCCGCCGGGCCCAGGGATACTCTCCTCGAAAGCCAGCCTGGCCAGCTCCCCAGCGTGCACCATTTCACAGCGCGGCGAATTCCCGCCAGCTATTCTATCGGGTGCCGGTAGATGGGGGTCGCGCTTGCCACGCCCGCGCCGCTTCGGCGCTCACGCGACGAAGACGGGCCTCGTCTGCTGGCGCCACCCACCAAGGAGTCCTGACGTGTCTTCCGATTTCGTAGCCGCGATTGACCTGGGTTCGAACAGCTTCCACATGATTGTTGCCCGTATCGCCAATGGACGGGTGCAGGTTCTCGACCGCCTGCGCGAGATGGTTCAATTGGCTGCGGGCCTCGACAGTCGCAACCGCCTGTCGCCACAGTCGCAGCAGCGGGCGCTCGACTGCCTGGCGCGCTTTGGCCAGAGACTACGCCACATTCCGCCAACCCGCGTGCGCATCGTCGGCACCAACACCTTGCGACAGGCGCGCAACAGCGCCGAGTTCGTGGCCCGCGCCGAGCAGGTTCTCGGCCACAAGGTCGAGATCGTCGCCGGCCAGGAGGAGGCGCGGCTGATCTACCTCGGTGTTGCGCACAGCGTCGGCGACGTGCCCGGGCAACGTCTGGTGGTCGACATTGGCGGCGGTAGCACCGAGCTGATCATCGGCGAGCAGTTCGATCCCCTGCATCTGGCGAGCCTGCGCATGGGCTGCGTCAGCATCAGTCGCCATTGTTTTGGTAACGGTCGAGTGACCGCGGGCCGCCTGCGCGAGGCGGAATTGCTTGTCCAGCTGAATCTCGAACCAGTGCGCGAGGAATACCTGGCGCGCGGCTGGGAGGTGGTGACCGGTGCGTCGGGGTCGATCAAGGCGATCCAGGATGTGGTCGTCAGCGAAGGCTGGTGTCGCGAGGGAATCAGTCTCGACGCCCTGCGCCGACTGCGCACGGCACTGCTCGAAGTGCGCGACACGGCCGAAATCGCCAGTCGCTGGCAACTCGACCCCGCGCGCGCGCGCGTCTTCTTCGGTGGCTTCGTCATCCTGCACGGTCTGTGCGAGACGCTCGGCGTGCAGCAGCTCGAGGTCTCGGAAGGCGCTTTGCGCGAGGGCCTGATCTATGACCTGCTGGGCCGCATCCGGCACGAGGATGTGCGCGACCGAACCATCGCCGATGTCATCGGTCGCTTCGGCCTCGATGAGGCTCAGGCCGGGCGAGTCAGCGGCACGGCGCTGGAACTGCACCGACAGGTACGCGCGAAATGGCAACTGACCGGCAAGGAAGCGCGGCACGTTCTCGAACGGGCCGCCCGCCTGCACGAGATCGGCCTGTTGCTGACCCACGACCAGTATCACAGGCACGGCGCCTACGTGCTGGAGCATTCCGACCTGCCCGGTTACTCGCGCGACGATCAGCGTTTGCTGTCGGCCCTGGTCGGGCGCCACCGGCGGTCGTTTCCGGCCGATGCGTTTTCCCATCTGCCAAAGGACTGGGCGCGGCCGGCACGCCGCCTGTGCGTTCTCCTGCGTCTGGCGGTGGTTCTCCACCGGGGTCGCAGCAGCGAGCCGTTGCCCGCGATCAGCCTGCGCGTCGACCGGCAGCGACTGGTTCTGCGCCTTCCGGCGGGCTGGCTGGACCAGCACCCACTGACGCGTGCCGATCTCGAGATCGAAGCCAGGCAACTTCGCAAGGCCGGCTTCGATCTCGAGATCGGCCGCAGTGGACCGGTGACGCTGCCGCCGGCACCGGCCGCGGGCTTGCCATGACCGTCGGCAATGACCGCCTGTGCAGTGCACCAGTCACCTTTTCGTCCCTGACCAGGGCTGGCATCGTAACGGCACACCGGCCGTGACGCGCGGGTCGCGGTGATGCGATTTCTCGCCTGGCTGGCTGCATCCCTGCTGCTGTCGCTGCTCGTCGTCTTCTTTCTGCTGGTCGCCGCGCTTGAGCCAGCGCCCCTGGTTACCCGTGGCGAGACGATCTCGCCCGCGTCGATTGCGCAGGCCAAACTTCTCTTGGCCAGGAACGATCCGCGCCGACTGGCGCGCGGCGATGAACGAACGGCAGATCTCCCGGCGGCGTTGATCGATGATGGCGTCAATCACCTGGCGAACCGGCTGTTGCACGGACGTGGTGCCTTCGTCATGGGCGAGGACTCGGCGCAGATCCGCCTCAGCGTCCGCGTTCCCGGTCTGCCCGGACCCCGTTTTCTGAACCTTGGCGCGGTCTTCAAGGAAGCCGAGGGGGAACCGCATGTCGCCTCGGCGACCCTGGGTTCGTTGCCCGTTCCGGCCGCGCTGATCGAGCTGCTGATGGCCTCGGCGATCAAGCTTGCCGGTTTTGGAGACGACTGGCAGCTGGCCCGACAGAGCATCCGGCGGTTGATGTTCGAGCCCGGGCGGGGCGTCGTGGTCATCACCTACGTCTGGGAACCAGAAATCCTCGATCGTGCGCTGGCGCTGGCCTTTACGCCCGAGGATCTGCTCCATCTCGAAGCCGCCCAGCGAGCCCTGGCGGGCCTTCTCGATCACCACGGGCCGCGCGCGCGCGTGCCCCTGCCGGAAATTCTCGGCACCCTCCTGGCGCACACCGGCGACGGATCCCTTGTGCAGCGTCGTGCGGCACTACTGGTTTTGGCCACGCACCAGTCGGGACAGAGCCTGGTCAGGCTGTTGCCGCAGGCGAGGCAATGGCCACGCCCACGACCCGTCAAGCTGATCCTGCTCGGCCGCGGCGACAGCGCCCAGCATTTCGCCATTTCAGCCGCCCTGGCTGCCTGGGCCGGCGAGCCGGCGGCCAACGCCATCGGCGTCTACAAGGAAGTCGAGGACGCGCGCCATGGCAGCGGCTTCTCGTTTGCGGATCTTGCCGCGGATCGTGCCGGTACCCGTTTTGGACAACTGGTTGCCGACGCGTCGCCACGCCTGAACGCTGCACTGGGAAGAACGCTGACCGATGCGGACCTGGCGCCAGCGCTTGGCGGGCTTCCGGAGTATCTGTCGGAAAGCGAGTTCCAGCGGCGTTTCGGCGGCAGCGGCAACGCCGCCTATGCGCAGGTAATGGCCGAAATCGAGCGTCGCCTGGCGGCCCTGCCGCTGTATCGCTGATCGGCTGCCCTGTGCGCCCGTGGCCACCCTCGGCGCGTGCTGCTCAGCGCACCCGTCGACCGGCAAGCAGGAACCACAGATAAGCGGCGAGCTGTGCTCCCAGCAAGGACAGGAGAGCGTTCCGGTGAGCCATGGCGGCCGTTTGTCCCTGCGCCTGCAGCAGGTCGATCAAGAGCCCGAGCCCCCACTGGACGCCGAAGGCGCCAACGAAGACCATCAGGTTGAATGCCGTGTTGGCGCGGCCGGATAGCGCCACAGCAAAGCCGGCGGCCGCCTGCGAATAGGCGAGCGTGCCAAAGCTCGAGAAGCTGCCATAGGCGATCCACAGGAGGTGGGTGTGTTCGACGGCCTGGGTGACGATCAGGGCGAGCGTCAGTAGCGAAAGGCCGAGTCCGGCAGCGAGCAACATCAGCGGCTTGATGCCGCGCCTGGCCAAGCCGGTGGCGAGGAGGCCAATCAGGAGATAGGCAATCAGCATCGCCGCGCTCATCCCCGCCATATGGTCGGCGGCGACCGCGCGCGCGTAGCCGTTCACCTGCATCAGCCAGGAAACCGACCACAGGCTCTGCACGGCCATAAAGCCCCCGACCAGCGTCAGTCCAAGAGGCGCGAAGCGCCAGAAATGGGCGCTGGCGAAGACCTGCCTGACGCCGGCCCACTGCGCCGCGAGCGGTTCCGGCTTTGCGCCGTCCGTGCGTTCGGGGACGCTGAGGAACAGCCAGATGGCAACCAGCAGGGTCAGGCCGGCCAGTCCGACGAAGATCTCGCGCCAGCCGGCTACCTGCAAGGCTGCTTCCAGCGGTGCCGTCGCAGCGAGCGCTCCGAGACCGCCGGAGGTCATGATCCAGCCGGTCAGCGATGCCTGTCGGTCGGCCGGGAACCACAGCGAAAACGCTTTGAAGGCGGCCATCAGACACGCCGAAACGCCCAGCCCGATCAGCGCACGCGAGAAGGCCAGGTCGCCGATGCTCTTGCCGATGGCGAACGTCGCGGCACCGGTAGCGGCAATCAGGAGCAGCCCCGATTCGACCCGGCGCGCGCCGAAGCGGTCGAGCAACATCCCCAGCGGCAGCTGGGCGGCGGCGAAGGACAGGAAGTAGGCGCTGGTCAGCAGGCCCAGGCTGCCGGCGCCAAGTGCCAGTTCGGCAGTCAGTATCGGCCCGATAACGGCGTTAGCCGTCCGGTACAGATAGGACAAGAAGTAGGCGCCTGCGAAGGGCAGGAATAGTTTCAGCCAGAGCATGGATTGGTCAGGAGTCCGGTTGTTTCACGCCTCGTCCCACAGCCACGCGGCCCCGCGCACGCCGGAGGAGTCCCCATGCACGTTGGGCAGCAGGCGGGTGCGCACCTCGTCGGAGAAGACGTGCGCTGTCCACAACATCGGCACGCTTCGATACAGGCGCTCAAGATTGGAAAGGCCGCCGCCAAGCACGATCACGTCCGGGTCCAGGATGTTGATCACTTGGGCCAGCGCCTTCGCCAGGCGCCGTTCGTAGCGCTGCAGTGACGCATTGGCAGCAAGGTCACCGGCGCCGGCGCGAGCGCCGACGGCTTCGGCAGTCAGCGATTCCCCGTGGTGGCGCCAGTGGTCCAGGCTGAGCGCGGGACCGGAGAGCCACGTTTCGACACAGCCCGAACGCCCGCAGTAGCACGCTGGTGGCGGCAGGCCTTCCTCTTCGGCCGACGGCAGCGGATTGTGGCCCCATTCCCCGGCAATCCGGTTAACCCCGGTCAGTACCCGCTGATTGACGACAATTCCCCCGCCGACACCGGTGCCGAGGATGACCCCGAAAACGACCTCCGCACCTCGTCCAGCACCATCGATCGCTTCCGAAAGGGCAAAGCAGTTGGCGTCGTTGGCCAAACGTACTTCGCGCTGCAGCAGCCTCTGAAGGTCGTCCCGCAGTGGTCTGCCGATCAGGCAGGTGGAGTTGGCATTCTTGATGTGACCGGCCGCAACGGATTCGGTACCGGGAATTCCTATCCCGACGCTGCCTCGCCCACCGAGATCGTCTTCGGCGGCAGCAACCAGTTCCGTGACGACCCTGATTGTCGCCAGGTAATCGCCTTGCGGGGTCGGACGACGGCGCCGCCGCAGCACGTTCCCGGACTCGTCGAGAGCGACGAGTTCGATCTTCGTACCGCCGAGGTCAATCCCGATTCGTAAGCGTCTGAACAATCTCGTTCTCGTGCGCTGCGTGGCCATGAGGCGCGCCTTTCCTCTTGCGGCCATCCCGGATCCTTGCAGGGGGCAGTATGTGACCCACACGGCTGATGAACTGGGCTATCATGGACAGGTTATGGTTGCGGAGCGACGGACTATAACAACATTGCTTGAAGCTGTCCCCCATGTGGTCACGCTGATACTGAGTAGCGGCATCGACATCGCGCGCGGTACGATCGGCTTTTTGGGCTTGACCTTGGAGGAGAGTTAGTCGTCCGGATGTCCGCACCAGGAAGGTCGCCGATCTGGTGCGTGAGCTGGAGGGATGGAGCATCAGGATCGTCGTTTCTCATGCATGGGCATATCCTGACGATTTGGCCAACGAATATGGTTTATCACGTGGAATCGTCGATGCTGCACATCTGCTGGACGGTTTGGTTCTCTCTGTCCGGCTCAACGAACTTAGGCTTGAATCTCATGCGGAATCTCGCTCGCTCTACCGTGCTGACATGCCTTTCTTGCCGCCATCCCAGCCAGCCCTGATGCCGGCTTCACAGTATTTCGCCCGCAGGAGGAAAAATGCGCAACTACCCCACCATCACCGGCCGGAAGATCCGCCTGGCGCTTGTCGGATGCGGGCGAATCGCGGCCAATCACTTCGCGGCGATGGAGCAGCACGCCGAAGATGTTGAAATCGTCGATGTTTGCGACGTTGACCGCAACGCGCTCGACAAGGCTGTCCAGCGGACTCTTGCCCATGGACACCTTAGCATGACCGAAATGCTCAAGGCGAGCACGGCGGACCTCGTCGTGCTCACGACGCCCAGTGGCCTGCATCCGGAGCAGACGATTGAAATCGCGGAATCCGGGCGCCATGTGATGACCGAAAAGCCGATGGCCACGCGCTGGCATGATGGCCTGCACATGGTCAAGGCTTGCGACGAAGCCGGCGTGCGGATGTTTGTCGTCAAGCAGAATCGGCGTAACGCCACCTTGCAACTCTTGAAGCGTGCCGTCGAGCAGAAACGGTTCGGACGCATCTACATGGTCAATATCAACGTCTTCTGGACGCGGCCACAGGAATACTACGACAGCGCCAAATGGCGCGGCACCTGGGAGTTCGACGGCGGCGCGTTCATGAATCAGGCAAGCCACTATGTCGATCTGCTCGACTGGCTGATTGGCCCCATCGAGAGCATTCAGGCCTACACGGCCACATTGGGACGGGATATCCAGGTCGAGGACAGCGGCGTGCTCAGTGTCCGCTGGCGTTCCGGTGCGCTGGGCTCGATGAACGTCACCATGCTGACCTACCCGAAGAATCTCGAGGGCAGCATCACGATACTCGGGGAGAAAGGCACAGTCCGCGTCGGCGGCGTTGCGGTCAACGAGATCCAGCACTGGGATTTCGCCGAGAAGATGCCTGAAGATGATAAAATTTCCGCCGCAAACTATGAAACCACATCCATCTATGGCTTTGGCCACCCGCTCTATTACGACAACGTGATCAAGGTCATGCGCGGTGAAGCGGAGCCGGAAACCGATGGCCGCGAAGGCCTCAAGTCGCTCGAAACACTGATTGCGGCGTACCTCGCTGCCCGTGACGGCAAGCGAGTTGCGCTGCCTCTGGATTACTGAACATGGTGCTCTCCATACACCCTTCTGCAATTGTCGATGAGGGCGCACAAATCGGCGATGGTAGCCGCGTCTGGCATTTTGCCCACATTTGCGCTGGTGCCAGGATTGGCACAGACTGTTCCTTCGGCCAGAACGTCTTCGTCGGTAACGACGTAGCGATCGGCAACAACGTCAAGGTGCAGAACAACGTTTCCATCTACGACGCCGTGCAGATCGAGGACGACGTCTTCTGCGGCCCAAGCATGGTGTTTACCAACGTGTACAACCCGCGTTCCGCGGTCACCCGCAAGGATGAGTATCGCCCGACGACAATAAAGCGGGGCGCGACTCTTGGGGCGAACAGTACGATCGTCTGCGGGGTAACGGTTGGTAGATTCGCCTTTGTCGCTGCGGGTGCGGTGGTGACTCGTGACGTCAAGCCCTATGCTCTGATGGCTGGTGTGCCGGCCAGACAGATAGGCTGGATCAGCAAGCATGGCGAGCGTCTACGGCTGCCCCTGGAGGGAGACGGAGTAGCGCAATGCCCGGTGACGGGTGAGACCTACAAGCTGACGGGGACGACGCTGGCGGTTGAATGAAGGTAGCGGTCATCGGCGGCGGGATCAACGGGGTCATGACCGCCTGGGCCTTCGCCCGGCGCGGCGACAGCGTAGACCTATTCGAAAAGGGCCGGCTGATGTCGGCCACCAGCCACTCCTCCTCCAAGATGTTGCACGGCGGCTTGCGCTACCTCGAACACGGCCATCTGAGGCTGGTTCGCGAGGCACTCCAGGAGCGCTCTTGGTGGATCAGACAGGCGCCGGAATTTGCCAGACCGCTTGAGTTGCTGATTCCAATTTACCGGAACGGCGAGCGCGCCAAGTGGCTGGTCGGCGCAGGCATCAGGCTCTACGATCTGCTCGCAATCGGATCGGGGTTCCCGCGGGGCCGTTGGTACAGCGCCGACGAGGTGGTCGAACGCTTTCCCGGCTTGAAACGCGACGAGTTGCTGGGCGCCTACGGTTACTGGGATGCCCGTATGGATGACTACCGGCTTGGCCTGTGGGCAGCAGAAAGAGCCGGGGAATCAGGTGCCAGGCTCCACGAGTTCACCGCCGTGCTCAAGGTCCATCCGGCGACGGGAGAGGTTGCCCTGGACGGATCCAGTGCCCGTTACGACCGTATCGTCAACGTCGCCGGCCCCTGGGCGGAAACACTCCTCGCCAGGTCAGGCGTGGCAAGCGCCTACCGGCTTGACTTGATCCGTGGCAGCCACATCGTCGTGCCTGGCAAGCTCGAGCACGGTTGCGTTCTGCAGGTGCCGGGTGAGAAACGCATCCTGTTCGTTCTCCCGCACGGAGAAAACACCCTGCTCGGGACTACCGAAGTCAGCCAGGCCGACCCCGATCATTGCCTGCCCAGCGATGAGGAAATCGACTATTTGACTACCAACTACAACCGTTGCTTTTTTGAGGTCGTTGCGCGTCAGGATATAATCTCAAGCTTCGCCGGAATTCGACCGATTGTTGCGAGCAAGACCGATTTTTCCGCGGCCAGCCGGGAATCGGTCATCGAGCGCCAAGGCAGGCTGATAAACGTCTTCGGCGGCAAGTGGACCACCTCGCGGGCCCTTGCCGAAGCAGTCGTCACGAAATCACAGTATTGAGAGAAACTATGGAAGCTCACTTCATCGACCTGAAACAGCTATAAGGAGACGTAGTCGTGCGTGCGGAGATTTTGATTCAACTAGGCCAAGCCAAATTGCTAAATCCACTCTACCTGAAGCCGGATGCACCCACCCATTACCACATTGAAGTGCCTGATGATGCGCTCCTCGACGCTCGCGACTATCTTGAAGAACAGCCCCGGCCAGCCGATGTTGCAACAGTGCCCCCAGCCCGACCGGGCAGCTTGCAAGAGCGGCTGAACCAACTACTTGGTCCCCTGGCAAGAATAAGGCCCAGCGCAAGCATTGGGGATGATTATCAAACAGTTCAAGATGCAATGGAGGAACGTTATTGTGGACGTTAATACACACAAGCAAACTGACATACAGCTTGTATTCGACACTAATGTCCTGGTCGATGCACTGACCGCGCGCGGGCAATATTTCGCCTGCGCGGTCGATTTGCTGGAGATGGTGCGCAATGGCAAAGTTGAAGGCTGGTATGCGCATCATACGCTTACTTCGGTTTATTACTTGCTGGAGCGTGCCTTTGCAGCAGAAACGCAAAACCGCAAGACCGCGACAGATCTAGCGCAAACATTGTTGCGCGAATTGCTCCAGTTTCTGAGACCCTTGCCGCAAGTTGGTGACGAGTTGCGGCGCATTCACTCGATGCCCGGTGATGATTTGGAAGACCTCCTGATTGTTCATCTGGCAAGTAGCTATCTACCCAATCCGCTGGTTGTCACGCGCGATAAGTGGTTTTTGCAGCATTCTTCTCTGGCGGCGGCTCACCCCAAGGAGATTATTGAAAGGGGCTTGACCGCTTGGCAGTCTAGAGGCCAGCCGATCCCTTTTGCGGATTTAACCACGCAACAGCATTGCATACGCCCTCAGCTTGAACGCAACATGCATCGCGTTCTTCACCACGGCCAATACATCATGGGTCCTGAAGTGGCCGAACTCGAAGGCAAGCTCGCCGCTTATACAGGCGCCAAGCACTGCATCACGGTCGCCTCTGGCACCGAAGCACTCCTCATTGCCCTGATGGCGCTGGGCATCAAACCAGGCGAGGAAGTCATCACCACGCCCTTCACCTTCGTCGCCACCGCCGAAGTTATCGTCCTGCTGGGTGCCGTTCCGGTTTTTGTCGATATCGAACCCGACACCTGCAACATCGATGCCAGCAAGATCGAAGCCGCGATCACCTCGAAGACCCGCGCGATAATTCCTGTCAGCCTCTATGGTCAACCGGCGGACATGGACGAAATCAATGCCATCGCCGCTAGGCACGGCCTGACGGTCATCGAAGATGCCGCGCAGAGTTTTGGCGCCGAATACAAGGGCAGGAAGAGTTGCAATCTGTCGACCATCGCCTGCACCAGCTTCTTCCCGAGCAAGCCGCTGGGCTGCTATGGCGACGGCGGGGCGATCTTCTCCAGTGACGAAAATCTGGCCAAGGCCATGCGCGAGATCCGCGTGCACGGCCAGGAGAAGCGCTACGTGCATACGCGCATCGGGGTGGGTGGGCGCATGGATACACTGCAATGCGCCGTGGTGCTTGCAAAGCTGGAAAGATTCGACTGGGAAGTTGAGCAGCGCCTGAAAATTGGTGCCCGCTACAATGCACTGTTTGCCGGCAAGGTGCAGACCGTCACCCAGCGCCCGGACCGGACCAGCGTCTTTGCCCAATACACGGCCTTCATTGAGAACCGCGAACAGGTTCAGGAAAGACTCAAGGCGGCGGGGGTGCCGACTGCGGTACACTACCCCGTGCCGTTGCATCTGCAGCCGGCATACAGGGGAGGCTGCCAAGTGCATGGCGGAGTCAAGACCGCCGAACGGATGGCGCAAAGGGTAATGAGTTTTCCGATGAGTGCCGATCTTTCCGTAGAAGACCAAGAAAGAGTCGTGGCTGCAGCGCTTGAGGTTGTCAGGAACTAACCAATGGGGTGGCGTTGGCTTATTTCATGTTCTGTAAATGCGTAGCGCACTGGGTTTGCGATACTGGGGCGGTAGAAGCGATGAGTCGCCCCTTGGATTGTTCGACCATGCGCAGCATCCTCGGGATTCAGCCATTGTAGTATGTTCGAGCGCGAGAACCCTGCGCGAAATTGTTCTTTCGCCAACCCGAGTGCCAATATGCGCACGACTGACATTTCTTATGAAACAGTTAGTGACAATTGTTATTGAGTATTAATCAACGAAGGGTTTTGTGATAATGTACAAGAATTGCTCGGTAGCAGTAGTCGTTCCTGCATATAACGAAGAAACACAAATAGCCGTGGTTATTGAATCCATGCCAGATATTGTTGATGTGATTGTCATAGTCAACGATTGCAGCAAGGATCAGACATCCCAAGTTGTAAGACGGCATTCTGAATTTGGCTCCGGAAGAATCGTCTTGCTGGAGCATGCAGAAAACCAAGGGGTTGGTGGCGCCATTGCCACAGGGTATAAATGGGTTAGAGATAACAACTACGATGTTGCGGTGGTAATGGCTGGCGACGGACAGATGGCCCCCGACGACTTGCCCGCTATTCTCGATCCAGTGGTGGATGGTGAGGCCGATTACACCAAGGGTAATCGGCTGGTTACGGGAGAAGCCTTCAAGAAGATTCCCAAGATCCGCTTCTTTGGCAACTCCGCCTTGTCACTCCTGACGAAGATCGCTTCGGGATACTGGCACGTCGCCGATTCACAAACAGGTTACACGGCCATTAGCCAGTCAGCTTTACAAGCTATCGATTGGGATAACATGTACAAGCGGTACGGGCAACCCAACGACCTGCTGGTCAAGCTGAACGTAGCCAACATGCGAGTTGTGGATGTGCCCATCGAACCAGTCTACAACGTGGGAGAAAAGTCGGGCATCAAGGTTCGCAAGGTTATCTTCACCATCGGCTCTTTGCTGGTGCGCTTGTTCTTCTGGCGACTCAAGGAAAAATACATCATCCGCAACTTTCATCCCTTGGTGTTCTTTTATGCCATGGGGCTTGGCGGGTTGGCGCTGAGCTCGATCCTCTTCGTGCGCATGCTTTCGATGTGGATCGGTAGCGGCAATGTTCCAGAAATCACTTTTCTCGGAAGTCTGTTTTCATTCTCCCTCAGTGTTAATTCACTTTTTTTCGCCATGTGGTTCGACTATGACGAGAACAAGCACCTGAATCCGCCGCTGAAACATCGTGAAACACGCCGCAAGTCCACTCAAGCGGAATGATACGCCCGCTCATCGCGCAGGCTCTGCATAGTCTTCGACACCAAAAACTATCGCAGGACATAGCGTTCTCGCTCGGTAGTTTTGCCGTTCTGGCGATCAGCGGCATCGTGATCAATATAGTGATCACCGTATTTCGCGATGCGGCTGCGCTTGGTGTCTTCAATATCGCATACGCTGTCTATATCGTGGCGTCGCAAGTTGCGGTATGGGGCCTTCACTACTCGGTACTTCGGCATGCAGCCTATCATGCGAGCGATCAGGAGGCACGGGGGCACATGCTGCTGACTGCAGCGGTCTGCTCAATCGCCATGGGCTTGGGGGCCGGTGCGGTTGTCTTCCAGGCTGAGCCCCTCTTTGCAGTTGCGTTCAACAGCGAGACGACCGGAGCAGCGATACGCAATACTGCTCTGGGACTGACTGTCTTCCCACTCAACAAGGTGTTGATTGCCTACTTGAACGGCCTGCGCGAAATGAGGGCCTACGCCGTGCTGCAGGCACTCCGTTACCTGATGATCATGGCGCTTGTGGCGCTGGTTGCTGCATCGTCCCTGCCCATCGAGGTTTCCACGTTCTGCTTCTTCGTTGCCGAGCTGCTTACGTTAGTAACGGCGTGCCTGTACATCGCCAGCAGGCGTTTGGTCGGCACCTTGGGTTTCAGGCGGTCCTGGGTTGTACGCCACTACCAGTTCGGCACCAAGGCGCTGGCAGCCGGGCTGTTTACCGAAGTCAACTCCCGGGTGGATGTGCTGATGATCGGCATCTTCCTGTCCGACCGTGCCACCGGGATCTACAGCTTTGCAGCGATGTTGGTGGATGGCGTTTACCATGTGCTGGCCATGGTTCGGATCAATTTCAATCCGATACTGGTGGCAGCCATACGCGACAGGGACTGGCGAACTGTGCTAAACCTGCGCCGGCAGGCTCGCCGGATTGTGCTGCCGGTAACCATTGTCCTGGCACTCGGCCTGATCGCTACCTACTACGTATTCACGGCTTGGGTGATGCCGTCTGAAAAGGGTCTGCTGGAAGGTTTGCCTTCGCTGGCAATCCTGCTTGGTGGGCTAACCCTGATTTGCTTTCTGGTTCCTTTCGACAACCTGCTCATGGTTTCTGGTCACCCCGGATACCAGACACTGCAGCAATTGGTTTTGGTGGTAACCAATATAACCGTGGCTGTATTGTTGTTGCCCCTGCTCGGTATCGAGGGTGCTGCGTTGGGTACTGCTGTCAGTTACGTTGCTGGTGTCTTGACAATGGCTATTTTCGCCAACCGTTTGTTGGGCTGGAATCTGTTCACCAACACCATAAGGTCTGCCGAGTGAGTAATACGAGATTCATTTCCGGGTTGCTTGGCGCGGCCATCCTGCTGTCGGGGTTCGCGGCCCTCTGTTATCAGGTCACCTGGCAGCGGGCATTGACCCAGTCCATCGGCGCGGACGCAATCGCGGTGGTTCTGGTCGTTACCATATTCATGACTTGGCTTGGTGTGGGTGCCGCGCTGGCACGCAGTCTTTTGCGCCGATCTCGTCGCCGCATCGCCTTCAACTATGCCGTGGTGGAAATGGTCATCTCGATGTGCGGGCTGGTCTCGGTACCGGTGCTGCGAGCAGCCAACGGTGCGTTCGCGCTGACCGGCATCGACTCGGTGTGGGCCGACTTCGCCCTTAATCTCCTGGTGCTGGCGATACCCATCATTGGCATGGGTATGACCACGCCCCTGATCGTACATGCTGCGCGCCAGGCGCTTGATAACTTCGGCCGCACTGTCGGCTATATCTATGGTTTGAACATCCTTGGTGCAGCTGCCGGTGCGTTAATCAGCGGCCTGGTGTTGTTGGAATGGCTAGGATTGCAAGGCGTCACGCAGCTGGCTGCTGTTCTCAACATGCTGGCCGCTTGTGCTGTGCTGCTTGCACTGCGAAAGTTTCCGCCCGATGCTGCCGATCCAGCGCCAGAAGGACAATTGCCGTTTGGGCGCATCGACTTGGCCGCCATTCTGTTCGGCTTCGGTACCTTGGCCATGCAGGTACTTTACTTCCGCATACTACATGCCTACCTTACCCTGTCCACGCTAGTATTCCCGATAGTGCTTTCTGCCTACCTGTTGCTGATGTCGCTCGGCCAGTGGCTGGGTGGCTGGCTGGCGGACCGCTTTCAACGCCGCTTGGCTGCCATCGCCGCGGCTCTGTTCGCCGCTGGCTCGTTGCTGATGGTGGCGGCGCTGAACATGCCGCCGAACTGGGCGATCCCCTTCGGCGCGCTGCGCTTTACTGCCTTCAATGGTTCGCTGCTACTTGAGAATCGCCACCTGATCGGCGACCCGCCTGTCCTGGGTGCCCTTTCCTTCTCGCTGCTGTTCATGATGTCGGTGGCTGCCTGGTCGGCTCTGTTCCCGGTGCTGTTGAAGGTGGCGACTCGCCACATCGACGAGGCCGGCGCAAGTTTTGGCCACCTCTACGGTATGTACACGGTCGGCAACGTGGCCGGCACCTTCCTTACCGGCGCGCTGATCCTCGCCTGGGTAGGCACGACGGGAGCCGCGGCCTGCGCGATCGTGGTGGTCGGGGCTGGCGCCTGGCTGCTGCTGGGCGGCCGTGGCGAGGCGGAACCTGAGCCCGCGCTGGGCCGAGGCTTGGCCGCCGTAGGACTCTTGGCGGCATTGCTCGTGCCTGCGAATTTTTATGGGCGTTGGTGCACTATTAGTAATTGCTAATATTCAATGAAACTGGATTCCTCGTTTCCGGCATGAGTTCCCCCATTTCCCGTCCGTCGTCATGCAGCAGGCGCAACTTGCCCTACCCGGACCGATTG
>JAFLDO010000090.1 GCA_017302455.1 Accumulibacter sp.
ACCGCTGTCTATCAGTGCATCCGTCAGAACAAGAGCACGATTCAGGAAGGGTATGGCTTCCTTGCCTGTGAGATCAAAAGAAATGCGACCGTCCGTCTGCAGACCCGGTTGATGGAATGCCCTGGTAACCCGGGGAGGACATGGATCGGCACTTACGGACAGATGGACGTGGAAACCACCGTGCAAACTGCTCTGCGGACTAAGGTGCCAAAACTTACTAAGACGGCCGCAGACCTCCGCCTCCTGATACTGGAGCGCGACCAGATACACCTTGTCCCCAAATATATAGTCCGGGCAATCGACGGTTACCGTGCACAGTTTCCGCAACTTCAGTCGGTCGACGAAATCTGGATCGCTGAAACCCACGAGGACCGCCGTGTGGTTCTCTTTGATCGGCTCAGACCCGACTACTCGTACGTGCCCTGCTTCATTTTTGATGGCGACAAGGTGCTCAGGCAGGCATACGACTAAACTGCCGCCCTTACTTGCCCCCCTTCACCCCGCGAAGGCTCTCCCCACATACTCCCGCACCCCGCCCCAATCGCGCTCACTCAACCGCCCAATCACCGTCAACTCCGACCGATGAACGGTCAGCACATACACGCGAAACCACGACCTTGCGCGCAACCCTGCCAATTGCCAGTCCCGCAAGGCGTAATCGGTGGAGCACACCGGCCTGGGCATTCGAGTGGTCAGGATGCCAACAACCACATCCGGGCGCTCCGCCAGGTAAGCCGCGCTCGCGATCACAACCGCCGGCCTAACCTTCGTCTCCGCCGCCCCCTCCAACACGCCCACCACAACGTCGCCCGGCTTCAATCCTCGTCCTCCGCCTCGCTCGCCTCCAGCCGCCGAATCGATGCGGCGCGAAACTCCCGCAAATCCTCATCCGACCACGAATCCGCCCAGTCGATCTTGCGCCCAGGCGCCACTGTCGCCAGGCGTTCAACCAACCCCGACAACTCGACCGCCGTCTCTGGCGGCAATCGCCGGAACGCCTGTAAGAGCGCTTCCTCTCGCGAGTTCAATTGCAATTCCATAGCCCAGACTAAGTATGCCACCTTCATCCGCGCTGGAAATCCCGCCCCCCTACACCACCGCGCTCCGCCTTCCCACCCACGCCTCCACCTTGTCCCGCAGCCCCACCGCCACAAACGGCTTCGACAAATAATCATCCATCCCCGCCGCCAAACACCGCGCATGGTCGGTCACCATCGCCCCCGCCGTCACCGCAATAATCGGTACCCGCCCTCTCGCCCCATCCAACCCCCTGATCCGCCGCGCCGCCTCAAACCCATCCATCCGCGGCATGTGGCAGTCCATCAGAATCACGTCAAACTCCCCACCGCCCGCCTTCTCCACTCCCTCCTCCCCATTCCCGCCCATGATCCACAGCACGCTCTTGTCGAGGCGGTCGAAGACGACTTTTCTGCCGGTGTGGCCGTTCGCGATGCGGATCAGCATCGCCGGAATGATCAGTCCCATGACGCCGAAGGTGAAAACGTGCATCGGCAGCGAGCCCAGCCATTCCGGCTGCGCGACCCGGTCGACGGACTCGAGCAGCAACTGAACGACGATCGCCAGGTAGCCGAGATACATGATCCCGATGTCGAGCCGGCGGAAGGCCAGCAACGGCTTCCAGAAGCAGAAGCGGGCGCTCAGCAGCAAGGCCAGCAGCAGCGCGAGCGACGATGCAAGCGCTGCCGGCAGCAGGCTGGCGAAGACCAGCACCAGGGCAAGCAGCTTGATCGTCCGGTCCAGGCCCGCATGGCGCAGGATGTTCACCTGCAGCGCATTCATCATGAACTGGCTGAGCGTGCGCTCGAGCATGACCAGAAAGGCGACGCGGAAGAGCCCCAGGGTGACGCTCGCGCCGATCTGGAAATGATCGGCGCTGAGCAGCAGGTTCTTGGCGACCAGGAACAGCGGCAGGATGATCAGGAAGAAATAGTTGTCGCGGAAGGAGTCGCTTTGATGGTGGCGGATCAGCGTCCACAGCAGCATGCCGACGATAGCCGCCAGGAACAGGTTGCTCGACAGCCTGAACAAGACCGGCGGCAGCTCGCCGGCCCACCAAATGCCGGCGCGTTCGAGCAGCCAGGCGGCGACCAGCAGCATCAGCGCCGTGCCGTGGTAGCCGCGAGTCTTCACCCAGTTCTTGGTCGAAGTCAGCAGGAAGCCGCCCATTACCGCCCAGCCAAAGCCGAAGAACATCTCATGCGCGTGCCACTGGATGGGCGAGACGGGCCAGGAGGGCGGCGCCAGCGTGCCGGAAAAGAACAGCGCCCATAGCGCCGGCAAGGCGACACCAGACAGGCAGGCGAGGGCAAAGAACGGCCTGAAGCCGACCAGCCAGAGGGGATGTTGGGAGAACGGCATGCTTGAGGCTTTACGATGATCGCGCGCGCGCGGGGAGGCGAAGTATAGCCGGATGTCGGCGGCGGGTGCCGGCGGCGGGCCATGCGCCGGTCGCGCGTGCCCAGGCGGACCAGCGCCGGTGCTGGTCAGGCGATGGACACCGGCGCGGACTCTGGCGGGCCGCCGCCGCGCCGCGTGCTCAGCGTCAGCAGGGAGCCGTAGGCCAGCGTGAGGCTGACCGGCCCATCGCCGGCGGCGACCGCCAGGGGATAGCGCGCAAAGCGCGGAGCCGGGCCGTGCTCCTGTCGAAAACGTCGTTGCGGATCCCAGGTCCGGCGGTTCTCGATCGCCCAGCGTACGCTGGCCCGCTGATCCTCGCGGTTGTTCCAGACGACGGCAAAGGCCTCGCCGCTGTTCTCGCAGACGTGCACCCCGGCGCCTACCAGAACTTCCAGGAAAGCGCGCAACTGCGTATCGGTGAGAGCCGTACGGTAGGCGCCGAGCGCTTCGAAGTCGGCGAGGATCTCGTCCAAACGCAGGCTCAGTCCACGCTTCGCTTCGCTGCCGCAACGGAACGCCTTGAGGAGCTTGGCGAGCAGTGGTCGGGTGGCGTCGTCGTGGCGCTGTAGGCTTCCCGAACTGCCTTCCAGCGTCACCTCGACGATGCTGCCGGGCGCCGCCGGCGGCAGGCGGACGGTGAGTGTCCCGTTCGTGTCATCGTAATGCGTATCGACGGGCAGGCGCACGCCATCGCAGGTGGCGGTCGTCTGCCCTGGCGCGTCGATCGCATGGAAGACCAGCGTGTAGCCGCGCGCCCCGGGCAGGACGCCGGGGTCGCCGCGTACCGGGCCGATACGCAGTCGCAGCGCGCTGCCCGACCACTCCTGGCGCAGCGGCATCACCGCCTGCGCCCCGTGCCGGTAGTGGCTGCTTTCCCCGTCATCTTCATACAGCTCGAAACAGTTGTCGGCCCCGGGAAAGACATGCACGCAAAGCGCGCGCGGGTTGCCGACAGTGCTCGCCGCGAGCTCTTCACCGCTGCTGTCGGCGAGTGCCACGATGGCGCCCGCACGCGCAAAGACGGGGATTTCATCGAGCCCACCCGGCAGGCTGTGCCACGTCGCGCCGGCGTAGTGTTGGCCGCTGAAGAAGTCGTACCAGTCGCCGTCCGGCAACCAGACGACCTGTCGGCTGAGGCGCGTGTCCGGGTCACGCGGGGACGTAAACGGCGCCACGATCAGCTCGCTGCCGAAGGCGTATTGGCCGGGGCACGCGTAGGCGGCAGGCGCCTCCGGGTGCAGGTGGTACATTGGCCGGAGCAGGGTGCCGCCGCCCTGATGTTCCCGCCAGGCCATGCTGTAGAGATAGGGGATGAAGGCGTGCCGCAACTGCATGGCCGCGCGGGCAACCGCGAAGGTCTGCGCATCCCAGCCCCAGGGCCGGCGCTCGTGGAAGGGATTCTGTGTGCTGTGCAGGCGCAGGATCGGGCTGAAGACGCCGAACTGCAGCCAGCGCGCGTACAGCTCGGGATCTTCGATGCCGTCCATGTGGCCACCGATGTCGTGGCTCCACCAGCCAAAGGCGACGTTGGCCGCCGTCGCCGTAAAATGAACCTGGAAGGCCAGCGAGCGCCAGGAGACCACGGTATCGCCCGAGAAGCCGATCGGGTAGCGATGACTGCCGAGTCCGCCCCAGCGCGAGAACGCGAATGAACGTTTCGCCGGCTGGCGGCCCAGATCCAGGAAGTGCAGATGATTGAGCCACCACAGCGGATCGAGCCCGGACAGGGGCGTGCGCCTGCCCTGCTGCCAGTCCATCCACCAGAAATCGACACCCTCCGCCTCCAGGGGATGGTGCAGGACTTCGAAGTAGGCCAGCACGAAGGCGGGATCGGTGATGTCGAAAGCGACCGGCTCGCCCGTCGCCGGGTCGCCGCCGAGGCGGCGGACCATCGCCGGGTAGGCGTCCTCGTGCGGCCAGACACCGTCGGCCGGATGCAGGTTGAGCGCCGTCTTCAGCCCCAGCGCGTGCAACTCGGCGAGCAGGGCGCGGTGGTCGGGAAACAGCTCCCGGTTCCAGGTGTAGCCGGTCCAGCCGCGCGAGGCATTGCCGGTGCGGGTGATGTGCCAGTCCATGTCGATGATGCAGACCGACAAGGGCAGATCGTGCGCGCGGAAAGTGCGTAACAGGTCCAGCAGCTCGTCCTGGCGATAGGGCCAGTAGCGGCTCCACCAATTGCCGAGCGCCCAGCGTGGAATCAGCGGCACGGCGCCGCTCACCTGCCGGAAGTCGCGCAGGCAGGCCGAGAAGTCGCGACCATAGCCGAAGAAGTGAAGATCGAGGCTGTCCGTCCGGTTGCCGCGCGCCGCGATCCAGCCGCCTTCCAGCACGGGCGCCTGCGAGTCGTCGACCACCGTCCAGCCGGCCGTCGACAGCAGACCCGGGTCGAGCGGGATTGGGCCGTCGCTCTTGTCGAGCGTGCGCGCCGTGCCGCCCAGGTTGCCGTTATCGTGGTCGCCGTAGTGCCAGACGAGGCCAGACTCGAGCAGCGTCACCTGCAGCCCGTCGCGTGTGAAGCCGAGTCGGGAATCGTAATGCAGGCGCAGGTGCTCGGTCCGGATCTCGACGACGTCGCCGTTGCGTGACACGTCGAAACCGAGCACAGGCTGGCGGCGATGCCAGAAGCTGCGGCTGGGCCGATCTTCGAAGCGCTCGTCGGCAGCGAACTCGAGACGCAGGAGTCGCGAGGTCAAGACGGTGAAGCGGGCGTACCGCGCGTCCACCATGGCCGCCGGATCAGCCGGCGGGCTGGCCTCGACGCGTCGGTGATCGGATGCTCTCATCGCTTCTCACGGTCCTCCGGGTCCTCCGGGTTGTCCGGGTTGTCCGGCACGGCATCACTCTTGCCTTCGGCGTACCTGCGCATGGCCTGGCGCAGGAAGGCGAGGTGGCTGCGGAAGTTCCGACAGGCGACGCACATCATCAGGTGCGTCCTCATCGTCACGCGCTCGTTCAGCGTCAGCTCCCGTTCGAGGGCGTCCGAGCACAGACGGGTCACTTTCCGGCAACTGCGCATCATCGATCGCTCCCGGCGCCGACGCCAACCCGCTGGCCGCCAAGGCGCGGCGAACGCTTCGCGGCCGCGCGGCGGATTCGTCTCAAACGGCAGTCGGCCAGCATCGTCAGCGGGTCCGTCGGGCCAACATCCACTTGCTCACGGTTCCTCTCCTCGCGCGAAAGTGTGCGCCGGGCGATCAAGAAGCTGGGCGGCCGGCGGGGCGAGCGCAGTTCGCCCAGTCGCAGTGACCGGACGACAACCGGGCTGCCGATTCTTTGTCGGCTCGCGGCGCCGATCCTTACAGTCTTGTTGCCGAAAATTCGCGGCACGGGCCTGGTCACGCCGATTCCTAGCCGAGATGGAGCAGCCTGGCCAGGAAGTCGAAGAACAGGCAATAGACGGCGATCGGCAGAGGCATGCCGAGCAGCGTGCCGAGCATGTACTGGCGGAAGCCGACCCCGGACATGGCGAGGGCGTAGTTGAGCGCCGGTGCCGTCTGAAACAGGATGCGCAGGCAGAGAACGCTGCGGATCGGGTGGCCATCCAGTTGCTCCAGCAAGCGGCGCGCGGGCCGGTTCTTCAACTGTCGCAGGGCATCGCCACCGACCAGCCGTATGCTGAGGAAGGTCACTGCACAGGAGATGTTGGCGGCGAGGTAGGTGACGACGCCGCCCCAGCTCCGCCCCAGGGCCAGCACAGCGGCAGCGAGAAAGATCCACCCCGGGATCTGGACCAGGTTGCCCAGCGAAAACAGCACGACAAAAATCAAGACTCCGTTCAGCCGGTGCTCGATGAACTGGTCGTGCAGGAACTGCCGACTGAAGTGGTCGCGCCAACCGGACAGCTCGAAGGTCGCGAACAATACGCCGAGAAACAGCGCCACCGCGAGTAGTCGCAGGTAGGGTAGGGTCGATCGGTTCAGCATGCGGCCCCGCGCTGCCGGCCTTTCCTTATCCGGTGTGTCGACAGGTCACCTCGCCGGCCGTCGCGCGCAGGCGCGGACGGGGGGTGGTCACCCGGTCGTCTCCATGGCCTTTGCCGGTGGTGCGCGATGGCTTCAGGAGACCATGCCGAAGCCGAGCGAGCGAACCTTCTCGCGGAACTTGTCGAGCTGGTTGGTACGCACGACCAGCGTCTTGGGCCCGGCGCGCAGACACAGCGAGCCCGTCTCCCGGCGGCCGGCAATCTGCTCGGCGGTGTCCGCGTCGCGGCACTCGATCAGCAGGGCGCTGCCGAGCGTCTTCAGCGCCTTGCCATTGTGCTCGCAAAGCCCGATGAACGATTCTACCGGCGCCGGCAGCGGCAGGCCGCCGGTGCTTTCGAGAAAGCCCTTCAGTTCGCCGATGTCGTGGCCTTTCTCGATCGCGGACAGCGACTTCTCGCGATCGAGTCGCCAGGTTCCAGCCTGCACCGGGACCGCCCAGTTGTCGAGCAGCAGCGTTTCCTCGGCCGCCAGAACACCGCGCACGACGTCCACGTGCAGCCCGGGTGCGAACGACAAGGCGACGCTGCTGGCAACGGCGGCCGGCTGATAGGCAGCCTCGCGACCCAGCAGGTACGCGCCGAGCGGTGTCACCCGGAAGGCACTGAGGCCGTCGTAGCGGCTCAGGAAGGCCAGGTCGTCGGCGCCCCACATGCCGCCAAAGTCGGCGCGCGCCTGTTTCGGATGAAAGTAGGCGACATCCACCAGGCCAAGCGTTGCCGCGTACTCGAACAGGAAGGTGAGAATGTAGCGATCCTGCAGGATGTTCCAGCCGCCCGATCCATCATAGCCGAGGCTGCCGTATTGGCGCTCGCAGAGATAGAGCTTCCAGGCATCGTGGGTTACCGCAAAGATCCGATCGGACGCCCGCATGTGCCGCGAGAAATCGTCAAAGGCGACCCAGCGGCCGATCGGGCACACGCGCAAGGTGTCTTCGATGGCTGCCCGCCGCGGTGCGACGGCGGTCATCACCCGCCCCTTGGAGTTCTGTCCCTTGATCGCGTCGACGCGGCTGAACTCGTCGAACAGCGTGCTCTTCAGCCACTTCTGCCAAAGCCCGCGCAGCACCTGTGCCGGCGGCAGGCCAAGGGCCTTGACACCGCTCGGGCTGAGTTGCAGACGGCCCGCCACGCCAACCGCCAGACCGCCGGCCTGCAACAGCATCGGCCAGGCAAATGCCTTGATCGGGCCGACTTCCTGGTCCCACGAGTTCTGCTTCACTTCCCCGGCGTAGTGGTCGCCACTGGGCAGCTTGTCGCCGAGCAGGCGCAGGGTGGCGGTGCCCGGCAGCGCCGTCTTGTCGCTGACCTGGACGCGCGTCTGCTCGATGGTGCGCAACATGATCACCACTTCCTGCAGGGCTTCGCGCTCGGTCAGGCGCACGGTCAAGCGTTCGTCTTCGGCCAGGGTATCGGAGCTGTCGATGCCGGGCGGCGCTGGCGGCGGCACGAAAGCCTGCAGGCGGGCGCGCAGGTCGGTCGGGACGACATAGCAACCCTCATCCCGCGAGTACTGAATGAACAGGCACAAGGCCGTGCTCTTGCCAGCGGAATAGCCGTACGACTTCGCCACAGCGACGCGAAAAGCCGGTGCGCGCTGGTATCTGGCGCGAAACCGCCGGTCGGAATACTCACCGAGCGGGTGATGCGCCGCTTCGGCGACGGCAGCCTGCTGCGTCTCGTCAAGCCGCGACCAGATTGCCGTCAGTTCCGGACCGAGCATGGCGACGGCGATGCGTTCGATCAGATCGTCCTTGCGCGTCGCCGTTGTGCTCCCCGGCAGGTGGCTCACCAGGTCTTTCAAATCCGGCACGGTGAGGGATGCCAGCGAGTCTCGCAAAGTAATCGACATATCCAGTTCCCTGGCCACTGAGGCCAGAGCCTTCGAGAAGTCACAAATGCGCGATGGCCTGAGCGCCGCGCGCCGGAGTTGGGCGGTTGCCTGGCGGTCGCGCCGCCCGATGCCTCGGTATGAACCCTTGCGCCAGCCGCCGAGGAGCGGCAAGACCTGCTGCGGCGTCGGCACCACGGCGCGTCGAGAGACGATGACCGGAGCGTCAGGCCTCGACCGGGAGGGAACTACCGGGAGCCGCCGCGGTGCGCGGATAGTACCGGTTGCGGCCGCTTCTCGTAAAGCGCCCTGTCGGCGAACTGTCGGCGAACTGTCGGTGGTTCCGGCGACCGTGCGGGCGCCGTTACAATGGCGACTTGGCATCCCGGTTTCGTCGATGCCGGCCTGGCGCCAACCAGCCGTCTGGGCGCAACCGCCTGGCTTTCTTTCACCTTCCCGACCCTTCCTCCTGGAGAAAACGATGCATGACGACCACCCGTGGTTAACGCGGCATGCGAAGCTGGCTGACGACCCGATCATGATCGAATGGGCGGTTCGCCATTTCGACCTGTTGCCCAGGCAGTCCGCAGTGCGGGAGGCGCTGGCGCCGCTATGGTTTCCCGACGAGACGCTGGCGCACTGGATCGAGGGAACGGATGCCGACATCCTCGAGATGCTTTTCGCCATTCTGCCGGTTCGCCGTTTCGCCAGCTTTGCCCCGTTGATCGCGGCACGCTGGGAACGCTGGCCGGACCGGCTCGCCGAGGCCGCGACGCGGGTGTTGGCGGGAATCGCCCCCGAACTGGCTGCCGAGATCTTCCTTCGGCATCTGGAAAAGCTGCAGTTCACGCGCGCCGGCGCCATTCTGGCGCGCCTCGACCAACTGCCGCCCGCCGCCGCCATGGCTCTGGCAGACCGACTGATTCCGTTGGCCTGGGGCCGGGATCCCTGGCAGCGTTTGGCGCTGGGCGCCGACGCTTTCCGGATGGCCTTGACGCTTGATCGGGACGATGCCGTCGTGCGCCTGCTCGACACACTTCTCGCGGACGAGGGGCGTGCGCATGGCGTCGAAGCGGGGGTCCGTTGCGCCGCGCGTGCCTTCTTCGGTCACGACGGCTATGCGGATCTCTTCTTCGAACGCCGCGAGGGTCACGCGACGACCACCTTTCGCCAGCTCGCCTGCCTGTTCGAGAATGACGCGCCGATTGCCGGCATGGACGCGGTGCTGCTCGCCGAGGATCCCGTAGGCCCGGCGCTGGACTTGCTTGCTGCCTGTCATCAGCGCTCGCCGGCGTCGGATCGCGCCTGGAAGGCGATATCGCGGAGCAAGACCTACGCCGCGCCCGAACGGCAGGTCGCCCTGGCGGGGCTCGTTCTCGCCGCAGTGGCGGCCACCGGCGAGCGCGCGACGATCGACACCGATGGCATGGCGCTTGAGCAGGTCCTCAGCCTGCTGGCACTCGATGTCAGCAGCAACATCCACTACGCGCCACTCGTCGCCCGCCTGGCCGCCCTGCCGCGGACGCAAGCGGCGCCCGCGCTGGCGCAACAGTTGCTGGCCAACCGGGAAACCCGGGGCGGGGTTACCCTGGCGCAGGCCATGGGCGAGCTGGCCTGGCCGGAATCGATTCCGGCACTGATCGCTTGCCTCGGCGACGAGGATGGCGACTTCCTTTGCGAGGAGGCGCAACGGGCACTCGTCGCCATCGGCGAGGCGGCGCGTGACGCGCTGATCCGGCAATGGGAATCGCTCGACGAATCACAGCGGATCTACGGCTTGTCGGTGATCTCCGCCGTCGGTGGCGAGCCCGTCGTCGAGTTTGCCGTGGAGCACTACGGCGATCTGCTGGCGGACGACGTCGCGCGCTGGTGCCAGCTTGCCCTCGCCACGCCCGACCAGCGTCTGCTCGAGCGCCTGCGGCCGGAGCTGGAGTGCAAGCACGCGACGATCGATGCGTCCTTCTATCGTCTGTGCCGTCTGCTCGACGCGTCGTACCCGGAAGCGGAGCCGCTGCGCGCCCGGATCATGCGTCACCGCCAGGACGCGAAGCAACGAGCCGCCCTGCTCGACTTCGCCTTGCGTCCCCAGCCGCCCAGCAGCCTGTGCCTGGCCTTGCGCTGCCCGGCCTGCGGCGCGGCCAACGACTACGAGGTCAAGGGCGTCGTCATCGGTGATCTGGCGCGGAACGAGATGCTGCTTGCCGACGAACCTGCCTGTCTCGCCTGTGGCGAACTGCCCGAGTTCGACTTCGAACCGTCGGCGCGCGCCACGCTGCTGACGGCAGTGGCCAGTCTGTCGGCGGCGGACGGCGCGAGTGGGAGCAAGCCACGGAGCCTGATCATCGCCGATCGGGTGCACGCCGCGGATGGCAGCCGGCAGTCGATCCCGAGTGCCTGTGCGAGCCTGCAGGAGAAACTGCGGCGCAACCCGCAGGACTGGCGCTCGTGGCTTGAACTCGGCAAGCTCTGGCAACAGATCAACCGACCGCGGGCCGCCGTATCGTCACTGGAAAAGGCACTCGCTCTGAATCCGTTGGCGCTCGATGCCGTCATCCACCTGGCCGAGACGCTGGTCCGGGCCGGCAAAAAACTCGAAGCCCTGGATGTTCTGGAAGAAGCGCAGAAGAACAGCAGCCGCTGGCAGACCGGCGCCGCGCGGCCGCTCGAGAGACGCGGCGAATTCACCCGACTGCACAACGATCTCCGGCGGCAACTGCGGCCCGGCGACTCGTCGCCAGCACCGATTGCGGCTGCCGCTGCGGCGCCGGCGGCGTCGCCTGGGTCGCCCGTATCCCCGCAAAAAGTCGGCCGCAACGACGCTTGCCCCTGCGGTAGTGGCAAGAAATACAAGAAGTGCTGTGGAGCATGATTCGATACGGTCGGTCAGGAGGATCCGCGGGTTGAGCCGGTGCCCCGATGGCCCGAATGGCCCGAATGCGAATCGCAAAGTTGACGGCGATGCAGCGGACTTCATACCCTTCCGGGGCTCCGTCGGCTTTCCTCTCCGCTTGCATACGAAGGAAGTATCAAGGCCATGTCCAAGGAGCCAGCAGCAGAAGCCTACAAGGTGCAGGATTACCTGCAATGGGAAGGCGACTGGGAGCTGATTCACGGCCAACCGGTGCCCAGGGTTCCGTCACCCAGCTTCGATCATCAGCAGGTAAGCGCCGCCGTATTTCGGCAAATCGACGAGTTGCTCGACGAGTGCCCGCGCTGCCAGGCGGTGTTTGAGATCGATGTGGAATTTGCGCAGGACACCGTCGTCCGCCCCGATGTGCTGGTGATCTGCTACCAACCGGAAAGTGAGCGGCTGACCCGCGCCCCTGATCTGATTTTCGAAGTCCTCTCGCCCAAGACGACCCGCCGGGATGAAGTCGTCAAATTCGATCTCTACCGCACGGAAGGCGTGTCTCATTACGTGCTGGTCTACCCGGAAGCGAAAAAAGCCAAAGTGTGGCGGCTCGTAGAAGGGGAATTTGGCAAGGTAGGCGACTTCCACGACGAAACCCACAGTTTAGAACTGTCGAAATACGCCTTCGATTTCGGCCGCTTGTGGAAGCGCAAGGGCGGCCAAGCGTAAACGCCACGCCGGTTGCTCGTGATGGTCTCGCCTGACGCTCAAGCCGTACGGTCGGTGCGCCATCGGTCGCGATCCTGATTCCAAGACGTCGCCTAAATGGAGCCTGGCCCCTTATGTGTGGCCTGGCCCCTTATGTGTGGCCCTTATGTGCTTCGGAAGACCGGGAAAGAGCGACATTATGGAGCAGCCACCCCACTCGTCCGCCGGGCTTGGCGACGCCGCCGCCCCTGTTCTTTCTGGCGAGCTCATTCTGTGAGCCTATAGCGCCCTACACTGCGGCTCATGCCCCAACCCCATGAGC
>JAFLDO010000091.1 GCA_017302455.1 Accumulibacter sp.
GGGCAACGACGTGATCGACCAGATCAAGTTTTCCGCCGATCAGGGGTTCACGGGATGGGAGGACAACGGGGGCAACAAGCGCCCGGTGGAGGAGCAGACCAAGATCGGGGAGACGCTGCAGAAGTTGGGGATGAAGATGGGTGTCTTTGTCTCGTGGGCGGACTTCAAGACGAGCGATTTCGTGACGAAGACGGATCGTGAGTTTCAAGACCGGCTGCGGGCCGAGGCGCGGGCGGCGGTGGAGGCGGCCAAGCGGTTGGGTACGCCGTGGACGACGGTGGTGCCGAGCACGACCAATGACCGGATCGACCCGAATTACCAGACGGCGAACTGCATTACGAACCTGAAGGTGATGGCGGAGATTTGCGAGCCGGCGGGGCTGGTGATGGTGCTGGAGCCGTTGAACTGGTATGCGAATCATCCGAGTCTGTTTTTGCGCTCGGTGCCGCAGGCGTATGCGATCTGCAAGGGGGTGGGGTCGAAGTCGTGCAAGATCCTGGATGACCTGTATCACCAGCAGATCGATGTGGGAAACCTGATTCCGAACATGCAGAAGGCGTGGGACGAGATTGCCTACATCCAGACGGGCGACAATCCGGGGCGCAAGGAGCCGGGTACGGGCGAGATCAACTACAAGAAGATCTTTGAGTGGCTGCATGAGCGGAAGTATGACGGCGTGATCGGGATGGAGCATGGGAATTCGAAGCCGGGCAAGGAAGGCGAGCAAGCGGTGATTGACGCCTACCGGTATTGCGACAGTTTCTGATTTGAGAATGAGGAGTGCGGAAATGAACCGACGGAACTTTTTGCATGCGGGCACGGCGGGGTCACTGAGCACGGCGGCGGCGCTGAGCGCGGCCGGCGGCATCGCCAGCCACGCTTTCAGCGGACCGTCAAAGCGTGATCTCCGTCTCCATCACCGTTACCGCCGAGCCGGACAGGATCACGCGCTCGCCCTGGATGGCGCAGCCGATCCTGCCGCCGCGTCGCGAAACCTGCCGCGCGGTCAGCGTGCGCTTGCCGAGTCTGGCCGCCCAGTAAGGCGCCAGCGCGCAGTGCGCCGACCCGGTCACCGGGTCCTCCGGAACGCCGTACTTCGGCGCAAAGAAGCGGCTGACGAAATCGACATCGCTGCCCGCTGCCGTAACGATGACGCCGCGCAGGTCGAGCTGGCTCAGCCAGGCATGATCGGGCGTGATCGCGCGCACCGCGGCCTCGCTGTCGAACACCGCCAGATAATCGCCGCCCGCCAGCACCTTGAGCGGTTGCCGGCCGAGGCCGGCGACCAGCGCCTCGGGGATGGCGCAGGCCTGCGCCGGGGTGGCCGGGAAATCCATGGCCAGCAGGTGGCCCTGGCGTTCGACCGAGAGGTCGCCGCTGCGCGTCGCGAAAGTGATCGTGCGGCCCGCATAGCCGAGGATGTCGAACAGGACATGCGCCGCGGCGAGCGTTGCGTGGCCGCACAGGTCGACCTCACTGACCGGCGTGAACCAGCGTAGATCGAAACAGTCTCCTGAAGGCACCAGAAACGCGGTCTCCGAAAGATTGTTCTCCTCGGCGATCGCCTGCATGATCCGGTCGTCGAGCCAGCTTTCGAGTGGGCAGACCGCCGCCGGGTTGCCTTCGAAGGCCCGCTCGGCAAAGGCATCGATCTGATATTGCTTGAGTTTCATCGTGTTCTCCGGTGGCATGAACGATGGGCGTATCTTACCCGCACGCAGGACGTTCAGCGACGGGCGCCTTTCCGCCTCGGCCGGCGATGGCCGTTTTTGTCCCGTCATTGTCCGAGCGCGGTATCGTTCATTTTTTCGCCTGGCTCTACGATGGCGGCAGGTCAAACAAAGGAGGTCTGGAAATGTCCGAAAAAGATGTCGTCGGGGGTTGTCGTGCAGCGCTGGTGGTGATCGATGTGCAGGAGTCCTTCCGGCACATGCCCTTCTGGTCCGAAGCCGATCTGCCGGCGTTCAGGGACGCCGTGCTGCGGCTCGATGCCGCTTGTCGGCAACGTGGTGTGCCGGTGGTGCACATTTTTCACGTCGGTCAGGCCGGGCCGTTTACCGAGGCATCGGGTCATGTGCGCGCGCTCGACTGGCTGCCCGGCTCGCCCGACGTGTGCTTCTTCAAGCACACGCACAACGCCTTCTCGGACACCGGCCTCGATCTGTGGTTGCGCCGCCACGGCATCGAGCGCCTGATCATTGCCGGCATCCGCACCGAGCAATGCTGCGAGACGACGACGCGGGTCGGCTCCGACATCGGCTACCAGGTCGATTTCGTCAGCGACGCGACGCTGACCTTCCCGATGACGCATCCGCTAAGCGGCCGCACCTACTCGCCGGCCGAGATCAAGGAACACACCGAACTCGTGCTGGCCGGGCGCTTCGCGCGCATCGTCGGCGTCGACGATTGCCTCGCCGCGCTGGGAGAAGCACATGCTTGAACTGCGCCCGAACTGCGAGTGCTGCGATCGCGATCTGCCACCCGACTCGCCGGCAGCGATGATCTGTTCCTTCGAATGCACCTTCTGTGCCGATTGTGCCGATACCCGGCTCGCCGGGCGTTGTCCCAATTGCGGCGGCGAGTTGCTGCGCCGGCCGATTCGCCCGGCGGACAAGCTGGCACGCTATCCGGCTTCGGCGCAGCGCGTCCGCCAGCCCTGCACCAGCCAGCCAGCGCCCGCCAGTTCAGCACCGGCAGGGCAGGACTGAGCGGATGCGTCCGCGCGATCTCGCTCTCGCCTTGCTGGTCGTCGCCGTCTGGGGCGTCAACTTCGCGGTCATCAAGACCGGCGTCGCCGAGGTGCCGCCGCTGTTGCTCGGCGCCCTGCGCTTCCTGCTCGCCGCCTGCCCGGCGGTCTTCTTCCTGCGCGCACCGAAAGTGCCCTGGCAGCTCTACCTCTCTTACGGGATGACCATTTCGGTCGGGCAGTTCGCTTTCCTGTTCTCGGCCATCCACGTCGGCATGCCGTCCGGGCTCGCCTCGCTGGTGCTCCAGTCGCAGGCTTTTTTCACGATGCTGTTCGCCGCCCTTTGGCTCAAGGAGAGCTGGCGCACCAGCCAGCTCGTCGGGCTGCTTCTGGCCGCCTGCGGCCTGGCGCTGATCGGCTCGGCGCACGGCGTGTCGATGCCGCTGCTCGGCTTTCTGCTGACCGTCGCCGCCGCTTCGCTGTGGGCGGCCGGCAACATCGTCACGCGTGCGGTCGCCGCTTGCGGACCGATCAACCAGCTCGCTTTCGTCGTCTGGGCGAGTCTCGTGCCGCCGCTGCCCTTCCTCGCGCTGTCACTACTGATCGAGGGCCGCCCAGCGATGGCCGCCGCGCTGAGCGACTTCAGCCTGCGTTCCTTCGCCGCCGTGGCCTACCTCGCCTGGGCGGCGACGCTGCTCGGCTACGGCTTGTGGACGCGCCTGCTGTCGCGCTACCCGGCCAACCAGGTGGCGCCGTTCAGCCTGCTCGTGCCGGTGGTCGGGCTGACGACCGGCTGGCTGGTGTTCGACGAGGTGCTGCGGCCGGTGCATCTCGCCGGTGGCGCGCTGCTGATGCTCGGCCTGGCGGTCAATCTGTTCACCACCCGCCTGCTCGGCTGGGCGAGGGCGCGGCCATGACACTGTCGGTCTGGTTCGTCCTCACTCCCAACGTGCTGATGCTCGATTATGCCGGGCCGGCCGAGGCGCTGCGCATGGCCGGCGAGATGGGGGCGGACATCGCGGTCCACACCTGTGCGCCGGTGGCGCAACTGCGCACTTCGCTCGGCGTCGAACTCGCCGGCCTCGCCGCGTTGCCGGCGCGACTGCCGCCCGACAGCTTGGTGATCGTCACCGGCAACGCCTGCGAAGCCGAGGATTACGCGCGCCCCGAGGCGCATGCCGTCGTCGCCTGGCTGCGCACGGCGGTGCAGGCGGACACGCAGTTCGCTAGCATCTGTTCCGGTGCGCTGCTGCTCGCCGCCGCCGGGCTGCTCGACGGCCGGCGGTGCACCACGCACCACAGCCTGATCGACGCCCTGCGTCTGGCCGCGCCGGCGGCGAAGGTCGAGGAGAATCGCGTCTTCGTCGACGACGGGCCGCTGCTGACCAGCGCCGGCATCACTACCGGCATCGACCTCGCGCTGTACCTGATCGAGCGGCACGCCGGCGCCGAACTGGCGGCGCGTGTCGCGCGTCGCCTGGTCGTCTACCAGCGCCGTGGCGGCAACGATCCACAACTCTCGCCGTGGCTCGCCCACCGCAACCACCTGCACCCCGCCGTCCATCGCGCGCAGGACGCGATCGCG
This sequence comes from Accumulibacter sp., assembly GCA_017302455.1. GTDB lineage: Bacteria > Pseudomonadota > Gammaproteobacteria > Burkholderiales > Rhodocyclaceae > Accumulibacter > Accumulibacter phosphatis. The sequence continues at coordinate 4,272 of JAFLDO010000091.1, forward strand.
CTGGATCCGGCGCGATCGTGGTCGGTCGACGAGCTTGCCGCGCAGGCCCATGTCAGCGCGCGCCATCTGACGCGCCTGTTTGCCGAGCACGCCGGGATCAGCGTCGTCGGCTATCAGCAGCGGCTGCGCGTCGCCCGGGCGCGCGAACTGCTCGCCGAGCGGCATCTATCGGTCGAGCGCGTCGCCGAGCTGGCCGGTTTTGCCTCGGCACGCGATTTCCGGCGTGTCTGGCAGCGCTATGAAGGCGGCACGCCGAGCAAGCGGCGCGCTGCGGATCGGCGAGGCAGCACCATCGGCGATTGCCAGCCGTCCTGACCCGCAGAGCGGCAAGGCCATCATGAAACTTCCCGGAATCAACGGCGTTTCCCCGACGACTTTCGGGCGTGCCGGGAGTCTGAGGCATCATTCGGCAGGCGTCTGCAATTGACTTGCATGCCCAGGAGTATGATGCTGGCTGACTACTTGCAGAGGGCCAAGTCATGAAAACTGCGACCATCGCCGATACCAGATCGCACCTGTCCGCGCTCCTTGACGAGATTGCCGGTGGCGGAGAGATCGTCATCACTCGCCGCGGAAAGCCCGTGGCGCGTCTTGTAGGCGAGCCGCCATCGACCCCTTTTGATTGGTCAGACCTGCGCGATTGGGTGGTGGCGGCGCCAGCAGCCTATGGTTTGAGCGTGGCCGAGATGCGTGAGCAGAATCTGTTGTGATCTATCTCGACGCGTGCGAAGTGTCACTGCCGATAGCAGTGCCCAATGGCGAAAGGAAGAGGCACGGCCACTGCCTTCCACCACGTCTACCGTCGTCGCGGCGCTTCGAGTAGCTCGCCACGAAGTTGGCACGCTGCACACGCGGCGTGATGCGGAGGGCCGGGGCGCCACGGCCGGCGATCGCAACCGCTCGGAAGAGCACAACGGCAAGGCCGCCAGGCCTTGCCGTTGTGCATGTTCTGTCCGTCACCTAGCGGTTCACGTCGACGACGACCCGGCCGCGCACCTTGCCTGCGAGCAATTCCGCAGCCACGGGAATCGCCTCCTCGAGGCTGATCTCGCGCGTCATGGCGTTGAGCTTGCCGAGGTCGAGATCGCGCCCGAGGCGCTCCCACGCTTCCTGACGCACTGCCAGTGGCGCCATGACGCTGTCGATGCCGTAGAGGGTGACGCCGCGCAGGATGAAGGGGGCGACCGTCGCCGGAAAATCCATTCCCCCGGCCAGGCCGCAGGCGGCAACGGCACCGCGGTAACGGGTCGTCGCGCAGGCATTGGCCAGTGTGTGGCTGCCCACCGTGTCGATGACGCCTGCCCAGCGCTCCTTGCCGATCGGCTTGCCGGGCGCCGACAATTCGTCGCGGTCGATGACCGAGGTGGCGCCGAGCGCTTTCAGGTGTTCGGCCTCGGAGACGCGGCCGGTCGACGCCACCACCTGGTAACCGAGCCCGGCGAGCAGCGCGATGGCCACACTGCCGACGCCGCCGTTGGCACCGGTGACGAGGACCTCTCCGTCTGCGGGTTTGATGCCGTGCTTCTCGAGTGCCAGCACGCAGAGCATCGCGGTGTAACCGGCGGTGCCGACGGCCATCGCCTGGCGCGGCGTGAAGCTGGCCACCAGCGGCACCAGCCATTCACCCTTGACACGTGCCCTCTCGGCAAGGCCGCCGCAGTGCGTCTCGCCGACGCCCCAGCCGTTCAGCACCACCTCATCGCCCACTGTCCAGGCCGGGTTGCGGCTGTCGACCACCGTGCCGGCAAAGTCGATTCCCGGAATCATCGGGAAGCGGCGGACAACCGGCGCCTTGCCGGTAATCGCCAGACCGTCCTTGTAATTGAGTGTCGACCGGGCAATGCGCACGCTGACATCGCCTTCCGGCAGGACGGCATCGTCGATGTCCTCGACGCGCGCCTGATAACCGGCGTCGTCCTTGGTGATCAGGATTCCCTTGAACATGGAGACTCTCCTTGGCTGTAGGTAATGGGACTGGGTGAGCAGAAGCACCGGAATCAACGCAATCAGCGCAATCAGCGCAATCAACGGCATCCCGGCGACAACTTTCGAGCCTGCCGACATTCTGAGGCAACAATCGCCGGAGGTTCACAAAATGGCCCGCTCGCCCAGGAGTATGATGCGGCCTGACCATTTTCCGGAGAGCTCAGTCATGAAGACAGCGACCATCGCCGATAGCCGATCGCACCTGTCCAGGCGCCTCGACGGCAGCGTCAGCGCCCACATGAGCAAGGTCATGGCCACGGGTTCGACGAGGAGCGGGGCAGCCAAGACGGGCAGCGGCCATTGCCATTCCGCTTGCCAGGGTCTCGCCGAGGCCAGGCCATGAAGCGGCGTGCGGCGTTGCAGCAACTGTCGCGGGAACACCACGGGGCGCTGGTGCTGACGCAGCGCATCGCCAAGGCTCGGGATGTCGCCGCGCTTGCTCGCCTGCTCGAAACCGTGCCAGCGACTTTCCGTCGCGAACTCGAGCCGCATTTCCGCGCCGAGGAAGAATCGCTACTGCCGCGCCTGGCGGCGGCCGGCGAAGGCGATCTGGTTCGCCGTACGTTGGCCGATCATCGCGAACTGCGCATTCTCGCCGCCGAGATTGCCGCTGGCGACGGCAGCCGTCTGCAGACCTTCGGCGCGGCGCTCAGTGCGCACGTCCGTTTCGAGGAGCGCGAGCTCTTCGTCACCGCCGAATCCGTCCTGCCGGCAGAGTACCTCGACGACGCCGGGCCGGCGCCTGCCACCGACCCGAGTACAGCACCGACAGAGCGATGAAAACGCCCGACTTCTTTGCTGCCATTCCGTGCATACGCCTGCGCGACCCGCTGGCCGACTTCCTCGGCGCCTGCGACGGCGGTCTCGTCGAATACAGCTACCTCGACGCCGTCAAGCTTGCCGGGCATTCGTGCCCGACCGTCGCCTCGGCCTACTGGCTGACCCGGCAGGCCTTGCGGGAACTATACGGTGAGGCGCAGCCCGAACGCGGCGGGCTGCGCGTCGAATTCGCCGCGGCCGCGGCAGATGGCGTCAGCGGCGTGATCGCCAACGTCGTCTCGCTGCTCACCGGCGCCGCCGGCGAGGGCGGCTTCAAGGGACTGGCCGGGCGCTACACACGCCGCGCGCTGCTCTCGTTCAGCGCCGACATCCCGCTCGAGATCCGCTATACGCGCCTCGACGGCCATGGCCAGGTCGATGCCGCGGCCCATCCGGCGCGCGTTGCCGCCGATCCGGCGATCGGCCCGCTGATGCAGCGCTGCCTGGCCGGACTCGCCGATGCCCACGAAATGCGGCGGTTCGGCGAACTGTGGCAGGAGCGCGTGCGTCGCCTCCTGCTCGAGCACGGCGACGATCCCGAGGTGTTCACGATTCGTCGTCGCGTCTGACCGGCACGCCACTCGCCGGCGGCCGCACGACTGGTCAGCGGCAAGCCGGTCATTCCTCGAGCAGGCTGCGCAGCATCCACGCCGTCTTCTCGTGGACTTCCAGGCGCTGCGTCAGCAGATCGGCAGTCGGTTGGTCGTTGGCCGCATTCACCACCGGGAATAGCTCGCGCGCGGTACGCGCCGTCGCTTCCTGAGCGGCAACCAGGTGGCGGATCATCTCCGTCGCCTTTGGCACGCCTTCCACCTCCTTGATCGAGGCGATCTTGACGAACTCCTTGTAGGTGCCGGGAGCCGGGTGGCCGAGCGCGCGAATCCGCTCGGCAATGACGTCGAGCGCGTTCCACTGTTCCGTGTATTGCCCCATGAACATCAGGTGCAGGGTGTTGAACATCGGTCCCGTGACATTCCAGTGGAAGTTGTGCGTCATCAGGTAGAGCGTGTAGCTGTCGGCGAGCAGGGCGGCAAGGCCTTGCGCAATCTTCTCGCGTTCGCCTGCGCTGATGCCGATGTTGATCGCGGGGGCGTGGGCTTTCTTCGTGTTCATCGTCGATTCTCCTTGCTTGCAGCAATGGGTCCGGGGTATTCGACATTGTCCGTTTCGGGAAATCATCGTGGTCGATGGCGTTGTCCCATTGTCGTCCCCCACCTGCCGGGAAGCCGCTGGTCGGCGTGCTCACCGGGCGAATGAAGTCTATGAACGGCAGCTTCCCGCGTCCAATTGATTGTCGGTATACGCTCGATTAACTTTCGACTACCGCGACTCGGCGGCTAAGGAAGGTCGCGCGTGCGCCTCGAAGACTTGACTTACCCTCGCGGAGCGTGATGAGTGAGTGTCGAAAGCTCGACGTCATCTCCTCGAGAGTGCTTGCAACTCTCCGACAATCGGCTTCACTTCGCTGAGAGTCGTCGCTCGGTCGCTTCCACGGACGGGCCGGCAACGCCTTACGACTGGCTGGACGACCGGCGCGCCCCTGATCCGCCGGACGTTCCGATGTTCTTGCGAAGACGGCCGTAGCGCCGGCTGCTCATCGGCGTGCACAATGCATCGAGCGCCGCGCCTGGGTCGGCCCCTTGGCCAATGCATAGCCTTCGGACGCGGCACTCACAACCTCGCGGGGAACGCCATCTCGGTGTCGTCGGCCTTCTCGTCAAGCCCGCGCCTACGCGCGACTGACGATCCGCGTCTGTCGGGCGGGGCACGATCGCGCTCGGGGTCGGCCTGATCCAAAACCGACGGGGATGGACGGGGTGAGGTTTCTCCCGTTTTCCCACAGCTGCTAGGCGAGAATGGGGGAAAGGAACGAAAGACTGCTCGCGTAGACTGAGCTTTCGAGCCGGCACCCATCCGTGGGTGACATACTGTGCTTCGCTTCGGATACTATAGTGCTTCGCTTCGGATACTATAGTGCTTCAGCCGGATCCGGTCGCGAAGCTGATCGAGCAACTTGGGTTCCGAAGGTGTGTTTTGCGTCGCGTCAGGTGTGTTCATCGTCGGTACCGTTCAATAAATCAAGAGGTTACAGAGGGTGATCCGTAGTATACACCTTGCCCTGTATGGTTATACACCTTTCTTGGTGTCTACTTCACGTTGGGCGTCATGTCGTTTATCCGCTTGGCTTCGCTCTCTGCCGCTGCTCGTTCGGAGAATGGGCCTGCGTGGTAAGTCATGGCGAGATCGTCAATCAAGCGAAATACACACCACCCGTTTCTCTCTCTGCTAAATCCTGCAACAAACATCTCAGTCATCTCCTGGCGTCAGCCGCCCAACAGGTCGCTCAAACGGACGGGCCTACGGCCCGCCGTTTAGCTTCGTCGTTAGGTCTTTCCCATGCCGAAAATTTCACCAGAGATCGCCTTCATCGTCGCGCTGATCGCGCTCGTCGGAGTCTTGATAAAGACTCTCGTGGACGTGTACATCGCCAGAAAGCGTGGGGATACCGATGAAAAACTTGTTGCGCTGAAGACGGAGCTAGAACGAAAGAACGCAGAGGCGCTAGAAACAGTTCGAACGGATTTCGCCGCACGCCTCGCCCGGTTGGCGCACGTGCATAGCGTGGAGCTAGAGCGCGTCAAAATGAGTCCGGAGCGGCTTCGACTATTGCTACCCAAACTTGAGGAGTTTCGGGGTCGGCTACAAGATCCGCGACTGAATGCGTTTCTGAACCTTGCCCACCTCCACAAGGCAGGGGTCTTCAACCCTATTGGTGCAAGCCCGGAGCAGATGCAGGCCCTGCCAGATTCCCTTGATGCCCATGCTGAGATCAAGAGGCTCTACGTTACCGACTACCGTGCTTACTTTCTTAGCAACTACGTGGAGCCGGTCGATCTCGCCGCGCGTCACGTTGAAGAAGTCGCCGATCGGCTCCAGGTAGTCCACCGCTCTGGCAACGAGGACGAGAAGTTCATGGCTACCGGCAATCTCTTGATGGCTCTAATGGCTTTTACCGAGAACCTGTCGAATAGCCTAGATGCGCAAGTCCGTGAACTCAGGACGATCTAGCGGCCTAACCGGCGCTTCCAGGGGACCGCCAACCGGCGGCGCTTCGCTTCGCTGGTTGGCGGTCCCTGAAGCTACACGTTAGAAACCATGAACCAAGCACAATCGCGGACATTTAGCATCGCCCAAACCATCTTCGCTGTTCCCGTGGCCATTGCCATTTGGCTGGCGGTCTATACAGCCGCCTATATGGCGCTTGGGCTACTCGACAGCGTGCGCGGACTCGGTGACGACTGGCTACAAAAGATATTCCGCGAACTGTTTACCCCCGGTGTCGGTGGTTATGTCGCCATTCTTGCCACAAACTCTTGGCTTTCTCGTGCCAATCGAAAAACGGTCTTCTGGGGCTTCTCCGTTCCCGTCTTTCTGTTCATGATCGGCTTGCCAATCGTCATGATCTTTTTCCTGCCTGACACCTTGACGTTTGTTTGGAGCGAGCAAATCATCCGTTGGTTGGGGGGGGCAGCCACACTCTTTGGCGCATGGTTTGCGCAAAAACGCATTGCCCAGCATGGTTTCTAACCCTACGCTCAACCTCGCGCCCTTCGGTCGCTGGACGCTGCGCGATAAAGCCGCGCAGCGCCGGTTAGCTTCACGTTAGGCTGTTGTAGAAAGAACCTTACTCAATGACTTTATTTCGTGGTGGCTGTCTATGTGGGGCCGTGCGGTACGAAACGACCTCTGATCCTTTGAACCAGAGGATATGCCACTGTAGGGCTTGTCAAAAAGTTATCGGCGCTGCCTTCAACGCTCGCGTGCTCATGCGCATCGAACATGTTGCTATCTCTGGCCCAATCAGCACATTTC
>JAFLDO010000092.1 GCA_017302455.1 Accumulibacter sp.
CTTCGGCCGCGGCGCCCGCCAGCTCCAGCACGGCGCCGGCCAGGGTGCAAGCCCGGCGCCGCAGGTCGTCGGGCGCGTCTGGATCGTTCTGCAGGACCGCGAGAACATCCAGCGCCTCCAGCGCCGGTCCCACGCCCCGCCCGACCGGTTGGGAGCCGTCGCTCTGCAGGCAGACGGCCGTGAGGCCGAACCGCGAGGCGGTCTCGACCAGGCGCTCGCCCAGGGCGCGGCCCGCTTCCTCGCTCCGGACTTTGGCGGTCGGGCCGACCGGGATGTCGAGAACGACGTGGGTGGAACCCGCCGCGATCTTCTTTGACAGCACCGAGGCGATCAGCTGGCCTTCGGTGTCGATGTCCAGCACCCGCTCGACGCGGATGAAGATGTCGTCCGCCGGACTGAGACGGACCGCGCCGCCCCAGGCCAGGCATCCCCCTTCGGCTTCCACCACCCGGCGCATCGCCGGAATGTCGAGATCGACCTTGGTCAGGGTTTCCATCGTGTCGGCCGTGCCCGCCGGCGAGGTGATGGCGCGCGACGAGGTCTTCGGCATGGTCAGGCCGAGGGCCGCCACGATGGCGACGACGATCGGCGTAGTGCGATTGCCCGGAAGGCCGCCGATCGAGTGCTTGTCGACCACAATCGGAGCGTTCCACGACAGCCGGTCTCCGGCCTCGATCATCGCTCGGGTCAGGTGGGAGGTCTCGTCGCCATCAAGCGGCCAGGCCGCGGTCGCGGTCAGGAAGGCCGAAAGGTGGATTTCGCTGTAGCGGCCGGCGACGACGTCGCGCACGATCCCGGCCATGGCCTCCGCGTCGAGGCGATGGCCGTGGATGCGCCGGCGAACACTCGATAGCGACTCCAGCGTCGGCGGATGGCTGACGTGGATGGGATCGCCCTCCTGAACGCCCAGCAGCGTCCAGGCCGCCTCCGACAGGGCCGCTTCGTCCGGAGCCAGCAAGGCGTCGCCATCGACCTGGAAGAGGGTCGCCTGGACCGCCCTGTCCCCCGCTGCGAGCAGCACCTGCGATCGGGCGGCCAGGCCCTCGGAGCGGCAGACGTGGCAGTCGCTCCGCATGATCACCACCGGCTCGTGCTGCGTATGCAGCCGCAGCCGGCGGGCTTTCAGCGTCGGCGCGCGATCGGCCAACCCGGTCAAAGTTCGAACACCTGTCCTTGAAGGGGAACCGACGCCTGCCAACCGAGGTCACGGTCGATCCTCACCCGGAGCGCCTCCGAGGCGGAAGCCTCGCCGTGCACGATGAAGGTCTCTCTGGGTGGCCGCTCGAAGCCCCCGAGCCAGCGCAGGATTTCGTCGGCGTCGGCGTGCGCCGAGAGCATGGGCAAGTCGGCGACCTCGGCCTGCATCGGGACCCACTGGCCGTGGATTTTTAACTCCCGGGCTCCGTCGGCCAAAGCCCGGCCGCGGGTGCCGGCGGCCTGGAAGCCGGAGATGACGATGGTGTTGCGCCGGTCGGGTCCCAAAGACTTGAGATGGTGGAGCACCCGGCCGCCGGTCGCCATGCCGCTGGCGGAGATGATGACCTTGGGCACGGTGTTGGTCATGATGGCCTTCGAGTCCTCGACATCGCGGGTGTAGGTGGCGACGGCGCAGACCGCCTCGCACACCTCCGGCGGCAGGCGGTGGTCTTCGCGATAGGCGTGCAGCAGGGCCGTGGCGTCGATGGCCATGGGGCTGTCGAGATAGACCGGGATCAGGCCGAGCCGGCCGGCCTGCTTCAGGCGCCACAGATGATAGAGCAGCGACTGCGCCCGACCGATCGCGAAGGCCGGAATGATCACGCTGCCGCCGCGCGCGGTGGTGCGCTCGATCACCTGGCCGAGGCTCTCGGTGGGGTCGCTGCGTTCGTGCAGGCGATTGCCATAGGTCGACTCCACGACGAGGTAATCCGCCTGCGGGACCAATTCCGGGTCGACCATCACCGGGTCGTCGTAGCGCCCCAGGTCGCCGGAAAACACGACACGGCGGCCGCCCCATTCGATCTCCGCCGTCGCGGCGCCGAGGATATGGCCGGCGCGGCGCAGCGTCAGCCTCGCGCCGGCGGGCAGGTCGATCGGCGTGTGGGTCGCGATCGGCGAGAAGAACTCCATGGCCCGCTCGGCGTCGCGCAAGCCGTAGAGCGGCAAGGCCGGCTTGTGTTTCGAAAAGCCCTTGCGGTTGGCGTACTCGGCGTCCTTCTCCTGCAGGTGACCACTGTCCTTCAGGATCAGTTCGGCCACCTCCCGGGTGGCCCGCGTGGAGACGATCGGCCCGCGAAAGCCATCGCGGACCAGCTTGGGCAGGTAACCGGAGTGGTCGAGGTGGGCGTGGGTCAGCACGACCGCGTCGATCGAGGCCGGATCGACGGGAAGCTTCGCCCAGTTCAGCTCACGCAGGTTCTTCAGCCCCTGGAACAGGCCGCAGTCGACGAGGATGCGGCGGCCATCGTGCTCCAGCAGGTGCTTCGAGCCGGTGACGGTCCCGGCTCCGCCCAGCGAGGTGAGGGTCAGCATCTTCAGGTCTCCATGGTCGAAAGGGCGGCCGGATCGCCGCGCCCGTCGAGGGCGGCCCGCTCCGGGCCCGTGAACAGATCGTCCCGCGCCCAGCCGCACAGGCCAGCCGCCGCGTCCACGGCGTGCGCCCAAGTGCAGCGGTTGGCGAACAGCAGGCCGGCGACATCGAGCGTTCCGCCGCGGCTGATGTAGCCCAGCGCCGTGGTCGAGCCTGGTCCGCCGTCCAGGCGGCGCAGCAGGCCCAGCATCGGCTCGGGCCGGGTGTGGCTGAGGATCACACGCGGCAGCGACGGGGGGAAGAACTCGGCCAGCCTCGCATCATCGACCGTCTGCGCGGCCTCGAGCGGATCCCGGGGCGCGCGGAAGCGGCCCGGCTCGATCAGAGCGGTGACGCAGGCCTGGCGCCCGCGCGCCTGCAGCCGCTCGGCCGCCTTCAGCGCTTCCTCGGCCTGGTAGGCGCCGATGGCGACGAACTGGATCTCGGCCTCGCGCGGGTCGCCGGCGAGATGGGCCGCGCCCGTCCGGACCAGCGCCTCCGCCTCGGCGCCGGTGAAACGGTGCGTCATGGCCCGCTTGGGCGCCACCACGCAGGCGATCTGGCCGCGGCGGCCATAGACGTCCTTAAGGGCGGCGACGGCGCTGTTCGCGTCGACCGGGAACAGCACCCGGGCGGCGTCCGACATCTCGCCCAGCAGCGCCTCGCCGATCGTGGGATCCTGGTGCGACTGCTCATTCTTGGCGTTCTCCCAGGTGTGGGAGGTTACGATCAGGGGCACGGAGATCCACCCCGGCCCCTGGTCGAGTTCGCGCTGATGCCGGGCGAAGATGATCTCCTGGCGCAGGCCGCCGAGCATCTTCATCGCGAACGCCTCGTAGCTGACGATCAGGTTCAGCCCGCCTTTGTTGCCGAGGGCCGCGCCGGCCACCGCCTCCTCGTTGAGGGCGGTGATCACGCCGCCGGCGACTGCTTCGTGCGTTCCGCGTTCGGGCGTGTTGACGCGGTGGCGGAGACGCTCGAGCGTCCGCCCCATGTGATTGCTGCGCAGTTCGTCGGGATTGCCCACCCGCACGCGCAGGGCCGGGTTCGCTTCCACAAGTTCCACGAACCAGCCGTCGATCGCCTCCATGGCGCAGCCCGGCGCGGCGTCCGGCTGGGCCCAGCTCGGCTGGGGCAGGATCGGGGCGGGCGGATGGCGCACTGCGGCCGGATGCCGGCTCTCCAGGGAGCGGCCTTGCGCCTCGTGGGTGGCCAGAGCGCCGACGGCGTCTTCCAGAACGGCGGGCGGCACGAACAGAACCCGGGCCGCGTCATGAAAGGCCTCGCGCGCAACCCTGTCGTCGCGGGGCGTGGCCGCCAGCGGAAGATTGTGCGCCGGGTTCGTGCCCGCGCCTGGAAAGCCGAAGCCCTTGACGGTCTCAGCGATCACATAGGGCATCGCCACCGGATACCGACGAGACGGGTCGGCGGCGAAGCGGGTCAGGCGCTCCTCGGCTTCGAGAACGGCCCAGGCGATGGCGGCGGGATCGCGGCCGTCCACCACAAACGGATCGAAGCCGCTCAGGCGGAGGTGCGCCGCCAGCCAGGCGGCGCCGCCTTCCTGGGCGATCTGCGTACGCTCCTCGATGCGGCGGCCATTGAGGATCATCACCGGGATCGTCAGGCCGCAGTCGTCGGCGCGCCACCAGCGGGGCGACCAGTCCGAGCCCCTCTGCTCCTCGAAGGCCCCGTCGCTCAGGAAGGCGACGAGACTCTCGCCCGGCAGAGGCATGTGGACGTACTGGACCTCGGCGAACCCGAGGTAGCCGCCCTCCGAGATCGCCCCGGCGGTGTTGGCGCCGGAATGGCTGCCGATCGGGACCGCCGGTCGACCGTCTGGCCCGATGGCGTAGGAATAGAAGTCAGCCACCAGGCGGGAAAGCCCGGCCTCGCTGCGGTCGTAGCGACCGCGCTGCGCCGGCGAGACGTCGCCGGTCAGGGCGTTGACGGCCTCTATCGCGGCCACGCAGTGGCCCTGCCCCATCACCCAGGAGCGGGTGACGCCAGAAAGCGCGTTGGCGACCAGATAGCCGACGAAGGCCGGGACCATGTTGAGGGAGCCGCCAGTATGACCTTCCGGCCGTGGTTTGAAGGCCTCGGCCGGCAGGTCGGCGCCCGTCAGGTCGACGCGCCGCGCATAGGTCATGTGGGCGACCATCCACATGCCGGCGCTGGTCAGGCGGTCGGCCGCGGCGAGCAAGCGGTAAAACCGGTCGAGGCCGGCTTCGTCGCGGTGACACAGACGCTCGGCGAGGGCCTCGATCCGGCCGACGGTCTCCGGCGCGTGGCGGATGACCCCGTAGCCCGCGGCCCAGGCTTCGAACGCGGCGGATCGGGTCGGCGGCATGTTCGCACCCCAGGATGGGCCGCTCGGGGAGGCCCGGGCGGCTCGTAAAGAACTACGGCCGCGCGACGGCCTCCCCCTCGCACGTTGTGACGAGATCGGAGGGTCGGGGCCTTTGGCGCTATTTCTCGGCGTCGGCGGCCTTGGCCTTCGCCATCAGGGCCTCACACTCGCGGTGCTGACGATCCATCTCGGCTTCCGACAGGGGCTTGGGCGGCGTCGCGGCCCCGGTCTTGTCACGCAGGTGATCGTGCCGCTGGCGCGGCTCCATGCCCGCGGCCACCACTGCCTTGCACCGTTCGTGCCTCTGGGCGGCGGTCTCCGGCTGCGCGGCCCGCGGCGTGATGGACGGGGCGAGGTCCTGGTTCTGGGCGAGGGCCTGGCCGGCGGTCAGAGAGCCGGCCAAGGGCAGGGCGAGGAAGAGCGTGCGCATCGGTGTCGTCTCCTTGGATGCCCGATCTTTCAGGCCCGGCTCGGGGTGCGCATTGCGTTGGATCAAGGGGGGTGTTCACCCGCCCGTCGTCCAGCCGGGCGGATCGCTGGCGGGGAAGGATTCGACGCCGGCCAGTTCGACGGGGTCGACCGGTTCCGGCGGCCGCCGGCGACGCAGGCGCGATGCCGGCAGCGGATCCGGGGCGTAATCAGCACACTGCAAACGACAGAAAATCCAGCGGCACGAGCACGAGCAGAGGTAGCCCCCGCAAGAGCCGTCACTCGCGAGTCCGGGCAGCCTGATCCGCATCGCCAACCGGCATTCACCACACTCGCCAGAATGGCATCGCTTCGATTAGACTAGGGCGATTCTTACCGGGAAGCTCAATGTGCGGAACAAGCTTGCTGATCCCGTGCCCGAGCAACTGGTTGACCTCTTCGGCAATGGGCCGGTATTCCCCGACCAATCGGCCCGCTCGCTCAGAGGCCAGCGGCGGACGCGCGGCGCGCCGCCCAGCGCGTCTCGCTGAGGCCGGCCTGCCCAAGGTCACGCCATGCAACAAGTCTGCGACCTGATCGCCCGGCGAGAATACAAGAGCGCGCTGGTCCGGCTCTGGCACCTGGCCGAGCAACTCGGCGACGCGGGCGGGACAACTCTCGATCGATGGGCCTCCCTGCCGGTCGACGCCTTGGCCGACAAGCGCATCGCCAACTTCTTCACCTTCGGTCAACCCGGGATTACGCTGCAGGCGCTGCAGTCGCGGCCAACCGAGGTCGTCAGCCGCCTCGACCAGCGGCTGCACGAGGAGCGACGGAAAGCTTCCCGACCGACGCGCCTCGTCATCGAAGGCCGCGGCTACTTCCTGGTCCCCTGCACCTCGCACAACGGCTTCGAACAGGAGCAACCGGTACGCTTCGCCAACTACATGCGGCATCACCGCATCATCCCGGATCGCTTGCCGAGCGGCGTCACGGCCAGCGTTCGCGATCTCTGCGAGCACGCCCGCCTGCAGCAGCAGCTCGAGGACATCGTCCACGCTGACCTGCCCGCGCTGCAGATTGGTCTCGGCCTCTTTCCGGATCGGCACCGCCTCCAGGGCGAGAGCATCCGCACCGACGCAGCCCGCCAAAGAACCTTCTTCACCGCCACCTCCGACGACGCTGCGCGTCTGGCAAGCGCCCGGGAACAGATCCGGCAAGCCGAAGCTGCCGACGTCGAGTTGCTGGTTTTTCCCGAACTGACCCTGTCGCCGGACAACCAGCGGGCGATCGAGCAGGACCTCTTTCGACGCTGGTGCGACGGCGAGCCCTGCCGCATCGCCCTGATTCTGCTTGGCAGCTTTCACTGCCACGACGACAGCCGGGACGATTGCAAGCGCAACCGGGCGCGTCTGCTGTGGGGTTTCGACGGGTCCACCATCGCCGCGCACGACAAGTTCTCGCCAGCGACGCTCGGCGAACTGACCGAGGACTTCACGCCGGGTACCACCGCCGTCTTCCTGTGCACGCCGATCGGCAACATCTCGCTGGCCATCTGCAAGGACATCATCGACGACTACGCGAGCATCTGGCTCGAGAAGCTTGGGCCGAACTGGTTGCTGGTTCCGAGCCTCAGCGATTCGGCCAGCGAACATGCCAAGGCCAGCCGCCGGCTCTGGAACCGCCACCGCTGCATCAGCGTCGTCGCCAACCAGCCGCTCGACCGGGATCACCTTCCCGATGACGGATCGGCCGCCGACCCCGTCTACGGTTATGTCTGCAGCGACCAAATGCGCCTGCCCAAGCGCTCGGAGACGCTTTCGGTGCACCCCGTTTCACTGCCACATCCAGACGAACACCCGCCAGATAAACCATGCTAAACTGAAATTGCACAAACAACTTAGCACGCTTTAGCCATGCTCGATCTGCACACCGCCAACCCCGAGTTGTACATTGACGACAGGCGACCGCAGGACCTGATCGCTGCCGCCGAGCAACTGGCGACCTGGGATGAGGCTGCCACCGCCAGCGCCGACTGCCTGCTCAACGCCTGGACGCTACGCGCGTGCATGAACGAGGACCCGGAAGGCACCGCCGATCTCGCCGTGGCGATCCGGGCGCCGCGCGACCGCCTGGCCAACTCGCGCAGCCTGCCGGACAGCTACCGGCACCGCTGGCAGGGCTACCTCGAGTTGCTCAACGCCCGCACGCTGCGCTTCACCAACGCAGCCGAAATCGAGCTGCTGCTCAACCGGCCGCACGTCGTCGAACTCCTGCGCACGCTGCCGGCGAACGGCGAATTCTTCCCGCAATGGGAGGTGAAAGCAGCGCTCGCCACGCAGGAGAAGCGATTCAGCGATTCGCGCCTGTCGCAGCTCCTCGGCCAGATCGAGGACCACGGCCTGATCGGCCATCGCAAGCGCGGCAAGTACAAGGACTGGCGGCTGACCGAGAGCGGACAACAAGTTCTCGCGAAGCGTTTTCCGGCAGAGCGGGCGCGCGCACCGGTCAGAGGTTTTGGCATGGGCGATCTGCGTCTTTACAGCACCTCCCCCGAACGACTCGGGCAACTGGTGGCCTAGGCCGGTAAGGGCCGAACCCGCATGCGCCCCTTCACCATCACCTTCTACAGCTACAAGGGTGGCGTCGGCCGCACGCTGCTGGCGGCCAACCTCGGCGTCCTGCGCGCGCGGCGCGGCAAGACGCTGATCTGGGACCTCGACATCGAAGCGCCAGGCCTGCATCGCATCCCCGACCTCAGGCCGCAGGGCCGGATCGAGTGCGGTCTCTTCGAGTGGATCGACGCCTGGCAGAAGGCCGGTAAGGGCGCCGCCGACTACCCTGCCCTGCTCAAGTGCATCCGGCCCAGCCGGGTCAGCGAGCACCTGCACGTTCTCGCCGCGCACGGCGACGACGCCAATCCGGCGCTGCTGTACCAGAGCATCGACTGGCACGATTTCCTGCACATCCACATCGACCAGGGCTACCACCTTTTCGCCAAAGCCCTCGACGCCTTCGGCGACGCCGGTTACGAGACCGTGCTGCTCGACGCACGCACCGGCCTCACCGACCTCGGTGGCCTGATTGCCGCCCTGCTGCCGCACGTCACCGTCCTCGTCGGCAACTACGGCGCGCAGAATCTGGCCGGGCTGGCCGGCATCTGGCAGTCGCTGCAACCGCTGGCCGAGCGGCAGATGCCGATCCGCGGCGATCTGCCGCCGCTCGAACGTCTGCTCGTCGCCTCGCCGATCCCGCCCGACTTCGCCGGCCGCGAAGTCGCCGAACAGGAGTGGCGGCAAACTTTTGGGCTCGACGCCAGGGAGAGGCTGAAGACCGTCAGCTTCGACCAGGACGTTCTGTTCACCGATCGCCTGATGGTCGCCACCCGTGAGTCCGAGCGGCGAATCGTCAAGGACTACCTGGCGATCGACGAGGCACTCGAAAGTTACTACCGGGCCAATCTCCTGACCAGCCGCGAAGTCTCGCTGAGCCATGCCGCGCGCCCCGACGTCTATGGCCCGGGTGAGCGCGGCTCCGCGCAGCAACGTGGCAAGACCTTCGAGGAAAAGGTCGCCTATCTGCTGCAACTGCTCGGCTACAGCGTCGAGCAGAAACAACTGCTCGACGGCAACGAAATCGACCTCATCGCCAGCAAACGTGGCGACTTCGGTGAAGTCACCACCTATCTGGTCGAGTGCAAGGCCTACACCGGCGCCGTACCCAAGGAAGCCGCCGAGAAGCTTGCCGTCTGGCTGGACGGCGATCAGGCGCGTGGCCGCCGCGCCAAGGGAATGCTGGTGGCGGAAAAGGCGTTCAGCGCCGCCGCCGCGACCTTCTGCGAAAGCCACGGCAACCTGGTCGCCCTCACCTACGGCCAGCTCGAGCGGAGCCTGCTCGATTTCACTCCCTACCTCGCTCGCCTGCGGCAGGTCTACGAGTCGGCTTCGCTGGCCCGCTGGTACGTGCAGCAGAAGGTCCGCCTCACCGACCAGGCAGAAAGCCCGGTGGCCGATCTGCTGCCGCACGCGCGTGCCTGGGCGCGCGGTGCTGGCAGCCGGCTGTGGCTGCTGCTCGGCGACTACGGCACCGGCAAGTCCGCCTTCATGGCGCACCTCGCCTACACCCTGGCCAACGACTGCGCCGGCGACGCCGACGCGCCGGTACCGATCGCCGTCAATCTGAAGAACTTTCCCAACGCGGTGACGCTGGAGCAGCTGCTGCAGGAGCACCTGCGGCATGAACTCAAGCTCGCCGTCAACCCCGCCATCCTGCTGCACCTGCTGGCCGCCGGGCGCATCGTCCTGCTGCTCGACAGCTTCGACGAAATGGGCGTCGCCACCGTCGGCAAGAGTGTCGAGGAACAGTTCCGCCAACTGGCCGCCCCTGCCGCGCAGGCCGGCAGCTCGCCACAGGCCAACCGGGTACTCATCACCTCGCGCACGCACTTCTTCCGCGACCGCGGCCAGGCGCGCACGGCCGGGCTCGGCATGGCCGACGCGGTCAATCCGGAGTCCGCACTCGGCCAGGCGGCGCGCAGCTTCCAGGCCACTCTCGACGACTTGCTGCCCTTCGACGAAGCGCAGATCGGCGAATACCTGGAGAAGCGCCTCGGCCGCATCCACGGCCAGCAAGCCTGGGCCGACATCCAGAGCATCTACGGCCTCGAAGATCTGGCGCGCGTGCCGCAGTTGCTGGACATCATCCTGCACGGCCTGCCCACCCTGAAGACCGGCGGCAGGGCGGCGACGCCCGGCGCCCTCTACCTGATCTACACCGACCAGTGGCTCAACGACCCGCGCCTGCGGCTGGCCGAAATGCAGCTCTCGGCGCGCCAGATCGCCCTGCTTCTCGAAACGCTGTCCACCGCGCTCTGGGCGCGCGCCGACCAGCGCCTGCACTACAGCGACCTCGCCCGCCTGGTGCGCGAGCACAGCCCAGGCCTCGCCGCCGGCCTGAATCACGAGCGCGTCGATCTGGAGCTGCGCACCGCCGCTTTCCTGGTACGCAGCAGCGACGGCTACTACCGCTTTTCGCACAAGAGCTTTCTCGAATTCTTCATTGCCCGCCGCCTGTGGCAGATCGACGCCCGCGAGTACCCCGGCGACGAGCTCGCCACGGCCCTCGACACCGCCCGCCTCAACCGCGAAAGCGTCTCCATGCTCGGCGATCTGCTGCTCGCCAACCTGCCTCCCGGCGCAGACCAGCCCGCCACCGGCTATCACGGCTTCCTGAAGGCGACCGGCGAGTTGCTGGCGCAGCCCTACCGCAAGGGCGTCAGCGAGAACGCCCTGCTGCTGCGCCATTACCTGATCGGGCATCGCGACGGCCCCAGCCGCCGCCGGCAGCCGGCGCCGGCCGAGGCCTGGCCCGCGCCCCCACAACTGCAGGGCGCCGACCTCGCCGGCCTCAAC
>JAFLDO010000093.1 GCA_017302455.1 Accumulibacter sp.
GTGGAGATCTACGCCGAGCGCTGGGGGATCGAGCCCTTGTTTCACAACCTGAAGCGCTGGTGGGGAGTAGCCAATCTGTGGCAGCGGTCAAAGGCTGCCCTGGAACTGTGGATGCAGATTCGCTCCATGGCCTATGCCTTGATGCAATTGCTGGCTCTGCAGTTGTGGCAGTCCTTTCCGCTGATGGCCATCGCGCCCTGGCGAAAGGGCGCCATGATCACCGCGGGCCTTTTCGCCCAGTGGCTGCGGATTCAATTTATCGGACTTCCCGTGCGTGACGCCTATGACCCGAAGTCCGGTCAATTCGTGATGCCTTTCCCCGGTCAGGATCAGCGTTTGCAGTGTTGAGGCGTCTGGCCCAGCGCCGATCGGCGCTGGGGAATGCCCTTGTCGTGCCGGTCATCGATCGCCTCCGCGGAAATCCCGACCGGCGGGACCCGCGCGTGTCTAAACTTCAGTCAGCAGGAACAGCTGCTGATCATCGAGTTCGCCGACCGGGATGATCATTCGCCCGCCGTCCCTGAGTTGCTCGACGAGTGGCTGCGGTACATGATCGGGTGCGCAGGTGACGATGATCGCGTCGAAAGGTGCGGCTTCCGGCCAACCCTGATAGCCGTCGCCGTAGCGCACCCTGACGTTGCGGTAGCCGAGGCGAGCGAGGTCGTTTTCAGCCCGTCGAGCCAGCGGTTCAACGATCTCGATGCTGAAGACTTCTTTCACCAGGCCCGACAGGACCGCCGCCTGGTAACCCGAGCCGGTACCGATTTCGAGGACGCGGTCGGCAGGTTTCGGGTCCAGCTTTTCGGTCATGAAGGCAACCACGTAGGGCTGGGAGATCGTTTGTGCGTGGCCGATCGGGAGCGGGTGGTCGTCATACGCGTAGCGGCGTAGCGGCAGCGGCACGAACTCATGACGTGGGACCGTAGCCATCGCCTGGAGCACTCCCGGATGGGTGATGCCGCGCCAATGGGCGCGCAGTTGCTCGCTTACCATGCGTGTCCGCGCCGCAGCGTACTCATCTTCGACAGCGCGCACCGGCGCTGCCAGCGACGTTGCCAGCAGCGTAAACCATAGTGCCAGCGATCTGCCGACGCGCAGCACGCGTGATTGACCCGACCAGCCGACGCGTGTGGCCTGCGGGCTGCGGGTGCGGCGAATTCTCTCGAACACCGGCTCTCCCAGGGAGGTTGGCGAGGCGGCAGAAATGGCCGGCTGCCACACGTCGGCAAGCATACCTGGGAAGCGTCGCCCCCCCGTTTGCCGACGACGATCGGTCTACCTCAGACCCCCCGTCCAAAACACATGGGGCCACTCATCAAGTATAGGTGGTCCAGCCGCTCAGTTCCATTGGCTGGTGGTACGCAATTCCCAACGTGCGCACGCTAGCCAGGGGCGCCAAACCCGCCGCGTCGTGACCAGTGGTGGCAAGCCTTCTAGCGGTCCGTCGGCAGTGATGGCGGCGAACCGGGCGATGGCGGCGCGTCAATGGCGATGGCCCGCAGTCCGTACCGGCGGCGCGCACTGGCGCACTGCGTGTCACCAGCCTGCACTTCGCGGCAGGGCGAGGGGCGTTGCGCGTAGAGCCGACAAACCACATGCTTGCCGATCTCGCCGGTCAGGGCGAGGCAGCGTGGCAAAGCGGAATTCGTTCCGGTCATGCAGACGTGCCAAGGAGTGATCTGTTCGAGCGCGCCTTCCGGCAGGCCGATGGCATCAGCCTCGGCCCAGTAGAACGATACCCGAAAGCTCGCGCAGCAGGCGCCGCAGTTGCGGCAGTCGACGCTGTCGGGCGTCGTCTCCGGCGACACGTCCGATAGCGCCGGCGAGTTCGTGCTTGGCATCATCCGAGGATCAGCGGGCACGCGCTGCGGAGGTGGGGAACATTCATTCGGTCGCCGCCCCAGTGGAGTTTTCGCTTCCGTTCGGCAGGTGCCGGCAGCGGTGGTTTGCGCAGGTATCGCCACGGCTCGCCGTCGGTCGGGTGAACTATAATGTCGCGCGGCAGCCAGCATCCGCCGGCGCCACGACCGCCACGACAACCGATTATTGACAGGTAGACCACACAATGACTACGCATCCGTCCGACTTGCTGGTGTTGAACGAACGAGGCGCGGGCCTCCTTCTGACGCCTTGCCCCGGCAGCAAGAGTGTCGCGCCAGGGGACGCCCTTGAGCAACTGAAGGCAGCCGGTGCTGACGCACTGATCACCCTGATGCCCGAGAATGAAATGGCCGCCAACGCTGTCACAGATCTCCCGGAACTGTGTGCGAGGCGTGAATTGCCGTGGTTTCATCTCCCGATCGAGGACGACCATGCGCCTGAGGCCGATTTCGTCCGGGCCTGGACGGTGCAGCGAGCGGCCGTCCATCAGCTTCTCGATGCGGGAAAGACAATCGCCATCCATTGCAAGGGGGGTTCTGGCCGGACCGGCCTGATGGCAACGCAAATCCTCGTCGAACGTGGCTGGTCCAAAGACGATGCCATTGCCGCCGTCAAGGCGCTACGACCGCAGGCCATGAGCCTGCTCGCGCATCAGGCCTACATTGCCCGGTTGCCTCCTGCCGAGGCAGCGCACCCGGGCTCGGGATCAGGCTTGGGCTGAACTGAACGCGTCGGCCGCTGGTCGACGCTTGTGGGAACGCTTGTGCCTGTGCGCATGCAGCGCGGCCACGAAGAGCTTGTCGTCGTCACTGATGTGGCGTTCGAACCAGTACTCGGAGTAGCGCAGGAAGGAATGCGCGTCGTGCGCGCCACTGATGACTTCGCCCAGTGCCTTGCGCAGGATACGCAAGGTATCGCGGTGAACCTTGGTATGGTCGACGAAATCGAGAGCGGCTTCCTCGGCAAGCCGCTCTTCCGTCGCAAAATGCTGCTCGAAGAGTTCGAGAAGGGAGTGGAATTCGTCTATGGGGACGTAACTGCTTTCGAAGCAGGCCGTTTTGAGCGTCTCGATACGGTCGAAGATCTCTTCATGCTGGGTGTCGATTTCCGGCAAATCGACCAGCAGAGCCTCCGGTAACAAGCTCGCAAGATAGCTATTCATGACAAGTCTCCTCTGCCAACCAGTGGTTTTTTTGCTTATCCGATGAGTATAGAAAGACTAACGGCAAAATTCCAGAAAAATCGGAGTTAAGTCAGCCGGCTAGTGCTGCATGGGTAGGCGAGGCCAGCTTCATCGGCGACGGCGACCCGCCGCATGGCCGCAGATCGATCTGGCGCCGGGCGGCCTTGCTCCGGTCAGGGCATCGGCCATGCCTCGGGTGAGGGCCGTGCATCCGCTTACCGCAGTTCCGCGTAGGACAAGCATCAGGAACCAACGGAGGAATCCATTGATGCCCTTTCCGACCGACGATCCCCGCCGCGACTGTCAACAGATCGCTCGTCATCTGGCCAGGGTGGACTTTCCCTGGGATACCACGCGCGCGCTCGAACTTGCCCTGTTTCGTACCTTCGCCTCACCGCGCATCGGCGGCCTCCTGCATGCCACGGGCGAATTCGCGGCGCGACCGCAGAAGCGCTACGACGATACCGACCTGCTGGTCAGCGAAATCATCGAGGAAGGTTTCGACAGCCCACGCGGGCGCCGAGCCATTGCACGCATGAACGCTCTGCACGGGCGTTTCCGAATCGCCAACGGGGATTTCCTGTACGTGTTGTCGACCTTCGTCTTCGAGCCGATCCGCTGGAACGAGCGCTTCGGCTGGCGGCGCATGAGCGAGTCGGAGAAGTTCGCCTGGTTCTGGTTCTGGCGGCAGGTCGGCGAACGCATGCAGATCCGGGACATACCGGAGGCGTACGACGAGTTCGAGCGTTACGGCCGCGACTACGAAGCCGCGAATTTCCGTTATACCGACAGCAATCAGCGCGTCGCACTGGCCACCCGCGAACTGTTTGCCGGCTGGTTTCCGGCCTTGCTGCGGCCACTCGTTCGCCGTGGGATTCACGCCCTGCTCGACCCGTCGCTGCTCGCCGCCTTCGACCTGCGCCCGGCGCCGCGCTGGGTGGTATGGACGGCCAACGCGGCATTGCGCGCGCGTGCTCGCCTGCTGCGTTGCCTGCCCAGGCGCCGGCGCGTGCAGCGGCGCACGCAGATGCCACGCGCCGACTATCCAGCGGGATATCGCATCGAGTCCCTGGGGCCTCCCCCTGTCGACTGACGGCTAGCGGACACGGTCTGCGGGCTTGCGGTCGACCGACGAGTGTGCATCCGGAAGCATCTCGACGACGTATGATTGGCAGGGGCCGCACATCTGGCGGCACATTCGGAGAGGCACTTACGAAGGAGACGCAGATGGTCAGGATCATGGCCAGGATTTCAGCCCTGGCGGGTAGGGAAACGCAATTGCAATCGGTGCTGCAGGATCTGGTCGGTCCCAGCCGCAACGAAGCGGGCTGTGTCAACTACGAGTTGTTCCAGAATGAGGACAATCCGCTCGAATTCGTCACCATCGAGCAGTGGAGCGATCAGGCGGCTGTTGACGCGCACCTGGCAACGCCGCATGTCGGCGCGGCGATCGCGCGGGCCAGCGAACTGCTGGCGCAGCCACCACTGATCCACCGCTTCCGGCAGGTCATCGGATGAGACCTGGGTCTGCGCCACACAGCGTCCGCCGGTACTTGTTGGCTGGTTCGGATGGCGGGTGAGGAACGCCTGGACACGGCGGTCGCCGTCGCTTGGCGCGCCAACCGACGCGGCGGCCGGCCGGGCGCGGTAATCGTCGTCATCGCGCTCGCCGTGGGGATCGGTGTGGCTGTGCTGGCGTGGATCTACACGTTCCAGGAAAGCCTGATCTTTCATCCGGAGCGGCTGCCGGCCGAGCACCGGTTTGCTTTCAGCGATGTCAGCGAAGTCAGCATCGACGTCGGCGGCGAAACCCTGTCGGCCCTGCATCTCAAGCTGCCGGCGCCAAGAGGTGTGGTGTTCTTCCTGCACGGCAACAACGGCAACCTGGCGACCTGGTTTACCAACAGCGACTTCTACCGCGCCGCCAACTACGACCTGTTCATGCTCGACTATCGCGGCTACGGCAAGAGCAGCGGGCGCATCGATAGCGAAGTCCAGTTACGTGCCGACGTGCTTGCCGCGTGGCAAGTCGTCGAACGTCAGTACGTCGGCAAGCGCCGGGTCATCTATGGCCGCTCTCTGGGTACGGCACTGGCGGCGGGACTCGCGGCACAGGTACAGCCCGACCTGACGATCCTCGTCTCACCCTACTGCAGCCTGGCGCAGGTGATGCAGGCCCACTATCCGCTGCTGCCGACCGTCCTCCTGCGCTATCGCCTGGAGACCTGCGCCGATGCCGCTCATCTGCGCAGTCCATTGCTGCTCGTGCATGGCGAGGACGACACGGTTATCCCCGTCTGGCATAGCGAGCAGCTACTCGCGGTGGCGCCGCAGGCTCGGCTGCTTCGCCTTCCCGGTGCGGCGCACGCCGACGTCCATCGCTTCAGCGCCTACACCAGCGAACTCCTGCGCACGCTCGATGCACTCTAGGCCCGCATCCGGCGCCCGTTGCGGGTGCACGAAGCCGTGCGGAGTATGCCACCGCCTGCTCTCGGCGCGATCCCGGTTAACCAGTGCCGTCCGACGCCATTCCACCCTTGACCAGACACACGAGGAGGAGCACCGATGCTCAAAGGATTGATGCAAGACCGCCCATTGCTGATTTCGTCGCTGATCGAGCACGCCGCGACCTGCCACCCGCGCGGCGAAATCGTCTCCCGCACAAGCGAAGGACCGATTCACCGCTGCACTTACGCCGACATCCAGCGCCGCTCGAAGCAGGTGGCACAGGCGTTGACGGCGCTCGGCGTGCAGCCCGGGGAGCGCGTCGCCACCCTGGCCTGGAATGGTTACCGGCATATGGAACTCTATTACGGGGTCTCGGGAATGGGCGCCGTGCTGCACACCATCAACCCGCGCCTGTTCCCTGAACAGATCGAGTACATCGCGAACCACGCCGAAGACCAGTACCTGTTCTTCGATCTGAGCTTCGTGCCGCTGCTCGAGCGGCTGGCTGGTCGACTGTCGTCGGTGCGCGGCTTCATCGTCATGACCGACCGGGCGCACCTGCCGGAATGCAGCATCCCCGGCCTGCTCTGTTACGAGGACCTGATCGCCGGACAAACCGGCGAGTACGCCTGGCCGCAGTTCGACGAGACGGCGGCCTCGTCGCTCTGCTACACGTCGGGCACCACTGGCAATCCCAAGGGCGTGCTCTACTCGCACCGCTCGTCCGTGCTCCATTCCTGGGCGGCCTGCGCCGTCGATGGCCTGGCTCTGGGGGCCGGCGAAACGGCCTTGCTGGTCGTGCCGATGTTTCACGTCAACGCCTGGGGAATGCCCTACGCCGGCGCCATGTCGGGTGTGCGGTTGGTGATGCCGGGTCCGGCGCTCGACGGCAAGAGCGTCTATGACCTGATGCGCGACGAAAAGGTGACGCTGGCGCTCGGCGTACCTACGGTCTGGTTGATGCTCCTGCAGCATGTCGATGCGGCCGGGTTGGAGCCCAAGGAAGAACTGTGCCTGCGGCGCGTCGTCATCGGTGGCTCGTCGGCGCCGCGCGCGATGAGCGAATGCTTCGAAACCCGGTTCGGCGCTTTTGTCGTGCACGCCTGGGGAATGACCGAGATGTCGCCGGTAGGTACCGTTTGCAATCTGCTGCCCAAGCACGCCGGCTGTTCGCTGGAGCAGCGTTTGGCCATCCAGGAGAAGCAGGGTCGCGCCGTGTATGGGGTGGACATGACGATCGTTGACGACGACGGTGCGCCCCTGCCGCGGGACGGCCGGTCTGCCGGCCACCTACTGGTACGAGGTCCGTGGATCGCCAGTGCCTACTTTCGCGACGAAGGCAGCGTTCTCGACGCCGACGGTTTTTTCGACACCGGCGATGTGGCGACCATCGACGCCGACGGCTACATGCAGATCACCGATCGCTCGAAGGACGTGATCAAGTCCGGAGGAGAGTGGATTTCGTCGATAGCGCTCGAGAATGCGGCCATTGCTCACCCGGCGGTCGCCGAAGCCGCGGTGATCGGCGCGCCGCATCCGAAGTGGCAGGAGCGGCCGCTGTTGATCATCGTCAGGAAGCCTGCTCAGGAACTGACGCGGGAAGCCATGTTGCAGTTTCTCGCGGGCCGGGTGGCCGCCTGGTGGTTGCCCGACGATGTCGCCTTCGTGGAGGAATTGCCGCATACGGCGACCGGCAAACTGCACAAGCTCAAGCTGCGTGAGAGGTTCAAGGACTATCGCCTGCCGGGCGCGTGAGCGGTAGCCAGGGCGTATGGTGGTATGCCCCCTTTGCTCGGCGAGGGCGTCATTACTCGCTGCCGCCAAGCGTGGAGCGTCTTGTTCCGTAACTCGCTACCAGCGGTTACCTGGCAAATGAGAATTCGGACGCTGCGCTTGAGGTCGTGTCCTGTTCTCGCGAAAATGGGAAGTCAGGTGCCAACAAGAAATGGAGAGTGGCATGAGCACAAGTTACGAAGCCGACGTGGTGGCGTGGGCCAACGAGCAGGCCGAGTTCCTTCGGGCTGGGCGCTTCGATCTGCTCGACCGA
This sequence comes from Accumulibacter sp., assembly GCA_017302455.1. GTDB lineage: Bacteria > Pseudomonadota > Gammaproteobacteria > Burkholderiales > Rhodocyclaceae > Accumulibacter > Accumulibacter phosphatis. The sequence goes on from JAFLDO010000093.1 coordinate 7,560, forward strand.
GAACATCTTGCGGAGGAGATCGAGGACGTGGGCAAGAGCGAACAGCGCGAACTGGCGAAGCGGATGGCGGTGCTCTTGGCGCATTTGCTGAAGTGGCAGTATCAACCCGGCCGCAGAGGGTCGAGTTGGGAAAGCACCATTCGCCTCCATCGGAAGGAGATTTCCTGGGTTCTCAACGAGGCTCCAAGTCTGGCCAGTAGACTTCGCGACCCGATGTGGGTTGATCGGTTCTGGTCAAACGCTGTTGCTCAGGTCATTTCCGAAACCGGTCTGGACTGCTTTCCGGAGGCTTGTCCCTGGTCGATTGAAGGTGAAGTCGTCAAGGAAGGCTGGTTCCCGAAGGCCTAGAATCACGCGTCGGACCGGCAGCCGGGGGTCGCCGAAGCAGCGGTGATCGGTGCGCCGCATCCGAAGTGGCAGGAGAGACCGCCGCTGATCATCGTCAGGAAGCCTGATCAGGAACTCAAGCGCGAGGTCATGCTGCAGTTTCTTGCGGGTCGGGCAGCCGCCTGGTGGCTACCTGACGATGCCGCCTTCGTGGAGGAATTGCCGCATACGGCGACCGGCAAACTGCACAAGCTCAAGCTGCGTGAGAGGTTCAAGGACTATCGCCTGCCGGGCGCGCAAGCGCTGGCAGGGGCGGGCCCAGGGGACGCCGGATCCCTGGCGAGCACCACGCTGGATTCTCGGCGCTGTCCCTGCCTGCCGTTCCCGGCAGCCGGTCCACCCCGTGCCCGACCCCGGTTGACACTGTCAGGCGCGCCGCAGATACTCTTGAGGGTGCCGTCGAGTCGCTCAGCCTTGGCCAAGTGCGCCGGCCATACCAACCCACGCCGACACCGCCACGGGTGGCGCAGAGCGGTGACGGACAACCCGATGCGTCGGAATGCGGCGCCTTGCCCCGAACGGACAGCTCCGCCCGACATCTTCAATGCATTTTCCTGGAGGGCTTGATCTCTCATGATCCATCGACCATTGATCGTCGCCGGAATCGTCGCAACCTTGTTGGCGGCACAGCCATTCTCCGGCGTGGCCGCGCCGATCCTGTTGCCGGGCTCGCCAATGACGCAGCTGCCTAGCGGCTCGCCGGCGCAGGGCAAGGTCGAGGAAGGTCTGAAGGCGCTCAACGCCGATGACCTGCCGGCGGCCGAAGCGGCGTTCACGGAGGCCGCCCGGGTCGATCCGGGTTTGTCGGCGGCCTACATTGGCCTGGCAGAAGTGGCGGCCCGCCAGGACAAGCCGGCGCAGGTCGAATATTGGCTGCAGAAGGCGCTGTCCGCCGACCCCAAAGGTGCGTTGACGCAGAGAATCTGGGGTCGCTACAAGTTTCAGCGCGGTCAGTTTGGCGATGCCGAAACCGCGTTCAAGAAAGCAGTGGCGCTCGACCCAAAATCGGCGGACGCTCATCTCAACCTCGCCGAGAACTACCTGCTTGGCCTCAAGAAGCCGAAGGCCGCCGAAGAGGCGTATCGTGCCGCCATCGCGCTTGATCCCGGTAACCCGCAGGGTCATCTGGGCCTGGGCGTAGCGTTGGCAGCGCAAGGGCGCCCGGATCTGGCGCTGGCGGAGTATGAGGCGGCGGTCAAGCTGGCGCCGACGGACCCGAAGTTCACGCATGCGCTGGCACGGTTTTACGCGTCGCAGGGCAAGTTCGACCCGGCACTCGCCGCGCTGCAGAGGACCATCACGATGGCTCCGGACTTTCTGGCGGCACATATCGATCGCGGTGACCTGTACCTGGCCAAGAACGATCTCGAGCAGGCGGCGGCGGCCTATCGTGCCGGCGCCAAGGCGGTGAAGAACCCGGCGATTGCCTACTTCAAGCTTGGTACCGTGCTCGAGGGACAGCAACGCTGGGCCGAGGCCGAGCAGGCCTATCTCGACGCTGTGAAGAGCGATCCGATGATGTACGGTGCCTACAACAACCTCGCCTTCATGGCCGCCGTGCGCAAGGAACGCCTCGATCAGGCGCTGGTGTGGGCCAAAAAGGCCGTCGAACTCGCGCCAAAGGTGACGACGCTGCAGGACACCCTCGGTTGGGTCTACCGTGCGCGCGGCGAGCTAGGGCCGGCGGCACAGGCGATCGAGAAGGCCGTTGCCGACAATCCAGGGAAGGCCAGCTTCCGCTATCACCTCGGAGTCGTCTACGCCGAGCAGGGAAAGAAGAAGGAGGCGGTAGCGGCGCTGCAGAAAGCGCTTGAACTCGACAAGAACTTCTACAATGCGGCGGACGCGAGAAAGCGCCTGCAGCATCTCTCGACGAAATAAAAAAAAGCGGCCCCGAGGGGCCGCTTCTTCTTGGTGCGCCCGGCAGGGCGCACTTACTTGGAGGTGAAAGTCCTCTACTCGCCCGACAAGGGGAAGAGTTAGCTGAACGGCAAGGGTGTCGCGGGTGACTGCGAATCTGGAGGAAGCCGAAGGC
>JAFLDO010000094.1 GCA_017302455.1 Accumulibacter sp.
GCTTTGTCACGCTGACCGGCATCGCCACCCGCAACGGCATTCTCAAGATCAGCCACTACATCAACCTGTGCGCTTTCGAGGACGAGGTATTCGGGCGAAAGATGATCGTGCGCGGCTCGCTGGAGCGGCTGACGCCGGTGTTGATGACTGCCCTGGTCGCCGCCTTCGCCCTGACGCCGCTACTGCTCGCCGCCGACGCGCCTGGCAAGGAGATCCTGCACCCGGTGGCGGTGGTGATTTTTGGCGGACTGATCAGTTCCACCCTGCTCGACACACTGCTGACGCCGGTCATGTTCTGGCTGTTCGGCGAGAAGCCGCTGCAACGCTTGTTGGCCGAGAAAGCGAAAGCCTCCTTTTGACCCTGCCCCGTGAGGAAGAACCCATGCAACGCACCCTGATTTTCCCCCTGACCCTGGTGGCGGCTTTAGTGTCGGTCGGCAACGGCGCCTTCGCCCATGACGATGCCACGCTCGACAAACTCGCCGGACCCAATGGCGGCCAACTGCGCATGGCCGGCGCTTACCACTTCGAACTGGTCGTCGCCAGGGACAGCAGGCAGGCCAGAGACAACCCGGTAAGCGTCTATCTCTCCGACCATGACGGGAAAAAGGTCGCCGCGGCGGGCGCCAGCGGTACGGCCACCATCCTGGCCGAAAAAGCGAAGATCACGGTGCCGCTGGTGCCGGCCGGCGACAACCGGCTGACGGGAATCGGCAAGTACGCGTCGGATCCGCAGATGAAGGTCGTCGTGTCAATCACCCTCGCCGACAGGAAAACAGAACAGGCGCGGTTTACGCCGCTGACCATGGCCGCCGCCGATGGGCACGGTGATCACCGGCAGTGAGCACCGGCAATGGCGGCCTGGCCGTAACGCGCCGGCCCCCGACGAGGTGCCGGCAGTCAGAACAATGGCGGTATGGATCCCGGCGCGACTGGCCGCCCGCCGCCCGCGGTCAGCTGGTCGGCTTCGCTCACCCAGCCGCCGCCCATCGCCTTGTAGATGTTGACCGACGAGGCGAACAGGGACGCGCGGATCGACGCCAGATTGAGTTCCGCCGGGAACAGGGTTTGCTCGGCCTGCAGCACGGTCGAATAGCCGGTGTAACCGCCCTCGTACTGAAGGCGGGCGAGGCGCGAGTACTCACTCAGCGCGACGACCAGCCGCTTCTGCGCGGCGAGCTGCTCCTGCAGCTTCTGGTTGGCGACCAGCGCGTTATCCACGTCGGCAAAGGCGTTGCGAATCGACAACTGGTAGTTGAGCAGCGCCGCGGCCTGTCCGGCTTCAGCCTGTGCGACCTGACCGCTGACCGCGCCGAAGGTGAAGATCGGTCCGACGATCGAGCCGGTGTAGTTCCATACCCGCGACGAGCCCTTGAACAGATTCGACAGATCGGAGCTGGCGCCGCCGAAGGCGCCGGTCAGCGAGATCGACGGGAAATACAGGGCTTTCGCCGCGCCGATCTGCGCGTTCGCGGCAATCAGGGTCTGCTCGGCCTGCAGCAGGTCAGGGCGACGCTCGAGCAAGGCTGACGGCACACCCGCCGGCACCTGCGGCAAGACGAGGTCGTCGACCGACTTGCCGCGCGCGATCGGACCGGGGTCGCGCCCGATCAGCACCGCCAGCGAGTTCTGGGTCTGCGCGATCTGCGATTCGATCAGCGGGATCTGCGCTGCCGCCGACTCGTATTGCGACTGCGCCTGCACGACGTTCATCTTCGACACCTGGCCGTACTTGTACTGCAGCTCGAAGAGCTTGACCGACTCGCCGTAGGCCGACAGCGTCTTCTTGGCGACCGCCAGTTGCGCGTCGAGGCCGCGCAACTGCAGGTAGCTGTTGGCGACCGAAGCGACGAGCGAGAGGACCACGCCGCGCCGCGCCTCGTCGGTGGCCAGCAGATTGGCCAGCGCCGCCTCGGACTGCCGCCGGATGCGGCCCCACAGGTCGATTTCCCAACTCGCCGACAGCCCCGCCTGGTAGGCCGTGCTCGGGTTCGGATAGTCGCGCAGCAGCGCCGCGAAAGCCGGTTCGAGCGAGCGCTGGCGCTCGCCGCTGGCGCCATAGCCAAGCTGCGGAAACAGTTGCGAGCGCGTCTGCGTGAGCACCGCCGCCGCCTGCTCGACGTTGGCGGCGGCGATGGCGATGTTGCTGTTGTGCGCCAGCCCTTCGGCGATCAACTGGTCGAGCACGGGATCCTGGAACTGCTTCCACCACAAGGTGTCGGCGGTGTCGGCGGCATCTTTCGGTGCGTATTGGAAGGCCTCGGGCGCAGCGACCTGCGGGCGCCGGTAGTCGGGGCCCAGCAGGCAACCGGCCAACAGGATTGCCGTGGCAGCGAGCACCAGCAGGCGCCTCATTCCCGTTGTCCTGTGGGCGGGGCGGCGGCTGCTGCCGGTGCGCCGCCGCCTTTTCTGCGCTCGGCCAGGCGGTCGAAGAGGTAGAAGAACAGCGGCACGTAGAGCATCGCCAGCGTTGTCTCGCCGATCATGCCGCCGATGATGCCGGTGCCGATCGAATGACGGGCATTCGCCCCGGCGCCGAGCGCCAGCGCCAGCGGCAGGCAGCCGAAGGCAAATGCCAGCGAGGTCATGATGATCGGCCGCAGTCGCTGCTCGCCGGCGAGCACGGTCGCTTCCATGATCGACTTGCCTTGCTTGCGAAAGTCGACGGCCGCCGAGACGCGCAGCACGGCGTTCTTGGCGCCCAGACCGATGAGGACCAGCAGACCGATCTGGAAATAGACGTCGTTTTCGAGGCCGCGCGCCCAGTTGGTGAGCAGCGCGCCGAGGATGCCGAAGGGCACCGCGGTCATCACCGCGCCGGGCAGCGTCCACGACTCGTATTGCGCGGCCAGTACCAGGAAGACGATAAGCAGCCCGAAGACAAATGCCAGCGCCGAGGTGCCGCGGGACTTCTTCTCCTCGAAGGCGAGCCCGGACCAGGCGAAGGTATAGCCCGCCGGCAGGATCTCGCCGGCCACCTCCTCCATCGCCGCGATCGCCTGGCCGGAGCTGAAACCCGGTGCCGGGTTGCCGATCACCTTGGCCGCCGGGAAACCGTTGAAATGCGGCAGGATGTCGGGTCCGACGGTCCAGTGGGTCGTCACCACCGCCGACAACGGCACCATCTTGCCCTGGTTGTTGCGCGTGTATAGCCGCGTCAGGTCCGCGGGCTGCTGGCGGAAGCTGGCGTCGGACTGCACGATCACCCACCAGACGCGACTGAACTGGCTGAACTGGCTGGCCGTCAGCGAACCGAACTGCGCCTGGATCGCGCTATAGACGTCCTGCACCTGCAGGCCGAGCAGCGTCGCCTTGTCGCGATCGACATCGGCACGCAACTGCTGTGCCTGTGCGTTGAAAGTGCTGTTCAGCGATGCCAGTTCGGGACGCGTGCGCGCCTTGTCGAGGAAGGCGCGCGTCAGCGCATCGAGCTTCAGCGGGTCACCGGCGGCGGTGTCCTGGATCCAGAACTCGAAACCGCCGGTGGTGCCGATGCCCGGAATCGCTGGCGGCGCGATCGGCAGGACGATCGCCTCTTCGATGTGCTTGGCCTGGTCGTAGAACGCGAGCAGGATCGCGCGCGCGTTCTGGCTGCGCGCCGAATCCAGCGAACCATAACGCGTGGCGAAGTCCTTGAAGGTGACGAAGAAGGTGGCCGCGTTGGCCTTGTAGCCGGCATCGATCAGGCTGTAGCCGGTGATCATCGAACGCCGGTCGACGCCCGGTATCTGCGCCAGGATCGCATCGACGCGGTCGGCGACCGCCTGCGTGCGGTCGAGGCTGGCGGACTGCGGCATGATGATCGCCACCATCGCGTAGCCCTGGTCCTCGTTGGGCACGAAGCTCGTCGGCAGCAGGTGAAAGAGGTGCCAGATGCTGTACAGGAACACGCCGAGCAGCACGAAGGCGAGGAGCATGCGCTTGATGACCCATTCGACGGCATGCCCGAAGGCGCGCGTCACGCGGTCGACCTGGCGGTTGAACCAGGCGAAGAAGCCGCGCTGCGGTGCCGGCGAGTGCTTCAGCAGCAAGGCACACATCGCCGGTGTCAGAGTCAGCGCGACGAAACCGGAGATGCTCACCGAAATGACGATGGTGATTGCGAACTGCCGGTAGAGCTGGCCGGTGGTGCCGGCCAGGAACGCCGCCGGAACGAAGACGGAGGCCATGACCAGAACCACGGCGACAAGGGAACTGCCGATCTCGCCCAGCGAGCGGATCGTCGCCTCCTTGGCCGCCAGATGGTGTTGCGCCATGTTTCGTTCGACGTTCTCGACGACGACGATGGCATCGTCGACGACCATGCCGATTGCCAGGATCAACCCGAACAGCGTCAGCAGGTTGATCGAGAAACCGAGCGCCAGCATGCCGGCAAAGGTGCCGACGAGAGCGACGACGATCGCCACCGCACAGATCAGCGTCGTACGCAGGTTCTGCAGGAACAGGTAAACGATCAGCACGACCAGGACCATCGCCGCGGCCAGCGTCTTCAGCACCTCCTCGATCGACAGCCGGACGAAATCGTTGGTGTCGAGCGCCACCACCACATCGAGCCCTTCGGGAAAGCGCGACTTCATTTCCGTCAGCGCCGCGCGCACGGCTTGCGAAACGACCAGGCCATTGGCGCCGGGCTGCTGGTAGATGGCGATCAAGGTCGTCGGTTCGCCGTTGATCCGGGTATTGACGACGTACTGGCGCAGGCCGACTTCTGCGCGTGCGACGTCGCCGACGCGGACGATCGCGCTGCCGTCCTGGTTGGCGCGCAGGATGATCTTCTCGTACTGGCGTGGATCGGTAAAGGGACTCTGCGTAACCACCGGGAAACTCAGCTCGACGGCGTCGGCGGTCGGCTGCTGGCCGATCTGGCCGGCGCCGAAGAGCGCGTTCTGGGTGTTGATGGCGTTGGCGATGTCACTGGTGGTAATCGCCAGCGACGCCATCCGGTCGGGGTTCATCCAGATGCGCATCGCCTGGTCGGCAACGCCCATGATCTGCGCCTGGCCGGCGCCGGGAACGCGCTTCAGCGCGTCGAGTACATACACGTTCGCATAGTTGGCGACGTAGCCGGGGCTGTAGCGGCCGCCCTTGCCGGTAACGCCGAGCAGCATCATGATCGTCGACGACTTCTTCTGCACCGACACGCCCTGCTGAGTTACCGCCGAAGGCAACTGCGGCAGCGCCAGGTTCACCCGGTTCTGCACCTGCACCTGCGCGATGTCGGGGTCGGCGTCGAGCGCGAAGTAGACGGTCAGCAGGAGCTGACCCGTGGCCGAGCTGCTCGACGTCATGTAGAGCATCTTGTCGACGCCGTTGATCTGCGCCTCGATCGGTGCCGCCACCGAATCGGCCAGCGTCTTCGAATCGGCACCCGGGTAGGTCGCCTGAACGGTCACCTGTACCGGCGTGATCGCCGGATACTGCTGCACCGGCATGACGAAGATCGACACCAGTCCGGCAATCGACAGGATGATCGCGACGACCGCCGCGAAGATCGGGCGCTCGATGAAGAAGCGGGAAAACATGCCGACTGCTCAGGAACCGGCCGCCGCCGGTCTGGGCGCAGGCGGTTTCACCGTCACCGTTGCCCCCGACGACAGGCGCATGCCGCCATCGACGACGAGCTGATCGCCAGCCTGCAGTCCCTCGCTGACGAACCAGTGCTCGCGGTACCAGTCGCCGACGACGATCGGCCGCTGCTCGGCCTTGCCCTCCTTGTTGACCAGCCAGACGAAATGACCCTGAGCTCCCTGCTGCACGGCACGCTGGGGGATCAGGATGGCATTCGGCCGCAGCGCGCCCTGCAGTCGCGCCCGCACGTACTGGTTGGGGCGCAGCAGCCCGTCCGGGTTATCGACCGTCGCACGGATCAGGAAGGTGCCGGTCTGCGAATTGTACGAGGGGTCGGTAAAGGTGATTTTGCCGGTATGGGGAAACAGATTCCCGCCACCCAGTTCGATCTCGACCACCAGCTTGTTGTCGGCGGGCAGCTTGAGCAGCCCTTTCCTGATGTTGTTGCGAATGCGCTCGACTTCGTTCTCGGAGATGCTGAAGTTCACCCACATCGGCGTGAGCACCGAGACGGTCGTCAACTGGCTGTTCTGCGAACTGACATAGGTGCCTTCGGCGACGGCGGCGAAACTCGTCACGCCGGCGACCGGCGAAGTGATCCTGGTGTACGAGAGATCGAGCTTTGCCGACTCCAGTTGCGCCTTCGACTGCGCGACGGCGGCGCCAGCCTGCTCGTACTGGCCCTGCGCGTCGTCGAGGTCTTTCTGCGACAGGGCGTCCTGCTCGACCAGCGGCTTGGTGCGCTTGAGATTGGCGGTCGCCACCTGCAGCGACGCCTGGTTGCGCTGCAATGCCGCTGCCGCGCCATCGACCTGCACCTGGAACGGCTTGGGATCGATCTGGAACAGCAACTGGCCGGCCTTCACCACCGCGCCCTCGGTGTACACACGCTTGTCGAGGAAGCCGGAAACGCGCGCCTGGATATTGACGGCCTGCGAACTCTGCGTTTGCGCCACGTATTCGGCCGACACCGGCACGTCGCGCACCTCGATCGTCAGCGTCGTCACTTCGAGCGGCGGTGGCGCCGGCTTTGCCGGCTCGCGGCCACAAGCGGCGAGGGCGGCCAGGCCCAGGACGAGGGTGGCAGAGTGCATGCTCAGTCGCCCGACAAGCCGGCGACGCTGATGCAGAAAGGATTTGGGCATCGACTTGTGCAACCGTGAAGGACGGCAAGAGGAAGCTTTGGAAACGCAACGGCACCCGGCGGAGTATCCCCGGCAGCCGACAGTCAGTCAACTCCACGCCTGCTCTACGAACTGGTGATGCTCTGATGGGCTTCTTGAGCTTCTTGAACCGCCTGCGGGCGTCGAGTTCCGACCGCTCTGAATGGGGGGACTTCTGGTTCGAACTGGTCTCCGTGCGCACGTCCAGTGGCATGCGTGTCTCGGCGGACAACGCCCTGCGCCTGGCGGCGGTGTACGCCAGCGTGCGCATCCTGGCCGAGACGATGGCCTCGTTGCCGTTCGTGTTCTACCGGCAGCGCGCCGATGGCGGCAAGGACCGGGTGACGGATCACTGGTTGTATCGCTTGTTCGCGAAACGTCCGAACCGGTACCAGAACCCGTATGAGTGGCGCGAGATGCTGCAGGGCCACCTGGCGTTGAGGGGCAACGCCTACAACCGGATCGTCGCCAACGGCCGGCGTGAGATTGTCAAACTGGTGCCGATCCACCCGGACCGGATCCGGATGGAACTCACCCCCTCGGGTGACTACCGCTATCGGGTGACCGACCGGGACGCGCAGTTTCTCGAACTGCGCAAGTTCCGGATCACCGACATCGCGCGGCTGTTCCGCGTGCCGCCGCACATCATCGCGGATCTCGATCGCGCGACCTTCTCGAACATTGAGCAGCAGAGTCTGGAATTCGAGATGCACACGATGACGTCTTGGGCGGAGCGTTGGGAGGCGAGCCTCGAGGCGGAGTTGCTGTTCGACGGCGACGATCTGGCAGTCGAGTTCGGCTTGGCCAACCTGATGCGCAGCGACGCGGCTGGCCGCTCGTCGTACTACCAGAGCCGCATCCAGGACGGCCGTTTGGCGGGGAGGTGGTCGCATCAATCGCTGCCTACCGCGCGGTGCGCGAAGCGCGCCGGGAGGCGGCCACCGCGGTCTCCAGCGGTGGGATCGCCGTCCTGCCCTTGTATGGCGTCGTCACTCAGCGTGGCAACATGGTCGACGACGTGTCGGGGCCGGGCAGCGTCCGCACGCAGCAGTTTGCGTCTGTGTTGGGCCAGCCGCTGGCGGATGACTCGGTCGTCAGATCCTGATCGACATCGATAGTCCGGGCGACGGCGTCTATGGGGCGTCCGCGTTGGCGGACGAGGTTACCAGTGCCCGGGTGCAGAAGCCGATGGTGGCAATTGCCAACCGCCTCGCTGCCAGTGGGTCGTACTGGATCGGCTGCTCGGCGTCGGAGTTCTACGTCGCGCCGGGTGGCGAGGTCGGCTCGATCGCCGTCTGGCAGGCGTATTTCGACTACTCGCAGGCGTTTGCTGCCGGGGGCGTGAAGCCCACGTTGATCTCGGCCGGCAAGTACAAGGTCGAGGGCAATCCGTGTGCGCCGCTCGACGAGGAGGCGCAGGGCTTGATGCAGTCGCGGGTGGATGACTACTACACCAGCTTTACCAAGGTGGTGGCGCGTGGGCGCGCCGTGCCGATTGCGCAGGTGCGCGACGGGATGGGGCAGGGTCGTGTGCTCGGCGCCGACGCAGCGTACGCGCAACGGGCGAGCGAGATTCTGTGATAATGGGAACGCGCAGTTGAGACCTCGTTGCACGGTTTGGTGCTGCGTGCGATCGCGTTGGTCGGCCGAAGTGAACGGCTGATGCCGGCCACCAAGAGTCATTCAAGGCTCTTTTCGGGACTATGAGAGAAAACCGCATTCATATCGCAAAGTCACCGTGAGCACTCCGGTCACTGCGGGATCGGCGAAGGCGACGGAGGTTGCCGAGGCATTTTGGCAACCACATGATCACGATAACAGTGAGTGGAACTGGGAGGCCATCATCCAATCTGCCTCTTTGCTTTCTTCATTACTGCCTGCGGAGGCAACCGCAGCGAGGCGTATCAGGCAATGGAAATCTTGATCGACATCATCCTCAAGGCTGGCCGTTCTGCCGTTGAGCTTGCTTTCTTCGTCCTGTTGCCGGTCATGGTGGTCATGCTCACCCTGATGCGTATGCTCGAGGCCCAAGGCATGCTCGACTGGTTGGCTCAACGACTGGCGCCGGCGTTGAGACCCTTCGGGCTTGGCGGATTGGGTGTTTTCGCTGCACTACAAATAAATTTTGTCAGTTTCGCTGCCCCAATTGCAACCTTGACCATGATGGAACAACGCGGCGCTTCAGATCGTCATATTGCAGCCACCTTGGCAATGGTTTTCTCGATGTCACAAGCCAATGCAGCGTTTCCAATGATGACGATGGGTCTGAACTTTGGCACAACTTTGGCATTTTCTCTGGTCGGAGGGTTGGCAGCAGCGTCAGCGACATACTATCTGTTCGGCCGCCACCTCTCTGCAGCAGAGGGAGTGGTCGATGAAACACTTCCACACCAATCAGCGGACAGTGCCAAGGGCGTGCTTGACGTCATCAATCGGGCCGGTGCCGAGGCCTTCAAAATTGCTGTTGGGGCCATCCCCATGCTAGTGCTGTCACTGGTGGTGGTTATCGCCTTGAAGCGTTTTGGTGTCATTGATCTGCTCACAGAATGGCTGACACCGCCAATGCTCCCAACCTAACACGCGATTAGCATAAATTCAGGAACCCGCCGAGAAACCGGTTGCGCGCCGGGCGAGGACAAGGCAAAGTGGGTATCCCCTTGATACGGATGTAAAATTTTATATGCCGCGATCTTTATGTCAAC
>JAFLDO010000095.1 GCA_017302455.1 Accumulibacter sp.
CCATCAATATCATAGTGTTCCATCATGTACGCGAAGTAGTTTTCCTGGCACCAACGGGCGAACATCCGGCCCGCGATGGTGGTGTTTCCGAGTTGCCTGGCGGTCGTGATCACGGCCGTTTGATGTCCGGTCTGGGTCAGCCGACGGACTTCGCTGACGGCGAGGCTGTTCGCGTCGGCGCCGAGTCGGGTTTCGCGCATCGCCAGTTTCATCCGGGTGCTGCCGCCGGCCGGCAGACGGACTTCCTGGTCCTGAAACTCGTCTTCGGGCCAGAGGGCCTTGACGTTCTTGCGGTAGGTCAGGGCGCCGATGCGCTGTTTCCAGAGTCTGCCGAGGAGACTCTGGGTCGCCCCTTCGCGATCGAAGACCATCACAAACCGGTGCAGGGTCGGGTCGGCGTCCAGTTCGCCCGGTGTCGGCTGTGCCGGGACGATGTCCAGCAACTGGGGAACGATGTCCTTGAGCAGGGTCTCGGCGAGTCCGTCATTGAGCGGCTGCGATACCACGAAGAAGGGGCGACCCAGGGCATCATTGACCCAGTAGTCGGTGGTGCCCCGCAGGCACAGGCGTTCGCGCGAGACGTAGCGTCGTGAGAGATTGGCTTGCTTGCCGTGATACACCCGAACATGTCCATCGACATAAAGGTAACCGGCTTCTGCGGGCTCGCTTGCCATCCAGTTCTTCGCCAGGTCCCGCATCCAGGCCGCCGGGTCGCCTGTCTTGGCCAGCAGAGTGATCTTTTCCCGCAGGGTGCGGACCTCCGGCACCCGGTCAAGGCCGATGACTTTGCCCAGCTCTCCGGGCGGGGTTTGTCGCAGATGTTCCGGACGCTTGATTCGCCCCAGCGCCATGAAGCCGAGGACGAGAAGGATATGCAAGGCGCTGTAGAATCCCCGTGGCAGCTTGAGATGGCGACCCAGGCCGGTCAGCAGCCCGTTGGCGCATAAGGCCGGTAGCCCGGCCAACAGCCCTCCCATCGCCACATCATGGCTCGCTTCGAAGCGCGTCGTTGCACCGGTCGCCAACCCCAGCGCCGCCTGGATCCGCTCGTCCGCGCGCGTGCAGGCGGTTCCCATCCCCGCAGCGGCTTCCGCATCCGCCCGGCTGCGCTCGCTCTTGGTACTCGCCGGTGCCGACTCCACCCGCTCTGGTGGCAGGGGCGCCAACTGCGGCACACCCTGGCGACGGATCGCCTTGCGCAGCGTCGACTCCTTGACGCCCACCTGTCGCGCCACTTCAGACGGTCGCTTTCCCTCGCTCAGCAACCGCGCGCATTCGGCACTCTTGTCCGGCGTCATGATCCGCGGCTTGCTCGGCGCCGCCGGCCGAAAGAAAGACGATGGCCCCGCTTTGCGGCTTTGTCCCACCCAGTTCATCAGCGTGCGGTGCGGAATGCTCAGCGGTGCCCTTTCCAGTTCCACCGCCTTAACGTGCCCGTTTTCCATCAGGCTGGCCAGCGCGAATCTTCGGCTGGCGTCGTCTCCTGCCGCGTGCGAAAAATAGTTGTCCCCTCCAACGAAGTAGGTCACCTGGCCATCCTTCTCCAGAATCGCCAATCCTTCCCCTACCTTCTGCGCACCATCAGGAAAACCCGGAAGCCACGACTGTCTCAACACCTTCGCACTCCTTGGCAACGTGAGGCGCCCGATTATGCCAATAACAACCTACTGCTCGGCGAATAAAGTGCTACCTCGAATTCCTGAATTTTACCTCCATACCCCGCCGAGATCCGGAAATCTGAACCTGTCGGTGTCGGCCAACTGGGCGAGCCAGAGCTTCGTCAACCGCGCCCTGGGGGTGACGACCAGCGACATCGAGAGCAAGACCCTGACACTGGGACTCAGCGGCGACCGCAGCAACCTGCTCGGCCTCACCGGCCTCGGCGCCTACACCAGCTATTCTGCGCAATGGGTGTCGGGCCGGATCACGCTCGACGGCTGGGCGGCGAACAAGCGCCAGGATGCGGTGACTGCACAGGCACAGGGCGGCTTCGACAAGGGCAGCGCGCAGCTCGTGCATCTGCTGCGCTTGTCGAAAACCTCGGCGCTGTATGCGGCGCTGTCCGGGCAAGTGGCCAGCAAGAACCTCGACTCGTCGCAGAAGTTCGTCCTCGGCGGACCGCAGGGCGTGCGCGCCTACCCGACCGGCGAAGCCAGTGGAGACGAAGGCTGGCTCCTTAACCTCGAGTGGCGCCGCGAAATCGACCGCCACTGGCGTCTCGTGGCTTTCCTCGATCATGGCGAAATCCGCTTGCACCGCAACCCGTGGTCGACCTGGAACGCGTTGACGCCAAATCTGGACAACCAGTACGGGCTCTCCGGCTTCGGCGCCTCGGCGGTGTGGACGCCGACGGCCAACAGCCAGATCTCGGCAACGCTGGCGCAGCGCCTCGGCAACAACCCGGCCAGCGACGTCAACGGCAATGACTCCGACGGCCGCGCACGCAGCCCGCAACTCTGGGTCCAGGTCAGCGCCGCCTTCTGAACGCAGCGCGGGCGGCGCGGCGCCGACAACGCTGCGCCAACCGGCCCCGTCCGCTACCGCTCGCCCGCCTGCTGCGCGAGGTTGCGCTGCATGAGCGCGAAGAAGCGGTCGTAGAAGGGTCCGGCGGGAATCGTTTCGCTCGCCACCTTGACCAGCGAATCGTCGGAAGCGGCGAGCGGGATCGACAACGAGCCGAACGCGGCGACGCCGACGGTCGCCGAGTTCGGGCTCTTCTTGAGCGCGTAACGGTCCTGGATCGCATTCACATAGGCTGTCGACACGTGCTCCTGCCCGCCCTCCGGCGCGCAGACGACGTTGAAGACGATTTGCACATGCACCTCGCCCTCGGGCTGGAAGTTCTTGCTGGCGCTGATGAAATCGCGCTTCAGCGTGCTCAGCACGTAGCCCTGGCTGAGCAGGGCGCGCCGCGCCGCCTCGCAGGTCGCGTCGACATCGGCGTCGAACAGCCGCGAAAAGGTTTCGTTGGCTTCGAAGCCTTCGTTCTGGTAGACGGCGACGCTGCTCCGCGTGCTGCCGCAACTGGTCAGCAGGCCAAGCAGCAGTATCGCGGCAAGCGTCCGGAAGGACGAGGGAAAGGACGGGGAGCGGAAGTTGAGCAGCACCGGCGAGAGTATAGGTGGCCCTGTCAGGCAAGGTCAAACGCCGACCGCCTGCCGATCGGCGACGCCTGCGCGCCTGACGCGGAAGGTGGCGGGCAGGTAAGGACGCTTGCCCGGCGCGTGCTCGTCGGCGAGCGCCGCTGCCAACCCAGCGACCGCCCGCGCGACCGTGAGAAAATGCCCGAAGCGGTGCAACATACCGATACACTGTCTTGTAGAGCTGGTGTCTCCCACTCGAAAAGCCTTCGCAAGACCGCTTGCGCACGAGCCCGTTCGGGCTTGAAACGAACCATCAATGGCCTCATCGATACGTTCCCTGCTTGGTGAACTGAAAAACCTGGCGACCCGGATTGCCCCGGGCCTTTCGTCCCGCTTCGCCGGCACGCTCGACTCGCTCCGCCAGCCGACTCGGCGAGGGGTGATCCGGACACTGCTGGCGGTACCTGCGCTGTTGCTGCTCTATGTCCTCATCCTCATCCCGTTCACGCCAAGCATCAGCAACATCCGCAAGGCGTCATCGGAGCACCCGGCGCAAATCCTCTCGGCAGATGGCAAGAGACTCACCGAGTTCAAGCAATCCAACCGGGAATGGGTCGCACTCGCCGAGATCTCGCCATATGTCATCAACGCCCTGATCGCCACGGAAGATCACCGCTTTTATGACCATTTCGGTCTCGACTGGCGACGCACCGCTGCCGCGGCGCTCAACAGCCTCAGGGGCGACCGCCAGGGGGGCTCGACGCTCACCCAGCAACTCGCCCGCAACCTCTACCCGGAGGAGATCGGCCGGGCGCCGACGCTGACCCGCAAGATCAAGGAAGCCATCACGGCATTGAAGATCGAGGCCATCCACAGCAAGGACGAAATCCTCGAGACCTACCTCAACACCGTACCCTTCCTCTACAACGCCTACGGTATCGAGATGGCGGCGCGTACCTATTTCGATACCTCGGCCGACCGGCTCGATGTACTGCAGAGCGCGACGCTGGTCGGCATGCTCAAGGGCAACAGCTACTACAATCCGGTGCTCAATCCCGAGCGAGCGCTGCAGCGACGCAACACGGTGCTGAGGCAAATGGTCAAGCGCGAGAAATTGACCCCGAAACAATTCGACTCGCTCAGCAAGCGGCCCATGCGTATCGACTTCGAGCGCCAGACGGAACCGCCGGGACCGGCACCCCACTTCGCCAGGCAACTGCGCAAGTGGCTGATTGCCTGGGCCGACCGCAACGACTACAGCATCCATGGCGACGGGCTGGTGGTACGCACAACCATCGATTCCCGGCTGCAGGCAGCCGCCAACCAGGCCGTGACGCGCCAGGGCAACAGCTTGCAGAACATCGCCAACGCAGCATGGGGAAAGCGCTCGGCGTGGGGCACCGACTCCAGCCTGGTCCAGGCCTTCATCCGCGAATCGCCGGAGTACGCCGCCGCAATCGCCAAAGATCGGACGCCTGCACAGGCCATGCTGGAACTGCAGGCCGACAAGGACTTCATGCGGGCGCTGCGTCAGCAAAAGACGCAGATACAGATCGGTTTCCTGGCCATCGACCCGCGCAACGGCCACATCAAGGCCTGGGTCGGCAGCCGCGACTTCGAGCAGGAGGCCTTCGACCATGTGCAGCAGGCACGCCGCCAGCCCGGCTCGACCTTCAAACCCTTTGTTTACGGCGAAGCCTACCGCCAGGGCGCCAGCCCGGACGACAGACTGATCGACCAGGCGGTGGAAATCGCGGTCGGCGGTAGCGAGGTCTGGCGGCCCACTGATGGTGCAGCGCCAAGCGGCGAGGCGATGAGCCTGAGCGACGGGCTTGCCTACTCGAAGAACACCATCACCGCGCAACTCATCCAGCAGGTCGGCCCCGCCAAGGTGGCCAGACTCGCCCGCCACATGGGCGTGCGCCAGAGCAAGCTCGAAGCCGTGCCATCGCTCGCCCTGGGCACCAGTCCCGTCACTCTCAAGGAAATGGTTGCCGCTTACGGGACGATCGCCAATGGCGGTGGCTACCTCGAGCCGCTGCTGGTCAGCCGCATCGAAGACCGCGACGGCCGGGTCATCGAGGAATTCAGCCCGCAAGACCCCGACATTGCGCTCGAACCCGACGTCGCCTACACCCTGATCGACAACCTGCGCGGCGCAATCAACCGCGGCACCGGCCGAGATATCCGCAGCCGCTATGGCATCCGCGCCGACGTGGCCGGCAAGACCGGCACGACGCAGGACAACGCGGACGGCTGGTTCATCCTGATGCACCGACAGTTGGTCGCCGGGGCGTGGGTCGGTTTCAACGACAGTCGCGTCACGCTGCGCAGCGACTACTGGGGTCAGGGGGCGCACAGCGCCTTGCCGGTGGTCGGCGACTTTTTCGGGAACGCCCTGCGCGCTCGCCTCATCGATCCACGTGCTCGTTTCGCGGCACCGGAGGACACCGGCCTCTGGGCGCGCATCACCGGCTGGTTCCGCAGACTCCTGTCGCCGGAACCCGTCGCCGAGCCCAGGCCGCAACGGATTGTCAAACCCGCCCAAAAACAACAGCCTCGCGAGGACCCGGCGACGCCGGCTCCGAACGTATTGCCCCCCCAGGCTCAGGATGACCCGCTGCAGGAGAAGATCGATCAAATCATGAAAGAGAGCGACGAAGCCGAACAGCTGCCCACCGATCCAGCAGCGGCGGCGAAGCTGGAGGACTCGCGTTGAAGCAGGGCCTGCGGCACCTCCCTTTCTTGGGGAGCGGCATTCAGCTCATGGCGATCCGACTTGCGGCTGGGTGCATCGCCGTGGCCCTGATTTTTGCCACTGAACTGGCGGCTGCGGATTTCGCAAGCAGGGGCGGGCCTGAGCCCGCCAACATTGCCGAGATAGGGGAATTGCTCCGCACCGACCCCTACGATCTCGAACTGCTGATCAGCTTCGGCACCTCCAAGGGTGGGTCAGCCGGCCACCTCGCGCTGGCGCTCCGGGACGACAACACTGACGACGATCTGGTCTACTCGGCGAACTTCTATGCCGACCGCCGCCCCGAGCACGACCAGGCGTTCTATACAGATGACCTCATGCTCGCCGTTCCGAAACTCGAGTACCTCTTCAAGACGACCTCATCTCTCGGGGAAACCGCCTCATTCGGCCTGGACTTCGGCGAGATCTACAAACGCTCGGTCGTCGGCGTGCGCGTCTATGGTGTGCCAGCAGGCGAAAAGGAGGCTCTGGCGAGCTTCTTCGGGCGCATCAACGCCGACTTTCATGCCCGCGCCGCGCGCACGGCATACCACGACGGGGAAATCAAGTACGACTACCTGCTCTTCAACTGCGCCAAGAGCATCGGCTCGGCATTCAAGTTTGGTGCTGGCTACGAGGAACTTGCGGTGACCAGCCCGCGGCGCCTCTCGCTGACGCGGCTGGCAGCCGCTGCCAACGCCAACCTGCCGACCGAGATGGCCATGAAGCTGATCAGCGAATGGAGCCGGCGCGGCTACGCCATCGACGTGGTGCTCTACAAGAAGTATGGCGGCTCGACCTACATCGACCCGCATGAAGAAGAGAAGGTGGCTTTCAAAGATCTGCCCAACCGTTTCCCCTCGGTTCGCTCCCGCGATTTCCGCCGAGAAGAAGGCGCCTACCGGGACTTCGACAACCTCTACGCGATGTACCTGCTCTACAACCTGGGCAAGTACAGCGTGTGGGTCAATGAAGCGACGCAAGGTCTCGAGATAGAGAAGGAGAAGCAACCGATGGCCTACGACGAGGCGGCAGCACTGGCAAAGACCAATGCCAGGTCGGACAGCAGGAGCTACCGCAGACACCTGCGCTTCCTGCCCCGGGGAATCCGGATTGGTGAAGCTCCGGACAACTCGCATCTGTACGATTACACGCATGGCGGCAAGGCAGATTGAGGCCATGCGTCGGGCAGCCAACTATCTCCCCATCCTGATCACGGCTTTCTGCATCCTTGCCATGATCGTCCAGGGTCCGATCCCACAAACGGAGAACTACCATGCCTTCGCCGACGAGACTTCTTTCCTCGGCATTCCTCACGCGCGCGACGTGCTGTCCAATCTTGGTTTCGCCTGCGTGGGCCTGTGGGGATTGCTGGGCCTCTGGCGGCACCGCCGTCACCCCGGCATCGCGCGCGGCTGGCCGGGCTATGCGCTGTTCCTGATCGGCCTGATCCTGACCGCATTCGGTTCGGCCTACTACCATTGGCTGCCGGACAATGCCCGCCTGGTCTGGGATCGCCTGCCAATCGCACTCGTCTGCGCCGGCCTGCTTGCCGGGGTCTGGGCCCAGACGGCCCTGCCACCGGGCCGTGCCGGCATTGTCACCGGGCTGCTCGCCGTGTATGCGGTGCTCAGCGTGCTCTGGTGGTATTGGACCGAACTGAACGGACAGGGCGACCTGCGCCCCTATCTCCTGCTACAAATACTGCCGATCCTGTTGATCCCGCTCTGGCAGGCAATTCACCGCACACCGGCAGTCGAACGACTCTGGTTCGGCGCAGCCCTTCTCCTCTACGTTCTCGCCAAGGTTGCCGAAGTCAATGATCATGCCCTGCTCGCCGCGACATACTCTGCGTTGAGCGGCCACACGCTGAAGCATCTGCTTGCCACCGCGGCGGCCGCGGCGCTGGTGTATCGGCTCCTGCAGGCAGTAAGGTCGGCGGCGCCATTGGCCGTTTCATCACGATAGGGGTTTCAGTTCTCGAGATCCGCTTTCATCGGTCGCCCTCAATCACCTGCACGGTCGGCTTTCCCGAAAAAGAGAGCCCATATTTTTTCCTCCCCGAGCACCCGCCCAAGTTCCTTAACGGCGAAGAAAGGGATCAAAGCGACGAAGATCACCAGGGATCCGGCGAGCAATTCGTGCGGCCCCCTGTCAAGGAACTCAGCGAAACCGCCGGCGAGTCCGTTTCCCGTCCAGAGGCCCTTGATCGCATGCTCGACAAGGTTGAGAACGACGACCAGAAAAGTGAAGACCACAGCCTTGTAAAGGGTCGGGAAGATCAGGGGACGTTGCTCAAGGCTGCGCCCCAGGCGGAACACGGCGCCGATCATGATCACTTTCCCGAGGATCAGCGCCTGGATCACTGCCACCCAGTAATTCGTGTAGATGATGTCATGGGCGGCGAGAACGAGTCTCCGGTACTGCGTGAAAGCGGCGAATACGAGCGTCAGATAAATGACGTTGATCGCATACTCGGCCATCTCGTGGACGAATTTTTCCTTCCAGCGTCCAGTTTGCCGCTCAGTGCCAGCCATGAACCACCTCCCTCCCGAGGCGAAGTCCTGCTGCGCCGCACATGCTCGGTGGCACCTGCAAAGTCGTCGCCACGAAGACCCGCCGATTCGTTCAATTCGCCAGTAGGCGAGTGTGGAACCGCGACAGCATCCCGCCCGCCAGCGTCCTCGCCGTGAACCCGTGCTGCACGAGCGCGCGTGTTGCGTAATAGGCTCGCTGACCGGAGCGGCAAATGACCAGGATCTCCCGATCGCGGGGAAGCTCGTCGAGGCGCGCCCGGAGCTGGCCAAGCGGGATGTTGAGCACGCCCGGCACGCTCTCCACGGCGAGTTCGCCGGGCTCGCGCACATCGAGCAGGAACGCGTTGTCGGCAGCATCCCAATGAGTCAAGGGCATGTCGCCGCAGAGGATATCCGCAGCGACCATGCCCGCGAAGTTGACCGGATCCTTCGCGCTTCCGAACTGCGGCGCGTAGCACAGCTCGGCTTCTTCGAGGTCATGGATCGTCGCGCCCATCTGGAGCGCCATGGCGAGAGCGCTGATGCGCTTGTCTACCCCATCCTCGCCGAGCGCCTGCGCACCCAGGAAACGTCCGTCGGATTTCCGGAAGAGCACTTTCATCGCAATCGGCCGCGCACCCGGGTAGTAGCCGGCGTGCGAATTCGGGTAGAGGTAGATCTTTTCATAATCGCTGTCGCCGAGCCGCTTGAGCGTTTTTTCGCTGGCGCCGACCCAGGCGGCGGCGGCACCGAACAGCCCGATGA
>JAFLDO010000096.1 GCA_017302455.1 Accumulibacter sp.
GTGCGCGAGCGTCCAGGGCAGGCTGCTCGCCTCCATGACCTGATGCTCGCCAGCCCGTTACGCTGGAGGTGATCAGAATCTTCTCGTTGCCGGCAAGGAAGACGTTTCTGAAATGACGTTTGCCCCGTACTCGACGATCTCGTGCGAGCTTTTTTCCTTCCAGCTTCTGCTTTTTGGGTCAGCGCCGCCCATAGGCTTCCCGCCTAGTTCACCAGAACATACGAGTGATAGCGCGACAGCGTACCGCCGGCCAGCGTTCTCGCCTTGAACCCCAGTTGCAGCAGGGCACGGGTCGCGTAATAAGCCCGCTGGCCGGAGCGGCAGATCACCAGGATATCCCGGTGACGGGGCAGTTCGTCGAGTCGGGCCCGTAGCTGGCCGAGCGGGATGTTGACCGCGCCCGGTACGCTCTCCACGGCGAGTTCGGCCGGTTCGCGCACGTCAAGGAGAAATCCGCTCTCTGAGGCATCCCAGTGACTGATCGGCATGTCGCCACGGACGATGTCGGCGGCGACCATGCCGGCGAAGTTGACTGGATCCTTGGCGCTGCCGAACTGGGGCGCATAGCAAAGTTCAGCCTCTTCGAGATCGTAGATCGTAGCGCCCATCTGGAGCGCCATAGCCAGCGCACTGATTCGCTTGTCCACTCCGTCCTCACCAACCGCCTGCGAGCCGAGGAAACGTCCGTCGGATTTGCGGAAGAGAACCTTCATCGCAATCGGCCGGGCGCCGGGGTAGTACCCGGCATGTGAGTTCGGGTAGAGATAGATCTTCTCGTAATCGCTGTCGCCGAGCCGCTTGAGCGTCTTCTCGCTGGCGCCGACCCAGGCGGCTGCGGCGCCAAAGAGCCCGATGATCGAGGTGCCCTGGGTGCCGCGGAAGCGTGAATTGCGTCCGGCAATCACGTCGGCGGCGATGCGTCCCTGGCGATTGGCCGGCCCGGCGAGGGCGATGAGACTCCACTCGCCGGTAACGAAATCGCGGACTTCAACAGCGTCGCCAACGGCGAAGATATCCGGGTTGTTGGTGCGCATCTGCTCGTCGACACGGATACCGCCTCTCTGGCCGATCTCGAGGCCCGCCGCCTTGGCCAGCGCCGTATCCGGACGCACGCCGAGCGCGAGGATAACGATGTCGGCAGGGTGGGTCTTGCCGGATTTGGTCAGTACCTCAAGCGAACCGCCGGCGGCCTGATGAAATCCCGCTACCCCGTCAATGAGGGCGAGGTGGACGCCATGCCGCTCTACGTAATCTTCGACAATGCGGGCCATATCCACATCAAGCGGCGCCAGCACTTGGTCGAGCATCTCGATGAGGGTGACATCGAATCCCCGATGCACCAGATTCTCCGCGGTTTCGAGCCCGATGAAGCCACCGCCGATGACCACTGCGCGGGTCGTGGGCTTGACCGTCTGGAAGCCCGAGTATTTGTTCATGCCGCCGAGGAACAGGGAGCCGCGCTCTATCCATTCGCGGATCGCTCGTGCATCGGGCACGGTGCGCACCTGAAAAATGCCCGGCAGGTCGATGCCCGGCAACGGCGGACGAACCGATGGTGCGCCGGGGGACAGCACGAGTGTGTCGTAGGACTCGCTCGTGACTTCGCCGCTTTCAACGCTGCGCAATTCGATGGTCTTGCTCTCAGGCGAGATGCGGATCGCCTCGCAATTTGTCCTGACATCGACATTGAACAGCAAGCGGAAGGTGTCCGCCGTCGCCACCAGGAGGCTGGCTTCCTTCTCGATCACGCCGCCCACGTGGTAGGGCAGGCCGCAATTAGCGTAGGAGACGTACGGCCCCTTCTCGACCATGAGGATTTCCGCATTTTCGTCGAGCCGGCGCAGACGCGCCGCGCACGAGGCACCACCAGCCACGCCGCCGACGATGACGACCTTGTTTCTTGCACTCCCGCTCTTTGCTTCCATGACGCTCTCCTGATGATCAACCAATCCCTTGCCAGGCGGATACCCAGCAGCGCATTCATGGATTCTAATCCGATAAATCACCTGGAAGCCGTGCCCCAACGAGAAGAGAAGTGACTCGACGAAGTGCAGGTCAAGGTTCACCACCGTCTGCGGCGCGCACCAACCCGGCGCGGTGTGCCTGAGCCCGACGACGCCGCGACGATGGCGAATGGCGGTGGCTACCTCGAGCCGCTGCTGGTCAGCCGCATCGAAGATCGCGACGGCCGGGTCATCGAAGACTTCAGCCCGCAGGATCCCGACATAGCGCTCGAACCCGACGTCGCCTACACCCTGCTCGACAACCTGCGCGGCGCAATCAACCGCGGCACCGGCAGAGATATCCGCAGCCGCTATGGCATCCGCGCCGACGTGGCCGGCAAGACCGGCACGACACGGGCGCCGCGGACGGCTGGTTCATCCTGATGCACCGGCAGTTGGTCGCCGGGGTGGTGGGTGGGTTTCAACGACAGGCGCGTCACGCAGCGCAGCGACCACTGGGATCCGGGGGCGCACAGCGCCGTGCCGGCCCCGGCACCTTGAGGACATTACCCTCTTTATTACATCCTTTCACGCCAATTGCCCCTTCTCTGCCAGAGCGCACCGGGGCCTCGGCCGATGCAGTCGACGGACTGTCCTTTCTGCGTATTCAGCACCCGCCGGATCATGTCCCGGCTCACCCCCGGGCAGGCACGCTCCAGGTCGGCCAAGGAGAACGTTCCCGGCATCTTGGCGATGGCCTCCAGCACCATCTGGGTTTTCGATCCTCGTGGCTCCGAGGTTTCCCCAACCCGTTCGACGAACTCACGATAAGCGCTCTTGAGGATGAACAACACGTAGTTGATGTAATGCCACGGATCGTGCTTGGCCTCGTGCCAGCGCTGCGAACTCAGTTCCAGTGTCTCGTAGTAACGGTCCTTGTTCTGCTCGACCAGACGTTCCAGGCTGATGTAGCGTCCGACCTCGAAACCCAGTTGGTAGCTCTGCAACAGCCAGATCAGCCGGGACACCCGGCCATTACCATCGCGGAACGGATGGATGCACAGGAAATCGAGATTGAACGCGGCCAGCGCGATCAGCGGCGGAACCCAGCGCTCTTCGAGGCAGGCCCGCCAGTCGCCGACCAATCGGGCCATGGCTGCCGGCGTCTCCTTGGCAGGCACGGTGCGAAAGCGCACCCGCTCGCGCCCATCGGGATAGCGTTCGATGATGTCGCCATCCTTCTCCTTGTACAGACCGGCATCCCAGATCTGTCCCCGCGTCATCGCGTGGAGACGCTGGATGGATTCGGTGGCAATCGGGATGCGCTGGGCATCCTGGTGAATCCAGGTTACGGCATCGCGGTAGCCGCGCACTTCTTCCTCATCGCGATCCCGAAACAGCGGTCTGGCCGATACGACCACATCGCGGACCCGCGACGGCTCGACGGAAACACCCTCGATGCGGTTCGATGAGACAGCGCTTTCGATCAGCGCATGCTCGCGCAAGGCCTTGAGGCGCAGCGGTGACTGCCGGGTGTAAAGCTCCTGCTTACCGCGGAATTCGCCGAGGTCCGAGAGATACCAGGCCGTGGCGGGAGGTATAGACGATTTCCCAGCGGCAAACAGTTTCAGCGTACTCGTCATGCTTTATCCTCTTCTGCCGATTCGACATACAAGTTGAAGAGGGACCAATGAACAGCGGGGTTTTGCGGACGGCATACCAAATTGCTCGTCCCAACACCGAAGTGCCGAAGAGAATCGACGTGGGTGGAGTATGCAGCAGAGCGAATTCCATATACTGTCCCCAGAACTCGCCCCAGCCATCAATTCACACCCTCCTCCAATGAACGACAAACCACAAAACGAAAGATACAAGGGGTGGGGTGCCCGAAGGGCTCGGCTTGGGGTCCCGGGGCCCCGTTCCACACGAAACGGACTAAACCCTGATGTTTCTAATGATTGCCGCTGCAAAGTTACGGTGTGCTGGGCGTACGACCGATGTGATCGCCGGGCGCTCACATTGTGTTGTGGTCAGAATGGCGTGCAGTTCGTAAAAGGTCCATTCTGCATACATGTATAGTTAGGCGACGGGCGGTGCATGTGCTCTGCTGGTGCCTGATTCCGCTGACGTGTAGCGTTTAGCATTTCGTTACGTGCATTTAATTCGGCCACTTTCTTGTCAAGCAAGTAGGCCCATTCGGTTTCGTGCATCGCTCGTGCGTCCATCTTCTTTGCGAGGTAACGTTGATACGATTCCATCTCACGCGTCATGTCATCTTCCAATGGCAGGATCTGGTCGCGGAGTTCGTAGAAGCGATTAACCATTTCGGACCACGAGATACGTCCACTTCTTGCTAGTTGGTAGCCCTGTAATTCAGTTCTATGGAGAGCCTGACAGCGAGAAGCATACTGAGGTGGGCAGTCGGCAAACCCAAGTGGTGTTGGCTTTGAGGCAAGATAAGGGCCGTCAGCAAGTGCTGTTGAACAAGTCAACGCTATCGCCAGGGTAAGTGTGGCTCGGCTACAGCAGTGCTTTAGGTGGTTCATCTAGTTCTCCAGCAATGCGATCGGAAGCGACCAAACGCGATGCTATTTGAATTGCAGAGGGAGCGCCATAGCGGGTACACCGGTCAGGGCTCCCGCACTCGGATAGCATAGTCTACGTCGCTATATTCAGAGAGGCAAGAATTGTTCACGGGCATGAATTTATGCCAATAGCTTTTAAACCCGCGCGAAATCGGGTCTACTCTCGTCTTTTGGACGACAGAAATAACTCTGACGAGGGGGGCAAGCCTGATGTGTTGTTTCCGGGAAGTGGATGACCCGCGCAAACCCAGCAATGGGACGCTGCATGACTTTCTGGAGATTCTCGTGATTGCTATCGCCGCTGTCCTCTCCGATTGTGACACCATCGAAGACATCGCCCATTGGGAACGTGAGAAGGAAGATTGGTTGCGTCAGTTCCTGGTGCTGCGGAACGGTGTGGCCTCCGAGGAAACGTTTCTGCGCATCTTCCGAGCCCTCGACCCGAAGCAATTTGAGGCGGCGTTCCGCCGTTGGGTGGCTGGGGTGGTCGGTACCCCGAGAGGCGGCCTGGGGGTCGATGGCAAGACGGTACGAAATTTCGGGGACAGCATACCAAATTGCTCATTCCAACACCGAAGTGCCGAAAAGGGTCGACGCGTGTGGAGTGTGCAGCGGTGCGAATTCGAAATACTGTCCCTAAAATCTCCAAGCGCAATGCATCCAAATAGGCTTCGGTGCTGGCTACAGCGGCCTCAACAAGGGCACTCACAGGAAGGTCAGGCATGGCTCGTGGCATCGTCTCCGGCACAACCAGTGCGTCGAATTAGTCGCAACTGACCGTTTTCTGGGCCACTGTCTGTTCCACGAAGAACTGGGCAGTCGGAGCCTGGCGACGTGGGGTGAAGGGGTTGCGGGAACAAGAGAGGATATACCACGTTGCTTGGGAGTCATCGTCAAGCATGCTGCTCGGCTGATCCCACGGAGCTATCCGGTAGCTTCTCGAGAATCGCCTGCCAGTGAATGACGATTTCAGGGAAGATGGCCGGCGAGCGTTCGCCGGCCATTTCGGCAATTTCCGGGCCGCCGTAGATGCCGTCCTTCAGCGTGTACAGCGTAATGACACGGTCGACCGGGTGAACCAGCCAGTATTCTCGGACACCGGCGCGTTCGTAGAGGGCGCGCTTGGTCAGGTGGTCGTGGCGGGCGGTGGCGGGGGAGAGGACCTCAATGATCCAGTCCGGGGCGCCGTGAATGTTGTTCTCGGTGACCTTGGCCGGGTCGCAGACGACCAGAATATCGGGCTGGACGACGGTCGTCGCCTGATCATCAGCGTCGCTCGCTGCCGACAACAGGATGTCGACCGGAGCGATCAGGGCGCGGCAGGAGGCGCCATCCAGGGCTTGATCGATCTGTCTGAAAAGCTGACCAATCATCGTCTGGTGGCTGATCGTCGGCGCCGGCGCCCTCGCGTAGGCCACGCCATCGATCAGTTCCCAACGCTCGCCAGCGGGCCATTTCCGGTAGTCGGCATAGGTAAGACGGTGATCGGTGGCTTTCGGCAAGGCCATGACGTTGATTCCGGCAGGGCAGACCCGATCATTGTGCCTTGATGCCTGCCCCCATGGCAATGACAGGATCAGGCCATCCACTCCGACAACATTTGTTCGTTTCACGCAAGCCGGCGATGGAGGCTCGCCTAAGGGGCTAGACCTCGTTGATGGGAATGTTGTGCGGAAGCTTCAAAGCCCAGCCAGGAAACAAGGCTGTGGGTGTGGATGGGTGCGGAAGACGGATTGCGGCGACGGACTGGAAACGCGGCTGGAAGCGCTTTCCGGCGGGCTGCGTCGACTGACCTACCGCCCGCAACCCGTCCGGCACGTCTAGATCCCGAAGGGTAACGAAGGTAGACGCCCACTGGGGACACCCAGTTTTGAAAAGTGCATCGTCCAAGATCGGCCTTGCGAAATTCTGCTAGCGATCGGGGAAGCAGGTTTTGGCGCCTGTGCCTGTGGGTTTCGACCGGGCCGTAATGCCCACCAGGCGCTCGAGCGACTGGGGGAAACCGTCACCTCGAAGGCGATGCAAACGGCTAGTCGAGGCCGAAGGTCGGGCGGACCCACGGCAGTGCCGAGCGGCCGATCTCCGATGAGTTCGCTGCCGTTCGTGCGGCTCTATTTCCTGGGCCGCTACGGCCGGCTCCGGCCGATAGTAGCCATTGAGCCGTTTTCAGCGCAGCAGCCACACAGAGGCGCCGGGTGCACCCCACGACCGTCGAGCGCCGGCGATCGGCGGGAAGTCGTCATTCTCTTGCGAACCCCTCCTGTCCGGTCAACAGCAGGCCGCGGCAGCCCCCCGCCGGCGCTCAATGCGCCTCGTCCCAGTTGGCGCCGACGCCCACGTCGACGACCAGCGGCACGCGCAAGCTGGCGAAGTCGGTCATCAGCCGCGGCAGTTCGCCGCGCACGCGTGCCAATTCGTCGTCCGGCACTTCGAGGACGAGTTCGTCGTGCACCTGCATCAGGAGGCGCGTCTGCAGGCGCTCGGCGTCGAGCCAGCCCTGCACGGCGATCATCGCCGACTTGATGAGGTCGGCCGCCGAGCCTTGCATCGGGGCGTTGATCGCCGCCCGCTCGGCGCCCTGGCGGCGGCCGGCCTGGCTCGAACGGATTTCCGGCAGCCATAGCCGGCGGCCGAAAACGGTTTCGACGTAGCCCTGCGTCCTGGCCGCCTCGCGCGTCGTCGCCATGTAGCGCGCGACCCCCGGGTAACGCGCGAAATAGCGCTCGATGTAGGCCTGCGCGGCGCCACGTTCGAGATCGAGTTCGCGCGCCAGGCCGAAAGCGCTCATGCCGTAGATGAGGCCGAAGTTGATGACCTTGGCGACGCGCCGCTGGTCCGGACCGACGTCGACCGGCCGGACGCCGAAAATCTCGGCGGCGGTGGCGCGATGCACGTCCTCGCCCTGCGCGAAGGCTTCGAGCAGGCGCGCGTCTTCCGACAGATGCGCCATGATGCGCAGCTCGATCTGCGAATAGTCGGCCGAGACGAGCGAACTGCCCGGCGGCGCGATGAAGGCGGCGCGGATGCGCCGGCCTTCGGCGGTGCGTACCGGGATGTTCTGCAGGTTGGGGTCGCTCGACGCGAGCCGGCCGGTGACCGCCACCGCCTGCGCGTAGCTGGTATGCACGCGCCCGGTGCCGGCGTTCACCATCTTCGGCAGCTTGTCGGTGTAGGTGCCCTTGAGCTTGGCGAGTTGCCGCGATTCGAGCAGGATCTTCGGCAGCGGATAGTCGAGCGCCAGTTCGGAGAGCACTTCTTCGTCGGTCGATGGCGTTCCCGACGGCGTCTTCTTCTTCACCGGCAGGCCGAGCTTGTCGAAGAGGATTTCGGCGAGCTGCTTCGGCGAGTTGACGTTGAACGGCTGCCCGGCGGCGGCGTGTGCGCGCGCCTCGAGGTCGAGCAGGCGCTTGCCGATCTCGTGGCTCTGGCGGGTCAGGAGTTCGCCGTCGATGAGGACGCCCTGACGCTCCATCCGGAAGAGGATGTCGCGCACCGGGATTTCGATCTCCGCGTAGACGCGCGCCAGACCGGCGTCGGCGACGATCTGCGGGTAGAGCACGGCGTGCAGGCGCTGGCAGAGGTCGGCGTCCTCGGCGGCGTATTCGGCGGCCTGGCCGATGGCCACCTGCTCGAAGCCGATCTGGTTCGCACCCTTGCCGCAGAGCGCTTCGTAGGGGATCGTCGCGAGTCCGAGGTGGCGCGTCGCCAACTGGCCCAGGTCGTGGCCGCGCACGCCGTCCTTGCCGGATTCGAGAACGTAGGACTGCAGCAGGGTATCGTGCCGGACGCCGGCGAGGGCGATACCGTGGTTGGCCAGCACATGCTGGTCGTACTTGAGGTGCTGGCCGATCTTGGCGTGGCCGGGCGATTCGAGCCAGGACTTCAGGCGCGCCAGGACCTCGTCGCACGGCAACTGCGCCGGCACCCCGGGGTAGTCGTGGGCGAGAGGCAGATAAGCCGCTTCGCCGGGGGCGACGGCCAGCGAAATGCCGACGATGCGCGCTGCCAGCGGATCGAGGCTGGTGGTTTCGGTATCGAGCGCGGTCAACGGCGCGTTCTCGATCTTCTGCAGCCAGTTCTCGAAAGCCGGCCAATCAAGAACCGTCTCGTAGCCCGCACGGTGCGCGCCAGGCGGCAGCGGCTCGGCGGCGACGGCCGGCGCGGCCGCG
>JAFLDO010000097.1 GCA_017302455.1 Accumulibacter sp.
AAACCGCCTCTACTTGCCTTCTACGTGGCCTTATTGTGCCGCGATTGCTCTGGCCTCATTGCGCCGCGAGTCCAGTGGCCTCATTACGCCGCCACCGAAATGGCCTTATAGCGGCGCGAACTAACACCTCGCAACCCATTGATTCCATCGAACCCGTAATCGGATTTGACGATCAACTCGGCGCTTCCTTGGAGTCTTCGCATGCAAGTATTCAGTCTAGGTCACGCGAAACAACAATCCAACCCTGTACATGGGTGGACGGACGGACTAGCGGCTAGCGAAGAACGTTAAGTTGCTTGCCGCCTGAACTCGGGCTGCGAGTGGCACACACTTGGTCGGGCCCGAGGAGCAAGCATCCGGCGACGCTCGACACCAAGGCCATCGCCACCTACACCGCCAGCGCAGCCAAGCCGACGGGATTTGTCGACTTCATGCAGAATCTCGTACCCAGCAGCATCGTCGACGCGCTGGCCAAGAACGACATTCTGCAGATCCTGGCGTTCGCGACGATGTTCGGCGTGGCCCTGTCGCACATCGGCCCGCGCGCCAGGCCAGTGGTGACCTTCCTCGACTCCTTCACGCACGCCATCTTCTCCGTCGTCGGGATGATCATGCGCCTGGCGCCGATCGCTGCCTTCGGGGCGATGGCCTTCACTGTGGGCAAGTACGGCCTCGGACCGATTGTCTCGCTCGGCAAGCTGATGGCCACGATGTACCTGACCTGCTTTCTGTTCGTCGTCCTCGTGCTGGGCACCATCGCCCGACTGTCCGGCTTCAGCCTCTGGAAGTTTCTGCAGTACATCAAGGACGAAATCTTCACCGTCCTCGGCACCAGTTCGTCCGGGTCGGTCGTGCCGCAGCTCATGCGCAAGCTGGAGTTTGCTGGCGTCTCGAAGCCGGTGGTCGGTCTGGTCGTGCCCTCGGGACTGACCTTCAACCCCGATGGACAGTGCATCTATTACACTATGGCGACGATCTTCATCGCGCAGGCCACCAACACGCCACTGACCCTGACCGACCAACTGCTGGCGCTGGGCGTGCTGCTGCTGACTGCGAAGGGTTCGGCAGGCGTTGCCGGTTCGGGCTTCATCACTCTGGCGGCGACACTGGCTTCGATGGGCAAGATACCCGTCGCCGGCATGGTGCTGCTGCTCGGCGTCGATCGCTTCATGTCCGAAGCCCGCACCATTGCCAATACAATCGGCAACGCGGTGGGCACGGTGGCGATCGCTCGTTGGGTCGACGCGGTGGACAGGGCGCGTCTCGAGCAGGTGCTTGACGGCAAGAGCGATCCCGAACACCTGCAAGCCTTGTACGAGGGTGACGCCGCCGCAAGCAGCCTCGACGAGGCAGACTTGCTCACGCAGCGCCCGAAGCTGGCGGTCTGAACAGGAGATGAACGATGAAAACCAATGAAGCCCGCAGCCTGCTGCGCAACATGTTCGAGGCGGCAATCACCGCCGCGCAGCCGGCCCACTGCATCCCGCCGCACCTGCCCACGGCGCCGCGCGGCCGACTGCTCGTGATCGGTGCCGGCAAGGCATCGGCTGCGATGGCCAGAGCGCTGGAGGAGAACTGGCCGGGCGAATTGTCGGGACTGGTGGTGACGCGCTACGGCTACGCCGTTCCCTGCCAGCGCATCGAGATCGTCGAGGCGGCTCACCCGGTACCGGACGCCGCCGGAGTCGCCGCAGCACAGCGCATCCACGCCCTGCTGCAGGGGCTGACGGCCGACGACAGCGTGCTGTGCCTGATCTCGGGGGGCGGCTCGTCGCTGCTTGCCCTGCCGCTCGCAGGTCTGACTCTGGCAGACAAGCAAGCGGTGAACAAGGCCCTGCTGAAGTCCGGCGCCTCGATCGCCGAGATGAACTGCGTCCGTCGCCACCTCTCGGCGATCAAGGGCGGGCGCCTGGCGGCGGCCTGCGGTCCGGCGCGCGTGCTGAACCTGATGATCTCCGACGTGCCCGGCGACAACCCGATCGACATCGCCTCCGGTCCGACGGTTGCCGACCCCACCACCTGTGACGACGCCCTGGCGATCATCCGCCGCTACGGCATCGCTGTTCCGCCGGCTGTGCTGCAGGTCCTCGAAAGCGGTTGCGGTGAGTCGATCAAGCCTGGCGACGCGCGCCTGGCCAGGGTGGAGACGCGCCTGATCGCGACACCGCAGATGGCGCTCGAAGCAGCCGCCACCGTGGCGCGCCAGGCCGGGGTGGCGGCGCACATCCTCGGCGACGCCATCGAAGGCGAAGCGCGCGACGTCGGCAAGGTCATGGCCGGCATCGCGTTGCAGGTCGCTGGCCGCGGCCAGCCCTTCACGGCGCCCTGCGTCCTGCTCTCCGGCGGCGAGACGACGGTGACGGTGCGCGGCAACGGGCGCGGCGGACGCAACGTCGAGTTTCTGCTCGCGCTTGGCGTGGCGCTGAACGGCCATCGCGGCATCCACGCGATCGCCGGCGATACCGACGGAGTAGACGGTCAGGAGGAGATCGCCGGCGCCTGGCTCGCGCCGGACACCCTGGCGCGTGCCTGGGCCAAGGGGATCAAGCCGCTCGTCTGCCTGGATGACAACGACGGCCACGGTTTCTTCGACGCCTTGGGCGATTCCGTCATCACCGGCCCGACACTGACCAACGTCAACGACTTCCGGGCGATTCTGGTTACCGACGAGCCCCTCTGATAGCTTGCCGAATTTGCAGCAGTCCGCCGGCTGCTGGTTCACCGAGGCACACACGGGGACCTGCAGGTGGCGAGCGACAAGATTCGCAGACTGAGAACCTCATTGCAGGCCATTGACTTGCCGACGGCCTGTCCTGGCGCTTCCCGCCCAGCGATCCACGACCCCGAGGCCGCCTGTCTCACGCTGATGCCGGAGCCAGTCCTCCCAGCGGCAGCGTGGGACTCTCCTCTTGTCTCACCCCGGACTAGCTCGGGACAAAGAGTCCGGAATAGGGCGGGACGTAAGACATGCATCGCTGTCAGTTGGGGCGGTGCACCACACACGACCTGTATCGGTGTCAGTTGGCTGCTCGTGCCGTGGCACTGATTTACAATTGGTGGAGTCTGTTCGTCCGGCTGGCGCATCCGGACGCTCGGCGCGAGGCCATCACCAGCCGTCCCTGGCTGATGACCTCTGTCGGAAGAAAAACTGAACATGTCGGGCAGATCACCGTCACCCTGACCGGATTGCATGCTCGCTTCGCGCCAGCGCGGGCGGCACTGGTGCGAGTCTCTGCCTTGCTTCAAGGCTGGGTGGCCGAAACTGCGGTGCAGTTGACCCAGCCATCCGTCTGGCATCGTATCTGCGATTACCTCAAGCGGATTCTCGCCGGCATCGGTGCGACACCAACCCCGCAGTTGCTAGGCGACTATCCGAATGGAGTCGGCTAACTGCGGCTGCGAGGATAATGAACTTGTACCTCGCATCGCTGCCGGAATGCTAGCGTCGCCGCCAAGGAGTCCATTCGTGAAGACACGCCGCCTCGTCACATCCCTCGCTGCGGTGATGCTGAATCTCGTGACCATGCAGGTCAACGCCCAGGAGGCTCACCCCGTATGGGCTTACCCGACGAATCCGCCGGACTTCAAGGCGGCGAGCGACGATGCGTCAATCCGCCGGGTGCCCGATAGTGCTGCAGGATACACGTTAACTCAAACGCGGGATCGCTTCGCCGCAACGGACTGGCATCCCGGGGATCACCCGGCAATGCCCGAGGTCGTGGCGAAGGGCCGAAAGCCAGACGTCTTTGCCTGCGGTTGGTGCCATCGTGCGGATGGGTCTGGCGGGCCGGAAAACGCAAACCTCATGGGCCTCCCGTATGTTTATTTCGTGCAACAGATGAAGGACTTCCGGAGTGGGGATCGGAAAACTTCGATCGCCAAACGCGCACCCACGGCGTTGATGATCGCCGGGTCGAAAACGATCAGCGACGCCGAAATCGACGAGGCCGCACGCTACTTCTCGTCGCTCAAGCCGAGAACCAACCGGCGCGTCGTCGAAACGCCTCTCGTTCCCAAGACAACCGTGGATGGCTGGGTCCTCGTCGACACGGGCACCGGAGAAAAGGAGCCGATCGGCCAGCGCATCATCGAAGTGCCGGAGAAACCGGCGGACTTCGAGAGCCGGGATTCCCGTGCCCGTTTCATCGTCTACGCGCCGCCGGGTTCCGTGAGTCGTGGCATGGAATTGGTTCGAACAGGCGCCGAAGGGCGTAGCGTGCCATGTGCCACTTGCCATGGGCCCGAGTTGAAGGGGACCGACAGCATTCCGCCGATCGTGGGCCGATCGCCGAGCTATCTTGCGCGCCAGATCCATGACATTCGCAGCGGCGCCCGTGCCGGTCCCAACGCTTCGCAGATGAAGCCGGTCGTGGAAAACCTGACGGAAGGTGACATCGTTGCGATAACTGCCTATCTGGCATCGCGTGCACCCTGAGCCAAGCCGCCGGCTGGCTTGGAGTAAACGCCAACTTCAGCCGTCGCAGAGGCTGTCATCGAGGCCGATGCAAGTGAATCCCCGCACTCGATCCAAGAGCGATCCCGTGCGTTTGCGCCACGCCGCAGAAATGGTCCAGACACGATTCGGTCATCGATGGGAAGTCTCCTACCATGTTTGGGGCTGTTCACCTTCCTTCGACCGGAGATGTCCATGCGTTTGCTCTCATCCCTCTTCGCCGGGGCGCTCGGCCTAGCCATATCAACCGGCAGCACTGCTTGGGCGCAAAGCTATCCAAGCAAGCCGGTGAACGTGATATCGGCCTTTCCGCCCACCACGCTCGACTTCATCCTGCGGCTGGCGAACAGGCACTTTCAGGAGAAATTCAAGCAAGCCCTGGTCATCGAGAACCGACCGGGCGCCGGCGGCAACATCGCCGCCGAGGCGGTGGCAAGGTCGGTGCCCGATGGTTACACGCTGCTGGTGACGACGGACACCGTGGTCACCAGCAACCCGCACATGTACCGGAATCTGAATTTCAAGGCGGATGTCGAGCTGGTGCCGGTCATCTATCTGGCGAACACGAGCCAGACCTTGGTGTGCGATCCTTCGGCGCCGGTCCAGTCAGTGTTGGACCTGGTGACCTACGCCAAGTCGCATGACATGTCGTACGCGTCGGGAGGCAAGGGCGTTCCCGGCCACTTGGCGGCCGAGATGTTCCTGGCGGCAACGGGACTGCGCATGACGCACGTGCCGTATAACGGCCCCAACGCTGCCGTGCAGGACATGATCGAGGGCAAGGTGCAGTGTGGCTTCCTCTCCACGGCGGTGGTGATGCCCCACATCAAGAGCGGCAAGCTGAACGGTCTCGCCGTCAGCACGGCCAAGCGTTCGCCTAGTGCCATGGAGTTGCCGACGGTGAGCGAGGCCGGCATTGCAGGCTACGAAGCGACGTTCGGCGATCTCTTGCTGGCCCCCAAGGGTACGCCGCCTCAGGTCTTGGCCGCCTTGAACGAGGCCATCGGCGCGGTGCTTGCGCAGCCGGACGCACGAGACAAATTCCTCGCATCTGGGCTGGAATTCGTTCCCAATACGCCCGAGCAGACGGCGACACGCCTGCGCCGGGAATCCGACAAGTGGTTGCAGGTCGTGGAGCGACTGGGTTTGCGAGCTGACTGACCGAGGCCGTGCCGGCGCTTGCTTCCTGCTGGTTCTGATCGCGCCCAGGGGTCGAAACCTTGAGTGCGAAGGAAGGGAGGACTCCCGCTTGGCCTGCGTGAGCGTGGGGGGCAGGTGTAGGCTGGGTTACAGACGCTCATTTCGCTCCCACCGGTCGGCGACTCAGCCCGAACCGCCGTCAGGGTCAGTGTTCAGCGACCGGCAGTTCGATGAACAGTAAGCTGCCACAGAATTTGTATATGTCATCAGGCGCCTTTGGGTCTGGTGCCCCGATTCAGAAACCGCGGGACCGCCGACGACTTTGTCCACGCTGCCATCGATTAAGCCAAAAACGGGGTATGCACTACGAATGACTGCTTTCGCGTTGTCCGGTCGTCCAGACTACGACCGAGCGAGAACTTCGTAGCAATGACCGGATCGCGGCTGAAAGCCGTCGTACAGGCTTTTCGGGCCTCGGGCCGCAGCCGACCCCGAGCGGCCATTGATCATCCGAACGCCATACGGCGGCTATCCCGGCCTGACCGGTCGAACAGCGAAGTCGGCGGAGCACCGGGGAGCGATTGGCTTGCCGGCTTTGTCGACATCCCCTCGTCTTGCCACGATAATGCTGACGCCGGTTCGCAAAGCGCTATCGGACTGTGCCGGCACCCGCGCATGCACCGAAGGTTTGAAGACCTGAGGAACGACAAACACAAAAGGTAGACAGGCCGTGCACCTCGTACAGATCTTTCTGTCCACCGTCAGTGCCGAATTCCGCAGCTACCGCGACACCCTGAGCCACTACCTCACGCGCCCGAACGTCTCGGTGGCGGTGCAGGAGGATTTCATCGCTACGGGCACCGAAACCTTGGACATGCTGGACGGCTACATCCGGCAGTGCGATGCCGTCATTCACCTGGTGGGCGACATGACCGGTGCACCCGCACAGACGCCTTCGCTGACCGTGATCCGCTATCGTTATCCCGACCTGGGTGAGAAACTGCCGCCCCTGGCCCCTTTCCTGGTACCTGGCGCGTCGGCGCTTTCTTACACGCAGTGGGAAGCGTGGCTCGCCCTGTACCACCGCAAGCCGCTCATCATCGCCGTGCCCGAGGAGAGCACGCCGCGGGACGCACGCTACGAACTCATCCCGGAACAGCGTGCTGCCCAGCAGGCGCACCTGCAGCGCCTGGCCGAGGTGGAACGGTACCCCATTCACTTCGCCGGCGTCGAGCGCTTGGCTGTGGACGTGTTTCGTTCCAAGCTCTTTGATCTTTTCGTCGCCGCCGGGGTGGCCAAACGAGTCGCCCATCTCCCCTATCCCAGCCTCGGCGACCTGTTCAAGGGCCGGGGGGAGAGGCTCAAGGCGTTGCACGCCAGCCTCGTCAATGCCCCGGCCAAAGGCGCCGCCGCCGTCGTCGGCAAAGCGTTACATGGTCTGGGTGGGGTGGGCAAGACGCGCCTGGCGGTGGAATACGCCTGGCACCATGCGGACGACTACACGGCGTTGCTCTTCGTCGGTGCCGACAGCCCGGAGGCGCTGCAGCGCAACCTCGCTGGGCTGTGCTCTCGCGCGATCCTCGAACTGCCGGAATATCAGATCACGGAAGTCCCTGTCCAGTGCGCTGCGGTGATGCGCTGGCTACAGCGCAATCCCGGCTGGCTGCTGATCCTCGACAACGTCGATAGCGAAGCGGCCGCTCAGGCGGCCGAAGGCCTGCTGCCTCAACTGCCCGGTGGCCATGTGCTCATCACCAGCCGCTTGAGCAACTGGAGCGGCAGCGTCGAAGCCCTGCCGCTGGACGTGCTCGATACGCCTGCCGCAGTGGACTTTCTCCTCGCCCGCACCGACGCCAAGCGGCGCAAGCAGGCAGACGATGCCGAACAAGCCCGTATCCTTGCGGTGGAACTGGCCGGCCTTGCGCTGGCGCTGGAACAAGCCAGCGCCTACATCGCCCAGCGCCGCCTCAGCATGACCGGCTACCTCGCCGAATGGCGCGGCCAGCGCGACAAGGTCTTGTCTTGGTACAACGAGCGCCTGATGCAGTATCCGAAGAGTCTGGCCGTCACCTGGCAAACCTCCGTCGACCAACTCGGCGAGGCGGGCCAGCGGCTACTGCAGCGCCTGGCCTGGCTGGCGCCAGATCCGATTCCGGAATCGTTGCTGGATGTGGCCGTGCCGGGTGCGACGACAGACGACGATGCTGACGCCGCCCTGGCGGAGCTGGAGTCCTATTCGCTGGTGGTCCGTGCCGCGGATGCGCCGGTCTTCACCATCCATCGCCTCGTGCAGACGGTGGCACAACGGGGGGCGGATGGTGCGGCGCTCACCGAAGCACTGGGCTGGATAAGTGGGGCCTTCGTCGCCGATCCGACGGACGTTCGCAGCTGGCCGGTGCTCACCCCCCTGTTGTCCCACGTCCGCGCCATCGCCGCCTATGCCGATGAGGCGGGTATTGCCGACCCGACCGCCTTGCTGATGAATCAGACCGGACTATTGCTCCATGGAATGGGGCTGTACACCCAGGCCGAGCCGCTGTGGGCGCGCGCGCTGGAGATCAGGGAAAAGTCGCTGGGCCCCGAGCACCCCCACGTGGCCATGAGCCTCAACAACCTGGCAATGCTCTACTACGCCCAGGGGGCTTACGCGAAGGCGGAGCCGCTGTATGCGCGCGCGCGGGCGATCTGGGAAAAGGCCCTGGGGCCCGAGCACCCCCACGTGGCCATGAGCCTCAACAACCTGGCAATGCTCTACTACGCCCAGGGGGCTTACGCGAAGGCCGAGCCG
>JAFLDO010000098.1 GCA_017302455.1 Accumulibacter sp.
CGCCGGGTGCGGCGGATGGCCGGTGCCGGTCGTCGCGACGCCGTCCGCGGCGGGCGGTGGGCGGCTCAGCAGCGTCTTGCGCGGCCGCTCGGCCATCGATCAGGCAATATCGAGCAACTCGATCTCGAATACCAGCTTGGCATTCGGTGGGATCATCTTGCCCGCGCCACGCGCGCCGTAAGCCAGGTCGGCGGGAATGGTCAACTTCCGAATGCCGCCGACGCTCATCCCGGGAACGCCTTCTTCCCAGCCGGCAATGACATGTCTCCCGTCGAGCGGAAAACGGAAGGGCTCGTTGCGATCCTTGCTCGAATCGAACTTCTTGCCATCGGCCAGCCAGCCCGTGTAATGGACGATGACGTGCTGACCGACGCTGGCGGTGGGGCCACTGCCGACGATGATTTCTTCGATCTGGAGACCACTGGGGGTAGTGACGATGGGCATGACTTATCCTCGCGTTCAAAAAAACCCGAAGTTTAGCCCAGCTAGCGGCCGCGGAGCCAGTTCAATCCGTGACGCCGCTGCTGGCGAGGACAGCGAACAAGCCGCCCGACGATCGCCGATGCTGCTCGGTTGCCCACGTGCGGTGGCGTGCGCAGGCAACGCTCGGTCGGTGTTTCCGTTAAACTCTCGGGCACGACTCAGCGGGGATAGAGCATGGATAGGCAGATGATCGTTGCCCCTGTCGTTGCCGACAGGGAGACGTTGCAGGACTTTATCGATTCGCTGCGCGACTACGCACCGGGCATCGAAGGCGACATCGCTCACCTGCGGAGCACGCCGGCGGATCGGGGGGCGATCGGCAGCCTGTTTCGCGCTTTGCACAGCATCAAGGGTGACGCGACAATCTGCCGACTTGATCTGGCGGTGGCCATTGTGCACCCCGTGGAGAGCATTCTCGACCGCGTGCGCCAAGGCGAGTTGCCCTTCAGCGAGCAGATTGCCGAAGTCATCTTGCTGACCATCGATCGTCTCGAACTGGCGATGGCCGGGCTGTCGGCCGGTGACAGACTCGACGGCCTGCATCTCGTGTCTCTCGTCGAAGGACTGGAAAGACTGGCGTCGGCACCCACCGGGCAGTTCGAGGATTGCGTCGCCGAGGTCATCGAGGCGGTCACCGGTTTTCGCCCGGTCTCTGCGACGGCCGTGTCGACTCGCCGCGAAGCGCCGGGCCTGCGCAGCACCGCGAACTCTCCGACAGACGATGACCTGCGTTTCTTCCACACACTGGCCGACCAGTTCGAAGCCCGCTCACCGATTTTCAAGGGCCGCACGCTGCGCCTGCTGCGTCTGGCACTGGAAACCAACCGACTGGCCGGCGAAACGATCGACCCGCTGCAACTCGAAGCGGCCGTGTATATGCACGACATCGGAATGATGTTTCTCCCGGAATCGGCGTGGTTGAAGACGAGCGCCCTGACGGCCGAGGAGAAGGCGATGCTGCGCACCCATCCCGCGTACGCCGCTGGCCTGCTGGCGCGGATGTCCGGTTGGGCAGGAGCTGCCGAAATGGTTGCCCAACACCATGAAACCCCCGATGGCAAGGGCTACCCGGCGGCGCACAAGGCGGCGCAGATCTGCCCCGGCGCCAAGCTCCTGGCCATCGTCGACGCCTATGAAGCGGTGATGCTGAAGCATGGCAGCCATGGTCGAACCCGTTCGCTGCTGCGCGCGATCGCCGAGATCAATGCCTGTGACACCCAGTTTGCCCCCGAGTGGATCGAGCCGTTCAATCGCGTCATCCGGCGGGCCGCCGACGCGCGATGAGCGAAACGGCAGGCGATCCTGGACGCCGTTTCGGCGGCATTGCCCGCCTCTATGGCGCCGGCGCACTGAGCCGTTTGCAGAGTGCCCATGTTGCTGTCGTCGGCATCGGCGGTGTTGGTTCTTGGGCGGTCGAAGGCCTGGCGCGTTCGGCGGTCGGCCGGATCACGCTGGTTGATCTCGACATGGTTGCCGAGTCGAACGTCAACCGGCAGGTGCATGCGCTCGAGGGAGAATTCGGCAAGGCCAAGGTCAGCGCCATGGCGCAGCGGATCCAGTCGATCAACCCGGCCTGCCTGGTTACCGAAATCGAGGATTTCGTGACCCCGGAGAATGTCGACACGATTCTTGCCGGTCACTTCGACTATGTGATCGACGCCATCGACCAGGTGCGCAGCAAAGCGGCGATGATCGACTGGTCGAAGCGTCGCGGCGTTCCTCTGATCACCGCGGGTGCCGCCGGCGGCCAGATCGATCCGACGCAAATCCGCGTCGCCGATCTCGCGTTGACGATTCAGGACCCGCTGCTGGCCAGGGTACGCGCACTGCTGCGCAAGGACTACGGCTTCACTCGAGAGGCAAAGAAGAAGTTCGGCATTCCGGCCGTCTTCTCGGGCGAAGCACTGCGCTATCCGGATCGCGCGATCGGCTGCGCGGAGCCGCGCGCGCTGAGCGGTCTGAACTGTGCGGGCTTCGGCTCGTCAGTCTGCGTGACGGCGCCTTTCGGCCTTCTGGCGGCCGGGGAAGCGCTGAGGGCGCTCGCCGGCGGCAAGTCTCCGGTCGCAGAGGCGCTCGCCTGACGCAGGATTGGCCGCTAACCCCGAAAACGACGGGCGCTCAGCCGACCAGCACCCGGTTCTTGCCCGCCTGCTTGGCGGCATACATGGCCTCGTCGGCCCGTTTGGTCACCGAAAGCTGTGTATCCTCGGCGCGGAAGTCCGTCACGCCGGCGCTGAAGGTGATCAACTGCCGATCGTTGTTGTGCAGGAAGATGCGCCGCGTCAGTTCGCGCTGCAGGCGCACGATGGCCGTTTGCGCGTCTTCGATCGAGGTATCGGGCAACAGAATGATGAATTCCTCGCCGCCATAGCGGGCGA
This sequence comes from Accumulibacter sp., assembly GCA_017302455.1. Classification (GTDB taxonomy): domain Bacteria; phylum Pseudomonadota; class Gammaproteobacteria; order Burkholderiales; family Rhodocyclaceae; genus Accumulibacter; species Accumulibacter phosphatis. The sequence goes on from JAFLDO010000098.1 coordinate 2,862, forward strand.
TGGTGTCCTGGGGCCGCATCGTCTCGCGGATGACCGTCGCCAGGTGAATCAGCGCCGCGTCGCCGGCGTCATGTCCCAGTGAGTCGTTGAGTTTCTTGAAGTTGTCGATGTCGAGCAAGGCTACGCAGAGGCAGGACTGCCGCCGCCGGGAACGCGCCGTCTCCTTGCCGAACGCTTCCTCGAGGCCACGGCGGTTGAGCGCCCCGGTCAGCTGATCGTGGCGAACCAGTGTACTGGCCCTGTCGAGTTCCGCCTGCAACTCGCTGATGCGCTTGTCGGCCTCTTCCACACGCAGTTTGGCGTTACGCAGGTCGTCTCGCGATCGCTGGGCGTTCAACTGAATGATCTGTGTCTCGCGAATCACCTCGGCGAGGACGTCTTCGAGCTGGTTGATGTCCTCCGCCTTGCTGATCCGGTCGGCGCAGACCTCGATCTTGTCATGATAGTCGGAAGTCGAATCGGCAAACTCGGCCAGGTGATCGACGAAACCCGCGAGCATCTGCTTGAGCGCTTCCTTGGCTTCGTTGAGGCTGTGCTTGAGCTGGCTTTGCTTGAAGATCACTTCCCGGAGCCGACTCTCGGCGTCGCCAATCGAGCGCAGGCTCAAGGGCTGGGCGACGATGTCACGAACGATGTCGATCTGACCTTTCAGCCAGTGGTCCTCGACAACCAGTTCGCCGACATTCTGAATCAACAATTGCAGCAGGTTGAGCAGACCGGCGCGCAGTTCGCCACGGTCTTCGGCGAGAATATCGAGGCGGAAGGCGAAACGCTTGATGGCCGTGAGCAACCCATCCATGGCCGCGCGCGACATGGTGGTGCGAACCTTGTGCGCCAGATCGCGAGCCTCGGCGGCCAGTTCCGGCTCATCCCCGAGTTGTGTGGTGATGACCGCTTCGAGCGTGTAGGCGAACAGTTCGCGCAACTCGGCCGCTGGCTCGCTGGTGGTACCCGCACTGGGCGTTGCACCGCCCTCGGCGGCCATCACGGCGGCGCTCGAAGGGGCAGCCAGGGTCTCTGGCTCGACGAGGGGGATCTCGTCGGCCACCGGAGCGTTGAGCGACCATGATTTGACCAGTCCCTGCAGCCTTCCGAACAACAGCTCGCGATTGGTCGAGCCGCCGGCCAGCACACGTTCGAGCGCCTCGCGCTTGCGGGCGACGGTAAGACCGGCCTGCTTGCCTTCCCACTGGCGGAGAAACTCGCCCAGCAACTCGCTCCAGGGCAGGTCCTGCTCCCGGCCGATCTCCTTGGCCAACTCGGCAACGCCCGCCTGGACTTCCTCCCAGTTCCGCCCCCCAAGCGCCTGCTCGAAGCGTTTGGCCAAGCGCTGCTGACTTGCCGTCGCGCGCGGAAGCGATGCCGGAAGCGCTTTCAGATCCTGTTCCGGGAATGCTTCCGCCACGTGATCGGCGATACCGGCTATCTCGTAGTAGAGCGCCCGATAATTCTCGGGGGATGGAGACATCCGGCGGGCAGCCAGCAGACGCAAGGCCTCCCGCGCAATTTCCGAAGGGTTCGACAAGCTTGGCATGGCTCCACACCGAAAAAGCAGTCAGCGCATTCTATCAGTGGCTCGACGACCGTGAAAGGATGGGTCCTCGGTCCGGCCGAACCCTCCGCGGCGCACCCCTGCAGACAAGTCGCGTCCAGCCGCCTTGGGCTATAATGGCGCACCGCAGCAGCCGGCAGCCCCCGTAGCATGAAGGTCGTGCAGTTGATTTGTAATCATCAGGTGTTGGTTCGATTCCGACCGGGGGCACCACGAAAACAATCACTTAGCCAGGAACATAAAGTCTGTCCTTCTCTATACGCCCTTCGGTAAGCAAATGGTAAGCAGATTTCGGCAACCCGAATCCACGCATCGGCCCGGCGGCGCCCCTCAAAAGGCCATTCATTCCGCGGCCATGCTGTAACGCCTCGGCGATCATCGGGCGAGGCTCGCGCCACCAACTTTGCCGGGAGCGAAAGCCTGTGACGAATCATCTCAGTCGTCTTGTTGTTCAACTTGGCGCGATCCTTGTCCTCGCTGCCTGCGCCCATACTGAAGTGGCGCGATGGGCATCGCCCCCTGGAAAAGAAGTCGTGATTGGGCAACGCGGGGCTGTCGAAACGGTCAAGCAAGGCAACCGCGAGATTGACGTGTGGGTTCAGGGTTCCCCGAACCGCCCGTTCAAGATTCTGGCGAAGACAACATCAACTTATCGGCACGGTCTAGCAGACAAACAACTCACGCGTGATGCGGCCAAGCGCCAGATGATCGACGCGGTTGTCGTTGCCGGAGGAGATGCGGTTGTATTTGGAAGCGAGGCAATCGCGTCCGTGGGAACCGTCTATATGCCGGGGACGCAAACGACCTACGTTCAGCCTGCTCCTGCTGGCGCCTTTACGGCGAACACCTACAGCAGTCCGATGGTCGGGGGAAGCATCGACGAAGGAACTAGGCTTTTCCCAAGACTGCGCTTGGGAAAAGAGGTTCTCCTTCGGAGAACCGCCGAAGACTGAGTGGTCGGGATGGTGTGATGCCATGACGCCCGGATCGGCATTGGATGGCCAGCTGATCGCTCAACGGCCGCGACATGGGTAGCTCAGGGCGAACGGCAGTTCACCCCGCCGGGTGAGAGGAAAGAAACCGTTGGCTCTGCGCCTGTCAAAGGAGGAACGGGATTTTCCGGTGTGCGCGGAGGCTCTTCCGATGAAACAACCCGATGACTTGTCTGCGTATTACGAGGAGCTTCTGGAAGGCCGTTATGACTGCGTGGATCGCATCGTGCTCAACGGCTACTTTCCGCTCGGCCAGCAGGCCATCTCCTTGGAGAAGGAGGGTAACTGCTTCGTCGGGGGTTCGTTCCAGGCTTTGGATCAGCTCGCAGATACCTTGTGCGATGAGCACGCCATAGGGCGACTGGCCAAGGTCTGTGACCGTTGGGTGTACTCGAGCTGCCTGTGTTTCGCTCTGACGATCGAGGAGCAAGAGCGCAGCCGCTTCCGGTACCGCTACTCGGTCTATCAGATCGAGTACAGTCGCAATCTCTTGTTCGTCCGTGGCACCACCCTGGATGCGGTCTTCCAGGGCTTGATTGATCGTACCCGGCGTCTGCTCGACGTGCCGATCCTGCGCACGCTGTTCGGCCGCAAACAACGCCCCCGCTGGCGTGCCGACAGGAGCCACGGCGTGGCTCGTATCGTCGATCAATCAGCCTACGATCTGACGGTGTTCAAGGTGCATTTCGGCGCGCTGACCCTGAAGCTCTACGACAAGGGCGCGCGCGTGCTGCGCGCCGAGGCCATCGCCCACAACATCAAGGAACTGCGCTGCGGGCGTTCGCTGGAGAAACTCTCGATCATGCTGGCCAAGCTCCAGCACATGGCGATCGACTTTCTCAACGCGATGCAGGCCGCCCATGTCAGCTTCCTTCCCGATGGCGTGCTCGACTCCCTCATCGAACCGACCGAGCGCGGCAATCGCCGCCTGTCCGGCGTTGATCTGCAAAAGCCGCGCATGCGCTCGGTCGCCGAAGCCATCCTGCACCTCGCGCCCAATCCCGACGGGTTCACGGTACAAGAGCTGGCTGACGAAGTGCGTCCGTCGCTGCCTGAAGTCTCGCGCGACGCCTACACCGGGCGGCAGGCCGCCTACGATCTCATGAAGCTCCGTGGCAAGTGCCTCATCGAGCGTATCGCCAAGACGCGCCGCTACCGACCCCAGCCGACGGGAATCAGCATTCTCGCTGGCTGGCTCATCCTCCGGGAGAAAGTCATCAAACCCGTTCTCGCCGGCGCCGGGACACCACACCTCGGACCACCACCGAAGAACATCCAGGCCCTTGATCAACACTACGAGAATCTCCAGCGCGAGTTGCGTCGCACCTTCGATACCCTGCTCATCACGGTTGCTCCTGGCTCAAACACTAACACCAACATGTTTGCTTCAACACCCGCTTAAGCGCCTATACCGTGGGGGCGATCTCGACTTGTGCCCGCCGAACCGTCGGTGCACCTGCCTGCCGTGCCTTCCACAGATCGAAGGCGGCTTGCTGCGCTATCCAGGCATCGGCACGCCCGCCATTCTCGACGCCAAGCCAGCCTTCAAGCCGCAGGGCCATCTCCGGAGAAATGGCGGCGCGGCCGTTCAGCACGCGCGACAGCGCGGCGCGAGTCACGCCAAGTTGTGCAGCGGCGGCAGTGACGCTCAGGCCCAGAGCGGGCAGAACGTCTTCACGTAGCGCCTCGCCGGGGTGGGGGTAGGCGTGCATCCTGTTCATGGGTCTTCTCCTAGTGGTAGTCCAGATAATCAACCAGTACGGCGTCGCCATCTTCAAAGGTGAAGGTCATGCGCCAATTGCCGTTCACCGACACCGAATGGAACCCGGCCAGATTGCCGGCAAGGCTATGCAGCCGCCAGCCCGGAAGGTTCATGTCCTCCGGCACCTTGGCAACATCCAGTCGCGCCAGTAGGCGCAGCAGCTTTTGCGAGTGGTGAGGTTGAATGCCGGCCTTGCTGCCCGTCTCGAAGAAGGCTTGCAGCCCCTTGTGCTGGAAACTCTTTATCATGCTTAAGTGTATAGCGATACGTTACGGGTATCAAGTGGCGTTTCTTTGCTTCATCGAGAGGACATTGGAACGTGCCGTTCCGGTAGCGATCTCGTGAAGCCGGCTTTCCCAGGCCATCAATGCGGCGCGCTTCTCGTCGGTGTAGGCGTCCCGGTCGTAGTGGGAAACCTGCACGCCTGACAGGCCGTGACTCAGCAATTGCGCGCGGGTGTCGCGGGATATGCCCATGCTCGCCAGCATCGTTTCGCACGTGCGGCGAATGTCTCGTAGGTCGAACGGCTCGCCAGTCACGGCGGCGCCGATTTCCGCGGCGCGCTTGCCGGGCGTCGTGTCTGCCAATTGAGTCTGGCCATACGTCGAGAACAGCAGCGGCGATCCTTTCGCTTCGGCGCGGGCGATCAAATGCGCCACCAGTGCGGCGGCTCGTGGCGCCAGGGGTAGCAGGTGCTCCCGCGGTGACGTTGTCCGGCCTTTGGCATCCCACAGACGAAGGGTGGCCGTGCCCGTGTCATAGTCGCTCACCTTGGGGCGCAACAGTTGCGCCACGCGTTGCCCGCCGGCCAGCAGTGTCAGCAGTAGCGCTTGGTCGGCGAGGTTGTCGCCAAGCTCGGCGAGATAGGCGCGCAGCTCGTCGGCGGATAGCGTCCGGTTATAGTGGTCCCCGGAATTCAGACAGTAGTTTAAGCTGTGCGCCAAGGTAGGGAGCAAGGAACGATGAGTGAAACGAAGACGCGGAAGGTACATACACCGGAGTTCAAGGCGAAGGTGGGTCTGGAGGCCGTGCGAGGGGTGAAGACGATCAACGAGATTGGCCAGGAGTATGGCGTCCATCCGGTTCAGGTTGGGCAGTGGAAGAAGGCTATCCAGGATCAGGCGAAGACGCTGTTTGAAGGTAAGCGAG
>JAFLDO010000099.1 GCA_017302455.1 Accumulibacter sp.
CTGCAGTTGTGGCAGTCCTTTCCGCTGATGGCCATCGCGCCCTGGCGAAAGGGCGCCATGATCACCGCGGGCCTTTTCGCCCAGTGGCTGCGGATTCAATTTATCGGACTTCCCGTGCGTGACGCCTGTGACCCGAAGTCCGGTCAATTCGTGATGCCTTTCCCCGGTCAGGATCAGCGTTTGCAGTGTTGAGGTGTCTGGCCCAGCGCCGATCGGCGCTGGGGAATGCCATCGTCGTGCCCATCGTCGATCGCCTCCGCGGAAATCCCGACCGGCGGGACCCGCGTGTGTCTCCGTCATGGCGCGCGCTTCAGCAGTCCCGGCAGTCCATATGCCATGGCAATCGGCCCGGTCGCATACGAAAAGTTGCCAAGAGGAAAAGCGGCCGGATGTTCCATGACGAATCGCGCGATCAGCCGGGCCACGCCACCGTCGAATTCATCCAGGATGACCCAGCCCGTTAGCCCCTCGTGAAGCCCACTGCCGATAATCTGGCCGCCGCCGGCCAGGTCCGCAGCCCAGTCACCCTGGTTCTTGCGGACGTTTAGCAGGAGCGTCTTCGCGAGCTTCGCCATGTCGTCCTTCGTGATCACATTGCCGACCTTATAGCTTTCATAAGCGAAGTGGACGTTGATCTGCGCGTGCGTGACGTCCTCCGCAGTCGCCGACTTGTGCTTCGCCTGCTGCGCACCGGCCCAGTATTCCCATTCAACGGAGCCATTGTTTCGATCTTTCCAGTGATGGCGGAAGAACCGGGCAAGCTTGATGGCGCGGTCCTTGTGGCCACTGGCCCCGAGCTTCTGCAGCTCTATGTGCACGAGGCCCAGCGTCAGCATGTGGTTGAGAGGGGCAATGTCCTCCAGATAAGGGTCGACGTAGAACCCCCCGCCCGACGCCTCGTCATCCCTCCAGTAGGGCCCGTATTCGGCGAGCGCCTCCTCAGCAACCTTGCGGTATTGCGCGCACAACCGCGCCGCACTAGGCATCCCGCGCGCGACCACGCAGTATTTGACCAGGGGGTAGACGGCCATGCCGGCGAATGCGTCCCACGCCACCCACTTCTGCTTGTTGGCGCTGTAGCGATTGGATCCCCACGATTTTGCAGGGCGACCGCGGAGGTCGTCCACCACGCCCAAGCGATCGTCCCGCATGGCGATCAGCCTGTCGGCGGCGCGTTCGAACAGGGCCAGGAACCGTCCGTCCTTCGTCCGCTCGTAGGCAAGGACGGCGGCGCGCATGTCGTACGCTAGGTTCCACGCGACGTACTTCCCACCGAGCTCGCGGCCAGCTTCTCGTGTGGCCATCGAGGCATTGTACGGCAAGGCAATCGCCAGATAGTCGAGCAAGAGTTGGTCCGCCTGCCGCCGGTCTGCGCCGGCGCTGGCAATTGAGGGCAATCGCCCCACGACCTTCTCGTTCAGCCGGTACGAGTGCGGATCCTCCGCCTCCTTGCCAGCTGGCAGTGTCGCGAGCGCCCAGGGGACGTTTGCGATTTCCCAAGGCGCTCCCGAGCGCGCGTACTTGTGCGCGACGGTGGAGTGGTAGCCGGCGCGGGCGCCGTCCATGTCGAGCGATCGTGCCGCGAACGGATATACCTCGCCGCGCATGATGAGGTCACGCGCGCTGACCGCGAATCCCTCACCACCGGCTTCCGCGACATAACCGCGGGCGCCCAGCACCGACATCAGGTCGATCGTCCGGAAGGAAATCCATGCAGCGGACTTGTCGCCGACATACGAAGGGGTGTTGAGAGAACGGGCCGAAGCCTCGTCATAGCCATCGTAGGCATGGCCCCACCAGTAGTCCCACGCCAGCGGCTCGGGGAATCGCCCATCCTTTCCGAGCCTGGAGATGAAGTGACGGATGATCTCGCGCTGTGCCTCGACCGCAGGGTCGTCGGTCTTCCCACCGGCGGCGCGGTGCGCATCGAGAACGCCATAGGCCCATTCGTTCTGGTGGTTGTAGGGAACGGGCATGCCGTCGTAATAGAACGCGCTTCCCTTCGGCCACCGCAGATGCCGGGTCCCGGGCGCAAGCCACTTTTCCGCCTCGCCAGCATTCGCCATCACTTCGATGTGCCCCTGGAGCGCCTTCACTTCGCGCTCGAACTTCCCGAGGTTCGCCAGCGGAGGCGCGCCGGGAAACTCCTCGAGGTAACGCGTGAGCAGGAGCAGCGCGCGGCTGGTCTGCACGCCGAACAGCGCGAGGGACCGGTCCTTCGTGAAGGCCCGCGTGCGCAAGCCCTCGGGCGCCCCGAGCTGGCGGTCGATCAGGCGCACCTCCAGCTCGATCCGCAGGCGCAGCTTTTCCAGCAGGGGATAAAACACATCGAACGCCTGTTGTTCGCGGCGCGCCAGGTGGACCGCGTCCATGAAGCCGTTCAGGTAGTAGATCTGCGACCAGGCGATCCGGCCTTCGATGTTGTTCGAGCCGAGTTCCAGCATTCCGCCGTTCTGGCCACGCTGGATGTCGTGTTCCATCATCTCGCCGTACGACTGCGTATCGGTCGCCTTACGCCATGCCAGCCTAGCGGCGGCCTCGTCCCACGAGAGCTTCCAAGGGATGCCTTGGGACAGCGGCAGCACCTCAGGCGGTTCGCCAGCGGGATGGACGACGGTGTAGGCACCCAGCGTATCCACGTTCTTGCGGTTGCAAAGTATCCCGACACCGGTAGGTGTCGCGATGGCCTCGAGCACTTTCGCGCAATCCTCGATGCGCTTGACTTCTATCCACTCGGCACCCGCCTTCGCATTCAATGTGCCGGCGAGGATCCGCAGCCCGTCCTTCTCCCCGAAAAGGAACACGGGCGGCTCCATCTCGTAATGCGTCCCCGCCGGATCCTCCATCGTCGGAAGTTCCAGTTCGGGACCGGCAGCCACCCATTGATTGCCTTCGAGCCTCAGGCGACGCAGGTAGTTCTTCGCCGCGTGATTGTCGTACAAGACGAGGTTCAGCACGCCTTCGTGGAACAGCGCGGCTCTGAACATCAGGAACTCGACGCCAGGGCGCTTCACCTTTGTGAAGCGCATCCCCTTCGCGGCGTTGGTCCAGTCCGCGAGCCACAGCTCGCTGTCTGGCAAGCTCCGGACGATGGCACCCGTTCTGGCTTCGCCGAGGTCGAGAAGGACCACAGGAACCCCAGGCCGCGCCAGCGGAATGCGCTGTCCGTTGTCCATCCGCAAAGTGGATTGGTTCGCCGCGATGTCGAGCTCCACGGTGGCCGCAGCCTTGCCGGCGCGCAGGACGACGAAAGGAACCTCCACCGCGCCGCGAATCCGAGGAGTAACGACAGCGTCTTCCACGAGCGGCTTGCGGTAGGCTGAGAGGGGTGTCGACGCTTCAAGCTTGATATCCTCGGGCGGCGCAACCGGGGCACGAGCCTGCGGATTCTCAGCCTGCCCGCCGCAGCTGGCCAAGAGAAGGGAAACAACCATCGCAGCGGGTACGGCAAACATGCGCCAGCTCATTTCGCGCCTCCAACGGGATGAGCTAAGCAGGTCTCGAAGCCCCTCAGCAGGTAGGTTTCATACTCCCGAACGACGAAGTTGCGTTCTTTCGATGCGGCGGGATACTTGAGGTACTGCCCGTCCGGGTCCTTGTACGCGGGCGTTGCCGCGATGAGCCGTGTCCTCAGGCCCGCCATTGCGGGCTCCGTGCACGCGACGTGCAGTGCCATCCCAATGTCGTATGACCTTGCCGCCAGCGTCACATCGGGGCGAAGCCTCGGCCAAGCGCGGATGTCCGGCGTCTTCTCGCCCAAGAATTCGTCCAGATGGGCGAGCACCTTCTCGCGATCGAACGCCGCGGCCAGCCGGCCGCCGTGCCGGATGTAGGTGCGGATGCCGTCCACGACGTAGGACGCATGCGGCAGGTCGTTAGAACTATCTTCCTGCACGGAGTAGTTCCAGTACCAGGAGCCAGTCGCTGGATTGACCTTGCGGTGGTCAAGCAGGGCCTGCATCGTCTGGTCCGCGGCCTGGCGCAGCAGCTCTGCCTGGCCGGGATCGTTGACCAGCCGGCTGAGGCGCTGCATCTGTCCGGCCATGTAGGCCGCTGGATTGAAGGTGTCGTAACGGCGGTCGGGCGGCGACAGCGAGTACGGCAGCAGTCCGGCCGGCGTCCGCATCGATGCATCGAAGTACGGCTGCGAGGCGGCCAGCACGACTTCCATGATCCTGTCCCTCGGCGCGGTCCCCGGCTCTCCCGCCCAGTCGAGCAGCGCGTGGACAGCAATTGCCGTGGCGATCGTGTACTCGGTGCTGGCGGGGTTCTCAGAGCCGTCGCCATAGGCATCCCAGGCGACCGGCACACCCCAGCCCGTGATGCCGTTGCGATTCTCGTCGGCGTGGTCAAGCAGCCATAGGCCCGACACCGTTCCCGCCTCCGGGAAGCCTCGCCCTGCCCGCTGGGCGTCGACAGCCGCCAGGAGGATCATCGCATACGCCTTTGGAATGTCCGCAGGGCCGTCCGAAGGGTAATCGACCAAGCCCTTTCCTGGAGAAGGGCCCGCCATTCGTACCCACATGAGGGGCAGTTCGGCCTTTAGCAGGGCCGCCTCGTCCACCTTCGAGCATGCGGCGAGCGACGCGACGACCATGCCCAAGAGCAGGCTCTTGGCAGCCCACCGCGCGTGCGCTGGCCTCATCGGTGTAGCCCCATCGTGTCCAGCTCGTTCACGCGGCGGATGGTCTCGTTGAAATCGAGTCCGATGGTTGCAAGGTACCACCGTAGCGACTCCATACGCGGGCGATTTTCCACGGCAATTGATTCGAGTGCCATCTCTCGCGTAATCATGCCTTCACGGATCTGATTGCTGCGGAAGGTATCGAACTCGCTAAAACCGCGCGCGGTCATGTAAACGTAGTTGTAGAACGGCGCCGTGCCATCACCGATCCGCCACGTACTGGGCGAATCAGGGGAAAGCTCCCAATCGTAGGTAGACAATAGCGTCTTATTGACTTCATCCTCGTTCCAGATGAAATGGTCGAAAATGAAGTAAAAGTCGCGCCTAGGTTCAAAATAATAGGCAACGAATGCGCCAAATGTATCGAGAAGGGAAGCGTTGAGATAACCCGTATTTCTCAGGAAACGGGCCCCATAGTAAGCCGCCATCTGCGCCTTGCGCCCGATGGAAAGGTAGTCGACGCGGCTCTTATCAAAGTCGGGGCGTACCCCACAGAAGCCTGACTTAAAATCAGTATTCTCGAGCGGATTTGCGCACCACAGGTCCAGAGCAATACCGGTTTGACGTTTGAGTTGATTGACCACCCGGAAAAAATGCTTGTCCCCGGCCATGAACAAAGGGACCATTCCCAAGTCAGGCTTTTTCAGCCATGCAGCAACATTCTTGCGAATATTCTCTCGCTTGGCCTTGATGTCGGCCGACACCAGAATATTCGGGATCCCCAACTGCCCACACATTCGCGCGACATTGCGGCGCGCGAGATCAGTCACCATCCCCCAGTCGTAGGTGAAAGTAATCGGGCGCAAGCCGAATTCCTCATGGATCAGGTGCAAACCGTAGCTGGAGTCACGACCGCCGCTGAACGGCACCAGCACATCCGGTTCCTTACCATTGCGCCGGTACTTGACTAACGAATCGATAAAGGTCTTGCGCGTCTCTGTAGGATGCATGCCGGCATAACGAGGTTTGTAGCTGCGACAGTAATTACACACACCCTTCTCGTCGAACTCAATGAAAGGGAATGTCTCTGGCAACACGCAGCAGGTACAGCGGCGCAACCCACGAATACGCTCCTCTCCGTAACGCACCAGCTTTTCATCTACCTGGTTTGAGAATCCGACTGGCGCTGGGTTGCTGCTTGCCGCGCCAATGTCGTGTTGGCGAGCCGCCAGATGGCGCATACAGGCCATTGCTACGAGGTCGGCATCCGGCGCAAGACCAAAGTGTCTGGCAGAACCAGCCGCGTTGAGGTCGAAGACCAGCCCGTTACCCGCCTGCAGCCATTCCAAATTACTCATGATGGACGCAGCCCCTTCCCTACCCAATGTCTTTGCCAGGGCTTCGGTCAGGATGTAGCGCTCCGATGCAAAAACCAGACCCATTTCTTCTGGCAATGTTGCAACGTAGAGGTCACCGGTGTTGGTCGCCAACGTCACCGTGGAGGCCTCTTCGTGTACCCAGGCAACCGAAGCAGCGCCTTTGATCGCTGAGAAAACGGTTCGAGTAGCCTTGATAGGATCGAATTCCTGACGGAGAGATCGATCAATCACGGCCGCCATCACCTCGGTATCGACTTCCGCCGCGCGCTTCAAGTCTGGGTTGGTTTGCCAAAGCTTGTCGACATTCACCACAATTCCGTTGTGAATCATGCTCACCCCGCCCCAGCGCACCGGCTGATTGTTGCGATCCAGCGCCGCAGTGCCATTTGTCACCAAGCGGGAATGTGCCATTACGATCAGCGGCTGCGCCAAGGAGTCTTTGGAACTACCATAGGCGAGCGTCAGGCCCTGCGACAGCGCCTCCTTATAAGCCTTGGTTCGCAACAGTTCGGTGGCAGCCTGGGCCCCCTTGAGGGTCCAGGCACTTGCAGCATCAGGAAGGTACAGGTGAAGTCCCGCAGATTCCTTGCCGCGGCTTTCCGAAAAAACATAGAGATTCGTAAGCAGTTTGCGCACCGTGTCGGGTAGCATATCTGCACCTTGCCGCAACGCTATTCCGAAAATTCCACACATGATCTATTCACTCCAAAGGCGTCAGGACCGGAACGGTTCGCCGATACTCATTGAAACGCGGATTGTCCAAGCCATCCCGCGGCGAAATCCATGTACCCAGACGTTGCCGTAGCCAGTAGTACTCAAAGGTTGGTCGATCGTCCGTGTTGAGGTCGATCTGCGGCCGCGGACTCCGGGCGTCGAACTGCATGATTTCCAGAGCGCCGTTGCGCGACGGGCCTAGGGCAGCCGCACCCGGAAGTTCCCGTCGCCATGCATCAGCGATATCGGGTGTAACCACAGCCTGCTCGACTAAAGGTATCTCGCCATTCTTGAAAAATAGATGGTAGTAGCCCGGATAAAGGGCTCCATCGAACACTTGCATGCCATCCGACAGGTGGCCGACCAAGGGACGCACTCCGAGATAGCCGCCCTCCGCGAGCAATCCCTTGATCATGCGGAAGAATTCCACCGAAAACAGGTTGCCGGAGCCGGCATGCCACGGCTCATTAATCTTGATCTGCACGAGATCGAAGCGCTCACCACGCTTCAGGGCTGACTGAGCGTAGCGCCTGCCATCAGCGATGACGATTCTGACGCGAGGATCGCTGAACACGCGGCGGGCGGAAGTCGCGGTGTGCTTCTTCACCGCACCGACGATTTCCGGAGACAGGTCGACCACCACAATTTCCTGCACGGAGGGCAGGTCCAGCAGTGCATGCGGCAAGTAAGCGTGGCCGATGCCGATCACCAGGACGCGACGGGGCCGAAACGACGGATCGAGCGCCATCAACTCCGAGTGATTCCAGCGCCAGGCTTCGTAGGAATCACCGGGACCCGGCTCGCGCACCATCGCCGAGGCCGAAGCGGTCCGGCTCATGTCGACGATATGATAGAAGCGGGTTGTAGGGCTTACCGTGGCGACACCTACCCGTCCTTCGAATACGTCCGAGATGCTGTAGTTGTCGAGCTGGAACTTGCCATAAAAATGGCGTTGGTGTAGTATATTGGCATGATCCCGGGTGTGGCGGGGCGTGGGTGTCCGAGGAGGTTGGCATGGCAATGCGAGTGAAGCCGGAGACTGGCGAGGTGGGCCTCAAGCAGCGGTATCGGGTGA